>JBGVQN010000014.1:0-21482 GCA_045127535.1 Lachnospiraceae bacterium | reverse complement strand
GAAGAAACGCTCCGTGATCTTGTTCTGGAACGCATCCGGGCTGTCTGCGAATATATTCGTAGTGATGTGGAGGGTTTTCAGGAAGAATGGCTGCAATGCCGTCGTACAGATCAGGAGAAAAGCATTCTGGAGGATCAGCGGAAAATTGCCAAAGCAAAGAAGCGTCTTGCTGACTTGGATGTTCTGATTACACGTATTTATGAGGACGCTGTTCTGGGGAATCTCAGCCAGGAGCGGTATCAGAAGATGTCGCAGAGCTATGAGGAAGAACAGGAACGTCTGAAGCTTGAGATTGAAGCAACAGAAGAATGGGTTGACCAGCAGATGGAACTGGAAGACAATCTGGATGCTTTTCTTGCTCTGACAGAAAAGTATGTGGATGTCCGAGAACTGACACCAACAATTGTAAACGAGTTCATCAAGAAGATTCTTGTTTACGCACCGGACAAGTCCAGTGGAAAGCGTCAGCAGCGTGTTCACATCTTCTTCAACTTCCTTGATGAAGTGGAGATTCCAGCTGTATTTGAACCCATTATCTATGAAAGACCTACGAAAAACAGAAAAACGGCGTGACCTTCGGGTCACACCGTTCTTCTGCAACTTAAATAGTTACTTATCCCTATTAAGCCTTGCTTTTTCGGTTTTTTTTATATCTTTCATGGGAATTTTATATTTACACTTGGGATGAAAGCATATATAATGGGTGAGCGGTAAGTAACACAATAAACTATTTGTATAACTTATGAGGAGGAAAAAGATATGTTTGAAAAGCTAAAACAAAAAAGCATAAAAAAATCACTGGTTTCTGTGATTCTGCTTATGGTAATCGGAATTGTACTCATTGTAGTAGAATTCTCAAATTTCAAATCTCTTATGAATGGACATGTGAAATTTGAAACTCTTGCACCAGAAGAAATCAATGAGGATTTAATTGTAGATGCTTCCATTACTGCTAACTTTGGTGCTTTCATTGAAGAATACGAAGAAAATACCAAGACACATGTAACCCGTACTACAAGCCTGTACTATATTATCTGGACAGGTGATGAGGATGCAGAAGATTTCCGTTATATGGGAATTAAAGTGCCTGTTGCGGATGAAAGCGCTATGGAAGCCATGGCTGATGCTACTTATAATTATGAGTATTCAGATCCAATCGAGTATTCCGGTGCCATCAACAAGATGACAGACGAGGAATATGGATATTTCAAAGATTACTTCCTGGAGTCTGGATTTACAGAGGAAGAGTTTGAAGAATATACATTACCTTATTATATTCAGGTAGGTGCGTTAACTGGTGGTGCAGCAGCTGCTGTATATGTAATCCTGGGAATTGGCATTGTGCTTCTTCTCATCGGTATTATCCGTCTGGTTATGGTACTTAACGGAAGCGGATTGAAGACAATCAAGAAAGAGCTTGCTGCTGCAGGATTTACTGAGAGCGATGCAGAGTATGAGTACGAAAGTGCTAAGACATTTGACAAGAGTGGTGACATTCGTATCGGAAGAAGAATGATCTTCTATATGATGGGCAGTAAGGCACATGTCATTGCAAATGAAAAGCTTGTATGGGCTTATCAGAACACCACTACACACCGTACAAACGGAATTAAGACAGGCACTACATATGCAGTTGTTTTCAATACATATGAAAAGAAGTCTATTCAGCTTGGTGTAGATAAGGAAAGCACTGCACAGGAAATTCTGGAATATATCAATGAGACTATGCCATGGGCAGTAGTTGGATACAATGATGATATAAGCAAGATGTACAATAGAGATTATCAGAACTTCCTTGAACTGCGTTATAATCAGCCAAGACAGGATCAGTTCTAATCGTAAAATAGAAAATAAAGTGAGCTGTGAGCAGGGGGATGCATGAAAATGCATGCCCCTGCTTTGCATTTTTTTTCCAAAATTGCCAATACTAATACCCATCAAAAGAATTGGGGGTATGGATTGCATGGAATCTATATGGAGAAAACAAACGAAGCACATTGAGTCGAAGGCATCTGACCAGTCATCACCCGTTACCCACTACGATGTCATTATCATAGGTGCCGGCCTTGCTGGCCTCCTTACTGCCTATTACCTGCAGACCCAGGGCAAGTCCGTTCTGGTATTAGAAGCAGATCAGATCGCTTCCGGCCAGACAGAACGTACCACTGCTAAAATCACCAGCCAGCATGGTTTGAAATACAGCAAGCTGATCCAGACCGTGGGGGTCAAAAAAGCCAGATTATATGCCCAGGCCAACCAGTCTGCTATAAAGGAATACGAAAAGCTGATCCAGAATCATCATATTGACTGTCAGTTTACCCGTGTCTGCGCTTACCTGTACACCACCCGGGATGAAACTCCTCTCCGTAAAGAGGCAGAGGCAGCTGCCAGACTTGGAATCGATGCATTTTTTACCACAGAAACAGAACTGCCTTTCCAGGTAATGGGAGCAGTCTGCTTTCCCAACCAGGCCCAATTTTCCCCCTTGGAATTTATTCGGCACATAGCCGTAGAGTTGGAAATACTGGAGCACACACAGGTAATCACTGTGAAGGGCAATCAGGTCATCACCAAAGACAAGGTATTTACCGCAGACAAAATCGTAGCAGCCACCCATTATCCATTTCGAAATGTTCCAGGCTTTTATTTCCTGCGCCAGCATCAGGAGCGAAGCTACGTGCTGGCCCTTGCGTCATGCAGTAAAATAAATGGTATGTATTATGGCATTGACCAGGACGGCCTTTCTCTGCGTCAGGCAGGAGATGTATTGCTTCTTGGAGGGGGCGGCCATCGCACCGGGGAAAATGAAAGGGGCGGTGCTTACGATTTCCTTTCCCAGGCTGCAAAGCAGTATTTTCCTGACTGCAGGGAGGCAGCACGCTGGTCTGCGCAGGATTGTATGCCTCATGATGGGATTCCTTTTATCGGGCCGTATTCTATGTTCACACCGCACCTTTATGTAGTCACAGGCTTCCAAAAATGGGGGATGACTACCTCTATGATTGCAGCAATGATTTTGCGGGATGAGCTGCAGGGGATTCAGAATCCTTACAGTAAGCTTTTTACACCTCAAAGGTGCAACCTGCGGGCAGGCATGGCCAATTTACTGACAGATGTGGGCATGAGTGTGAAAGGGTTGGTAAAAGGGTGGTTCCATAGACCTGGGACAGCTGCAGAGGCATTGTCCCCTGGCCATGGAGGGATCGCTGCAATAGATGGAAAAAGGTATGCCTGCTGCAAAGAAGAGACTGGTGAGCTCCATAAAATTTCTGCCAGATGTCCCCACATGGGATGCGAGCTTACCTGGAACCCAGATGAAAAAAGCTGGGACTGTCCATGCCATGGTTCCAGATTTGATGCAGATGGAAAACTGTTGGACAATCCTGCAAAGAAGGATGCCTGTATGGATCATTCCATATGATGGAAATGATCATACGATTCCCAAAAGAAAGAATCTTCCGTAAAAAGCAGGGATACCCCATTGTAAAGTGCTTGAAAGAATTGGTATACTGATACAGTAAGGTGTTTTTGAGGATGGATTTCCTATGCCGGATTCATGTATACACAAAAAAGTTTTAGAAACGTTGTCTATCGATGGATTCGGTATCCGAAATGCCTGTCTTGGAGGACCCTTTGAATCAGATGCAGATTTGTGGAATTTTGCAAGGTTTGCTGCAGCAGTTCAAACAGGTTCCAAAGGCAGGCAAAATGCTGTCCTGATGTTTGTACTGCTGCAAAAGATATGGATCTGAATATACAGCAGAGAAAGTCTGAGGTAGGAGAATGAAAGGATTTCAAAAAGATACGATTCGTACAACACTGAATATGGCATGGCCTGCCATCATTGAGTCATTTTTTGTGGCATTTGCCGGACTGGTGGATTCCTTTATGGTGAGTGCCCTGGGATCTTCTGCAGTGGCGGCAGTGGGTCTGACTACACAGCCCAAGTTTATGGGACTGTCTTTATTTTTTGCATTAAATGTATCCATATCTGCACTGGTAGCCAGACGATATGGAGAGAAAAAGCGGGAGGATGCCAATGGGATCTTGTATACTGCTTTGATTTTCATTGTAATTGCAGCAGTGGTATTAAGCATTGCACTGGTATGCTCCGCTGATTTTATTATGGAGCTGTGTGGCTCCACAAAGGAAACCCACCAGGGTGCGGTGGAGTATTTTCGGATTATTATGGGAGGTATGGTTTTTAACTGCATCCAGATGGGGATTAATTCTGCCCAGCGTGGCGCAGGCAATACCAAAATTACCATGCGTACCAATGTGACCTCTAATACGGTGAATATTATAGGAAACTATCTGTTGATTGAAGGACATTTTGGATTCCCTGCTCTGGGAATCCAGGGAGCAGCCTTGGCAACTGTGCTTGGAACTGTAGTTGCCTGCGTGATGAGTATCTTTTCTCTTATGAAGCCGGATGGATTTGTAAGCATTCCTTACATCCTCAAAGAAAAAGTAAAGCCTTCCCTGTCTGCATTTTTGAATCTGGTAAAAGTGGGATACAGTGTATTTTTTGAGCAGGTGCTTATGCGTATTGGCTTTATGCTCACTGCAGTGATGGCAGCTGATCAGGGTATGAATGCCATGGCAGCACATCAGGTAGGTATGAACATTATGGGGTTGTCCTTCTCTTTTGGAGACGGACTGCAGTCTACTGCGGTAGCTCTCATTGGACGGAGCCTGGGCAGCCGGGATGAGGAAATGGCTAAGGAGTATGGGCGTGCCTGCAAGATGATAGGAAGTGTGTTTGCAGTGTGCCTGGTTGTCATCTATTTTGTAGGAGCCAGACCGCTTATGGGGATGTTTTTTGAGGAAGAAGAAATTATAAGCATTGGTGTGGGGATCATGCGGGTGATCCTGTTTGTTGTTGTGTTCCAGGTGCAGCAGGTCATCTATATGGGCTGCCTGCGTGGTGCTGGAGATACGGCATATACGGCAGCAGCAGCAACAGTCAGCGTAACCTTGATCCGTACTGCCGGTTCCTATATTTGCGGATATATTTTAAACTGGGGTATCATTGGCATCTGGTTAGGCGTGCTGGCAGACCAGGTCTCACGGTATCTGTTTGCGTCTATTCGATTTAAGCTGGGAAAATGGACGAAGATACGGATTTAGTATACTGGAAAATCTATTTGATGCTGCTTTCACCGTGTCAATAATTATGATAAAAAAATTTCCTTGTGTCACCTTTAGGTAAGGTTTCTGTCTTATACTATACTTAAAATAAAAGATAAGACGAGGTGAGTTTGTTTATGGTAAAACTGATTTTCACTGGAATCAAAAGGCGGAAAAAGGAAATCAGATATGTTTCTATGGTTACTTTTGCAGCAGTATTGTTTTTGGCATGTATTACCCTGTTTCAAAGTGTAATGAATCAATATATGTATCAGAACAATCTGAATACGTACGGGAACTGGATCATATCTTCTGTGGGGAAGAGATTAAACCATCCATATTTTTCTATGGAAACCAGCTGTAAAACAGGCGTAAGTCTGATCGGGGAAGATGGACGGGAAAATGGAATTATGGTGGGGACTGCAGATGCATCCTTTGACCTGATTGATGGTGACAATCTCTATGAAGGAAGAATGCCCGAGGAAAATAATGAAATTGTAATGGATACCACATCTCTGGCACAGCTTGGATACAGTTATGATGTAGGCCAGATGATATCCATTCAGTATCAGAATACAGAAGGCGTCCTTGTAACAAAAGAATATCAGCTGGTAGGTGTCATGAAATGCTTTGCACAAATCTGGAAGGAAGATACAGATGGAGATCATAAACTTCCCAACTGCTTTGTAACAGAAGAAGAATTTGCTGATTATAGAGCATACAGCTATATTACATATTTTTATCAGCTGGATCCGGCCTATGAGGAAATTGATACAAAGGAGTTTTCTCAAGCCTTTACCAGCCAGGAAGGGGCAATTACCTATAACAACTATGTATATGAATACCGTCTTTGGGGCAATACAGAGGTTTATGAGAAAGTGACGCTTGCCCTTATGGTAATGTCTGTTCTGGCAATTACTTACCTGATGATGGCTTATACGGGAAAAAGAAGAGGAATCTATTATAAATACCGTTGTATAGGTGCCTCCAAAGCACAGGTTCGTGGAATTATTTTTATGGAATGCATCTACGCTACATTTCCTGAAATCATTCTGGGAATAGCCATTGCATATGGAACTACGGGTATTGCATGTAAGATCGCAGGGAATCATACAGGGGTAACAGGATTCTATCAGTTTGATGGAGAATTATTGGTGACCCAGATAGCTGTATTAGTAGGAGTGATTCTGACAGCTGTGGCTGTGACCCAGTTTGGTATCCGGGACAAAGGGCTTGCAGGAAATAAAGGAACCATCAAACCATCCAAATATAAAAAACTTCGCAGAGTATCCAGAAAAACAAAAGCACCGGAAAAAACGATCTTTAAGCGTCAAAATGTGATCAGACCGGTGCAGCACATGGTGGCGGCATGCTTTTCCATGATCGTATGCGGGAGCCTCATTTTGTGTGCGTATAAAATATATGACGGTTATAGTACCAATGGATTTGTACAGCGGGTGAAAAACGACTTTGAAATGACAATAGAAGTAGACCATCAATTTCCTTATATAGATACTACTTATAATGAGGTAAGCACACTGACCAATTATGATATGTTTACCGGAGAGAATGAGAATCTGATTGAAATGATTGAAATGTGTCCAGGCATCAAAGATGTGGAGTATTTAATCAAAGATGGGCTTCATTATTTTGAGTGGGATGGAATGGAAGAAAGCCAGATCATACAGAGCATAGAAGCATACATTGACACACCTCTGGTTTACGAAATGAGAATGGTATTTTATGAAAACCTGGCAGATGTAAAAAAGCAGGAGGAAGCGTGGAGCAGTGAACAGGGTCTGGACTGGGAAAAATTTGAAGCCGGAGAACAGGTGATCATAACGATCAATGGCAGCCTGGATGAAACACTGCAGGCTGGAGACTGGATTACAATCAAAAATGCATTTACAGAAAAAGGAATATCTGTAGAGGTGGCAGGTGTGTATGACTGGACAAATGAAAATATTCTTTGGGCTGATTTTGCGGGCAATACCTATTTGATGATTGGGTCTAAGGCGCTGGCTGAAAAAATAGCAGCTAATGAAGGTGAAGAACTCCAATATAACACCATCCGGGTTACGTATGATCAGAATGCATCTTATGAGTCTTCGGACAAGCAGCTGGCAAGGATCGCAAAAGACAACGGGTACCGGTATTCTTCAGAAGCAGAGTTGCGCCGGCTCATTGCGCGTCAGCTGGTGCAGGATGTGGGGGTATATGGAACACTGTTTGTGATGATCCTTACTATTTATGTTGTGATCCAGAGGAGCTTTCTGGTAAGCAAAAACAAATATTGGCAGACGAGATTTATCCTTTTGAAGCAGATTGGAATGGAGGACAGGCAATATTTCAAAATGGCTTTATGGGAAGAATGTAAATCCTATTTATGGATCTTTATTGGACTGATTCCAGGCTACATGGCATCTGCCTATGCATGGTATGCAGTGTATGGACCTGAATCATTGGGGGAAGAAACAAATCTTATAGAGGAGATTCTGTTTAGTCTCACAAATGAGATGGCCCATGGAGTTTATATACTCATTGCAGGATTGCTGTATATAGGAATGATATTCAGTTCTGCCTGTGTAATCAATAGGTGTATCAAAGGGGGAATGGAGAAATGAGTATTATATTAGAAGCAAAAAACATTGCAAAAACATATCAGACAGGAAGGGTTGCAGTAAAAGCCCTGCATCCCTGTTCCCTGACATTTGAAAAGGGAGAGTTTGTATCAGTGGTAGGAAAAAGTGGTTCCGGGAAATCCACCCTTTTGAAACTGTTGGGTACCGCAGAAGAACCAGACACAGGAGAAATTCTTCTGGAAGGAGAAAATATTCTGCATCTGAATGATAAAAAGCTTTCCCATATCAGACGCAGAAAAATTGCTTTCATATATCAGGATTACAGCCTGTTTCCCGAATTTACTGCATATGAAAATATCATTCTGCCCATTCGTCTGGATGGAAAAGAGCCTGACAAGGAAAATGTGGAAGAATTGATGAAAGTACTGGGAATTCTTGGCTGCAAGGATAAATTCCCAGGGGAAATGTCCGGCGGGGAACAGCAGCGTGTTGCAATTGCAAGGGCAATCGCAGTGGATCCAGCAATTATTCTGGCAGATGAGCCAACTGGAAATCTGGACAGTGAAAACAGTAATGAGGTAGTCATGTTAATGAGCAAAGCGGCAAGAATGTATAAACAGACCATTATTATGGTGACACATGATCTGCAGACGGCAGATTATGCAGACAGAATTATCCATATTCAGGATGGGAAAATTGTGGCAGGTGCATAAGGAGGGTCTTGCTTGGAAATTGTGATTTTTCCATGCCCAGGACGGAAAAATTGTGATAGAATCAAGAGTATGGTCATGCTTGCCAGATATAACAGGGTACTCCTGTGGGAAAAAGTGCCTGAAGATGGAGGGATCATGCGTAAAATACTAGTTACAGAAGATGACAATTACTTAAGAAGAGATCTGAAGGAAATTCTGGAAAAGAATGGGTATTGTACGGTGGCAGCATCCTCTGTCCAGGAAGCCATATGGTATGTGTGTAATGATGATGAAATCGATTTATATCTGCTGGACGTATGGCTGCCCGATGGGGAGGGGTTTGACATCTGCAGGAAAATCAGAGAACGGAATCTGAAACCGGTCATTTTTCTCACTGTCTGTGATGATGAGGAATCGGTTATTAAGGGATTGCGCCTGGGGGGAGATGATTATGTAACAAAGCCTTTCCGCATACGTGAACTCTTATCCAGGATCCAGGCCAATATAAGAAGAATGGATGGAAAAAAGGATGAAGTGATATTAAAAAGCGGAGTGCTTATAGTGGATACCACCCAGGAAATCGTAAAGAAAGATGACCTTGCACTTAAGCTAAGACCGGTAGAATACAGGCTGTTGTTAAAACTCATGGAGAATGGAGAGAGGATCCTAAAGCGGGAGCAGCTTCTCTCCTGCCTATGGGATGGGGAAGAAAGTGCAGTGGAAGACAACACCCTGTCAGTGCATATGAGCAGGCTGCGCAGTAAAATCGGAGCAGAATATGTAGATACCATAAGGGGAGTTGGCTACCGGTTTACACAGAAAGTACAGAGAGGAAAGCTGGAAAATTCCTTTTAAATATGAAATTGGCATAGGCAATTGCAAGGCTTCCCAAAGCTGATTCTGAATATAGTTTCGCAATTGCCTAAAGGAATCAGGGGTATATATATGAAGAAAATTTATCATCATTTTATACAGACAATCGGCACATGGGGGCTGATTGTCTGTTTTGCTGCAGGGATGCTGCTCATGAATCATCATGCACTGGAGTTTCAGCGCAATGTCATTGGCATATTATACCAGACAGATGAAACCATGAGCAGGGAATACCTGTATGCGCTGTATGCAGATATTTCAGAAGAAAACTTACAGGCCTCAGAAGAAGCATTTGAGGCATTTGGATTTACAAAGCAGGGATTGTCATATTTGGGAGATTCCATGGGACTGGTAAGAAAATGCGCGCCGGCTGCAGCTGCAGAATTGCTGCTGTTTTTGGCAGTTCTATATACCCAGCATAGGAAGCAGTGCTTGTGGAAACGGGAAAAGCAGAAACTGGAAGCCAGAATCCAGGAACTGGAGCAGGCACAGATGCAGGAGGATTTTGTCTGCCAGCAAAATAAGAGGATACAGAATTTTATTGAAAATATAGCCCATCAGATCAAAACTCCCATCAGCAGAGTATATTCTTCCCTGTATATGATCGAAGAAGGAGGAGTTGAAAAAAGAGAGCGGATCGAGGAATGCTATGCCCATCTGGAAAGTGTAAGTGTTTTGGTGAAGCGGCTGATGGATATTGGTAAGCTGGAGGCTGGAAAGGTAATTTTCAAGAAAGAAAAAATTAATTTTGAAGAACTGCTGGAGGATGTGGTAAAAAGCTGTACAGATGAGGAAACAGCAGTGAAAGTGGCACTTCAAAGGGATGTCAGTGGGGAATATTATGGAGATTATGACTGGCTGAAAGAAGCGTTTATGAATATTGTGAATAACGCATTGGAACATGACAAGAGCGGAAAAGCTTTGGAGATTACCTGTAAATACAGTGAAGAACAGGTGAAAGTGACGATAAAAGATCATGGGCCAGGACTTGGGGATAAGGATATCCCCAACCTGTTTGACCGGTTTTATCTGCCGGAACATGTCAAAACTACCCATACCGGTATCGGACTGAATCTTGCAAAATTAATTTTCGAAGGACATTTTGGAACTGTGTATGCATATAATCATGCAGAAGGCGGTGCGGTATTTCATGTAATACTGCCTTTATATTCTCTGAAAATACGTAGGAGCGTATAAAGAAGGAAGCATTCAGACAGTGGATATACTGAAGGAGACTGGATTCAGGATTGCAGATTTTGCCGCAGTGTTGTAAAGTGAACGGTGAAGATGCTGTATAAGAGATCAGGCGGTTTAGGAAAGGCAGGTATGTGATGATTTATTTGAATTGTGATTATAATGAAGGTGCACAGGAGCGGATCATAGAGAGACTGGCGCAGACCAACCTGGAGCAGTCCGTTGGGTATGGACAGGATGCATATTGTGAGAAGGCTGCAGAGCTGATTCGGGAGAAGTGTGGGAAGCCCAAGGCTGGGGTGCATTTTCTGGTGGGAGGTACCCAGACCAATGAGACAGTTATTACAGCACTGCTGCGGCCATATCAGGGAGTGATCGCTCCGGATACAGGGCATATCAGTACCCATGAAACAGGCGCCATTGAGGCGGGAGGGCATAAGGTGCTGACCCTGCCCGGAACCGATGGAAAGCTGACTGCAGAGCAGGTGGAGGCATGCTATCTGGCACATGCAGAGGATGAGACCAGAGAACATATGGTACAGCCTGGAATGGTGTATATTTCCCAGCCTACAGAGTGGGGAACTTTGTACAGTCTTGCAGAGTTAAAGGCTCTTTCTCAGGTGTGCCGCAGATATGGGCTGATCTTGTATGCAGATGGTGCCAGACTGGGGTATGGACTGACTGGGCAGGACAACGATGTGTCACTGTCAGATATGGCGGAGTTATGTGATATATTTTATATAGGAGGTACCAAGGTAGGGGCTTTGTTTGGAGAGGCTGTGGTGATTCCGGATGTCAGGCTGCAGCAGGATTTTCGATATATGATGAAGCAAAAGGGCGGTCTTTTGGCCAAGGGCAGGCTTCTTGGACTGCAGTTTCTGGCGCTGTTTGAAGATGACCTGTATTGTGAGGGAGCAGCCCATGGAAACTGTATGGCAGATCAGATAAGAGAAACGCTGAAAGCCTTGCAGGTACCTTTCTGGGTGGAGAACTGCACCAACCAGATATTCCCGATTTTGCCCGATGCAGTATGGAAGAAATTAGGGGAGAAGTATTGCTTTTCTTATGAAAAGCGGATCAGTGAGACAGAAAGTGTCATGCGCATCTGTACCAGCTGGGCTACAAAGTCGGAGACAGTAGCAGAATTGTGTGAGGATCTCAAAGCCTGTATTGGAGGCTGACAAAGCTTGTAAAATAGGCAGCAGCATGGGCTGTATTTGTTTGCAAAGTTCATTCCTGCATTGTGCTGAAAAATCAGTATGGACACATATTACAATTCATAAAAGAAAGAAGCATACATCATGGCATATGTCAGGATGCTGCAGGACAAGAGACTCCAGTATTGCAAAGGCGCGATATGAGGAGTCTCTTTTTTGATATAAGTTCATCAATATCCTTTGGACAGGGGCATACCGCAGGGGAGAAGGGGGATGTCCATTGCATAGGGACCCTTTTTGGGAACATGCGGAAAAAGTCGAAAGTTTTTTGCAAACAGGTCTTGTAATATATTGGAGTTTGGTGTACAATTACAAGTAGTTTTCAAAACCGCGTAATAAAGAAAAGGAGACAATGTTATGTGTACATTCAAAGTAAAAGACCCGGGAAGTGCAGCAACACACTTTATAGGAATGCTGATGGCCATATTTGCAGCCATCCCGCTGTTGATCAAAGCTGCACATGAGCCTGGTTCTATCTATATGGTCTCCATGGCAATCTATGCAGCCAGTCTGATCCTGTTGTATGCAGCCAGTACCATTTACCACACCTTTAATCTGTCTGAAAAAAAGAATACTATTTTGAAAAAGATCGACCATATGATGATATTTGTACTGATTGCCGGCAGCTATACCCCCATCTGCCTGTTGGAATTGGGAGGCAAAACCGGCTGGGCGCTGTTTTTCCTGGTATGGGGCATTGCGCTGACAGGCATCTGCATCAAAGCATTCTGGGTATACTGCCCTAAGTGGGTATCCTCTGTCCTGTATATCAGCATGGGCTGGATCTGCGTGCTGGTCTTTGGACAGATCTTAGATGCGCTGCCAAAAGCAGGCTTTGGATGGTTGCTGGCAGGAGGCATCATCTATACAGTAGGAGGCATTATCTACGCATTAAAGCTGCCTATCTTCAATGCACGCCACAAATACTTCGGCAGCCATGAAATATTCCACATCTTTGTCATGCTGGGAAGCGCCTGCCACTTTATTGTCATGTATCTGTTCGTGTTATAAACTCTTTTGGAGGGGATGAACGATTTGCAGGTTAATCGGCCAATATCTCATAGCCGGTTTCCGTAACCAGTACCTGGAGCTCCCACTGGGCGGAGGGCTGTCCGTCTGCTGTGCAGATCGTCCATCCATCTGCTTCCATATAGATTTCATCTGTGCCCATATTCAACATAGGTTCAATGGTAAAGATCATTCCAGGAACCATCAGCATTTCTGTGCCCTTTTTGGAAACGTAGCTGATCCAGGGATCTTCGTGAAATTCCAGTCCAATGCCATGGCCGCCTACTTCTTTGACCACACTGTATCCATTGGCTTTGGCAAACTCATGAATGGCTTGTCCCATATCCCCTAAAAATCCCCAGGGTCTTACCTGTTCCAACCCAATGTAGAGACTTTGCCTGGTGATTTCAACCAGTCGCTGTTTTTCACTGGAAACCTCCCCGATACAGAACATGCGGGAGGAATCTGAAAAATAACCTTTATAAATGGTGGACACATCTACATTGACAATGTCTCCCTCCTGCAGCACCACGTCAGGAGATGGAATTCCATGACAGACCTGGTGGTTTACAGAAGTACAGACACTTTTGGGAAACCCTTCATAATGTAACGTAGCCGGAACTGCTCCGTATCGTAATGTCTGCTCATAAACCCACCGATCAATTTCCTCAGTTGTGATCCCAGCCCGGATGTGCTGACTTACATAGTCCAGCACTGCAGTGTTGATTTTACCGCTTTCCCGGATCCCTTGAATCTGCGCCTGATTTTTGATCATGCTTCTGGACGGCGCCAGGGCACCCTGCCGTCTGAACAGATCTAACTTGCTGTCAAAGCTGCAATGACACCTTTTATATTTCCTGCCGCTGCCGCACCAGCACAATGCATTTCTGTTTCGTTTATACATAAGAACATACCTCTTCTGATCATGAATCATCTTGATACCCCTCATTTGAAATGAAGGCTGCTGACCTGGAGATTCATATACTGCTAACCGTTTGTCAGGAATATGAATCTGGAAAGCAGCAAGGCACACCAGACATGCTAGGACTGAATGTGCGCCCGCTCAAACAGAGGAATGTTGGGCTTGCTGAGTCTGTATTGATTTGGGGAACAGCCATAAACCCTTTTGAATGCCCTGGTAAAAGCTTCATGTGATGAAAACCCATATTGTAAAGCAATTTCCAGGATGCCTGTATTTGTCTTGGAAAGCACTTCTGCTGCCAGGCTTAACTTACGCCTGACAATATATTCCTTGAATGAAATTCCAACGTATTCGTGAAACTTGGAGGAACAATAAAATTCTGAATATCCCACATGGCTGGCCATCTTATCAAGGGCAGGCTGGCATTCAATATTTTCTTCAATCCAATCAATCATATCTTCAACTGTTTTTACGGACATAGTTTCACTCCTTGCTAAAATGATTGTAGTACATTGTTGGAATGTCTGCTTGATATTACTTGTGATTTTTGATGATACATATAAGAAACAAAAATAAAAGAATGGATAACAATCTATGTTATGATTTGTATTATTTTTCCATGTATCTTCTCTGAATATCAAAATTATAATATCTGGATCGTAACATTGCAATCTGAGCGTTTGAGAAGAGATTCAGGGGATGCCAGGCACAGCAGAATCTTCAATCCTGTATTTTCCTGAAAAAGATCTTCAACTGTGATGGAAGAAATCCACAAGCCGTGGTAAAATATATCTGCAGGCAGAAATCCAGCAGCCGGGAAGGAGAATCCATGGAAGACAATTTCATTACCCTGACCATTGAAAAACAGAAGCATATTGCGCTAATTGCCCATGACAATAAAAAGGCAGAACTCATTGCCTGGTGTGAGGAACATAAAGAAATTTTAAAACAGCATTTTCTGTGCGGAACTGGCACCACTGCCCGTATGATTACAGACCACACTGGATTGTTCGTAAGAGGCTACAACAGCGGTCCATTAGGCGGTGACCAGCAGATCGGTGCAAGGGTTGTAGAAGGAAGCGTGGATTTTATTGTATTTTTTTCCGATCCTTTAACAGCACAGCCCCATGACCCGGATGTAAAGGCACTGCTGCGTATTGCACAGGTGTATGATATCCCTATTGCAAATAACCGGGCATCTGCAGATTTTATGATTACTTCATCATATATGGATCAGCCGTACCAACGGAAAGTCATTCATTTTAAGAAAAATATTCAGGAGCGTTCTAAGATGCTGCAGGATATGTTGGACGAAAATGCCAATATATAAACATCAGGGAATTATAATATCAATCACAGATGACAGAGTAGGGAATTGGAAATATCTTATCGCTATTTCCAAAAGCTGATATGGAATACCGTTTTCCAATTGCCTGACAGATGATAGAGGATGGAAAGGAACACGATCAGAATGACAGATACAATTACCGTTACAGCACAGGAACTGGCACAGTGGGAGCCGGGAACTTACCAGTATATTGACCTTCGGGATAAAATGTCCTTTCAGTATGGACATCTGCCAGGCGCAGTAAATCTGCCCTTTGGAGAAAACTTTGGACAGGAGGAACTGCAGGGGATTCTCTCAAGGGACAAAAAGACAGTGGTATACTGTAAGCGTGGAGAGGTAAGCCAGGAAGCAGCGGCGTTGCTGCGTCAGCAGGGCATAGAGGCATACCATTTAGAGGGGGGCTATTTGAAATGGCTCATGGAAGATGCAGACAGGTGTGAGGCTGTGGCAGATGATACAGCATATAAAGACATTGAACACAGCATTACCAAAAAGTTCAAAAAATCTGTCTGGTGTAAATTTACCAAAGCCATCAATACGTACGAACTGGTAAAGGAAGGGGATCACATTGCAGTGTGTATTTCCGGCGGCAAGGATTCCATGCTTATGGCAAAGCTGTTTCAGGAACTAAAGAAGCATAACAAGTTCCCCTTTGAAGTTAGTTTCCTGGTTATGGATCCGGGATACAGTCCGGAAAACAGAAAGTTAATTGAAGCCAATGCCAGAAAGCTGCACATTCCCATTACCATATTCACTTCAGATATTTTTGATTCTGTATATCAAGTAGAAAAATCCCCCTGCTATCTCTGTGCCAGAATGCGCAGAGGGTATCTTTACAGCAAGGCAAAAGAGTTAGGCTGCAATAAGATCGCCCTGGGACATCATTATGATGATGTAATTGAGACCATTCTCATGGGAATGCTTTATGGAGGCCAGGTACAGACTATGATGCCTAAGCTTCACAGTACCAATTTTGAGGGGATGGAACTGATCCGCCCTCTGTATCTGATTCGGGAGGATGACATCAAAGCATGGCGGGATTATAATGGACTCCACTTTATCCAGTGTGCCTGCCGGTTTACAGACAACTGTACTACCTGTAACAGCGATGGAAGTTCCGATTCCAAACGGATCGAAATTAAAAATCTGATCCGGGAGCTGAAACAGGTGAATCCTTTTGTAGAAGGTAATATATTTAAGAGTGTGGAAAATGTAAATTTAAGCACCATTGTAGCCTATAAAAAGGATGGAGTGGTACATCATTTCCTGGAAGAATATGACAAGCAGTCTTAAATATACAGCACTGGGGATGTTTACGGATTTTTCTGAAAAAGGCATTTCCAGAGAGTGAGAAAATTATTTTTGGATTTTCTGGAAGCATGAAAATGAGAAGAAAAAGACAAAGACAGTTTTCAGGATAAAATTTTGTGAAAAAGGGATACTATAAAATAAAAAAAATTTCAAAAACCCCTTTTAAAAAAGAGTATGATTCGATATAATGTTGTTGTAAAAGGTAAAAAGCGCAAAAACACAAAATTTTTGATTTATTTTTTTACTTTTTCTCAATATCGGGCATCAGAAAAATGATGTGCCCATAGAGATATGAACCGCGTACTGGCGGCATATCATGAATTTAGAATAAAAAGCAAAGCGATGGTAGACAGGGATTGGCAGACGGCCCGGCAGGGCATTGTTTACCATGTGATTCATGACAATAAGGAAAGCATTCTATGTGTTTTCGGTTGTGTTTTACAGCAGCTGTAAAAGCAGCGATAGATAGAGTACATGGGGCAGTTGCGTGCCTGGATAATAGATAAAACTGAATAGATAGAGATATACAGATAGAGTGTATGAATGACGATGTAAAGTCTTTATGCAGCTGGTAAGTCAGGAGAGGACATTTTATTGTTTTCTGCTGCCAATTGGAGTTTCTTTGTTAGGATGTTTGGTTATCCTATTTACTGCTTGGGCATTTCACAGTTACCTGTCATCAGCAGAAAGGAGAATGGAAAGAAAATGTTTTTTGGTTCAGTAACAGACATGGGAATCGATTTAGGTACAGCAAGTATTTTAGTATATATTAAGGGGAAGGGTGTCGTATTAAAAGAGCCTTCTGTAGTAGCAATTGACCGTAATACCAATGAAATCAAGGCAATTGGTGAGGAAGCCAGATTAATGATCGGTAGAACACCAGGTAATATCGTGGCAGTGCGCCCACTTCGTCAGGGTGTGATTTCTGATTACACCATTACCGAAAAGATGTTAAAGTATTTTATTCAGAAATCCCTGGGTAAAAATCAGTTCCGTAAGCCGCGTATCTGCGTCTGTGTGCCAAGTCAGGTAACAGAGGTTGAGCGTAAGGCAGTAGAGGATGCTACTTATCAGGCAGGTGCCAGAGAGGTATCCATCATTGAGGAGCCGGTAGCAGCTGCAATTGGTGCAGGCATTGATATTGCAAAGCCATGTGGAAATATGATCGTAGATATCGGCGGCGGTACCACTGACGTAGCAGTCATTTCCCTGGGAGGTACTGTAGTCAGTGAATCTATTAAGATCGCCGGTGACGATTTTGATAAGGCCATCGTAGCTTACATGAGAAAGAAGCATAATCTGTTAATTGGTGATCGTACTGCAGAGGAAATCAAGATCCAGATCGGTACCTGCTATAAGCGGGAAGAGGATCTTTCCATTGATGTCAGAGGACGTAACCTGGTAACAGGTCTTCCAAAGACCATTACCATTACTTCTGCTGAGACGTTAGAAGCACTTCGTGAGCCTGCAGCACAGATTGTAGATACTGTACACAATGTACTGGAAAAGACTCCGCCAGAATTGGCAGCAGATATTTCTGACAGAGGCATCGTATTAACAGGAGGCGGTGCGCTGCTGCACGGATTAGAGCAGCTTCTGGAAGAGCATACCGGCATCACTACTATGACTGCAGATGATCCAATGACTGCTGTAGCCATCGGTACTGGAAAATACATTGAATTTTTAGCTGGCAATGCGACCCATTATGATGTTTAATACAGTAAAAATATAATATGGATCAGGGCCTGTGCAGGAATGTGCAGGCCTTTTTCCAGTTACAGTGCACATGGCTTTGTGGGTATTTGTAATCACATGAAAAACGGCAGCAAATACACATAAAGTCTGATCATGACAGATCAGGGAGGAAAACAGATGGCTGAGGTAGAGGGCTACATAGAGAAAATCATATATCGAAGCGAGGATACCGGTTATACTGTCCTCTCTCTGTTAAATGGCGGCAAAGAATCCTGTCTGGTGGGGGTGTTGCCCACGGTCTCTGAGGGGGAATATGTGACTGCTTCCGGAGAAGTGATCGTGCATCCCATGTATGGGGAGCAGATCCGTGTGGAGGAATTCGCCTTTGCGGTGCCTTCTGATGTGGTGGGGATCGAGCGGTATCTGGGGTCCGGTGCCATTAAGGGGCTGGGTCCTGCCCTGGCAAAGCGCATTGTCAAAGCCTTTGGTGAGGATACCTTCCGGATCATGGAGGAAGAACCAGAACGTCTGGCAGAAATCAAGGGCATCAGTGAGCGCAAGGCCATGGAGATTGCAGGACAGGTGATAGACAAGAGAGAAGGGCGAAAGGCCATGCTCTTTTTGCAGAAGTACGGCATTTCCTGGAACCTGGGCATGAAGATCTATGACCGGTATGGCAGCGGGCTGTATCGGATCATTACCGAGAATCCGTATCAGCTGGCAGATGACATTACCGGTATTGGCTTTAAGGTGGCAGATGAGATCGCTTCTAAGGCTGGTATCGTGGCAGATTCTGAGTTTCGTGTGCGCAGCGGTATTTTGTATACCCTGCAGCAGGCCATTGGGCAGGGGCATACCTATCTGCCCATGCCCATCTTGCTGCGGGAGGCTTCCAATCTGCTGCAGGTGGATGGAGAGCAGGTGGAGAAGTATCTCACTGACCTGGTGATGGATCGGAAGCTGGTAATCAAGAATTATCCGGGAGACTTAGATGGTGAGTTGGTGCGTGCGGTATACCTTTCCTACTATTATTATATGGAACTGAACACTGCCAAGATGCTCCATGATCTGGACATCCGAGCAGCAGTGGATGAGACAGCAGTGGAGCGTACCTTAGAGGAGATCCAGGCGCAGGAGGGAATCGTGTTAGATACCATCCAGAAAGAAGCAGTGCGGGCAGCAGTGGAGCATGGCTTGATGATTCTTACAGGCGGCCCTGGTACTGGTAAGACCACTACCATCAATGCCATCATCCGCTACTTTGAGGAAGAAGATATGGAGATTTTGCTGGCTGCGCCTACAGGGCGTGCTGCCAAGCGTATGTCTGAGGCCACCGGCAGGGAGGCTAAGACCGTACACCGGCTTTTGGAGATCGTAGGCATGGCAGAGCGGCAGGCAGGAGAGAATGCCAGCTTTCAGCGCAACGAGGAAAATCCTCTGGAAGCAGATGTGATTATCATTGATGAAATGTCCATGGTAGATATTTTCCTGATGCATGCCCTGCTGCAGGCAGTGCCGGTAGGTACCAGACTGGTGCTGGTGGGTGACGTAAACCAGCTGCCCAGTGTAGGCGCTGGCAATGTGTTAAAGGATATGATCGCTTCGGAGTGCTTTCGGGTGGTGCGGTTAAACCGTATTTTCCGCCAGGCGGCAGAAAGCGATATTATCCTCAATGCCCATAAGATCAATGCAGGAGAGCAGGTGGATGTAAACCGCCGCAGCAGGGATTTCCTCTTTGTGAAGCGTGAAAATGCCGGAAATATTGTAGGGGCATCCATCACCCTGGTAAGAGAAAAACTGCCCGGCTATGTCCATGCAGGGGCTTTGGATATCCAGGTGCTGACACCCATGCGCAAGGGAAACCTGGGAGTAGAGCAGTTAAATGTGGTACTGCAGGAGCAGTTAAATCCCCCTGCCCCCGGCAAAAATGAGCGGGTATTTCCTCAGGGCATCTTCCGTGAGGGCGATAAGGTCATGCAGGTCAAAAACAATTACCAGATGGAGTGGGAGATCACAGACCGGCATAACATCCCCATTGAAAAGGGCGTGGGAGTGTTTAATGGAGATACCGGCATTGTCCGGGAGGTCAATCTCTTTGCAGAAGAACTGGTAGTGGAATTTGATGAGCGCAGGAAGGTACATTATTCCTTTAAGCAGGTGGAGGAACTGGAGCTGGCATATGCAGTGACCATCCACAAATCACAGGGATGTGAGTATCCGGCAGTGGTGATCCCCCTGCTGTCAGGGCCAAGGATGCTGATGAACCGCAACCTGCTGTATACTGCAGTCACCAGGGCAAAGCAGTGTGTATGCATTGTGGGAAGCGTACACACCTTTCAGGAAATGATCGACAACGAACGGGTACAGAGGCGCTACTCCGGGCTGGATGTGCAGCTGCGGGATTTTGGCGTGGGGCTGTGACCTGGGAAAGTTTTGCTTTGAGACTGTAGGTGGGAGGTGGGGCGTAAGGAATCTGGGTGGCTTGGAGCGCTGGTACCGGCAATTCTGTTTTCAGCGAAGAACTCTTGTACACGCCGGTTCTTAGGTTTCTTATAGAAAAAGAGATTTGAAAGCCTGCTTGCAAATCTCTTTTTCTATACGAAATCTTAGTACCGCTGCGTGTACACCGAAGCGCGAGCGGGTTCTGAGCGAAAACAGAATCGACGGTACCAGCGCTCCAAGCCACCCAGATTCCTTATGCCACACCTCCCACCTACAGCCTCAAAGCCATGCTTGCCATGGTCTCAGGGGAGGCGGAGGCAGTGTGTCAGGGATATATGGCTGGTGTGGCTGCTTGTGGGGACAGCGCCCGGCTGGCTGTGTGGGATCGTAGATTGTGGTAGGAAATGGGGATGCGGACGTTTGAGGAAGGAAAGTTGTGAAAATGACTGGAAAAGAACGGCTGCTTGGGATCCTGTATCCCAGGGTGTGTCCCATTTGTGGAGAGATCCTCCGGGTGAAAGGGGTCTATGCCTGCCCCGAGTGCAGGGAGAAGGTCAGGTTTGTGACAGAACCCCGGTGTAAGAAGTGTGGAAAATCCATTGTGCAGGAGACAAAAGAATATTGTGAGGACTGTGCAGGGAGCAGGAGAAGCTTTGTGCAGGGCATCGTGCTGGCTGGCTATACAGCTCAGGTGCGCAGCGCCCTGGCAGCAGTGAAGTATGGAAATCTGCGGCAGCATCTGGATTTTTTCTGCAGTGAGCTTGTGGCGCTGCGGGGCAATGAGATCAGGAGCTGGCAGGCCCAGGCATTGATCCCGGTGCCTCTCCATAGGTCTAAGAGGCGGCAGAGGGGATTTAACCAGGCAGAAGAAATTGGAAAGCGGCTGTCAGCGGGGCTTGGGATCCCCATGGACACCAGGGTGCTTTACCGGCGAAAAAAGACCACGCCTCAGAAGGAATTAAATGACAGGCAGAGAGTGGCCAATTTGATCGAGGCATTTGGGGTGTATGAGGATCGTGTGCAGTATGAGAGGGTCATACTGGTGGATGACATCTATACCACCGGCAG
>JBGVQN010000013.1:0-2183 GCA_045127535.1 Lachnospiraceae bacterium | reverse complement strand
CCAGGAGTATATCGTTACTGTTCACTCCGCGCCATTCGCAAAGTCGCGCCTGCGGCGCTTTTCGCCGCTTTGCGGCTACCTTTGCTCATAAACCGGCGCTCCCTTCGTCAGCCCAGGCAGAAAAAGCCGCATGCGAGCATGCGCTTTTCCTGCCCGTAACTGACGAGTGAACTGTAACAGTATATCAGAATTGCAGTTGTAATTTTTTGATTTTTGGTGTAGAATGGAATTAGTTCATATATATGATGTTTCCATTGTACTAGTGTAATGACATGTTGATATTTAGCCAAATAGTTCTGGCTATTATTGCCGTTTTATGGTACAATAAAAGAAACGGCGGTGATTTCCTATGGCAAGACCCAAAAAGTACAAAATCGAACTTACGGATGATGAGTTAAAAAGCCTAAAATCTGTCATCCGAAAAAATAAAACATCCAAAACAATTCGATGCAGATGCCAGATCATTATTGACCTGGATGAGTCCCACGGAAAAGTATTGACCCATGAGCAGTCTGCAAAATCAAATGGTGTATGTCTGGCAACAGTAACCAATACCGTGAAAAAGTATTTTGAGGGTGGTATTGATGCAGTAACTGAGTTTAAGCGTAATGTTAATTCTGATAATGCAAGACGTGTACTCGATGGACGTGCTGAAGCACGTATCATCGAACTTGCCTGCGGTCCGGTGCCGGAAGGACATTCAAGATGGACCATCCGGTTGCTGGAAGAGAAATCAAGAATTGTTCTTGATGCTCCGGTCAGCCGTGAGGCAATCCGAAGAGCCTTAAAAAAAACAAACTTCGACCTCACAAAAACGACTACTGGTGCATCCCCTCAAAAGATGATGCCGAATTTATAGCATGTATGGAAGATATCCTTGATGTATATGAACTCCCGTACAATCCCGAAAGACCAGTTGTCTGCATGGATGAAAAGCCTTACCAGTTACTGGACAACGCAAGGGAACCACTGCCCATGCGTCCGGGTGACAATCAGAAAATAGATTCGGAATATGTAAGGAATGGCACCTGCAGTATATTTGCTTTTGTCGAACCGCTTGGAGGCACTCATCATGTTAGCGTGCGAGAACATCGTACTGCCTTTGACTGGGCAGAAGAGATAAAATATCTCGTTGATGTCATGTATCCGGATGTAGAAAAAATAATTCTTGTTATGGATAACCTTAACACCCATAAACCGGCGTCCTTGTATAAAAGGTATCCAGCAGATGAGGCGAGAAGGATTATCAAGCGTTTGGAAATTCACTATACCCCCAGGCATGGAAGCTGGCTTGACATCGCAGAAATAGAACTGAATGTAATGACCAGACAGTGTTTGTCACGAAGGATTGAAAACATTTCATATCTTCGTGAAGAGTTAGCTGCGTGGGAGGTCGAGCGCAATACAGTCGCAGCAAAAGTTAATTGGCAGTTCCGAACCGCCGATGCCAGAGTGAAGTTGAGCTCATTGTATCCTAAGTTTACTACAGCTTCCGAATAGGAAGTTGTAGTAATGCTAAATATCAACATGTCATTACACTAGTATACTAAAGTAAAGTGAGAGATACGAGGAGCGTAAAGCAATGAATCCGACAGAAGATGTTGTATGCGTGGAAGCCATTAAATATGTGATGCAGATATTCAGCAGTAAATGGGCGTTTTTGGTTATGGGAGAGCTGCATACCGGACCGAAGCGGTTTAATCAGATCAACAAAAGCATCGGGTGCAGCACGAAATCATTATCGGATACACTGAAATTGCTGGAAACAAATGGAGTGATCATCCGTTCTGTGCAGCCTACCATGCCTGTTACGGTGGAGTATTCCCTGACGGAAAAGGGGAGAGATTTCGAGAAGGTTTTTCAGGAGATGCGTAAGTGGGGAGAGAAGTGGCTGTGAGAGGAGACAGATTATGGTTGGAAGAATAATAGGATTGATTTCATGTTTATTATGTTCTGTTCCCTTCTTTATTATTTCAACTTACGATAAGGATAGCCGGGAACCGATTACATTTTGGTCCGGGGACGAATCGCTAAAGAAGAAGGTTATAAATGTCAGCGAATACAATAAGGAGATGGCGAATTTATATAAAAAGTGTGCCATTGCCTTTGTGATTGCGGGAATCGGTTTCTTACTGGTTCCGGCAGCAGGAATTATTCTCATTTTGCTTGAATGTACGGTTGGT
>JBGVQN010000012.1:0-44572 GCA_045127535.1 Lachnospiraceae bacterium | reverse complement strand
AATGCATTCTTCTTCAAAATATCTTATACTGTTAATCATAGAGGACACCTTCCTTTGTGTGTATTTTGGTCGTACTTAATACTTTATCACAAAGTGATGTTCTCTTTTCATTTATTATCCGAATAAAATTTTACGCTAGCTTAAGTTATCAAAGTGCTTTGCAAGGGTAAAAGTATCGGGAAATCAAACAGGTATGTGCAAAGTATAGGAACAGTATCATGACGGACTGAAAAACACTTTTCCTGATGGTATTATAACATAATTCTAACTATGAAAGTATGCCAACATTGTGCCAATCCTGTGCCAAATCATTCCAAATGTGTGCCGATCATATGATGGCAGAATGGTGCATACTTTTGTGAGATACTTGCTGCATGAAAAAGAGACAAAAGAGTGAAACAAAGATGCAGGAGGGCATGTGCAGAGGGAGGCTTGTATGGAACTGTCAGACAGAATGAAAATCTTGACAACGATTATTATAATAGTTATAATAATTATTATAATAATAGGAGGGAAGGCGTTGACAGGGATGAAAGATTCAGCAGATATTCGTAAAATCAATCTCCAAAAAATTCGCAGTCTATTATGGAGTGGTGAATGGAAAACAAAGCAGCAGCTAGCTGCTGAAACAGGTTTAAGCGTGGCTACCTGTAATACCCTCTTAAATGAACTTTCTAATACAGGAGAAGTATTGAGTGAAAAGACCAGGATTCATGAAGTGGGTCCGGGAGCGCTCCAGTATCGAATCAATGAAGGGTTTGAGAGCATTTTGTGTATCTGGTTTGACCGTTTGGGCAATGAGGATGTGCTGACGGCAAAGGTTCTGGCTGTCACAGGCAGCATCTTATACCAGGAGCGGTATAAAAAGAGGGTACTTACTTTTAGGGAAGTGCAGAGGGAAATGGAGAAGGTGTTTCAGAAATTTCCTAACATTTCTGTAGTTGTGGTGGGAACTCCAAGTATTGCAGAGAACGGTATCATCCGTCACTGTGATATTCCTGAACTGGAAAATGAACCAATTGTGTCTGAATTGTCCAGGCAGTTTGGTGTGCCGGTTTATCTGGAAAATGATATGCATTTTAAAGTGTTTGGTTACTCAAAAAAGCACAATGCAGATACAGATGTGGTGACTCTGGCAAACTTTCCGGTTCACATCCTTCCAGGTACTGCAACTGTCCATAATGGTATGGTCATAAAGGGACACAATCAGTTCGCTGGTATGGTTGGTTTCCTGCCCTATGACTTAAATCGAGAGGAGCTACTGGCAGCATTACAGCCTGATGCCTGCCGTCATGTGGTATCCAAAGCTGTCGCATCCCTCATTTCCATTCTAAATCCTGCTGTCATGATTTTGACTGGAAATTTGTTGGATGAAACCTGTGTGCAATGGATACAGGAGGACTGTATGCAATGGATCCCGGAATCTTATATGCCAAAGCTGATTTACCAGGCAGATACAGAGGGATACTATCTGGAAGGTATGTACCAGAAAGCATTGGAATTGAAAGGAGCTTTCAGATGACTGAAAAGGAAAAAATGAAACAGGGACTTTGGTATGATGCAAATTTTGATAAAGAGCTTTTGGAGCAGCGTCTTGCTGCGGAAGATCTGTGCTATGAATTGAACAGCACACGTCCTAAGGATATGGAAAAACGGGAGAAGCTCCTGCAGGAGCTGATTCCTGATTTAGGAGAAAATTGTACCATCCTTTCTCCCTTTGCTGCGGATTATGGCTGTTACTGTCACATTGGCCATGACTCTTTTATCAATCACAACGCTTACCTGATGGATGGAGGCGGTATTACCATTGGCCATCATTGCTTTATCGGGCCTAACTGTGGTATGTATACTGCCATTCATCCGCTGCTTGCCAAAGAACGGAATGCAGGGCTGGAAAGGGCACTGCCAATTACCATTGGGGATAACTGTTGGATTGGCGGGGATGTGACCATTCTTCCTGGTGTGACCATTGGATCCAATACAGTGATTGGTGCAAAAAGTGTGGTAACAAAGGATATCCCTGACCATGTAATCGCAGTGGGCAATCCCTGCCGCGTCATGCGCTCCATTACAGACAAAGACAGTATCAGTCAGGAGGAACAGAAGTGAAAAAGAGGATTTTAAATGAACGGCTGGCTGCAATCGTAGCAGGCATCAGACATGGAGAGATGCTGTTCATTGCAGATGCAGGAAGCGGTACTTCCCAGAAGGCTTTGTATCCGTTAGACCCCAGTGTGGAATATCTGGATTTAGAGGCTGTGACTGGTTCTCCCAGCTTTCAGGACATTGTCTCTGTTTTGGCAGAAGTGGGAGATTTTGAAGGAGCCATCATTACAGATGTGATGCCAGAATTAAACCCAAAGGATTATCAGTTTTTGGTGGAGCTTATGGGAAAAGAAAATCTGCATGAAATGAATTATATTCCGGATTATTACCAGATGCGTGACCGCTGCAAGGCTGTGGTTCAGACTGGTGATTACGGTGTGCATGCACAGGCGATTCTGATTGCAGGATATCCTAGCGCAGATATTCCTATGGAGTGGTTAAAAGAAGGATTAAAGAAGTAATACTTTTTAGTCTTATTTTAGGTTCAGAGCCTATAATACAACTGTCATTCAGATAAGGAGGCAGTTATGAAAAAACGAATTATCAACATTCTTGCTTCTGCAGTATTGATGCTTTCATTGGCAGCCTGTGGAAATCAGGATACTACAGAAACCACTGGAATGAATGAAGCTATGGAAAACAATACAATGGTATCTGGTACAATCTACGCCGGTACTGTCAGTGCCATCAGTGAGGAATCTATTACTGTGTCTACTGAAACAGGGGAAGTGGTGATCCCTCTGACAGAAGACACCACTTTTGAACGTGGATTTGGCATGGGCGGCCAGCAGTTTGGAGAGATGGGTGAAGTTCCGGATGGAATGATGGACGAAAGCAAGGACTTTGCACTGGAGACACCCCCAGAAGGCGATCATAGAGACGAGCCTGGCGGCGACAGGCCGGAACTTCCTGAAGGAGAGTCCTGGGAAGACGTGGATGCAGGTGCTATGGAGTCCATGGTACCTATGGAATCCATGGAAGCAATAGAACCCATGGAACCTATGGACGGTGAAATGCAGACAACACTTACCTATGAGGATGTTGCAGTAGGTGATACGGTAACCGTCATGACCGACGATACGGGAAATGGGATTTCTGTTATGGTTTCTTTTGGTGAAACAGACAATATGAAAAACCCAAATGGCATGAATATGAAGGGAGACATAGAGGAATTGAATGGTACTACCTCTGCTGGTGACGGTGACGATGCTGCAGAGGAATAATGCTGTGACATCATGGAGCGAGAATTCCTGCAAATGATGGGATTTGTGATGCATGTTACATGGATTTAGTGAGAATCTTTTCTTCCATAAAGCGTATTGGGTGGGTGTTAGGGGCTTCTGCCCCAATGACAGCCAGCCAATGCGCTTTTTGGGATTGCTGACGGGAAAATTTTCCACAGTCCTGTAATCTGTACCTGCAGTATACGACGCCCAGTGATGGGTGATGGCTTTATCTTACCGTAAGGAATCTGTATCGTGTATATAGAGGGATTGGAACATTTTGCAGTCTGCAGCTGCGGCAGTGGGGACCCCCAGATATTACCACTGGATATGGAGGTAACCATATGTTATAATCTGTCGTGTAACAAAAATGTAACAGTTACACAAAAAAAATGTAACAATAAGGAGGAACACCCATGAAGAAACATCTTTTATCCCTAGGCGTTGCTGCAACCATGGCTTTCGGTGCGGCTTCCACAACAGGCAGTGCTGCCGTACCTGTGCAGGAGGTATATCAGGAACAGTGTAGTGTCATCAATCACAATATAGAAGGAAATGAAAAGCTGAAGGAGCTGTTGGAAAATTGCGGGATCCATGTAGAGATCCTGTTCCAGAACGGCTGCCCTGAGATGCCGGGCGGAGAGCATGTGCCGGAGGGATCTGTACCGGAGACCCAGGAACCGGAAAACTCAGTGCCGGAGACTCAGGAGCCGGAGACCCAGGAACCGGAGACATCAGAACCGGAGACCCAGGAACCGGAAACCCAGGAGCCAGAGACCTCAGAACCGGAGACGCAGGAGCCGGAGACCTCAGCACCGGAGACCTCAGCACCAGAGACCCAGCTCCCAGAACAGACCACCCCGGAGACTGAACCGGAAACACAGGCTCCATCCACTGCGCCTGAGTCCTCTGTCCATGCATATGTACTTCGTGTTCTGGAACTGGTCAATGAGGAGCGTGCTGCAGCAGGGTTAAATGCAGTTACTCTGGATACTGCAGCCAGCCAGGCAGCACTGGTACGTGCCAAGGAAACGGTGATCAGCTTTTCCCATACCCGTCCAGATGGCCGTAATTTTACTACAGCCTTGACGGAACAGGGGGTAAATTACCGCATGGCTGGTGAAAACATTGCCTGGGGTCAGCGCAGTCCGGAGCAGGTAATGGAAGGCTGGATGAACAGCAGCGGACATCGCGCCAATATCCTGAATGCATCCTATACCCATATTGGAATCGGCTATCATCAGGAAAATGGTGTGAATTACTGGACACAGCTGTTTTTCCAGTAATGTCCCATTGCAGTTGCTTGGTGTGTATGCCAGTGGAGATATGATGTACATGGTTCAATGTATCAGAAAAGAACAGAAGCATAAGAACAAAGTCATTTAGTGAATTTCAAAATGATTAACCTTAAGGGATAAGTCTTTGGATTTATCCCTTAAACTGAAACTGTCTCATTTACTGAGATATTTTTTTGATAAAAGACTATTGAAAAAAATTTCTAATTAACTTAGGCTTGTTTATGGACGTCCCAATATTAAGAATATATGAGGCATAAAATGATGGAAAATATAAGAAAAATTGTAGCCAAAGAGTATGCAAACACACTTGGTATTGTAGCATATAAAAAAGGTGAAAAAGTCATTGAAGAGTATTTTGATGGCGCCCATGAGCATGAATCAGTACATACATTTTCAATCGTGAAAAGCATTGTGGGAATCCTTGTGGGAATCGCAATTGATCAAGGGTATTTAGAGGGTGTACAGCAGAAAGTATTAGACTTTTTCCCTGACTATCAGTTAAAGAGAAATCAGGAACAGTTGAGAGAGGTGACCATCGAACATTTCCTGACCATGACGGTTCCGTATAAGTTTAAAAGTGAACCTTGGACGAAGGTTTGCGGCAGCGAAGATTGGGGCGGCAAGGTACTGGAGCAGGTTGGTGGAAAGGAGCAGATCGGAGAGAGATTCCACTACTCCACCCTTGGGATCCAGGTGTTATCCAACGTGATCTCAAAGGCTACGGGGATGAGCCTGAAGGACTTTGCCACAAAGTATCTTTTTGAACCGTTAGGAATTCAAGGGGTACCGGACGCAAATGTTTATGACAAGGCATCTCAGGAAGCTTTTTACAAGGCAAGGGATAACAGAGGCTGGGTAAAAGACCCAAGTGGATACTATACAACAGGATGGGGGTTGTCTCTTACAACAGATGAGTTTGCAAAGATTGGTGTGATGGTCTTAAACAAAGGCCTGTATCATGGCAGGAGAATCCTTTCCGAGCAGTATATTGGTGAGATGCTGAAGGAGCGGGAAGAAAGCTACGGATATTTGTGGTGGATTTATCCGAAGAACCGTATGATCAAAATCATACGAAAAGAATATAGTACAGGAAAGTATGATTCTTATTGTATGAATGGAGTAGGCGGTTCATTGGTGACGGTCATACCGGAGATTGATACCGTTATTTGTATGACCTGTTCGTTGGTGTATAATCCAAAGCCAAGAATGGAACTGATCAATCAGTATCTGATTCCTTATATAGAAAAATTATAAGGGGTGGCAGCGTTTAGTCTGGCGCAGATTTTCATGAAAAAGAGTATCACTCACGTTTGAGTAAAGTGAGCGATGCTCTTTTTCTTAAAACATAGATTTAATAATTTCGAACTTAACTAAATAACATGCAGAAAGTTTGCAAAGGGTGCGTTTGATTGGTTTATGAAGGAAAGCTGGGGAACCATACTTTTCATGAGTCTGCTGCATCCGGTTCTGCAGTCAGATGTTCAAAGCAGGCATTCAGGAAAATAATGTGAGATACTGCAATAATGGCGCTGTGAAGCATTTCCTTTTCAATAGAAGAAGTTTCTCCAATGTCCTCCACAGATTCTTTCAGACCAAAGCGGAAATAGAGAATATTTTCCAGTTCCATGCAAAAGTAATTGTAGGCAACTTCATCAGAATACACCTTTCGCTGGCGTATGAATAATGTATTGATGTGCTCCAGTGGCAGCGCCTGCTTTAAAATGGTAATGGAAATCAGATGAGCAATATGGTTCCTGTAGTACTGTTTTTGGAAAGGGTTGCTGACCAGTCCCATTTTCACATAATTGCGTATCATGGAGCCGGTGATTTCCATACACCCAAGAGGTTTCAGGCAGGTATTGATGTATTTCACAGTCTGTTCGAGATAAAGTCCCACATCAGTCAGCTGCTGGTAGCGGGGGAATTGAAAGGTTGACATGGTTTCCATTATCGTATGTTTCATGATATCCTTCATTTCTATGCAATAGATTCGCTATTCGGCAGATTTTTAATCCATTTTATAGGGTATATTATATTTCTGAATAAATGAAATGTCAATAAATGGGCAATCAGGGTATTTGAAAATCCTAATGGTAGTTTTGAAAACCGCTTGACGCGGAAAAATAACATTGATATACTGTAAAAAGAACAGGATATAAAAATGTCCTGAATATGGATCATCGGAAAAAATATGGAAGCGGGAAACTGGAAACTGTATGCTTCCAGATGGAGGAATTGTATGAAAATCAAAATCGTTGCGGATTCTTCTGCAAATGTAAATGCACTGAATCAGGTTGATTTTACTTCTGCACCCCTGAAGATCATTGCGGGGGATAAGGAATATACAGATGTGGAGACACTGGATACTGCAGGTATGCTGAAGGATTTACGGGAGTATAAGGGCAAATCCAGCACTGCCTGTCCTGGAGTGGGAGATTGGCTAGATGCGTTTGATGGAGCTGATGAGGTGTATGGAGTGTCCATTACCAGCAATCTTTCCGGCTGTTACAACGCAGCAGCCATTGCAGCAGAGCAGTATATGTCTGCCAATCCCGGAGCAAAGGTGTTTATCCTGGATTCCCTTTCTACCGGTCCTGAGATGGAGCTGATCCTGGAAAAATACAGAGAACTGATTCAGATCGGAAAGAATTTTAAGGAAGTCTGTGCAGAGATCAAGGAGTACAGTCAAAAGACCCATTTGCTCTTTTCCCTGGAATCTCTGAATAATCTTGCAAAAAACGGACGTGTCAATTCTGCCATTGCAGCAGCCATTGGTCTGTTAGGCATCCGTGTGGTAGGAAAAGCCAGTGCAGAGGGCACCTTAGAGCCTATGCATAAGTGCCGTGGAGAAAAGAAAGCATTGCAGCAGCTGCTGGCAAGCATGAAGGAGATCGGATTTAAGGGCGGCAAGGTACGCCTGTCCCATTCCCATAATGCAGAGGCTGCAAATAAACTGGCAGATATGATCCGGGCATTGTATCCCAATTGTGATATCAGCATCCGCTTAAACGGAGGCCTTTGCTGTTATTATGCAGAAGAAGGCGGATTGTTGGTTGGGTTTGAAGGATAATACTATAGGGAAATAATCTGAATTTTTAGGTATGTTCAAAAAGAGAGGCTGTCATAAATTGATCGTAGCTTCTGAGACACAGGCATATACTTTTGAAATGTCTGTGCAGGAGGTGGTATCAATTGTTGACAGCCTTATTTGGTATCATTTTCCAGAGTATAGAAATTTATAGGATCATGTCTCTTTAGGAGACAGAGTATTTATACTTATTATATGAAAAATTCCTGTTCTATGTGATAAAGGGACATTGTCTCAAAAGGACAAAGTATATTTCACATAAAACAGGAAGTGAAGAATAGAGATATATTACAGTGGCAAAAACTCCGGCTTCCGCTCCTTAAAAATCGTATAATACTTAGCCCCACAAGCCTTTAACAGCTCCGGCAGCTTTTCAAAATCATAGGCAACATGCTCCGGTTTATGCCCATCAGACCCAATGGTAAGGATCTCACCACCCAGTTCAAAATATCTGCGTAAGATATCCTCATGGGGATTGGGATGTCCCAGACCATATTTAAATCCGGCAGTATTGCACTCGATCCCTTTACCCTTTGCAATGAGGGTTTTCAGGATCTCATCTATCAGCTCTCTGTAATCTCCGGTACAGAAATCGCCCCGATCCTTGGGCACATAGCGGATAATATAATCCAGATGCCCATAGCAATCAAAACAGTCAAATTTCCTGATATTTTCCAGCGTTTCTTCATAATATCGTAAAATCCCCTGATGGACAGTAAATTCTTCCCAATAATTGGGATAGTACATATCCATATGACTGGCTACGTGCGTGGAGCCAATGATGTATTCAAAAGGATAAGATGCTGCAAATGCAGGAATCTCCTTGGTCAGATGTGGCTGCAGCCCCAGCTCGATCCCCAGATGAATGGAAATCCGATTTCTGTAAGCCTCCACTAACGGCACCAACTCCTTCTGATACTGCTCCATATCCACCAAAAACTGCCCTGGTCCATCATAGAGCTCCGGGTAATCAATATCCTGGTGATCCGTAAAACAAAGATACTGCAGCCCCGCCTTTATGGCAGCCTCCACCTGAGCCACAGGCAGCGTTTCACTATCCGTAGACAAATGGGTATGCACATGATAATCGCCTAAAATCATATAAACCTCCATTCAAAAATCATTGTATCACCTGCCTATGATTCAAACGGAACCATACATCACAATTTCACAAAACAAGCCTTACAAAACCTTTCTGCATCAATCATTGACCATTTAGGTGCCAATTTGTATATCAGATTTCCGCTGCACCACAGACCCAACCACATCTACACCTTCTATCCTCTTGGATGCGTCCGGATTAAGATAGTGCAGTGGTTATGTCTTCTGCGGAGATCTGCAGCAGTTGTTCATCGCTGACTTCTTCGTAGGCAGCCAGGCGGTTGGCCTGAGCCGTAATAGCACGTTCAAACAGGTTTCTGGCTTCACGTGCATTTGCAAAGTTTTCTTCGTGGGCAGCACAGCGCTCTGCAAAGTATTCCAGCACCTTTTCTTTTGCCTCGTCAGAAAGAGTGAACTGGTTTTTGCTGCACATAGAAGAGAAAATTTCTACCAGCTGTGTCTCCGTATAATCTGCAAAGAAAATAAATTTATTGAAGCGGGACTTTAAACCAGGGTTGGAATTTAGGAATTCTTCCATCAGGTCTGTATAGCCGGCTACAATGACTACCAGTTTGTCGCGATTGTCTTCCATGAGCTTTAAAAGGGTATCTACCGCTTCCTGGCCAAAATCATTGTTGCCCTTGTTAGAAGTCAGGGTATAGGCTTCATCTACAAACAGGATGCCTCCAAATGCGGAGGTCACCACCTCCTTGGTCTTCATGGCAGTCTGGCCAACATAACCGCCTACCAATGCAGAACGTTCCACTTCCACCAGATGTCCTTTGGATAAAAGACCTAAGTTGTAATAAATCTGGGACAGTTTTCTTGCAATGGTGGTCTTACCGGTACCAGGGTTGCCGGAGAATACCATATGCAGGGAGAGGGAGGTCACCGGCAGGTTCCGCTCTTTACGGATGTTCTGGATTTTTACCAGATTCACCAGACTGGAAATTTCCTCCTTTACTTCCTCCAAACCTACCAGTTCATTGATTTCTGTCATGATCTGCTCAACTGCATGATAATCAGGCTCTTTATCAGTAGGTGCTGCGTCTACTGCAGGCTTTGGTTCCAAATTGGTGCTGACTGCCTGCTTATCCAGAAATGCCTGGAGGCGGTTGGTATATTCTGTATGATTTTTTAGCTCTGATGTGGAAATCTTGCTGTTGCAGGCAATAAAGGATTGTCCCATGACCTTATAAAAGTTTACAAGAAGCTGACCAAAAGAAGTGCTTTTGCCCTTCAGCTTATTCTGTAAATCCACTCGCACAAATTCCTGAACAGAGCGGGGGATTTTATTGGAAAACATAATAGAACCTAACTGCCGTTCATAATACATATGTTCCAAAGATTCTTTGGCCTGGTTAATGTCCATGACCTCTCTTAAAAATCGGCATTCTAAGAGATTTAATTTCTTGCCGTCACAGCCAAGGTACAGCAGATAAAACTGCCATTCTAATTTGGTACAGTCTCTAAGTGACAGTTCATATCCCTGATAAATGCCATAGTCCTTTTGCAGCTGATCACATAGATCTAAAAGCTGTGAAGCTTGTTTTTTGATGTCTGCATTCACGTATGTAGACTCCTTTCAAACAATGATGGCGGTGAGTGTGAGAAAAACCAATTTCCCAGACACCGGATAGTTCTTTTTTCCGCGGGTATATTAATAAGGTAACCGGCAGATACTAGAGTTGTATGCCGATTTCCTACAGCGGTTTTCTGTTACAAGCATAAAACCAAGGAAGATAAAAGTCAATGGAGAGTTTCTTACAGAAGGAAGATAAAATACATTTTAGGATTTTATAGTTGTGGGAACGAAAAAAATAGGAAAACAGATTTGTTAATTTCATATCAAATCAAAAAGTTTCAGGAAGTTTTCATTGGGCAATCCGTAGGAAACTATAAAAATGCTAAAAAGATGTAGAAAAAGCACTTGCCTTTTTTTACTAAAAAAGGTAAAATAAATTCGATGGATGAGGGGTTAAATCCGACCTTATCGATACTGTTGTTAACAGTTTAACAATCTTTATATTATATTAGGAGGATTTTTACTATGGCAGTAAAGGTAGCAATCAATGGTTTTGGCCGTATTGGTCGTTTGGCTTTCAGACAGATGTTTGATGCAGAGGGTTATGAAGTAGTTGCAATCAACGACTTAACAAAGCCTTCTATGTTAGCTCACTTATTAAAGTATGACTCTTCTCAGGGCAGATACAAGTATTTTGATCAGGTTTCCGCAGATGATGAGGCAGGTACCATCACTGTTTGTGGTAAGACTTTAAAGATCTACGCAAAGGCTAATGCAGCTGAGCTGCCATGGGGCGAGATCGGTGTAGACGTAGTTCTGGAGTGTACAGGTTTCTATGTATCCAAGGCTAAGTCTCAGGCTCATATCGATGCAGGTGCAAAGAAGGTAGTTATCTCTGCTCCAGCTGGTAATGATCTTCCTACAATCGTTTACTCTGTAAATGAGAATACTTTAACTGCTGATGATACTATCATCTCCGCAGCTTCCTGTACAACAAACTGCTTAGCTCCTATGGCTAAGGCTCTGAATGACTACGCTCCAATCCAGAGCGGTATCATGAGCACCATCCACGCTTACACTGGCGACCAGATGGTACTTGACGGACCACACAGAAAGGGCGATTTCAGACGTGCTCGTGCAGCAGCTGCTAACATCGTTCCAAACTCCACTGGTGCAGCTAAGGCTATCGGCCTGGTTATTCCAGAGTTAAATGGCAAGTTAATCGGTTCTGCACAGCGTGTTCCAGTACCAACCGGTTCTACTACTATCCTGACAGCAGTTGTTAAGGGTAAGGATGTAACTGTAGATGGCATCAACGCTGCTATGAAGGCTGCTTCTTCTGCTTCCTTCGGTTACAACGAAGATCAGATCGTTTCTTCCGATATCGTTGGTATCACTTATGGTTCTCTGTTCGATGCAACTCAGACCATGGTTTCCAAGATCGACGAGGATACTTATCAGGTACAGGTTGTTTCCTGGTATGACAACGAGAACTCTTACACAAGCCAGATGGTAAGAACAATCAAGTACTTCGCAGAGTTAGCATAATGATTTACAGGACAAGCTCCTGTACGCAATGAAGACTCAATGATGGGGTCCGGTCCGCAGGGCCGGGCTCCTTTTTTTAAAAATGCAGGTTCTTATTTAAAACAGAATGCATAGGCAATTGTATAACTGTGTGTGGTATCAGCTTTGTGAAGTGTCCGGTACATGGGCTGGCAATTGCCTGAAAATAAATTAAGATAGAAAGGAACATTCTACCATGTTAAACAAGAAGAGTGTAGATGATATTAATGTAAAGGGCTTGAGAGTCCTGGTTCGTTGTGACTTTAACGTTCCGTTAAAGGAAGGTAAGATCACTGACGAGAACCGTCTGGTAGCTGCTCTGCCAACCATTAAGAAGCTGATTGCTGACGGCGGTAAGGTGATCCTGTGCTCCCATTTAGGAAAGCCAAAGGGAGAGCCAAAGCCAGAGTTATCTTTGGCACCAGTTGCTGTACGTCTGTCTGAGCTGTTAGGCCAGGAAGTAAAGTTTGCTGCTGATCCGGAAGTAGTTGGACCAAACGCAAAGGCTGCTGTAGCTGCAATGGCTGACGGTGATGTGATCTTATTAGAGAACACCCGTTACAGAAAGGAAGAGACCAAGAACGGAGAAGAATTCTCCAAGGATCTGGCTTCCCTGTGTGACGTTGTAGTAAATGATGCATTCGGTACTGCTCACAGAGCACACTGCTCTAACGTAGGTGTAACAGAGTATGTGGACACTGCAGTTGTAGGTTACCTGATGCAGAAGGAAATTGATTTCTTAGGCAACGCTGTCAACAACCCAGTAAGACCTTTCGTAGCAATCTTAGGTGGTGCTAAGGTAGCAGATAAGTTAAATGTAATCTCCAACCTGTTAGAAAAGTGCGATACCCTGATCATTGGCGGTGGTATGGCTTATACTTTCTTAAAGGCAAAGGGTTATGAAGTAGGTCTGTCCTTAGTAGATGACAGCAAGATTGACTACTGCAAGGAAATGATGGACAAGGCTGAGAAGTTAGGCAAGAAGTTATTACTGCCTATCGATACAACTGTATCCGCTACTTTCCCAAGCCCAATCGATGCTCCAATCGATGTTGAGATCGTAAGCTCTGATGCAATCCCAGCTGATATGGAAGGTATGGATATCGGACCTAAGACTGCTGAGCTGTTTGCAGAGGCTGTTAAGACAGCAAAGACCGTTGTATGGAACGGACCAATGGGTGTATTCGAGAACCCAACTCTGGCAAAGGGTACTATGGCAGTTGCAGCAGCTCTGGCTGAAACTGAGGCTACCACAATCATTGGCGGTGGTGACTCCGCAGCAGCTGTAAACCAGTTAGGCTTCGGCGACAAGATGACTCACATCTCTACAGGCGGCGGTGCTTCCTTAGAGTTCTTAGAGGGTAAGGAATTACCAGGTGTAGTTGCAGCCAACGATAAATAATTCAGTGAAATTTGCATGATTTGTACTAGATGGTAAAAACCATACAGTACAGGTCAGTGATATTTGAGATCAAGGATTTTTGATTTCAGAGGTTCCCAATAGAAAGTCCGCTTGTGGAAGTTCTGTTGGGATGAATAGTGGAAAACAGGTTTTGCATATCGTCTGATGTGCAGAACCTGATTTTCCGCAGGAAAGAGGTAATATTATGCGTAAGAAGATTATTGCCGGCAACTGGAAGATGAATATGACTCCAAGCAAAGCCGTAGAATTAATTAACACTTTAAAGCCATTAGTGGCAAATGATGATGTAGACGTAGTATTCTGCGTACCTGCAATTGACATCATCCCTGCTGTAGAGGCTGCAAAGGGAACCAACATCCAGATCGGTGCTGAGAACATGTATTTCAAGGACAGCGGCGCTTACACAGGTGAGATCGCTCCAGACATGTTAGTAGACGCTGGTGTAAAGTATGTGATCATCGGACATTCCGAGAGACGTGAGTACTTTGCAGAGACAGATGAGACTGTAAACTTAAAGGTATTAAAGGCATTTGAGTACGGCATCACTCCAATCATCTGCTGTGGTGAGTCTCTGACTCAGAGAGAGCAGGGCGTGACTATGGACTGGATCCGTATGCAGATCAAGATTGCATTCCAGAATGTCACTGCAGAGCAGGCAGCTTCTGCTGTCATCGCTTACGAACCAATCTGGGCAATTGGTACCGGTAAGGTTGCTACAACTGAGCAGGCTCAGGAAGTTTGCGGCGGCATCCGTGCATGCATCGCTGAGATCTATGATGAGGCGACTGCAGCAGCTATCCGTATTCAGTACGGCGGCAGCGTAAGTGCAGCAAGCGCACCAGAATTATTTGCACAGCCAGACATCGATGGTGGTCTGGTAGGCGGCGCTTCCTTAAAGCCAGATTTTGGTAAGATCGTGAATTACAATAAGTAATTGGAGACGGGAATACCGTTTGTAGGAGAAAAGGCCTGCTTCTGTTTGTGAGGACAGAGGCAGGCCTTTTTGCCACCAGCAAGAAGTAAACCTTCCTGATGTACTTGCGCTTTTACTCTTTTTTCAGAAAGAAAGAATTGCAGTTCCAGCAGATACAAATAATGCCATAAGTGGCATTGCAGGGGCAAAACCATCGGTTTCAGGTGTTTCTGTCGCAGATAAGAATGCAAGATCCTCCAATTCTTTTTCTGTCAGATCATTGCAGGCATCGGTTACCTCTGCAAATGCTGCAATACCTTCGCCCCAGGGATTCACCCCAGCCAATGGCTAAACCATAGTTTAACATTACATAGCCGTAATATACAGATAAAACATTATCCGTTTCAAGAAATCTTTAATCCAATTTTAATGTTCTGTCTATTTTACATTAATTTCCATATTGTAAATTAATACCATCAGATGAACAACACATTTGAAACAGAGAGAAAGTCCTTACAAGAGAACAATTCTCCTGCCCAAAGAAAAATATGCAAGTATTTCACAATTGCAAAATATGTGAAACAGAAAGGAAAACAGTATGGAATATTTAGAAATGGTAGAAAAACTCAGAGAAAAGACAGGCGTATCTTACGAGGATGCGAGAAATGCACTGGAAGCAGCCAACTACAATATGCTGGATGCAATCGTCTATTTAGAGCAGCAGGGCAAGATTCCTGCACCACAGCGTACCGCTTATTCTACAGAGCCACAACAGCAGTCAGCAGAGTTTGCCCAGACACAGCAGGTGTATGAGAAGGACTGTAAGAAGAAGACTTTCAAAGAGGTACTTGGTGATTTTGGAGCATGGTGTAAAAAGATGCTGAAAAAGAGCTGCCACACCAGCTTTCAGGTGATCAGAGAGGAAAAGACACTGGTGACGGTGCCTGTATTGGTACTGATACTTTGCGGCCTTTTTGCATTTGGTTTAACACTGCTTTTGCTGGTTGCAGGCATGTTCATGGGATGCAGCTACCGTTTCGTAGGATTTGAAAACACCAGCATCGACATTAACGATATTTGCCAGAAGGCATCTGAGGCTTGTGAAAATATCAAGAATGATTTTCAGGCAAGCAAGTAGTCTTAAAATACTCCGAAAATAAAATAAAGCATAAGCCAGTTACAGTGTGGATAGAGTAACTGGCTTTTTTTTACTTGCTTTCCTCTGGCAGCTGGATCTATTCCATTTCCCGGATGATTTTTCTAAGTTTCAGTACCATGGAAGGTGCAACAGACAATTCATCGATGCCCATGCGTACGAATTCCTCTGTAAGAGTGGTATCAGCACCAAGCTCTCCACAGATTCCAGCCCACTTTCCACATTTGTGAGCATTATCGATTACCATCTGAATCATTCGCAGAATCGCTTTATGATGAGGATTGTAAAAGTCATCCAGTTTTTCATTCTGCCTGTCAATTGCAAGGGTATACTGTGTCAGGTCATTGGTACCGATACTGAAGAAATCAACCAGTTCAGCCAGTTCATCACTGATCATAACAGCTGCAGGGGTCTCGATCATAATTCCCTGTTCCGGGACCTTATACTGTATTTCCTGCTGGTCCAGTTCGGCTTTTACTTCATCTACAATTGCATAAATCTGTCTGATTTCCTCTGTAGAAGTAATCATAGGATACATGATGGAAATATTGCCATAGATCGCTGCACGGAACAATGCACGCAGCTGTGTCTTAAAGATATCCGGCTGCTTCAGGCAGATACGGATTGCACGATATCCAAGAGCCGGATTGTCCTCGCTGCCAAGGTTAAAATAGTCTACCTGTTTGTCTGCACCAATATCCAGTGTACGGATAATGACTTTTTTGCCTGCCATCATCTGGGCAGCCTGCTTATAGGCCAGATATTGTTCTTCTTCTGTAGGGAAGCTTGATCTGCCAAGATAGAGAAACTCACTTCGGAACAGACCGATTCCACCAGCATCATTTTCCAGAACATAGCCAATGTCACTTACGCTTCCAATATTGGCATAAATGTTGATTTCCCGTCCGCTGCGGGTCTTGCTTTCTTTGCCTTTCAGTTCCTGCAGAAGCTTTAGCTTTTCTTGTTCTTCATGGATTTTGCTTTCTGTTTTTGCACAGGTATCTGCATCCGGGTCAAAAATCACCTGTCCCTGGAATCCATCCACAACTGCCATCATACCATTTTCCAGCTGGTCAAGCTCCATAGGCACACCAATCAGCGCCGGAATATTCATCATACGGGCAAGGATCGCTGTATGGGAATTGGTAGAACCATGAACGGTAACAAAGGCAAGAATTTTGCCTTTGTCCATTTGTACTGTCTCACTGGGACTTAAATCGTCTGCTACAATAATGGAAGGTTCTCCAGAGCTTAAATCAATCTCTGCACATCCACTTAAATTTCTGACCACCCGTTCAGAAATATCTTTGATATCTGCTGCACGTGCTTTCATATAATCGTCATCCATAGCAGCAAACATCTGGGAGAAATTATCCCCTGTCACAGCTACGGCATATTCTGCATTGACCAGTTCGGTGCGAATGGTATTATGAATGGCTTCCAGATAATCGTCATCTTCCAGCATCATCTGGTGAACTTCAAAAATCGCTGCGCTTGCTTCACCAACCTCAATGATTGCCTTGTCATATAATTTCTGCAGCTGTTCTTTGGATTGTTCCATTGCCTGTTCAACACGTGCGATCTCCATGTCTGCATCATCAATCTTTTTACGCTTAACCTGGGAGTCATTTTTCTTGAAAACAACAACAGGGCCCATCACAATTCCCTTGTATACGGATTTTCCTTTTAGACACTGCATAAGTATCCCTCCTTTACAAAATCGCTTCATAATTATGCCAGATATTCATAAGCTGTCTTTGGTGAAGCGGGGCCAGACATAAAAATATTTACAGATTATGTTCGAAAAATGCTTTCATGCCTTCAAAAGCAGTGTCTTCATCTGCACCTTCCACGGTAACTTCTACAGTCTGTCCGTGCTTTACACCAAGGCTCATAATGGCCATCAGCTTTGTTGCTTCGGCACTTTTTCCGTTTGCTTTCAAAGTGATTTTGCTGCTGTAATTTTTTGCTTCTTTTACAAGAAGTCCTGCGGGTCTTGCGTGGATTCCGATTTCGTCTGTGATTTCATAGTTAAATATTTTCATAATGATAACTTCCTTTCTGTCTTTATAGTTCACTTAATTCATTATCCATGACACGTTCTATGTGGATAGCAAGGTAGCCGATCTCCACGTCATCTAATGCCAGTTTCATATTTTGTTCTATTTCTGCGCATATCTTTTGCGCTACATGGAAAGCGTCCGGAAATTTTACTTCCATATAGTCATTCATGCTGACCTTTAATTTTTCACCACTGATGGAACGGGCGATCATGTATCGCACATGGTTCATCAGGCGGTTGTAGGAGAGTGACATAACATCAATTGTCTTTCCGGTCTGTTTTTCTACCAGGGAAATACATTCCCGGACTGCCTGTGCTACCTGCATCGCCTGAGAAACCTTTTGATTTTCAATTGCAGAGTGGACATGGAGTGCAATGTATCCAATTTCATGTTCATCAATCTGTACCTGCAGTCTGTCCATCAGCAGTTGTTCCATGCACTGTGCTACTTTGTATTCTTTATAAAATAATACACGGATATCTTCTGTTAACGGGTTGCTGATCTGTTCATGGTTTTTGATACGTCTGACTGCAAATTCAATATGGTCAGCCATGGGAAAAAGAATGGAACGGTCTATCTTTCCAAATTCTTTTTCTGCCCGGTTCAATACTTCATTGGCAAGTTCCAGACATATGGGAGATACGGATTTGATAATATCCTTTGCTTCTCCACGATCGGTGATCTCCTGCAGGGAATATATGGTATCCTCTGCTCTGGTGTTGATGTTTTCATTTACTTTCCTGCCAAATGCAATTCCCTTGCCCATGACCAGATATTCTTTGCAATCTTTATCACAAATTCCAATAATAGAATTGTGATTTAATACCTTTTGTATTTTAAACATAGTACGTATCTCTTTCCCACTTGTAATCTTGGTTACTCGTAGATATCTATTGCAAAAAGTGCTTCTCCTACATGGATCTCTCCCTCAGCCAAAAGGCGGATTTTCTGATTATCTTCTAATTCAGTACATAAAATAGGTGATGCAAGAGAAGGTGCATGTTCCTTCAGATAATCCAGATCCAGTTTTAACATAGGATCCCCCTTCTTTACTTTTTGCCCGGATTCTACCAGTGCTTCAAATCCTTCTCCATTTAATTTGACGGTGTCGATTCCCATGTGAATCAGCAGGCTGATTCCGGAATCAGTTAAAAATCCAATGGCATGCTTGGTGTCAAACACAAAAGCCACTTCTCCATCTTCCGGCGCATATACGAAAGCACTTTCAGGTGTTACCACAGCACCATCGCCCATCATTCGTTCTGCGAACGCTTCATCTGGCGCTGTAGAAAGATCTGCAGCGATACCGTTGACCGGACTGGAAATCACAATAGACTGTATTACTTTTCCTTCCTCTTCAGAATACTTTTCTTCTGGCTTTTCGTCAATGGCTATTTCTGAATTTTCAACCAAGGTATCCGGGGCAGTTGCAAGATAGTCTTCCAGATTGGACTTGATTACGGTTACATGAGGACCATAAATGACCTGTACTCCATTTCCCTTATGAACGACACCGGAAGCACCAGTTGCTCTTAACACTCCATCATTTACCAGAGAAGCATTCAGTACTGTACAGCGAAGTCTGGTTGCGCAGCAGTCTACATCGCTGATATTTTTCTTGCCTCCCAGACCTCTTGTGATGGCTTCACTTACAGAATCCTGTGATGGAGAGCTGTTTCCTTTCTGGCTTTCTTTTCGGGCATTTACATCTGCCTTTGTATAAAGCTTGGTTTCTGCATCATCATCTTCACGTCCGGGTGTTTTGAAATCAAATTTTAAAATCAGGAATTTGAAGATGAAATAGTACAGGAAGAAGTAAATAATACCAACGGGGATAATCAGCATCCAGCTGGTCTTGTCATTTCCCTGTAAAATACCAAACAGGAATAGATCCAGTAATCCGCCGGAAAATGTCAATCCTACAGCGATATTCAGCATATGGGCAATCATATATGCGGTTCCTGCCAGAATGACCTGTACCACAAAAAGCATTGGTGCAACAAACAGGAAAGAGAATTCAAGCGGTTCTGTAATACCAGTTGCCATACATGCCAGAGATGCGGATAAAAGCAAACCCCCTGCAGCCTTCTTTTTTTCAGGCTTTGCACAATGATACATTGCCAGTGCAGCTCCTGGAAGACCAAAAATCATGAAAATAAATTCTCCAGAGAAAAATCTGGTAGCATCTGCGCTGAAATGAGTAATATTTGCGGAATCAGCCAGCTGTGCAAAGAAAATATTCTGTCCACCCTGAATGGTCTGGCCTGCTACCTCCATGGTGCCGCCTACAGCAGTCTGCCAGAATGGCATATAAAATACATGGTGCAGACCAAAAGGAATCAATGCTCTTTTGATCAATCCGAAAATCAATGTTCCAATATAACCGGATTCGGTAACCAGGCCGCCTAATGCATAGATGCCGTTCTGAACCACTGGCCACACAAAGTACATAAGAATACCTACAAACATGTACACAATGGTAGAAATAATAGGAACAAATCTGGTACCGCCAAAAAATGATAATGCGTTAGGAAGCTGTATTTTGTAGAATCTATTGTGCAGTGCTGCAACACCCAGACCTACGATTACACCTCCAAAGACACCCATCTGCAGTGTCTGGATCCCGCAGGCAGTTGCGATGGTACCTTCCAGCACAGTATCTGCAATTGCACCGTTATCCAGAATCTGGCCGCTGATTGTCAGCATGGCATTGATTGCTGTATTCATAACAAAATAAGCAATCACAGCAGACAATGCAGCAACTTCTTTTTCTTTTTTCGCCATGCCGATGGCTACGCCGATTGCAAAGATCAGTGGCAGATTGTCAAAAATAGTACCGCCTACTTTGCTCATAATGAGCAGCAGGGAGTGAAGGATGGTTCCTTCGCCCAGAAGACCAGTAAGGCCATATGTCTCAATCGTGGTTGCGTTGGTAAAAGAACTTCCGATTCCCATCAGAAGACCAGCGACAGGAAGAATGGCAATTGGGAGCATAAAGCTTCGTCCAACACGCTGCAAAACACTAAAAATCTTGTCTTTCATGTTACGCGAACTCCTTTTGATTATTTTATTTTGACAGAATGGATTCCTGTGATTGCATCTTGACCGGCCGAAAATTGTACAAAAAAAGACACTAACACACATAAACATCCCCTGTCATGTATAGTTAATGCCTCAATTGAGTTACACACTATTATTGCATTTAGCATATCATTTACGACAAAATTTGTCAAGAATATTCATGGGGAATGTTGGTGATTTTCATCATTATTTTGTCCAACTAGAAGTAAATTACTCAGCTTTCCTGTCAGTGGGCTGAGGTTTCTGTATTAGACGTTGAACAGCAGATGTTTGCTGCACTTGCCAGCGTCATAGTAACGGTATTTACAACAATCTTTGTAATTGGTGAGTATGGCAGCGCTGCTTTTTGGATGCATGTTTATGAGGACAGGACGCTTGGATGGTATATTCTGGAAAAATCTGTTGGTGTACAGTGGACTGCAGATGTAGGCAGAACAGAAGAAATGGTTGCAGACATCAACCGTCTTGTTGTAAAATACAGCTAAAAAGGGAGAATCAGATCTACAGGAAGAGCATTATCAGCATCTCTCATGACATCCGTACCCCTTTGACCTCTGCCAAAGGATATCTGCAGATGTTGCAAAAGGGAAGTGTGCCTCAAGAAAAAGAGCTGGAGTATATTCAGATTATAGAGCAGCGCTTAGATCATGTGGCAGAATTGTGTTATTTTTTAATCCAATCTTAATCTTTGTCCCATTTTACATTAATTTCCATGGTGTAAATTAATACCATCAGATGAACAGCACATCTGATACGGAGGGAAGGAAAGCTTTGATCCGGAGAACAAATATGTAAGGGTTTCACAATGGAAAAGGTGTGAAAGCAGAAAGGAAAAACTATGGAATATTTAGAAAAGGTAGAAAAAATCAGAGAGAAGACAGGCGTATCCTATGAGGATGCAAAAAATGCGCTGGAAGCCACCAATTATGATATATTGGATGCCATCGTTTATTTAGAGCAGCAGGGCAAGATCCCGGCGCCGGAGCGTGCTACTTATTCTACAGAGCAGGGACAGCAGTCTGCGGAATTTGCGCAGACCCAGCAGGCTTACGAGAAAGACTGCCAGAAGAAGTCTACCGGTGATGTATTTGGTGACTTTGCAAAATGGTGCAGCAAGATGCTGAAGAAAAGCTGCGAAACCAGCTTTGAGGTAAGCAGAGAAGAAAAGCAGATCTTATCTGTGCCGGTACTGGTACTGGTGCTTTGCGGATGCTTTGCATTCTGGGTGACACTGCCGCTGCTGATCGTAGGTCTGTTTATGGGCTGTCAGTACCGCTTCAATGGCTTTGAAAACACCAGCATCGACATCAACGACATGTGCCAGAAGGCATCTGAGACCTGCGAAAACATCAAGAATGATTTCCAGGCCAAGAAGGACAATCAGTAAGAAGCGTAAGCCGGATAATAGTAAATATAGAAACAGGGGATTTGGACAATGGCAGAGAGCGTACTCGTAATTGAAGACGAAACAAAAATTGCAAGATTTATCGAACTGGAGCTTCAGCATGAAGGCTATCGGGTGGAAAAAGCATTTGACGGCAGAGAGGGGCTGGATAAGGCTTTGACAGGAGCATATGGACTGATCTTGTTGGATGTCATGCTGCCCCAGTTAAATGGTCTGGAGGTGCTGCGGCGCATCCGCAAAGAAAGCAATGTACCCATTATCCTGCTGACTGCCAGAGATGCAGTGATGGATAAGGTGGCAGGGCTGGATGCAGGCGCAGATGATTACATTACCAAGCCATTTGCAATAGAGGAGCTTCTTGCCAGGATCCGTGTTGCCATGAAACGACGCATGGCAGAAACTACCGCCAGTGAAAAGCTGGAGGTGAAAGGGGTTGTCCTTGACCCGGACCGCCATGAAGTAACGGTACAGGGCGAAGCAGTGGAGCTGACCAACCGGGAATTTGTACTGCTGCACACCCTGATGAGCAATAAAAATATTGTCATGAACCGGGATAAGCTGATGGATAAGGTCTGTGGTTATGATTATGTGGGAGAAACCAATATCATTGATGTATATGTGCGCTACCTTCGTACCAAGATCGATGACCGGTATGGCATCAAGCTGATCCATACAGTACGTGGCGCAGGCTATGTGATTAAGGAAGATTAATATAAAAGAACTGCACAGATATGGCTGAGGAGAGGCAGACATGTCTGTGCAGTTGAGGTATCAACAGGAAAATTGCGGCACAGCAGCCAGGATGGAGAAACAATGGCGGCGCTGAACCTGGAGGTATCAACAGGAAAATGACGGCACAGCAGCCGGGACGGGAGGTATGTCATGGGAGAAAATGCAACAAAAAAGCAGGGAAACAGAACAAAGGGCATGTCTTCCATTGCCAGAAAGATCAGTGTCAGCGTCTGGCTGAAACGCTTTGGAGATGTGATCTTTCTGGATCTGCTGATCGCCATATTGATCTGCGGCAGTTATTTATATTATTGTGAAAAACAGGTGGACAGCATCCACCCGGAAAGCTCTGTCACAGAGGAAGAACAGCAGGAAAACCGGTATTTTATTACCGGGCAGGATCAGACAGACCTGCTGTATGTCATTCAGGTAGATGAGGACAATGTATATACCTTTCCGGTATATGAGTTCCTGAAATACATACTGCCTGCAGCAGTGATCCTGCTGATCGCCCAGGGGCTGCGTCTGTTTTTTGCCATGTTCCAGACCTCGGAGATCAGGCGGAAGCTAAAACCCTTAAATGACCTGGCAGTCAAGGCTGAGGCCATGAGCGGTCTGTCTTTTGAGGAAGGGCAGTTTGAAAGTCTGGAGCATGCCATAGAAAACATCTCTCCTGACGGTCCGGAGACCCAGATCCATACAGGCAACAAGGATTTGCAGAGCATTGAGGTAGCGCTGAATAACCTGTTAAAGCGTATGAAGGAAAGCCAGCGCCAGCAGGCACGGTTTGTGTCTGACGCTTCCCATGAGCTGCGCACCCCTATTGCAGTGATCCAGGGCTATGTAAATATGTTGGATCGCTGGGGCAAGGAGGATGAAGAAGTCTTAAATGAATCCATAGAAGCCCTGAAAAATGAATCCCAGCATATGAAGGATCTGATCGAGCAGCTGCTGTTTTTGGCAAGAGGAGACAGCGGCAGAAATACGCTGCATAAGATCCAGTTTGATCTAAATGAGGTCATGAAGGAAGTTTTTGAGGAATCCATGATGATCGATGAGCAGCATCAGTATACCTTGACAGAATGTCCGGGGGCATTGGTCACAGGTGATATTGCCATGATCAAGCAGTCCATGCGGATCTTTGTACAGAATGCAGCCAAGTATTCCAAAGAGGGAGACACCATTCATTTTGCAGTCAAGGCAGATGACACCCATGTGTCCTACAGCATACAGGATGAGGGCATTGGGATGTGTGATACAGAGGTGGTGCATATCTTTGAGCGGTTCTATCGTTCGGATAAGGCCAGAAATGGAGAGACCGGCGGTTCCGGACTGGGGCTGTCCATTGCAAAATGGATCGTGGATGCACATGAGGGCGTGATCGAGGTGCTGTCAAGACCGGAGTTTGGCACCAGGTTTACGGTGGTGTTGCAGAGGGAGGCGTAACAGCCTCCCTTTATAGATTTCAAAAAATAATAGCAATTACAGGAAATTTTAACCGAATTTTAATCTTCATCCTATTTTACATTAATTTCCATGCTGTAAATTAATACCATCAGATGAACAACAAATCTGAAACAAACAATAAAACAGACAAAGGTTTACAGGAAGGAAATCAATATGGAAAATGCAGGAATGAACAATGAGAAGTCTATGAGCAGTGTATTTGGTGAGTTTACAGGATGGTGCAAGAAGATGCTGAAAAAGGGCTGCGACACCAGCTTTGAGATCCGCAAAGAGGATCAGCATGTGTTTGCAGTGCCGGTATTGGTACTGGTGATTTGCGGACTGGTGGCATTTGGTCTGACACTGGTATTGTTGATCGCAGGTATGTTTATGGGGTATCAGTACCGTTTCATTGGTCTGGAAAAATCCAGCATTGATCTGAACAATATGTGCCAGAAGGCATCTGAGACCTGTGAGAATATTAAGAATGAGTTCCAGGCAAAGAGCAGCAATCAGTAATAGATGATGGCTGCCGGGGGATTGGAAGTGATTTTGAATTTATCGTCAAGCCTTCAATACAGAGTAAAATAGGTACAGTTTTGGTGAAGAGAAAAGTAAGCTGTATTGAAAAATTGCAAAACAAGATGTGAATCAGGAGTCTGGAAGCAGTGAATCGTAAAATCCAGACTCCTTTTGCGTCATTTTTTTACAGTAGCCAAATTGCGTAATACCTGTTATAATAGAAAACATAAAATGTTCACAAAAATTTTATGAATAAAAATATTTTTGAAAGAAATATTTTATGAAGAAAATAAGCTGAGAAGATGGTTATAAAGATAGAGCACCATGAATGGAAAATGGTTCCCATGGAGCAACACAAGAGGAAAGGAATGTGCATACAGCACAGAATACAGTACTTTTATGCATGATACAAAAAGACAAACAGCCTTTGGCTGCTGGTACCACAAATATTTAGACAGGCTTCTGCCTGCCTATGCCCTGTTATCTTTGGTTTTCTGCTGGGTATTGAATTGCAGTATTTACAGCGGTACCCAGATGGCTTTGCAGGATCAGTACCATTATGATTTTACCACGGCACTGGACAGACGGGTACCTTTTGTAAAGGAATGGATTCTGATTTATGTGGTATGTTATCTGTTCTGGGCAGTGAATTATATCTTGATTGCCAGAGAAGGAAAGGAACACTGGTATCGTTTTATAACGGCAGAAATGCTGTCAAAGGAGTTTGTCAAGTAAAGTGTGTAAATTTTTTTTGATTTTTATCGGCGGTCAGATTTCGGCCGCCGATTCCTCGTTATTTTATTGATTTACATAATTATTGAAATGGAAGGTCACATTCTGCCACATCAGGCTGCGGAAAGGCAGTCATGTCAAAATAGATCTCATCAGTTTCAGTAGAATACTGATAACAGTAACCACCATTATCATAAGGGCTTCTGCCTTTGGTTACCCAGGTGTGAAGCTCTTTTCGTTCTTCCCTGCTCATGGGTGTATTTGCCTCATGTTCTTTCAATTACTTCAATAGTAATACCCGTACTTCTTGTGTTACTTGTCTATGAAACCTCATGCTTCGCATCTTCCTTAAAAATTATTAGTAGTTCTCGTATTTTAAGATTCTTGTCTGGATTTTGTCATCCATAGAAAGCTGGTTGCGTACCATTGCCCAGTTAGAAACAGGGCGGCCATTCCACTTCTTATACAGCTCCGTAATTCGCAGATAAAGGGCTTTTCTGACAGCATCCTCACTTGGAAAGGAGCCTTTTTTAGTTACCTTCCGGAAACTTGAATTAACGGACTCTATGGCATTGGTTGTGTACATGATTTTCCTTACGGCACTGCCGTAATTAAACAACTGTTCCACATGCTTCCAGTTTCGTACCCATACATCAACTGCTCCCGGATACTGACTCCACACCTGTTTAAATCGCTCGAATTCAGCTTCAGCAGCTTTCAGACTAGCTGCTCCGTAAACCTTCTTCAACTGTGCGGTATAGGCCTTATAGTCCTTGGTCGGAATGTACTTAATGGAATTTCTGATGAGATGGACAATGCATCTCTGGACAGTAACATCCTTGAAAATGGAACGTGCCCCTTCTTCAAGACCGGACACACCATCCATGCTGATAAATAATACATCTTCCACACCACGAGCCTTGATTTCATCAAATATCTGCATCCAGTAATGCTTTCCCTCTGCTTCACCAATCCAGATGCCTAAAATGTCCTTCACACCATTTACGTCATAGCCCAGAATAACATAAACGGCACAGCTTTTCGTTTCCGTCTCCTTACGGATAGAAACATAGAGGCAGTCCACAAACAGGAAAGTATAAAACTTCTTGAGCGGACGGTTCTGCCATTCCTCAGCAGTTTCAATCACACGGTCTGTAATGCTGGAAATGGTCTCATGGGAAATCTCAAATCCGTAAATATCCTCGATTGTATCAGCTATATCACGTTGACTCATACCTCTGGCATACATGGACATAACCTTGTCTTCAATGCCGCTGACATCACGAGTCCTCTTTGGAATTACCTGTGGCTCAAAAGTAGCCTGGCGGTCACGGGGAACATCAACCGGAATCTCACCATAGGTGGTCTTTACATTTTTGGATATGTATCCATTTCTGCGGTTATCCGTAGCCTTATAACCATGATCATTTGCTTCATAACCCAGATGGGAATCCATTTCTCCCTGAAGCATTGCTTCAAACATGGGACCAAAGATATCCTTAATAGCCTCCTGCATATCTTCTTTGGTCTGTGGCTGGTATTGTTCTAAGATTGCCTGAGCAATAGCTGCTCCTTTGGTGTTGCGTTTCTTTCTTGGTGCCATAAGTGCTGTACTCATCCTTTATCATTTCCTTTCGATTAGTGTATCGCACTTTTACATAAAAATAAAGTGCGTAAGTTTTGTTACCGGTAACTTACACACTTTATTTTACACTCCCTGTCAAAGTTAATTTGCGGTCTGTTTTTTATTTTTCTGCCTACTACAAATGTGCGTCCGGAGGTGGTTGGAGATGATTTCTGCAGCTGGCTGGTGCGCTTCATTTACAGTGCGGATGCTCCTTATAACCTGTTTCCGTCTATTCATTGTCTGGTGAGCTGGTATTGCTACATAGGAATTCGAAAGAGCAGTAAGATACCCAAGTGGTATCAGTGGTTTTCCTGCGTATTTGCTATACTGGTCTGTGCATCTACCCAGTTTACCAAGCAGCATTATCTGGTAGACATTGCAGGAGGTATATTCATTGCACAGGTGTGTTATATATGTATGAAGCGGGGAAATGTCTATCAGAAGGTAGAGCACTGCTTTGACTGGATCAACAGAAGGGTATTTGGAACGACAGAATGATCGATAAAAAGAAACAAATAGGAAACTGTATTTTTCTGACTGCAGTGTTTGCCCTGACGCTTTACAGTGTGTTTCATGGGCAGGATCTCCATGCGCTGTTGGAATATATATCTGCAGCAGATACAAGATATTGGCTGGCGGCAGTACCCTGCGTGCTGTTGTTTATTGGCAGTGAGTCTGTCATTATTTATTATATGATGCGTACCATTGGGCAGAGGATCCTGCTGGGGCATTGCTTTTTGTATTCCTTTGTGGGATTCTTTTTCAGCTGCATTACCCCGTCGGCCAGCGGAGGACAGCCGGCACAGATCTATTATATGCGCAAGGATGAGATACCTATTCCGGTGTCCACTCTGGTGTTGATGATCGTGACCATTACCTACAAGCTGGTGCTGGTGGTATTAGGAGCAGCAGTGGTGGTCATTCAGCCTGCCTTTGTAATGGAGTGTATTAAGCCTGTGATCGGGTGGTGCTATTTGGGTTTGGGACTGAATGTGTTTTGCGTCACATTTATGCTGATCCTGGTCTTTCATCCTACCCTTGCAGAAGGGATCCTGCTGTGGTGTTTGAAAGCAGGTAGCAGACTGCATCTGATTCGCAAAGAGGCCCATTACCGGGAGAAAATTGTACATACCATGGAGCAGTACCGGGGTGTGGCAGGGTATTTCAGAAGCCACAAGATGGTGGTGTGGAATGTATTTCTGATCTCAGTGGTACAGAGGCTGCTGCTGTTTTTTGTAACTTATCTGGTATACTGTTCTTTTGGCATGGAGGGGACCAGTATGGTGGATATTGTGCTGCTTCAGGGCATGATCTCAGTAGCTGTGGATATGCTGCCTTTGCCTGGGGGCATGGGAATCAGTGAAAAGCTGTTTCTGGAAATGTTTGTGCCGGTGTTTGGCGCCATTACGCTGCCGGCAATGGTGGTGAGCAGAGGGCTTGGGTATTATACAGAGCTGCTGGTAAGTGCAGTATTTACAGTGGTGGCGCATTTGATGATCGGGCATACAAAGGGGGAGAAAAACAAATGATAGGATTTTATGATTATACGGTAGTAATGACTTATATCAGTTTGGCAATTTCTGTGTTTGGTATGACCCAGGCTGTAGAAGGACAGTATCGGGTGGCTATCATATGTCTGGCATTGTCCGGGTTATGCGATATGTTTGACGGTAAAATTGCCCGTACCAAGAAAAACAGGACAGATGATGAAAAGCTTTTTGGCATCCAGATCGATTCTTTGTGTGATGTAATTTGTTTTGGTGTGTTTCCAGCAGTGATCTGTCATGTGCTGGGAGTAAGAGGCATTCTGGGAAGCATCGTACTGGCATACTACTGTGTCTGCTCTGTGATCCGTCTGGGCTTTTTCAATGTATTGGAGACCAACAGACAGAGGGTGGAAGAAGGTGCCAATCATTTTTACCGGGGACTGCCCATTACGACCATGGCAATTATACTTCCCATTGTGTTTTTGTTAAACTTTTTTATTACAGAAAAGATATTTAGCTGGGTTCTGTTGGCAACCCTTTTCTGTGTAGGGACATTGTTTATTGTGAATTTCAGATTGAAAAAGCCCAACAATAAGCAGCTGGTGATACTGGTTGCAGTGGTGGCGGCTGCAGTGGTGATTACCCTGCTGTTTTCCAGTTACAATATTATGTGGAAGCCTGCAGTAAACGAGCCATTGATTGAGGTGGACGGATTGCTGGAGGAGTGTACCAATTAAAGAAAGTCTGTACATAGTGCCTGGAAACACAGGAGATGCACTGGTTACAGGAAAAGAAATGAGGATTGCGAAGCCTTTTGATATAAGAAAAAGGTTTCGCAATTATTACATAAAAGAGCTGTTTCAAAAGAGCAGATATGTATATGCAGCAGCAAAAACAGGAGGATGGAAGATGAAGTGTGTAGACAGAAACGGACAGACCATATCAGGGGGAGAAGGTCAGGAGCGGATGCTGGCATTTCTGTATGGAAATCCGGTGGGCAGAGGGATATTGAAGGTACTGATACAGCCTGGCATCAGCCGTATGGCAGGACGTTTTCTGGACAGCTCTCTGTCCAAGTGGCTCATTGGACCCTTTGTCCGCAAGACCGGAATTGACCTGACCCAGTATCAGGGAGGTCCCTACCCTTCTTACAATGCATTTTTTACCAGACGGATCGTGCCGGGACTGCGCCCGGTGGACATGGAGACCCAAAGTCTCATTGCTCCCTGTGACAGCCGGTTAAGTGTCTATCCGGTAACCAAGGAAGGCATTGTGACCATTAAAAACACTCCTTACACCATGGAAAGTCTGTTTCGGAGCAAAAAGCTGGCAGAAAAATATCAAGGGGGCTGGCTGTTGGTGTTTCGTCTGGCAGTGGATGATTATCACCGCTACTGCTACATTGATGAGGGCACCAAGACCAGGAATTATCATATCCCGGGGGTATTTCATACAGTGAATCCCCTGGCCAATGATGTGTATCCCATCTATAAAGAAAATACCAGAGAGTTTTCCATCTTGAAAAGCCGGAATTTTGGCCGGGTACTGATGATGGAGGTAGGAGCCTTGCTGGTAGGCAGGATCGTCAACCATCACCAGGCGGAGAGAGTACAGCGGGGTGAGGAAAAGGGATACTTTGCCTTTGGGGGATCTACCGTGATTTTGTGTCTGGAGAAAGGGAAGGCGGTTATTGATGAAGATATACTCAGCAATTCCCGGGGGGAGATCGAGACCAAAGTGAAGTTTGGAGAGCGGATCGGCCAGGCATTGTAAAAATAGGAGCAGTATATGCGCCTGTAGGCGGTATGGGAGCAGTGTGGATAATTGGAACTTGCATTCTCCAAAGAAGCTGTAAATATTAACATGTTCTTTCATGTACATATTTCTCTAATATACCAAGTCCCACTGCCAGCCTGTTGAAATTACCAGCAGAGCAAAGGGAAACCCGAAGATAGTGGGCATTTGTTTGTTCCTGCACTGAAAAACGATTGGCATGGTAAACACGTATTCCCTGTTTCATGAGGCTGTTTTCTATTTCATAGGAAGATCTTGTATCTGAAATGGGAATCCAATGAAAATATTTGGGAAGTTCTTGTTCGCTTCTGAATTCAGGAAAATATGTTTGAAATAATAAATCAGCCTTTTTTGTAAGCTCATATTTCTTTTTTATCATTTTGCAGGCATCTCCATTCAAAATCAATTCAGAAATAATTTCTGCATCAAAAGAAGATGTTTTAATATTGATGTTAAATAATCCATGATGTAACTGTTCTAAATAACGATGGGGAAAAGTCATATAAGCAATCCGCAGGCCTGGACATAGGCTTTTGGTCATGCCGCAAATATAAAGTCCCTGTCCCTCTAATAAATCAAACATAGAAGGAATGGCATGATCTGCAGCTGCAAACAGCCAGGCTGAAATGTCATCTTCTAACAGAATCAGGTGATGCTTATGGATGATATGGGCAAGTTCCCTTCTCCTGTTCAAAGGAATGGTAATGGTAGTAGGATTAGAATATGTAGGCATTAAGTAAATTCCTTGAATGCCTTGAGCCATACATTGTTTTTCCAATTCATCAGCACACATTCCAAATCTATCTCCATGAATGGGAACCAAAACCAGGTGGAGCATTTTGGCCAATTCAATGATATTCGGGTAAGTGTATTGATCTGTAGCGATTTTATCACCTGGATGAAATAGTGAAATTAGAGCAATGGCCAATGCATTTTGGGAACCGGAACAAATCATGGTATGTTCGATGTCTGTATGTACCTGCAACTGTTCCATCCACTGAACACCTGCTGACCTTTGATGAGGATGTCCAACAGGGGTTGAATAATCATAGAATTCTTTTAAATATCCCTTTTGGATCACACGTTTCATTGCTTTTTCTACACAGCTGGAATACTCGCTAAAACTGTTAATAGAGCCCATTTCTATGCAGTGCTCCTGTAAATCAGAAGTTGTAATGGTCAGATCCTCCAGCGGATGTGGGGATACAAAAGTCCCTTTTCCCATCTTACCATAAATCAATCCCTTTTTTTTACATATTTCATATACTCTGGTAATGGTAGTATAATTTAAATCCAGATAATCTGCGATTTCCCGCTGGGGAGGGAGTTTTGTTCCAGGCTTTAACAGATGGTTTTTGATTTGTGTTTCCAAATCTTCAGCCAGAGATTTGTAATAAGGCGGTGTTAATTTTTGCTTGTCTGGTTTCCAGGTTAAAGGATAATGTTCAAATGAATTGATTGGCATTTTGCGTCTCCTGTTCAATTGTTGTACATACAATTTTTTGATTGTATGTATTTTGCAATATATTTATACTATATTCATCACAGGAAAGGAAGGTTTTTTTATGAAACAGTATGTGGTAGATGCGTTTACTGACAAAATCTTTGCTGGCAATCCAGCAGCTATATGTGTGATGAATGAGTGGCTTTCAGACGAACTGATGCAGAAAATTGCCGTTGAAAACAATCTGTCTGAAACAGCATTTGTGGTAAAAGAAGGGGATGGATACCATTTAAGATGGTTTACACCAGGGGGAGAGGTAAAGCTGTGTGGGCATGCCACATTGGCAACTTCTTATGTGATTACTCATTTTGTAGAACTTGATGCTGTAAATATAACGTATCAGACGTTGAGTGGTATCTTAAAGGTGCACAGAAATCATGATTTGTATGAAATGGATTTTCCAACATATCCTGTAGAAAAAATCCCAGTTACAGATGCAATGACAGAATTGATTGGTGTGAAGCCAATTGAAGCATATAAGGCAGGTTCTATGCTGCTGGTGTTTGAAAATGAGGAACAGATTAAAAATGCCATTCCCAATCAGACAGCGGTCATGAAGATAGCCAATGGTGCTTTGAATATTACAGCAAAAGGGACTCATTATGATTGTGTTTCACGTACATTTGCACCAATATGCAATGTCCCGGAAGATCCTGTTTGTGGAAGCGCGCATTGTGGAATTGTGCCTATGTGGGCAGCAAAATATGGCAGAAACGATATTACTGCTTATCAGGCATCCAGAAGAGGTGGTGTTCTTTACTGTACTGATATGGGTGAGCGGATTATCATTCGCGGAAAAGCTACATTATTTGCGGAAACTGAGATTTATATTTAAAAATGAACAAGCAGTTCTAATTGGAAAAATACTGTGTTTGTCCAGCGTCTGGCTGTAGATAGGAAGACGGCTGAAAAGGCAAAGGTGCTCTATACATTTTTCTGCCTCGGTGTTATAATAAACTGCGCTGTTTTTAGTAGTAATATTTTTCAGTAGTAATACAGAAGAAGTATAGTGAAAAACCTTTTCAGAATAACCAGGAATACAAAGGAGCATAACCACCATGGAAAACCAGCAGGATTTTACACAAGGAAGCATTTTAGGGAAAATGACCAGATTTATGTTCCCGATTTTAGGGGCATTGATCTTACAGGCAATGTACAGTGCAGTGGATCTGCTGATCGTAGGCAAATTCGGTACTACAGCAGGCATTTCCGGTGTCTCTACAGGCAGCAGCATTATGAATCTGGTCACGTTTACCCTGTGTGCCCTGACCACCGGTGTGACAGTGCAGATTGGACGGTACTTAGGAGAAAAGAAAACAGAGCGGATCGGTAAACTGATCGGCAGTGCAGTCTGCTTCTTTTTTGTACTGGCTGTGATCCTGACAGTGGTACTGATCGTGTTTGCCAGACCCATTGCCATCCTGATGCAGGCACCTGCAGAGGCAGTGGAGCTGACTGCTCTGTACATACGGATCTGCGGCGTGGGCTTTGTATTTGTAGTCTTTTACAATTTTATCAGCAGTATTTTCAGAGGGCTGGGCAACTCCAGGCTGCCGTTGATCTTTGTGGGTATTGCCTGTGTGGTAAATATTGTTGGAGATCTGATTTTGGTAGGCGGTTTTGGCATGAATGTAGCTGGTGCAGCCATTGCTACCATACTGGCACAGGCAGTCAGCGTGATTCTGTCTTTGCTGATCATCCGCAGACAAAAGCTGCCTTTTGCGTTTTCCAAAAAGGATCTGGGCTTTTCCTCTGAGATCAGAGGCTTTGTCAAGATCGGCGCTCCATTGGCATTGCAGGAGCTGCTGACCAACCTGTCCTTCCTGGCATTGTGTGCATTTATCAACCGCCTGGGACTGGAAAGCTCCTCCGGGTATGGGATCGCCCAGAGAATACAGTCTTTTGTGATGCTGATTCCGTCTGCCATCATGCAGTCCATGGCATCTTTTGTGGCGCAAAATGTAGGGGCAGGCAGAGGCGACAGAGCCAAGAGCGCCATGAAATGCGGCATGTCCATTGGTGTGGGGATCGGCGTGCTGATCGCCTATGCAGCATTTTTCCATGGAGATCTGCTGTCAGCAGTGTTTACAGATGATGCACTGGTCATTGCCAAAGCATTTGAATATTTGAGAGGATTTGCACCGGAGGCATTTTTGACCAGCGTGCTGTTTAGCTACATGGGATATTTTAATGGACATTCCAGATCAGGATTTGTAATGGTGCAGGGACTGGCACAGTCATTTCTGGTGCGCCTGCCCATGTCATATATCATGAGCATCCAGCCGGAGGCGTCGCTGACCGGAATCGGACTGGCAGCGCCTACTGCTACAGTCTTTGGCATTGTGATCTGCACAGTTTATTATGTGTGGATGAATGGAAAAGACACACAGACTGCAGCGTCGGGCTGTGGAGATTGAGTGGGGCAGAGTGAGACCAGGTGAGCAGGTGGATCAGCAGACAGGGGCTGAATTTGCGGATTTTGATATGTACAAACATGAGGAATATGAGTATAATAGAGATAGAGCTGATGGAGAAAAGAAAGTTAGTTCAACCTACCAAAATGTGACCAAAGTGTGAACATGCAAAAAAATGACTTGAAAAAACGAATTTTCAGAATATTCTGAAAAATACCTGCAAAAACGGCTTCAAAAACCCTTATAAATCAAGGGCTCTGGAGAGAGGGCGTGGAAATGGTGGTTGCCCGAGATAGGGCATTGACACATCCTTCAACATCTCGATTGTTTCTGTTAACAGGTTGTGGAAATGGTGGTTGCCCGAGATAGGGCATTGACACAATAAATCATACAGCGGATACACATGAAGAGTTTGAAGGTGGAAATGGTGGTAGCCCGAGCTAGGGCATCAACACATCCGTCTCATTTACCAGACTTTTGTAAAAACCGCATCCACTGACATACGAAACAAATTAAAAACATCCAAGACATTCAATCCCTAATGTCCTGGATGTTTTTATTTATAGCAATCGAAAGTTCAAAGATCTCAACCCTATCCTCTGATTCACAAACATACTCTCAAAAATACCTTTCCCCACATGCAAGAAAAAGTACTGTATCTATATTGACAACCAACTGTATCTATGGTATAAACACAGTAAAAACGGTTGAAAGAAAGGAAAGAGGTGGACCATGCATTTTCAAATTTCACCGGTATCTCAAATACCTATTTATGAACAGATCAAGATGCAGATCCGGGAAGGCATTTTATCAGGTGAACTGCCTCCCGGCACACAGATGCCCTCCATCCGTGCCCTGGCAAAGGAGCTGCGGATCGGGATCATTACCGGAAAGCGTGCGTATGAGGACCTTTGCGCAGAGGGACTCTTGATCAGCCATCCGGGCAAGGGCGTGTATGTGGCAGAAGTAGATGCAGATATGGCCAAAAAGATGCATTTAGAAGAATTGTCCAGGCAGTTAGAGGATGTATGCCGGTTTGCAAAAGAAAGCGGCATTGCACTTTCAGAAGTACAGGTACTTCTGGAGGAGATCTACACCGGATTGTGACAGGCGACTTCCCAAAGCGTCTGTTCATATATTTCGCAATTCCCTGATAGGGTCTGTTGGAGAGAGGAGAAGAAATGGATTTATTTTCTTGTAAAGAGTTAAATGTGAAAGCAGGGAGCTTTCAATTAAAGGATATTACAATGCACATACCGGCAGGATGTGTGGTGGGCTTGGTAGGCAGAAACGGTTCCGGAAAGACGACCCTCATTGATACCATTGCACATGTAAGACTGCCGGAAGGGGGCACCATGCTGTACAAGGGGCAGGATTATTATATGGATGAAGTTGGTGTCAAAAGCTGGCTGGGCGTTGTGTTTGATAAGCCATGGTTTAATACATTTGTGACGCCTATCAGACTGGCAAAAGCAGTTGCTCCATTTTACCCCGGCTTCCGATGGGACTTTTTCCATGAAAATTTAGAAAAGGCCGGGATTCCCGAAAAACAGGTCATGGATACCCTGTCTGCAGGTATGAAGAAGAAATTCATGCTGATTTTTGCAATGGCCTGCGATCCACAGCTGCTGTTGCTAGATGAACCAACCTCTGAGATCGACCCGGTATCCAGAGGGGAGATGCTGGATCTGCTGCTGGATTTTATGCAGGATGAATCCCACAGCATTCTGTTTTCTACCCATATTACCAGTGATCTGGATAAAATCGCAGATTACGTGGTCATGTTAGAGGATGGTAAGATCCTGTTTCAGGAGGAAAAGGAGAGCCTGATGGAGCAGTTTCGGAAGGAGCATGGAGTGCTGCCGGATATTGAAGAAATTATGACTGCTTCTCTGACAGGGGAGAGAAATTAAGGGGGTATCGTATGGATTTGGCAGTGAGAAAGAGAGGACACAGAAAAAAGGGGTATTCCTTTTGGGACTGTATCAGATTTCAGAGAGTAGTCAGTCAGGCGGATGGACTGAAGTTAGACAGTGTTTTTGTTGTGATGCTGGTTGGAGCATTGCTCCATTTTTGTTTGCTGAATGGTGGTTCTTGCATGCTGCTGACTGTTTTCCTTTACATTGTGTTTCGTGTACAGACTGAGCGTTCCATTGCCCGTTCCAGAGAAAATATTTTTCGGATCATACCCATACCGGAGCAGAAAAAAGTGCAGCTTCGGTGGGTATGGATCATTGGCGGGATGGTGCGGTATCTGTTGATCTGTATTGTAGTAGAGACTGTGGTGCAGCAGGTGTTATATGGGACATCTGTGATCGGTTCGATTTGTTCCGGTGCGGATAGAGGGTTCTTAGGGGAATTTGGTCTGGAAACAGTCTATGGAGTGCTGTACATGCTGTTTTTCACCATGTGCCTGATGCCGGTCACCTGTCTGCAAAAGAAGCAGGCGACCTGGTATGGTGTGCTGACTCTGGTGGGATACGGACTGATGACACTTGTGTTGATGCATGTTTGCAAAAATGGGGACAACAATTATTGCGTGATTCGGATAGACTTTCTGAATTTGGAGTATGATATGTATGATCTTGGATTTATTCCAGTGCGCTATGCTTTGTGGATCCTGTTCAGCAGTATCTGGGCAGTTGTTTCCTATAGTATCTGCTGCCTGCAGGAGAAAAAAATCTGTGCCAATGATACAACAGAAAAAATCAAAGCAGAAAAAATGCAAAAGAAAATTCCAAAGGCAGCTCTCCTGGGCTCTGCAAATCTGAGCTTCAAACCGGGTACCTCTTTCCTGGTGATCCTGATCAGTGTATATTAGAGAAATGCAGTGGCTCATTGCACCGGATCGCCACTGACACCGCAATAGAAAAAGGATTTTTCCAAGCTTTATTGACAGGTCAGCCTGAAAGTCTTATACTTAGAGCGTTGAGAGCAGTTGTATCCTGGGATACACTGTATGATAGAGCATGTCACCGGCTGTTTTGCTTAGAGCAGCAACCGGTCATGGTGATTGTATCAATATTTGGAGGATAAGATGAGCAAGAAACCTACCGTATTAATGATTTTGGATGGTTATGGATTAAATGACAAGGCAGAGGGCAATGCTGTTGCAGAGGCAAAGACTCCGGTCATGGACAAGCTGATGGCTGAGTGCCCATTTGTACCTGGTTATGCCAGCGGTATGGCAGTAGGTCTGCCGGAAGGCCAGATGGGTAATTCTGAGGTTGGACATCTGAACATGGGTGCGGGCCGTATCGTATATCAGGAGCTGACCCGTATCACCAAGGAGATCCAGGATGGTCCTTTCTTTGAGAATCCTGCATTTTTAGAGGCTGTTGACAACTGCAAGAAGAATGATTCTGCACTGCACCTGTTTGGTCTGGTATCTGACGGTGGTGTACACAGCCATAATACCCATATTTACGGACTGTTGGAGCTGGCAAAGCGTCAGGGCTTGGAAAAGGTATTTGTACACTGCTTCTTAGACGGACGTGACACACCACCAGCATCCGGTAAGGATTATGTAGTAGAACTGATGAACAAGTGCAAGGAGATCGGTGTTGGTCAGGTAGCATCTGTCATGGGCCGTTACTATGCAATGGACAGAGACAACAGATGGGATCGTGTAGAGCTGGCATACAAGGCGCTGCGTAACGGTGAGGGCGTAGAAGCTGCATGCGGCAAGTGCGCAGTACAGAATTCCTATGATGCAGGCACAACAGATGAGTTTGTACTGCCAACTGTTGTGAAGAAGGATGGACAGGCTATCGGCAAGATCCAGGACGGCGATTCTGTGATCTTCTTTAACTTCCGTCCGGACAGAGCAAGAGAGATCACCAGAGCATTCTGCTGTGATGAGTTTGATGGATTTGACAGAGGCAGCAGACCAGATGTGAAGTTTGTATGCTTTACAGAGTATGATGCAACCATTCCAAACAAGAGCGTTGCATTCCACAAGGTATCCATTACCAATACCTTTGGTGAGTTCCTGGCAGCCCACAATATGACTCAGGCAAGAATCGCTGAGACAGAGAAGTATGCTCATGTGACCTTCTTCTTCAACGGCGGCGTTGAGACTCCAAACGAAGGCGAAGACAGAATCCTTGTCAAGTCTCCAAAGGTTGCAACCTACGACCTGCAGCCTGAGATGAGCGCATATACTGTATGCGACAAGCTGTGTGAGGCAATTACTTCTGACAAGTATGATGTGATCATCATCAACTTTGCAAACCCTGACATGGTAGGCCATACCGGTGTGGAAGCTGCTGCCATCGCTGCTGTAGAAGCAGTAGATACCTGTGTAGGCAGAGCTGTTGAGGCCATCAAGTCTGTAGGCGGACAGATGTTTATCTGTGCTGACCACGGCAACGCAGAGCAGCTGGTAGATTATGAGACCGGCGCACCATTTACCGCTCATACCACCAATCCGGTACCATTTATCCTGGTAAATGCTGACCCTGCTTACTCATTAAGAGAGGGCGGCTGTCTGGCAGATATCGTTCCTACCTTAATTGAGTTAATGGGTATGGAGCAGCCAGCAGAGATGACAGGTAAGAGCCTGCTGGTAAAATAATTTAGACTGTTAGTAATTTTGAGCTGCCCATATTTCCTGCTTTTATAAGCTGGGGAATATGGGCAGCTTTTTTGTGGTACAGTCAAGATGAAAGGGGAAAATCCCCCCAAAACAGAATCCCATCTTTATTGTCAAATAAATCTGGGTCAGGTAGGATAAGAGCAGAAAAAATAGTCACATGCTACAGAAGCAGGGAGGTGAAAGGGGTGTATGAGTATACAGTAGCCATTGTAGATGACGAAGCCGTCATTCGCAGTAAGGTAAAGGAGTATTTTGCAGCATATGAAAGTGAGCGGGGCAATCATATGATGCTCACAGAGTTTGCTGCCGGGGAGGAATTGTTAAAGGTATATCAGGAGAAACAGCATCCCTTTCAAATCATAATTGTGGATGTAGAACTGCCGGGAATCAATGGAGTGGAAACTGCCATGAGAATCCGCCGTATGGATAAGGAGGTGTGTATCCTGTTTTTGACTGCTTATGAAGCCTATGCCATTGATGCCTTTGAAACGGATGCAATTGGATACTTGATGAAGCCTGTAAATTATGTCAGACTGAAAGCACTGATTTCCAAAGCCATTATCCAGATTGATTATGTGACAGAACTGCATCAGGCAGCCAGGCGGTATCTGACAGTCACCTGTAAGTATCAGCCGGTACATATTGAAATTTCCAAGATCATATATGTGGAAAAACGCCACAATCTGTGCATTCTGCATTGTCAGGAAGCAGAGTATGCATGCTATGAAACACTGCGTCAGCTGTATCAGACGCTTAGGGCGCATGGATTTTGTTACAGTCATCAGGGGTATCTTGTGAATTTCAGGCGGGTGCAGTCTGTAGGAAAGACGGAATTGTTTATGGACAATCATGCAATGGTACCTCTGAGCCGTCGGTATTATAAAGAGATGTACCAGCGGATGCTGGAACGGATCAGGCGCAGCAGAGAGTTGATGCTGCAGGCTGAGAAGAATGAAGGATTTTTTCATTAAAGGAAGCAGTATAGGAAGACAAAACGGTATCTTGATATGGAAATGGAGGACAGCAGACAAAGGAAAACAGACAGCTTGTGTAAAAAACAGCTATCCAGCTCATTTTTACACAGCGATGTATGACGTTTGGGAAAAAGAGATTAAAAAGGATGATTGGGAAGCAGGATGGTTACAAAAAAGTCCTGTCTTCCCTTTTTGATTTCCATAGTCCCATTATATGCTTTTAGTGCTTTTTTTACATTTTGCAGACCAATACCGGGACGGCAGGGAGGAAATGCTCCAAGATCTTCTGTCTGAAAGGAAAGATCAGGAGAAAGCACAGGGATTTTTGTACAGGAATTTTCACAGGTGATATAGAGATAAGTGTCAGCCTGGACAACGGACAGGCGGATATAGCGGCGGACAAGGGATACATCCTGGCAGGCAGAAATGGCATTGTCTAACAGGTTGGTAAAAATAGTAGTCATATCAAAGGGCTGGAGCTGGTAGATACGGGAAAAAGACAGCTGGCAGTGAAAAGGAATCTGGGCATTCTGGCACTGGTACAGTTTGATGCTGAGAATGGCAGATAATGTTTTGTCAGGAGAAGAAATGTGCGGGAAAGAAAGGGCATTGGTATGCAAAAGGTTCTGCAGATAGTTCTGAGCGTGGGTATAATTCTGATTTTCTATATAGGCATTTAGGACATACAGGTGGTTCTTAATATCGTGCTGGAGCGCAGTGGTTTGCTGTAACAGGAGAGAGAGCTTTTCATAATAAGCGGTTTCATCCTCCTGAAGCTTTCGAAAGAATGTTTTACGTGCAGCCTGTTCTCTGTAAAAAAGAAGCAATGCAAAGGAGAGAAGTAACAGTATATAACACAACATATTCAGATACCTGCTTTCTGTAAAAAATGATATATGTGAGGCAGTTTACCATCAAAGGGCAGACTGCTATGTGGTATGCTGCAGGGGAAAGGCAGTTTTTCAGATAACCAGGTAACCAAATACCATGAAAATTGAACCAATCGTCCACATCAACTTGATTATAACACACTAAATTGGTAGCGTAAATAAGAAGCAATTTTTACTGGAAAGCTGGTGAAAAGGAGGAAGTTTAGATGGTGTGGACTTTTATCATCTGGAAAAAAATTGTGAACGGGTTCTAATATATCTGTTTGATGCATATAGTACCTTGGAGGAGTGTTTCCTCCTGGCTTCTGATACATATATACAAGGTGATATAGAGGAGAGAACGACAAGCAGACCAGGCAGTGGTGGCAGCAGATCCGGCCTATATCAGTATGGCATAGTGCATGTCTGCAGCGGAAACAGGGAGGGCTGAAACCGGCAGAAGATGTAAAAGGATATGGGGACAGGCTGGCTTGCTACAGGGAAACTTTGTCTGCAGGGCAAAAGCGTGGAAAAGAGGTGACACAGATGACAGAACAGGAGTACAAAGAAAAGATAGAAAGTCTGCAGCAGCAGATCGCAGATTTAAAGAAGGAAAATGCAGAGCTGCAGGACACTGTGCAGTGGATGCATGATTTGATTTGGGAAATGTTTAATAAGCAGCGTGCTATGAAAAATGTATAGGGGTATCGTTTTTTACAAAGGGCAAAGAATCACAGTTTTCTTTCGGCATCCGGCAGCTTTCTTCTGCTTTTGACAGAAAAATGTTAAAAATATAGCGATATACGTAGAAAAAGACTAGACGAAAGGTGGATTTTGTGAGAAAATGATATTAGTATGGTTGCGATTTTTAATTGCCTCCATAGAAGTATTTCTCACAGTTGAAAGGAGTTTTACAATGGTTATTTCACGTGAAGTTGAAGAAATGTGTGTTGTAGGCCAGGGTGTACATCATGGTGCAGCGCCAATTCCAGAAGAAGCTAAGTGGGTACAGTCCAAAGAAGTTAAGGATATTTCCGGTTTTACACACGGTATCGGCTGGTGTGCGCCTCAGCAGGGTGCATGTAAGCTGACTCTGAATGTTAAGGAAGGTATCATCCAGGAAGCACTGGTTGAGACCATCGGATGTTCTGGTATGACTCATTCTGCAGCTATGGCAGCAGAGGTTCTTCCAGGTCTGACTGTATTAGAGGCTTTAAATACAGACCTTGTTTGTGATGCGATCAACACAGCTATGAGAGAGCTGTTCTTACAGATCGTTTATGGTAGAACCCAGTCCGCATTTTCCGAGGACGGTCTTGCAATTGGTGCAGGTCTGGAGGATTTAGGTAAGGGCTTACGTTCTCAGGTTGGTACTATGTACGGTACCCTGCAGAAGGGACCTCGTTACTTAGAGATGGCAGAGGGTTATGTAACCGGTATCGCTTTAGATGCAGAAGGTCTGATCATTGGTTACAAGTTCGTGAACCTTGGTAAGATGACTGACTTCATCAAGAAGGGGGATGATCCTAACACCGCTTACGAGAAGTCCTGTGGTCAGTACGGCCGTGTCGCTGATGCTGTAAAGATTATCGACCCAAGAACTGACAAAGAAATCTAATACAAGGAGGACGAGAGAAATGGCATTATTTGAATCATATGAAAGAAGAATTGACAAAATCAACGCAGTTCTGGCTGAGTATGGCATTGCTTCCATCGAAGAAGCTGAGAAGATCACCAAGGACGCTGGTCTGGATGTATATGACCAGGTAAAGAAGATTCAGCCAATCTGCTTCGAGAATGCATGCTGGGCTTACACCGTAGGTGCTGCAATTGCAATCAAGAAGGGCTGCCGTAAGGCTGCTGATGCTGCTGCAGCAATCGGTGAAGGTCTGCAGGCTTTCTGTATCCCAGGTTCCGTAGCTGACCAGCGTAAGGTTGGTTTAGGCCATGGTAACTTAGGTAAGATGTTATTAGAGGAAGAGACCGAGTGTTTCGCATTCTTAGCTGGTCATGAGTCCTTTGCAGCTGCAGAGGGTGCAATCGGTATCGCTGAGAAGGCGAACAAGGTTCGTCAGAAGCCTCTGCGCGTTATCTTAAATGGTCTTGGTAAGGATGCTGCTCAGATCATCTCCCGTATCAACGGTTTCACTTACGTAGAGACCCAGATGGATTACTACACAGGTGAGGTGAAGGAAGTATTCCGTAAGGCTTACTCTGATGGTTTACGTGCAAAGGTTAACTGCTACGGTGCTAACGATGTTCGTGAAGGTGTTGCAATCATGTGGAAGGAAAATGTAGACGTTTCCATCACAGGTAACTCCACCAACCCAACTCGTTTCCAGCACCCAGTTGCAGGTACCTACAAGAAGGAGCGTAACGAGGCTGGTAAGAAGTACTTCTCCGTAGCTTCCGGTGGTGGTACAGGCCGTACCTTACATCCAGACAACATGGCAGCAGGTCCTGCTTCCTATGGTATGACCGATACATTAGGCCGTATGCACAGCGATGCTCAGTTCGCAGGTTCTTCCTCCGTACCAGCACACGTTGAGATGATGGGTCTGATCGGTATGGGTAATAACCCAATGGTTGGTGCTACTGTTGCTGTAGCTGTATCCATTGAAGAAGCAGCGAAGGCTGGCAAGTTCTAAAAATACTTTACTGACTCGAAGAGTCGCAATCCTTGAAAACAGTGGATTTTCAAGGACTGCGGCTCTTTTTTTAGTGCAAAAATGAAGAATACAGAATATGGTGTGAGATGCCGTAAAATGCGGTGAAAAACGCTCCGTAGGTATCTGGTAGGTAACAAGTAGGCAACAAGTCAAAGGTAACACAATTAGGGGGATTCGAAGGCATAAGAAAAGCCGCAACCATGCAGGTTACGGCATTTTTTCAAGCTCTGTTCTGAGCCATTCGATATCACGCTTTGTATAGACGGACTCGGTTATGTCGGTGATCCTGTGACCGGCAAGGCGTTTCACTACATATTCGTCAACCTCAGCTTTCTTTGCCATGGTTATGAAAGTGGTTCGTGGATCATGAGGCCGGTGGTCCTCTCGAAGACCTAAAGCACTCATGACCTTGGCGAATCGTCCAGCATATTTGTCATAGGTTATTTTCATACCACCTTTGACGGCTTCGGGGTCATTAAAGAGACGATCGCTACCGAGTTCGACAGCACGGTCATAATTTTGTTTTACAAGGTCTTTGATACGATGGTGAATAGGAACGGTGCGGCGCTTACCGGAATCAGTTTTCATACCTCCTGTTATTAACCAATGGTCAAGGTCTACGTCCTCAAGTTTAAGTATAGCAAGCTCCTGAGGCCGCCACCCCATATAGCACTGAATGAGAATCCAGTCCACGAAGCGGATTTTCCCAAGGTTGTCCCAAAGGGCCTTCATTTCGGAATCGTTGAAGTTTATATGACCTCTAGTAGCAGCTTCCTTTTCTTTGATGATGTCGTTGGAGAGATCGAAAGTACGTGCATAGTTTTTGTCGACAAGTTCGTACTCCAATGCATAGTCAAGCATGAGATTAAACATTGACTTGATACGGGCTTTCGTGCCTGGAGAAGCAGGTACCTTTGCTCCGGCATTTTTACCACGGTCAGAGATAACATAGCCGTCCTCCATGATTCCTTTTATATGACGGGCACGCAAGTCTTTGACACGCATTCCATAGATAGCATGGCAATACCTCCAGGCTGCTATAATAGTCCTGGAGGAAGAATCGCTGTCTAAAGTAGGGAAATAAGCAGATGTCCATTTTTCATAGAGTTCTGCAAGGGTCATGTTATTGTTTTGAATATCATAAGGATTTGCGCCATATTCGGCCAATGCCTGCAGCGCTTCTTTTTTCGTTTTAAATGTGCCTATCGGCACACGGTTTTGTGTGGTTTTGCCAGTTTCTTGATCGGTAATCCAACCGAG
>JBGVQN010000011.1:0-34006 GCA_045127535.1 Lachnospiraceae bacterium | reverse complement strand
GTCGCATCAATCATGCAGCTTTCTCTTATCAATGACTCTTACTGCCTTACCTTCGCTTCTTACCACGCTCTTAGGCGCCAGCAAATGTACCTTGGGATTGATGCCTAACATCTGCTTCATGGCAGCAGCCAGCTCCTTTTCCTTGACAGGTACATCTGTGCAGCTCTCGTACATTTCCTGAGACATCTCTACATTCACATCCAGTGTGTCTGTATTGTTGACACGGTCTACCTCGATCTGGTAGTTTGGTGTATAGCCCTGCTCTAACAATACGGTCTCGATCTGGGATGGGAATACATTGACACCACGGATAATCAGCATATCATCACTGCGTCCCATTGGCTTGCTCATCTTGACATGAGTTCTGCCGCAGGAGCATTTCTTTCTGCTTAATACACAGATGTCACGGGTACGGTAACGCAGCAGTGGGAATGCTTCCTTGGTCAGACTGGTAAATACCAGCTCACCCTTTTCACCCTCCGGCAGCACTTCTCCGGTCTCCGGGTCAATGATCTCAGCCAGGAAGTGGTCTTCGTTGATGTGCATACCGGTCTGCTCAGAACACTCAAAGGATACACCTGGGCCGGAGGTCTCAGTCAGGCCGTAAATATCATATGCCTTGATGCCTAAAGACTTTTCAATGTCTCTGCGCATTTCCTCTGTCCATGGCTCTGCACCAAAGATACCTGCCTTTAACTGAATATCATCAGGGGTGTAACCCATCTCATGAAGTGTCTCACCAATATACGCTGCATAAGATGGTGTACAGCAGAGAATGGTGGACTCCAAGTCTCTCATAAACTGAATCTGACGCTCTGTATTGCCAGAGGACATTGGCAGAGTCAGACAGCCAACCTTGTGGGAACCGCCATTTAATCCAGGGCCGCCGGTAAACAGACCGTAGCCATAGCATACCTGGCACACATCCTCATTGGTACCGCCAGCTGCCACAATGGCTCTTGCACAGCAGTCCTCCCATAAATCAATGTCGTGCTGGGTGTAAAATGCCACCACACGCTTTCCTGTAGTACCGCTGGTGGACTGAATTCTGACACAGTCAGACAGAGGCTTTGCCAGCAGGCCGTATGGATATGCCTCTCTCAAATCATTCTTGGTTAAAAACGGCAGCTTATGTAAATCCTCTACAGACTGGATATCCTCCGGCTTCACTCCCTTTTCATCCATCAGGTTGCGGTAATATGGCACGTTTTCATATACATGCTTTACCTGCTTTACCAGACGCTCATTCTGCAGAGCCAGGATCTCCTCTCTGGATGCACATTCAATTTCAGGCTGATAATAACGTTGTTCCATTGTCTCATTCCTCCAAGTTTCACTATTTTTCAAGTGGATAAAAATACACCTGTCACAATTACTCTGCCAATACAGCAGACAACTTATTTGTAATTTTACCAAAAATACATGCTTTTCACAAGGAAAATTCAACAATTGAACAAATTTCTTTTTTTCGTAAGTTTTTTCTTCGTCTACCTGCTTTTTTATTTTAGCTTGCTAAACATTTACATCTGTATTCCACGTTTCAGAAGATCATCAAAGTCTGTAAAAACTGCTTTCAAATTCCAGATACCATATCCGTTCTTTACTTCACTGACTGGATTTTCTTTTGCACACAACATAACTTTGTGTTCCCATTTTTATTCTGCTGCTATTTCACGTTCACATCAGCAGCTTATTCCAATCTATTGCACCACATATATCACAGACTGCCTCTACGTTTTCTGTACAATATTCAATTTCCTTGGAATAGCGGCGGATGATGCTGCACTGCTGGGTAAAATCAAGACTGCCGTATTGGCACCAATGATCAATATCACAAAGGAGGATCACCCACACACTGGCTATGGCAAACCATACCGGAATTTGTACATCCATGGTATATACTGATTCCAGAAAATAGCGGTACAAGAAATAGACCATCAGATGTTCATATTCATACAAATGGTCCCCATACGCCTGTAAAAAAGCAGATTTATGTAAAAGAAGTTCTTCTGTGTGCATTTTCAGATGTTCCATATACGCTGTCCAGGTACTGTCTAAGGCTTCCAGAGTGGTATATGTGGTGAGAAGCTGCTGCAAAGGGGCAGCAGAATCTGCCGTTTTTTCTTCCATTCCCTGGAAAATATATGTTGTACACAGACGGTGTATTTCCTCTGCCAGTTCTTCCTCCGGTGTAAAATCCAGAATATCCTGCAATCTTTCTGCAAATGCTGCAGCCTGTCTCATTCTGGCAAAAATGGATTGTTTCCTGTTCTGAACAATGGCAAACAACGTATTTCTGGCCTGTAACAGGGACTCTAACAGCATGTCCTCTGCCTCTGTCTCATCTCCAATTTCTTCAAACACAGCAGGTGCCGGATTGCCCAGAATCAGCCGCTGTGCCTCCTCGCAGCAAAGTCCAAGTCCTACTTCTGTATAACTGCCGATCCAGTTATAAAACCTTGGATGCTCTCTGCAGATGTCGCACAAATAGTCTTCTCCTGCCTGAATAAAGATATCACACAGATTCTCCTGATTTAAAAAAGGACATCTGCGTCCCTCACGAAGTTTAAAAAAATGATCCTCGCCTTCCTCTCCGATCTGGGAACAGATATGTTTTTTCAAAGCTTCTGGCAATTGCTGATATTTTTCATAAGTTATATCATCTACATCGATTTCCCAGCCTGCGCAGCAGGTGTCTGTACAGGCACCGCCGATGCAGTGAAATTCCTTATAATAAGATGGGCGCAATTCCTTCATAAATTCTCCTTTTTATGGTATCATACCTAGATCATTACAAAGCACCTTACCGGACGTTTTATCATTGCTTGGCATGATATCATATACATTTTTAATATCTTGCAATATCAAAAACAGTATCAATTTCAGATTCTGCTCTGGTATCATTCCATCTAGGATGTTTCTTTCATTTTTTACTATACAATGTTTCCTTATGAACTGCAAGAAACGGTTTATAAAAGGAGCCTGCAGGCACAAAACCTGCAGACTCCCTTACATTACATTCCGTAATCTTATGTAAAATTAATATGCGCCCTGAGCGATCATTGCATCAACGACCTTCTCGAAGCCTGCGATGTTAGCACCAGCTACATAGTTGCCCTCCATACCGTAACGCTTTGCAGCATCATCGATATTGTGGTAGATGTTTACCATGATCTGCTCTAACTTCTTGTCAACTTCTTCGAATGTCCAGCTCAGTCTCTCGCTGTTCTGGCTCATCTCTAATGCAGAAGTAGCTACACCACCTGCATTTGCTGCCTTACCGCAAACAAAGAGTACACCGTTCTCCTGTAAGTACTTGGTTGCATCGATGGTAGTAGGCATGTTAGCACCTTCGCATACTGCAGTACAGCCATTTGCTACTAACAGCTTTGCATCCTCAAGCAGCAGCTCGTTCTGGGTTGCACATGGAAGAGCGATGTCACACTTGATCTGCCATACACCACGGCCCTCATGATACTGAGCGCTTGGTCTAGCAGCAGCATACTCGGTCAGACGAGCACGCTTTACTTCCTTTACTTCCTTTAACAGAGCTACGTCAATGCCTTCTGGATCGTAGATCCAGCCTGTGGAATCAGAAACAGTTACAACCTTTGCGCCCATCTGCTGAGCCTTCTCAGTTGCATAGATTGCTACGTTACCGGAACCGGAAACACAGCAGATCTTATCCTTCATATCCATGCCATGGCACTGCATTAACTCGCGGGTCATGTATAATAAACCGTATCCAGTTGCTTCTGTACGTGCTAAGGAACCACCATAGGTTAAGCCCTTACCAGTCAGAACACCTTCATACAGGTTAGTGATCTTCTTGTACTGTCCGTACAGATAACCGATCTCTCTTGCGCCTGTACCGATATCACCTGCAGGTACGTCTACGTCTGCACCAATGTACTTGTACAGCTCGGTCATGAAAGCCTTGCAGAATGCCATGATTTCTCTGTCAGACTTACCCTTTGGATCGAAGTCGGAACCGCCCTTGCCGCCGCCGATTGGCAGACTGGTTAAGGAGTTCTTTAACACCTGCTCGAAGCCTAAGAACTTGATGATACCGATGTTTACAGATGGATGTAAACGTAAACCACCCTTGTACGGTCCAATTGCATTGTTAAACTGTACACGGTAACCGGTATTTACCTGCATCTGTCCCTTGTCGTCTACCCATGTCACACGGAACTTGATCTGACGGTCAGGCTCACAAAGTCTCTCTAAGATAGCTTCTCTTCTGTAAAGCTCTTCGTTTGCTTCGATGACTGGCTTTAAAGACTCTAATACTTCTTCAACTGCCTGCAGAAACTCTGGTTCTGATGCGTTCTTTTCTCTTACTCTTGCGAGTACCTCTTCAACATAACCCATTTTTTTACTCTCCTTAGTTAGTATCGGTTTTTTGACGAGTCTATTTTATTATATTTTGGAAATTTATGCAATCACTTTCTTAAAGAAAGTTTTAATTTTATTTACTTTATTTTCTTACGAATGCCCTTTTTTTGGAAAAAAACTGAATATTTATACCCCTCCAGGGTGTCTTTGTCTGTAAAACATCTGTTTTTTTACTGCGGATACAGATATTTCTAAACACGCGATCTATCTGCTGCTGGCATTTCCCATGCATCGTCTGCTTTTTGCATCAGGTTTAAATGGCATACTTTTCCTTATAATCATTAAAATAGCTGGTGAACTGGCTGTCTTTTACCCGATTCATGTATTCATGGGCATTATCTAATTTGGTCTCCAATTCTACAACTGCCACTCCCAGATTGGAACAATGATCAGATACACGTTCATAGTTGGTGATCAGATCGTTAAAAATAAATCCCTGATTCAGGGTACAGGTACCATTCTGAAGGCGGTTAATGTGACGCAGCTTCAATTCATCGCAGAGAATATCCACAGTTTCTTCCAAAGGCTCTACTCTGCCAGCCAGCTCTATATCTTCATTGACAAAAGTCTCCAATGCCAGAGAGACAATTTCCCGGATAGCACTGCTTAACACATCCAGCTCTGCCTTGGCTTCCTGGGAAAAGGTAATTTTCTTATCATAAATTTCCTTAGCCGCCTCTACAATATTCACTGCATGGTCTCCAATACGCTCCAGATCTCCAATGGCATGAAGCATGAGAGACAGCTCCCGGCTCTGGGCATCACTGACTTCTCCTTTGGTAATCTTAATCAGATAGGATCCCAGCTTGTCCTCATACTGATCGATCACATCCTCCTGCTGCAGCACCTTTTCAAACCGTTCCTGGTCATACTCTGAGAGCAGATCCATGGCTCTGAACAGATTTTTTCTGGCCTTTTCTGCCATAAAGCCAATGACCTGTCTGCATCGTTCAATGGCCAGATCCGGATTTCCAATAAACCGTTCTTCCAGCTTCTCGATCTCTGCCCTATCCTCCAGTTCTTCCGGCTTATCTTTAAAGAGCCAGGTGACCAGTTTTTCCATATACCGGATAAAGGGGAACAGCAGTACCACTGTAACAATACGGAATACAGAATTTAACAGCGCAACTGACACTGGTGTCATAGTGCAGTGCATAAACGGAAATTCCACAAATGCATTGATCGTATAGAAAATGATAGAAATGAAAATGGCGCCAAATAAATCATTGAACAGATATACAAAAGCAGTCCGCTTTCCATTGGTATTGGCACTCAGAGAAGACAGCAGTACCGGTGCAGCAGCTCCAATACCCATACCCATAATTACCGGGAATGCCAGTGAAAAGTCAATGGATCCTGTGACAGTCAGTGCCTGAAGCAGACCTACTGCAGCAGATGCGCTCTGCAAAATCGCTGTGACCACAATACCAATGAGAACCCCCAGAAATGGATTGGAAAACTTGGTCAGGATCTCTGTAAATACTGCACTTTCCTTTAAGGGTGACACTGCAGAGCTCATGGTCTGCAGACCGCACATCAGTACAGCAAAGCCCAAAAGAATATCTCCAATCTGCTTCTTGGTATCATTTTTACTAAAGCTTCTGAAAAAAATACCAATAATGGCCACCACTGCAGAAATAGTGGCAGTAGACAACAGACTGGAAATGGCACTGTCGCCTCCTATGTAAGACAGACATAAGATCCAGCCAGTAATACTGGTACCAATATTGGCACCCATAATGACACTGATAGACTGCGCCACCTTCATCATACCGGAATTCACCAGACCTACTACAATAACCGTAGTAGCAGAAGATGACTGGATAATAGACGTAACAATGGTCCCTAATAATACACCTTTCAATGGACTATTGGTCAGTTTCCACAGAGTTACTTCGAGCTTGTTTCCGGCAGCTTTTTTCAGGCCTTCTCCCATCAGGTTCATGCCAAACAAAAACAGTGCAACGCCTCCAAGCAGTGACAATACTAATGCAATACCCATACGAACTCCTTCATGTTTTTCAAAAACATTTACAGGGTTTATCCCCAAGTTTAATTCAGCACCATTCCTGCCTTTCCAGTACAAGGACAAAATAGCACCAATAAGCTTATTCTAGCAGAAAACCCGACAAAGTTTAATAGTATTTTAAAAACATGTTAAGATTAAGTAAAATTATTTATTTTTCATGTAAAATGCGTCTCTCTGTTCACATTTTTAAGCCAGACAGGTAACTTCTGTAAAAACAGCCTCTGTTTTTCACACAAAAAAGAGAACATCCCCAAGCCATCAAATGACCTGATGAGATGTCCTCCCGGATATTGTCATATATATCGTTTTTACGTAAACACTTATTCCCTGCGCAGTGCATCAATGGGATTTAAGTTTGCTGCTTTCACTGCCGGAATCAAGCCAAAAATAATACCAATGAGCATGGAGAATGCCACTGCAATGATTGCTGCTGGAATACTGATGGCGGTAGGAGTAGCACTTAAATTGGATATAACCTGAGCCATGATAATGCCGGCACCCACACCCAGTATACCGCCAAAGCAGGTAAGGACTGCCGCCTCTGTGAGGAACTGGAACAAAATCCTTCTCTTTCTTGCACCAATGGCCTTTTTCAGACCAATTTCTTTGGTACGCTCTGTTACCGTTACCAGCATAATGTTCATAACACCAATACCACCAACCAACAAAGAGATGCTTGCGATCCAGAGAAGCTGTTTATTGGTAGATGAACTTAACTCCTGCAGCTTCTTTGCCTCTTCCAGTACATTCGTACTCTTGTAGGACAGATCACTTTCCTCATCCACGGTCAGTCTTGCATTTAAAATATCTGCAGTATTTCTTCCTGCATTTGCCATGTCGTCTGTACTGACAGCCCTTACCACTACTGACTGTGGTTCATCGTAACGATACACAATGCCCCAGGCTGGCTGTGGGATGAACAGCTTGCCGCTGCTGCCGTCAGACTGATAGGTCCAGTAATCATTGACAGAATTGATCACCGGTTCAAAAGAGGATGCCTGGGCACTGATCCCTATGATGACAAAAGGCTCTCCATAAATCTCTATGGTCTTGCCCAGAGGATTTTCCCCTTCAAACAGCGACTTCGCAGCTGTTTCATCTACAATTGCTACCTTGTGAAATTCATCAAAATCAGCTTCTGTAAAGCCTCTGCCATACTGGATGTAATATCCATATACATCAAAATAATACGGATCGATGCCAAGGACAGAACCACTGTATCCTGTATTTTTATAATATACACTTTCATCTGCATAGGTTCTGATGTTGTACAGGGAAGCTAGCTCTACTTCTTCTAAGGCTTCTATTTCCTGACGTACTTCTTCTGTGATCACTGGAACACCTTCCGGCAGTGCATTGTAAGCCATATCATAAGAATAGCTGCCTTCATTCAGTTCAATCACCACGGAATCCGTACCGGAGCCAATGAGATTGCTTTTGATCTGTTCATTGGTTCCCTTAATGGTAGATACAATAGATATAATAGAAGCAATGCCTATGATGATACCAAGCATGGTCAGAAAGGAGCGAAGCTTGTGTCCTATAATGCCCTGAAAGGCCAATGCAATATTTTCAAACATATTCTCCCCTCCTTATCAATACTGGTACAGATAGCTGATATCTTTGATTTCTGTCGCTGCACCTTCTGTTACACTATTGCCATATGGGAAAGCAATATGCATATCAGCAGATAAGCCATCCAGCACCTGGGTGTAGCTGCCCCAAAGACTTTTTCCTGTACGAATCACCTGCTTGTGGAGCGTACCGTCTTCTGCCTGCACATAGACATAGCTTTCACCGTTTTCACTGCGGATGAACATATTGTCCAGATAAAAACCGGTGTCCTCTTCATAAGCTTTTTGAAGGGTCATAGAGACACCCTCTCCATTCATCAAATCTGCTGATTCATCAATGAAAACCGTATATGGATAATAGGATACATTGCTGTTGCCGGAAGAATAATAGTAATTATCAGAAACAGGATATTCAGAAGTTTCTGTAACTTCTCCCTCACATACAACGCCGGTTTCATGCGACATGATTTCTACCATCTGTCCTACCTGTACCTGATCTAAAGTAAATTCTCCCACGCAGCCCTGCACATAATAGCCGCCTCCTGCGGAAACCTTAATGAACGCTTCGGAATTCCCCTGGGCTGTTTCCAGATCATTCAGTGAAATCACGGTACCGTCAATGCTGCTGACTACTTTGTTGTTGTTGATTTCTTCTTCCATCTTTTTGTATTCTAAATTAGCAGAACGAAGGGACAACTCGGTACTTGTAATTTCCTGCTGTTTCTTTGTGGTCATACTGGCGATTTCCTCTGCAGTCAGGGTTACCATATCGTAATCCTCTTCCCAGCCAATAAAGTCATCGTCAAAACTGGCGTCATATTCATCACCCATGTCATCATCCACATTATCATCTTCTTCCAGATTCAGCACATCATAGATGGACTGGCCAATGGATACCTTCAAATATTCATAAGAACCATCTTTCTGAAAATACATCAGCCATGTAAAACTGGCTCCCTGACTTTCTGACTCTGAATCTGAAACCTCCGTTTCCTCATCTGTGCCCTGGTCCATATAAATTCCAAAAAGTACATAAGCTTCTTCCTGCCCGTTCAATACATGCTGTACAAAAGCAGCATCCATGTAATATTCCTGTGCCCAACGGTAAACATAAGGATCTGCCTCTGTTCCCTGTCCTCCTAACAGGATAGGATAGTCTTGTTCTACGCTTTCCTGGGTACTGGCGGATCCTTCTGCAGAGTTTTCACTTTCTTCTGTTTCATGAGCAGAAGTCCCTGCTTCCTCCCCAGAGGTTTCCTGCACAGTGTCCTGGCTTTCCGGTTCATTTTCTGTTTCAGAAGGAGTCTGAGAAGCACTTTCCGGAATTTCTTCAGAAGATGCTTCCGTTGTTTCTGTCACGGATTCTTCTTCGGTACTCTCTATGATCTGGCTCATCACAGCAGAAAACAGGGAAAAGCCTGCCGCACTGGCCGTATATACCGGCTCTTCCTCCAGACTGCTTAAAAGTGTACTATCTTCCGGGAGATCAGAATATTTTACCTTCTGTCCCGGGCGGTAGGTCTGGATTACCTGAAGTTCTTTTTTCTGCTCTTCTAACTCTTTCTCCAATTTCTGAATCTGAATTCTCTGCCGTTCTAAATTCAGGTCACTTAATGTGGTATCATAGGAAAACAGTACATCTCCCTTTTTCACTTCCTGACCTTCCTCTACCAGAATCTCGGTTACAGTCTGTGAGGAAGATACATAAACAGTCTGCATATTGCTGGTATAAACGTTGCCATAGCTTTCTTCCTGGTTTCCGATCCAGTCATCTGTTACGATCAGCTCATCCATTGGGTATACATACACTGTGCTACCACTTCGAAAATGCTTGAATGCATAAATGCCTCCCCAGGCCGCGCCTCCAATGAGGGCTACCACCAGGACCGCAATTAAAATCCTTTTTCCAATTCCCTTGACTTGTTTCATTACCAATTCCCCCTGTTATCCCGAAGCTCTCCATCCAGTATGTAGTAAATTTTTTTTGCACAGTCTGCAATGGACTGTTCATGCGTAATCATAACAATGGTAATTCCCTCTTCATTCAGTGCCTGAAACAGCTCCATAACCTGAATACCTGATTTGCTGTCCAATGCACCAGTAGGCTCGTCTGCCAGCAGCAGCTTTGGTTTTCCTGCAATGGCTCTGGCAATGGCAACTCTCTGACACTGACCGCCGGAAAGCTGGTTTGGATAAAACTTCATACGTTCTTCCAGTCCTACCTTCTTCAATGCCTCTGCAGCACGCTCTCTCCTCTCCTTTTTCCCAACTCCCGCATACAGAAGAGGAAGAGCTACATTGTCCAATGCAGTCATTTTCGGCAGCAGATTAAACTGCTGGAACACAAATCCAATTTGCCTGTTGCGGATATCCGCCATACGTGCATCCTTTTCACCGGAAATATCCACTCCATCTAACAGATAAGTACCACTAGTAGGCACATCCAGGCAGCCAATGATATTCATCAACGTGGTTTTGCCAGAACCGGAAGGCCCCATAATGGCAATATATTCTCCATGATCCACCTGCAGGGATATGTCTTTGAGCACCTGTACCACATTTTTCCCCTGGGGATAATCCTTATAAATATTTTTTAATTGAAGAAGCATCAGTTACCCTCCTCCATTTCTACCAGATTGCCCTCTACATCATAGCCTTCCTCTGAAAAGCCATCCATATCACCAAATGACTCATATATCTCCTCATCCAGCATCTCATAAGCATCCTCTACAGGCTGGTCAAATTCATCCTCTCCTCCTGTGAAAAAGGAATCGTCATACCGGACCACTGGATTCCCCTCTGTAAGTCCTTCTTCCGGAATGGCTATGTAATCCTCTGCAGTCAAGCCCTCTGTAATCTGGTATTCATCCAGTTCCTCATCATATTCTCCTAAGGTGATCTCCTGCTTTACCAGCTTGTCCTTGTCACTGGCGATCCATGCATATGCCTTGCCTTCTTCAGATAAGTCCAGGTAATAGGAGGACAGCCAGATCCCCTCTCTGTCTGTTGTCTGTCCTGCATTCAGCTCAATATATACGTGCTGGCCGATCATCAGTCCTTCCTGGTCATCTAACTCAATATAAAATGCATATTTGGTAGAAGTAGTGTAAGAATCTGTATCATAATAATAATACATACTTGAACTGTCATCTGTATCTGCCTTTGTGGTATCGATCAGAGAAATGGCACCGGTCCAGGTCTGGGTATCGTCTATTCTGGAACGAACCAGCACTTCCATCCCCTCATAAAGCTCATATACATTCTGCTCATTGATACGTCCTTTTACCCGGTAACTGCCTGTCTGCATAATGGTAATGTATGCAGAAGAGGAGGAGCCATCTCCACCATAATAATCTTCATACTCGCTTCCGCTTTCACCATCATTGATGCTCTGGATAATACCATCTATTTCAGCTTTCACCTCGGAATTTTCCAGACTGTTTTTTAATTTTTCCAGTTCCTTTTCCTTGGCTGTAATATTGTACTCATTTTCCTTAATGCTTAATTCCTGCTGCTGGATCTCCAGGCTGTAAGATAACTGGTCTTCTGCAGAAGCTTTTTCCTTTTCTTTCTGCAGATCTGCCAGCTGCTGGTTCATCACCTGACTTTCACTGCGCATTTTATCAATTTCCAGCTGAGTCTCATCAATGGAACGGTTAATGTCGTCCACATCATATGTAAACAGCACATCTCCCTTCTTGACCTCATCCCCCACAGCTACCATCAGCTCTGCCACTGTCTTATCCGCATCCTTGTTTACTTCTACCGTATTCTGGGATACTACCTTGCCTGCGTAGCGGTTTTCAGATGGAACAGTATCCAGCCCTGCCAGCATTGCTACAGACTGTACTGCTGTCCCATCTCCCTCTCCTGTACCGCTGCTGCTGCACCCTGTAAGAGAAAGTGCCCAGACAAGTCCCATACATACACTTACTTTTCGAATTCTTCCCTTTAACATTCCAAACTCCTCCTATCGCTGATTACAAGCTCATGCCATGTGTATTATTTAAACTAGTACACTTATTCCATATGATATATCTTTTTCCACATTCTGTCAATGAGATTTCACCAATCTTTCAAAAAAACAGGATGTCTCTTATACGCAGATCTGCGAAGCACAGAAATATAACAATTCTGTACTCCTGTCACATCATGCGATTCTATAAGAGACATCCTCTAAGTTTATCTGATGGTGTTATACAATAGAAATATTGATTGACCCATCGTTTCTCAATAAATTAATAAGCTATGTTTTTATCAGCCGAACTTTGCTTCTAAGTCTTCTGCTGAGAAGCAGTCTGCAATGGCTGCACCTGGTGCTACCATTGGGAATACCTTTTCATCCTTGCCAATCATACACTCGATGACTACAGGAATGTTCAGGCTCATGGCTTCACGTACTGCTGGTTCAAATTCTTCACAGGTGGTAACACGGTATGCCTTGGCACCCATGGCTTCTGCAAGCTTTACAAAATCTACGGAATCTTCCAGAATGGTTGCAGAGTAACGCTGGCCGTAGAACAGAGTCTGCCACTGGCGTACCATACCCAATACATTATTATTCATAACGATCTGGATGATCGGTACGTTGTAACGGGTTGCAGTTGCAATTTCGTTCATGTTCATACGGAAGCATCCGTCACCGGCAATATTAAATACCTTCTTATCCTTGCATGCGATTTTGGCGCCGATAGATGCACCCAGGCCATAGCCCATAGTTCCAAGACCGCCGGAGGTAATCAAGGTTCTTGGCTTTTTGTACTTAAAGTACTGTGCAGCCCACATCTGGTGCTGTCCTACTTCAGTGGTAATGATACAGTCTCCACCAGTGATTTCATTTAACTTCTCCATAATGAATGGGCCGTTTAACTCATTTTCTGCATAGGTCATTGGATGCTTTTCCTGAATCCCTCTGATTTCCTCTAACCATTCACTGTGATCCAAACGGGACAGCTTGTTGTTGAGGATCTCCAGTACAGATTTAATATCACCAATAATGGAAGCTTCTGTCTTAATGTTCTTATTGATTTCAGCCGGGTCTACATCAATCTGCAGTACCTTGGCATCCTTTGCAAAGTTTGCTGCATTGCCGTATACACGGTCACTGAAACGGGAGCCAATCACTACCAGTAAATCACAACGGCTTACACCAAAATTGGAAGTCTTGGTTCCGTGCATACCCAGCATACCTGTATACAGAGAATTGGTTCCATCAAATGCACCCTTACCCATAAGCGTATCACAGACAGGAGCCTGTACCTTTTCTACAAACTCTGTCAGTTCTGCAGATGCGCCGGACAATACTGCACCGCCGCCTACCAGGATATATGGCTTCTTTGCAGCCTGAATCATATCTACAGCCTTTTTTACATCCTCGTCCTTAATGGTCTCAGTTACACGGGTAATGAGCTCAGGTGTCTTTGGTGTATATTCTGCCTTGTTTGCAGTTACATCCTTGGTAATATCTACCAATACAGGACCTGGACGGCCGGAACGGGCAATCTTAAATGCACGACGGATGGTGTCTGCCAGTACATTTACATCCTTTACAATGAAATTATGCTTTGTAATCGGCATAGTCACACCTGCAATATCGATTTCCTGGAAGGAATCTCTTCCCAGAAGCAGCACACCTACATTAGCTGTAATGGCTACCAGCGGGATAGAATCCATGTATGCTGTAGCAATTCCTGTTACCAGGTTGGTTGCACCTGGGCCGGAGGTTGCCATACATACACCAACCTTACCAGTTGCTCTGGCATATCCATCTGCTGCATGAGCAGCTCCCTGCTCATGAGAAGTCAGGACGTGGGTAATTTCACCAGAGTGCTTATATAATGCATCATATACATTCAGGATGGTACCGCCCGGATAACCAAATACGGTATCAACACCCTGCTCTTTTAAACATTCTATTACAATTTCAGAACCTGTTAACTGCATCGTTTTCCCCTCTCAATCTTACTGTATTACTTTACTTCCAGGACTGCGCCTCTGCTGCTGTCAGTTACTAAGGAAGCATATCTTGCCAGATAGCCGGTGGTTACCTTTGGCTCTCTTGGTGTCCATGCTGCTTTTCTTCTTGCCAGCTCTTCATCAGATACTGCAAGCTCTAACTTGTTCTCTGGGATGTTGATGCGGATCAGATCTCCTTCTTCTACCAGAGCAATTGGACCACCTACTGCTGCCTCAGGACACACATGTCCGATGCTGGCGCCTCTGGATGCTCCGCTGAAACGTCCGTCTGTGATCAGCGCTACAGAAGAACCAAGTCCCATACCTGCAATTGCAGAGGTTGGATTTAACATCTCTCTCATACCCGGGCCGCCCTTTGGTCCCTCATAACGGATGACAACCACATCACCTGCTACGATCTTGCCGCCCTTGATGGCTGCAATGGCATCTTCCTCGCAGTCAAATACTCTGGCTGGTCCTTCATGCACCATCATTTCCTCGCAGACTGCAGAACGCTTTACAACAGCGGTCTTTGGTGCCAGGTTACCCTTTAATACTGCAATACCGCCTGTCTGGCTGTATGGATTTTCAATTGGACGGATGACTTCAGGATTCTTGTTGACGCAGTTTGCGATATTTTCCTTGACAGTCTTACCGGTTGCAGTGATCAGATCTGTGTATAACAGTCCCTTCTTATCCAGTTCGTTCATAACTGCATATACGCCGCCGGCTTCATTTAATTCCTCAATATATGTATGTCCTGCTGGTGCTAAGTGGCACAGGTTTGGTGTCTTGGCACTGATCTCATTGGCAATGTCCAGATTCAAATCTACACCTGCCTCATGTGCAATGGCTGGCAGATGCAGCATACTGTTGGTGGAGCAGCCCAAAGCCATATCTACTGTCAGGGCATTTAAGAATGCCTTTTCTGTCATAATGTCTCTTGGACGGATGTTCTTTTCAAGCAGCTCCATTACCTGCATACCTGCCTGCTTTGCCAGACGGATTCTCTCAGAATATACTGCAGGGATGGTGCCGTTGCCCTTTAAGCCCATACCCAGTACCTCTGTCAGACAGTTCATGGAGTTGGCGGTATACATACCGGAGCAGGAACCACAGGTTGGGCATACCTTTTCCTCAAACTCTCTTACATCATCCTCTGTCATGGTACCTGCTGCGTAGGAACCGACTGCCTCAAACATGGAGGATAAGCTTCTCTTTTCTCCCTTTACATGGCCTGCCAGCATTGGGCCGCCGCTGACAAATACAGTAGGCACATTTAATCTGGCTGCTGCCATTAACAGACCCGGCACGTTCTTGTCACAGTTTGGAACCATAACCAGCGCATCAAACTGATGTGCCAGCGCCATAGCCTCTGTAGAGTCTGCGATCAGATCTCTGGTAACCAGAGAATACTTCATACCAACATGTCCCATGGCAATACCGTCACACACTGCGATGGCTGGGAACATGATGGGCACACCGCCAGCCATGGCTACGCCCTGCTTTACAGCCTGTACGATTTTATCCAGATTCATATGACCTGGTACTATTTCATTGTAGGAGCTTACAATACCAACCAATGGTCTCTTCATTTCTTCCTCTGTCATGCCAAGGGCACGTAACAGGGAACGGTGTGGAGCCTGCTGCATTCCTACTTTTACTGCATCACTTTTCATAATTAACCTCCATCTATTGTTTCCTACACAGGCATTTGCAAAACTCAGATGCTCTTGCATACGAGATTCCCAATTCCCTTTTGTTTTCTGCAGGCTGCTGTAAACTATATGAAATGAACGATCACTTCCTATATTATAATCAGTCTGCACCTTGTTTATCTTAAATACGTTCTACGATCAGCTGTCCCATCTCCTTGGTACCTACCAAAGTACAGCCCTCAGACATAATATCTGTAGTACGATAACCCTCTGACAGTACCTGCTTTACTGCTGCCTCTACTGCATTGGCTTCCTCATCCAGATCAAAGGAATATCTCAGCAGCATTGCTGCAGACAGAATGGTTGCAATTGGATTGGCAATGTTCTTACCTGCAATATCCGGTGCAGAACCATGGCTTGGCTCATACAGTCCTAACTTGCCTGCACCTAAGCTGGCGCTGGAAAGCATACCGATGGAACCGGTCACCATACTTGCCTCGTCAGACAAAATGTCACCAAACATATTTTCAGTCAGGATCACGTCAAACTGTGCAGGGTCTTTCACCAGCTGCATTGCACAGTTGTCTACCAGCATATGGCTTAAAGTAATGTCCGGATAATCTGCAGCCACTTCGTTGACTACCTTTCTCCACAGTCTGGAGGAATCCAGCACATTGGCCTTGTCCACGCTGATGACCTGCTTTCTGCGCTTGCCTGCGATTTCAAATGCCTTAATGGCAATGCGGCGGATCTCGTTTTCATCATAGGTCAGCATATCGGTTGCCTTTAACACACCGTCTACTTCCTCGGTCCTGCGCTCACCAAAGTACAGTCCTCCTGTCAGCTCACGCATAATGACCATATCAAAGCCCTGGTCTGCAATTTCTTCCTTTAACGGACAGGCAGCCTTTAACTCCTCATATAAATATGCAGGACGGATATTGGCAAACAGCTCTAAGCCCTTACGGATCTTTAACAGACCTGCCTCCGGGCGCTTGGAAGGCTCAATATCATACCAGCGGGAGTTGCCCACGTTGCCGCCTACAGCTCCAAGAAGCACTGCGTCTGCCTGCTTGGCACGCTCTAAGGTACCGTCTGTGAGAGACTCACCATATACATCTATGGAGCAGCCGCCCATTAACAGGGACTCATACGTAAATACATGTCCGTACTTCTCAGCCACCCGGTCTAACACCTTTTTTGCTTCTGATACGATTTCTGGTCCAATACCATCTCCTGGAATCAATGCAATATGAAATTTCATAATTTTCCTCGTTTCTGCGCAATCATCCTTTAAAGCCAGCGCACTGATTATATCTTAGTGCATTTCCAAGAATTTTTCAACCATTCCATGAAAAAAAGGGGATTTTCCCAATGAAAACCCCCCTTCCTCTCATTTAATTGTAGAAATTATTCCTGTACAGCCTTTTCTACCTCTGTAATTGCAGCTTTTCTCATTGGAATTCTGCAGTTTTTGTTATTGCCGAATTCTACAATAACCATATCCTCTGTAATGTCGATGACCTGTCCGTAAAAACCAGATGTGGTTACGACAAAATCATTGATTGCTACAGACTCTAACAATGCATCATGTTCTTTCTGCTGCTTCTTCTGAGGACGTACCAGAATCAGATACATTACACCAATAATAATTACAAAGTAAAGGATCCAACCCATCCAGCCCCAGCCGCCAAGGCCCTCAGAACTCTCTGCTGCTGCCATTAAAAATGTGTTCATTACAAACATTCCTCCTGTCTATAATCTGTATCAGGCATTCTTGACCTGTGCCTGTACGGTTTATATGAATGTAAATGCCCGGCATTACATGCACATACAATTACGCTTCTCCTGCTTCCATAGAAGACAGCTTGCTTTTTTTATACTCTTTATAACAATGATTGTCAATAGCTTCCCGTATTTCCTCCATCATATGATTATAAAAATACAGGTTATGCAATACGCAAAGACGCATGCCCAGCATCTCCTTTGCCTTTAACAGGTGACGGATATATGCTCTGGAATAGTTTTTGCAGGCAGGACACTGACAGCCCTCCTCAATGGGACGTGTATCCAATTCATACTTGGCATTAAACAAATTCAATTTTCCGTGATTGGTGTATACATGTCCATGTCTTCCGTTTCTAGAAGGGTATACACAGTCAAAGAAGTCCACACCCCGGTCTACTGCTTCCAGGATATTGGCAGGTGTACCAACGCCCATGAGATACGTGGGCTTGTTCTGTGGCAGGTAAGGTACTGTCTCATCCAGCACGTAATACATTTCTTCATGAGATTCTCCTACTGCCAGACCGCCTACTGCATACCCATCCAGATCCATCTTTGCGATTTCCTTTGCATGGGCAATGCGGATATCTGCCTCAACACCGCCCTGGTTGATTCCAAAAAGCAGCTGATTGGGGTTTATGGTATCCGGCAGGGAATTGAGTCTGGCCATCTCTTTCTTACAGCGCTCCAGCCATCTGGTAGTTCTCTCTACAGAGGCCTGAATATAGCTGCGCTCTGCCTTGGAAGGGGGACACTCATCAAAAGCCATAGCAATGGTAGAAGCCAGATTGGACTGAATCTGCATACTTTCCTCCGGTCCCATGAAAATCTTCCGTCCGTCAATATGAGAATTAAAATAAACACCTTCTTCTTTGATCTTGCGCAGCCCTGCCAGAGAAAACACCTGAAAGCCGCCGGAATCTGTCAGAATAGGGCGGTCCCAATTCATAAATTTATGAAGTCCCCCCAGCTGCTTTACGATCTTGTCTCCCGGACGCACGTGCAGATGATAGGTATTGGATAACTCCACCTGGGTGCCGATTTCATATAAATCTGTAGTAGCTACCGCTCCCTTAATGGCAGCTATGGTACCTACATTCATAAATACCGGTGTCTCAATGGTGCCATGAACAGTGGTCAGTCTGCCCCGCTTGGCCTTGCCATCGGTGGTAATCAATTGATACATACAGCCTCCTAATAAACAATGGAACATATATTTTCAAGTTTTTTCACAAGCTTTCTATTGTCATGAATAAAGAAAAGACAGAAACTTTTTCCAGATCCTGCCTTTCCTATCTCTTATCACTTCAGGCAAACCAGAAGCTTCTTTCAAAACAGCTTTCCAAATATACCTTTCTTACAGCTGCTCACGCATTATGCATCAGCCTTTTTTCCTGCAAACTTTGCCTTTAACACATACCAGATCGCACCGGCAATGCATACAGAAGAGTAACCACCGCATACAATACCAACAATCAGAGGCAGTGCAAACTCACGGATTGAAGTGACACCCATAATGAACAGTACCACAACCATGATTACAGTTGTCAGGGAAGTATAAATACTTCTGCTTAATGTCTCACTGATAGAAGTATTGACAACTTCTTCCAGACTATTCTTACCCTTGATGGAAAGATTCTCACGGATACGGTCAAAGATAACGATCGTTGCATTAATAGAATAACCTACAATGGTCAGCATACAGGCAATAAAGGTATTGCCTACAGACCAACGGAAGATGGCATAAAATGCCAGTACCACCAATACGTCATGAATCAGTGGAATAACTGCACCTGCTGCAAAACGCATATCCTTAAAACGAATGAAAATGTAGATCATCATACAGATGGTTGATACGATCACTGCAACAACCGCATCTGTTCTCATTTCAGAACTTACTGTAGCACTGATATTCTGTGCCTCAATACCTGAAGTATCTACCTGATAATTTTCCTCTAATACTGTGTATACAGCATCTCTCTGCTCAACAGAAAGCTCCTTGGTCTTAATGATCACATCAGTGCTTCCCTGTACTGGAGAAATGGTCACATCAGAGGTGCTTAAGCCTGCTGCTTCTGCGATATCAGAAGTCATATCACCTTCTAATTCCTCTACCGTCTTTGCTTCCTGTAAGGTTGCAGTCATGGAAGTACCGCCAATAAAATCAATGCTGTAATTCAGTGCATTGCCCTTCACACCAGAGATCACCATTACCACAAGACCTGCTACAATTACCAGGGAAGATACTGCAAAGCAGATGTTCTTTTTGCTCAGGAAGTTATATACTTTCTTTTCGGACTTCTTCTTGCCGCCGATCATACCTTTGGTATACAGAGATTCAGCTTTCAGTCCTACATAGTACAGTGCATACATCAGGAATCTGGTAATGACCAGAGCAGTAAACATAGATACCACAATACCCAGTCCCAATGTCTGTGCAAAACCCTTTACAGTACCGGAACCCATAAAATACAGTACGATTGCTGCAATCAGAGTGGTAATATTACCGTCGATAATTGCAGACAGCGCCTTGGAGAAACCTGTCTTAATGGCTGACAACACTGTCTTACCCTGTGCAATTTCCTCACGAATACGCTCATATATAATAACATTGGCATCTACTGCCATACCAATACCCAGGATAATACCTGCAATACCTGGCAGTGTCAGAGTAACTTCAAATGCACTCAACAGAATAATGATCACACCAACATATGTAGTCAGCGCCAGGCTGGCTGCCAGACCCATTACAGAATACAGCAGCAGCATTAAGATCACTACAAGAGCAAAACCAATTGCACCTGCAATCAAACTGGTGGTAACTGCATTGCTTCCCAGTGTAGCACCTACTACAGTGGAACGCAGTTCCTCTAACTCAAGAGGCAGGGCACCGATACGGATGGTACTTGCCAGCTGCTCAGCCTCTTCTAAAGATTCCATACCTTCAATCTGACAGGAATCTCCTGTGATTGCAGTATTTACCTTAGGACTGCTGACCACTTCATTATTATATACCACATAAATAATGCCCTGATCTGCTACCAACAGAGACGTTACAGCGCTGAATACGCTCTGACCTTCTTCTTTCAGTGTAAGGCTTACTACATATTCATAACCGCCGGTTGCAGACTGACTCTGATAAACTGCACCGGAAGCATTCTTAATCATGTTACCGTCCATTACAATGAGGCCAGGATTACTTGCAGAAAATGCACCATCACTGCTGCCAGTATACTCTGTATAGGAAATGCCTGCACTGTTTAAAGATTCCTGATAACTGGAAGATACAATAAAATACAGGGTACCAGGCTCACCAAGTTCCTCTAAAATGGCATTGGCATCTGTTGCACCTGGAATATCTACTACAATACGGTCACTGCCCTCTGCATAAACAGCTGCCTCAGTAGAATAGCTTTCTACACGCTTCTGCAGTCTGTAAATAGTATCCTTTAAATCCTGCTCACTTGGAGCCTCATCTCCTACAGTGGTATAGGTAATGCTGACACCTCCTGCCAGGTCAAGACCCTTTTGGATGTCATAGATACTGCCTGTTCCTTCTTTTCCGAATCCCCAGAATGCAGTATACAGTACAGGTGCCAGAAATACTGCAAATCCAAGGAGACGAACCACACCTTTTTTAGTTGTCTTCATGCTTCTCCTCATTTCTGTACGGCTTTTTTCTCTTGAGTATGCGCATGCCGTACAGACGCAAACCCGAAGCATGTGTATGTTGCTGACACACACTTCCCGCTACAGAAACATAAATGTATCTTTCCTGCCGAATCATAGATGCGGCTCATTTATCCTGTCTCTGTAATTTATTCCTCAACCGCATCAACAGCTTCCTCTGCCAGTGCAGCTTTGATCATAATGGCACACTCTACACGCTTGCGCTGCAGCTCACAGCCAATGTCATATGCGTCCCGGATGGTGCCGTGGAACTGATAGGAGTTGGCAGCACAGCCGCCGCTGCAGTAAAACTTGGCAAAGCACTGCTGGCACTTGTCCTTGGCATATACATTGCACATCTTAAACTCATCCTGTACAGCAGTATTGGTAATACCTTCATCCACATTGCCAAGGAGGAACTCCTCCTGTCCTACAAACTGGTGGCATGGATACAGATCACCCCATGGAGTGACTGCCAGATACTCTGTACCGGAGCCGCAGCCGCTGATACGCTTGGCTACACATGGACCCTGCTCCAAATCGATCATAAAGTGGAAGAAGGTAAAGCCCCTTCCCTCTTTGGCACGCTTAATATACTCCTTAGCCAGACGGTCATACTCCTCACAGATACGGGGTACATCTTCCTCTCTGATGGAATACGGCTCCTCCGGTGCGCTGACCACAGGCTCCATAGACAGATTGTCAAAGCCCAGGTCTGCATAGTGCAGTACATCCTCTGCAAAGTCCAGATTTTCTCTGGTAAAGGTACCGCGGATGTAATAACTCTTGTCCCCTCTGCCAGCCACAAACTTCTGGAACTTCGGCACGATCACGTCATAGCTGCCCTTGCCGTTTCTTGCCGGGCGCATCTTGTCATTGATCTCCTTACGTCCATCCAGGCTCAGTACCACGTTGGACATTTCTTTATTGCAGAACTCCAATACCTCGTCATTTAACAGCACACCATTGGTGGTCAGGGTAAAGCGGAACTTTTTATTGTTGGCCTCCTCAATGGAACGGCCATACGCTACCAGCTGCTTTACCACCTCCCAGTTCATCAGAGGCTCCCCTCCAAAGAAGTCTACCTCTAAATTGGTACGGCTGCCAGAATTGGCTACCAAGAAATCCAGAGCCTTTTTACCGGTCTCAAAATCCATCAACGCTCTGCGTCCATGATACTCGCCCTCACCTGCAAAGCAGTATCTGCAGGCCAGGTTACAGTCGTGGGCAATGTGCAGACACAATGCCTTGACCACGGTCTTACGCTTTTTAAACACATCTGTGGCATATGCACGGTAAGTATCCTCCGTAAACAGTACACCCTCGTTCTTCAATTCCTCTACTGTATCCCATGCTTCTTCAATATCCCCAGTCTCATACTTGTCGGAAAGAAGCGCCACCACCTGTTCTTTGCTGTGGCTTTCAAACAGGGGGATTATATCATAAATGGTATCGTCAACTACGTGAACTGAACCGGAATTCACATCCATGACAATATCATATCCGTTGCTTTTATATTGATGTATCACTGTACCATTCTCCCATGTCTTATCATATAGAACCTCGCAAAGTGAGATTCTCCGAAATTTCCTATACCATAAAAAATACCTTACTCCAAAGACGGAGGACACATCCATGCCCGCCGTCTTCTGACTAAGGTATCCACTGAAGTCCCTTGCGGGACTGTCTTCAGCGCTTATTAGCGATTCTCACAGCTCTGGTTACCAACTGTACAAGATGTCTTACATGCAGACTGACAGGATGTCTGGCACTCGCCGCATCCGCCTTTCTTCATAGTATCTGCCAGCTTCTTGGTTGTAAGAGTCTTTACACGCTTCATGTTCTTCATACAATCCTCCATTCTGCCCTGCTTTTGCAGAGCATCTGACTTCGATTTTCTATTGGATACAGAACAGCAAAAAATGCCGTTTTCTCTGCATCGCACACTGATTCATTATAGCACAATACTATAGGAAATGAAAAGGATTTTTTATATTTTTTATATTTCTTCTTTCTCAGGTTTCATAATTAAGCGGACTTTATCAATTCGCTTCTTTTCCACCTTGTCTACGATCAGGGTCAGGTCCTTTGTCTCTACCTGCTCTCCTTCCTCCGGCAAATGATCTAACTTTTCAATGATAAATCCGCCCAGGGAGTCATATTCCTCTGATTCTAAATGCAGATCCAGCTCATCATTTAAATCATTTAACTGGATTCCTCCTTCAATCAAGTACTCTCCCTCTTTCACCTGAAGAACTCGTTCTTCCTCATCCCCATCATATTCATCCCGGATCTCACCTACGATTTCCTCTAACAGATCTTCCAGTGTCAAAAGACCTGCTGTGGCGCCGTACTCATCCAGTACAATGACCATGGTTGAATTATGCTCCCGCATTTCATCTAACAGTTCAGAAGTATTCTTATATTCATATGTAAATTCCGGCTCCCTTAAATAGCTGCGCAGGGAAAAAGGTGTGCCAGCCTTGTGGAGCAGCAGATCTTTCATATTCAGGATACCAATAATATTATCTGTACTTTCCTCATAAACCGGCAGTCTGGTGTAATAATTTTCCCGGAAAATATCTATGATTTCCTCATAGGTCATATCCACCTGGGCAAATACCATGTCGATTCGTGGGATCATCACATCCTTGGCCTGGGAATCCCCAAAGTCCACCACATTGGTGATCATCTGCCGTTCTTCACTTTCAATGACGCCTTCCTCATGGCTTACTTCTACAATGGTACGGAACTCACTTTCCGTAATGGCAGTAGGTTTTTTATCCGGGTCTACATGAAGCAGCAGCATTAGTCCTCTGGACAGATGATTGATAATAAAAATCACCGGGGTACATACTGTAATCAAAAACTGAATAGGCGCTGCATAAACCAATGCCAGCTTTTCTGCCAGATTGGTTGCTAGGGTTTTTGGTGTAATTTCTCCAAAGATCAATACAGCAACTGTCAGAATACCAGTAGCAATACCTGCACCGGAGCTGCCAAATACTTTGGTTGCAAGAATGGTTGCCAGAGAAGAAGAGGACAGATTGACAATGTTGTTGCCAATTAAGATGGCACTTAACATTTTCTCCTGATTCTTAAAGATCTGTTCCAGGCGAAGGGCACTTCTGTTGCCCTGCTCTGCCAGTGACTGGATACGGATCTTATTGCAGGTGGTCAATGCAGTCTCTGCTGATGAAAAGAACGCTGATAATGCAAGTAAAATAACAATGACGATAAGTTGTATGACGTCTCCTGACTCCAAAATAGTACACTCCTGTATTTTATAATATTGGTATGCATCCTGCAAATGCTTTGTTCCTGTGCCTGCCACTCCCGGTATCCTTGCAGGCGCAAAAAATCCCATTTTGCAGATACAATACTCAAAATATTAGCATAAGGACATGGTTCTGTCAAGACAAGGGATAGATCCCATCCTTTTGCCTGCTGCATTATTTTTCCTTTTTTACAGTTTCTATACTGTTCAGATTCATGGTTTTCTCTGTATTTCTTCTGTCATAACCCTGGCCCGTTTTCATATACATAGACTATAGAAAGTATCCATTCTATCACCATCCTGCAGCTCTCATCCATGTGTTTTTATGAGCAGATTGCTGCATCTTTTTTATTATAATAGGATCATGTGAATTTTGAGTGAACACAGCATCTCACTCAGCAAATTTACGTCTGTACTGCAGTCCAAAACTTCCACAGGCAAAAAATTCCCAGAAATGAGGTATCTATGACAACAAAACATGTATTAGCCGCTGTAAAAATCCTTTTCTTTTCCTACCTGGTCACTGCCATCTTACTGCTGGTACTTTCCTTATTTTATTATAAGCTGAAATTTGGCATTGGCACAGTGACGGTTCTGGTATTTCTCATCTATGTCATTTCCTGCCTGTTTGGAGGTTTTCTGGCAGGAAAACACTTTTTGAAACGCAGGGCACTGTGGGGACTTTTGTTTGGCCTTCTCTACTTTTTGCTGCTCCTTGGGACTTCCTTTGCAGCTGGAAAGGAAATTATCAACAATGGGATGAATCTGGTGGGTGTACTGGCAGCCTGCGTTCTTTCCGGAGCAATCGGGGGATTTTTAAGTTAATCTGTAACGATTCTGAAACATACAAAAACACGCTTTCTATTCTGAGCTGAAGAAAATCCTGCAGACCAGTCTGTACTTCTGTCATGGATTTTGGTTCAGGTTTTGATAGAAAGCGTGTTTTTGATATCTGTTTCTTCTATATATAATATATAATACCTATATAAAAGGACGCATTTGTTTGTGCTTGTTACCTCACAGCTGCGCTTATGCCTGCTCCATCAGCTCTGCAGCGATCCGGTTGACAGATGCCGGGTCTGCTTTGCCCTGCATGGCTTTCATGGTCTGGCCTACAATAAAGCCCATGGCTTTCTTTTTCCCGGCCTTATAATCTGCCACAGACTGTGGATTTGCAGCAATGATCTCGCTGATCACTGTGTACAATGCCCCATCATCATTGACTGTCTTTAATCCATGTGCCTCTACATACGCCTTGGGGTCTGCATCAGATGCAAACATTTCCTCAAATACCTCCTTGGCTACAGAACTGTTGATTTCCTTTGCCTCCACCATGGCGATGAGCTCTGCCAGATGCTTTGGAGTGAACCGGATATCCTCCGGCTCCATGCTCTGCTCCTTTAACAGACGCATGGTTTCTACCATCAGCCAGTTAGACACCTTCTTCGGCGCTGCCCCCAGGGTTACCGTTTCTTCAAACAGATCCGCCAGCTTTTTGGAGCCTGTCAGGATTTCTGCATCATAATCCGGCAGACCAAATTCTGTTACATATCTGGCGCGCTTTTCGTCTCTGAATTCCGGCTCTCTGGCCTTTACAGAAGCGATCCATTCTTCGCTGATCAACACCGGTACCAGGTCAGGCTCCGGAAAATAACGGTAGTCCTGGGCATCCTCCTTGGAACGCATTGCATAGGAATATTCCTTATTGTCGTCCCATCTTCTGGTCTCCTGTACCACCTGTCTGCCTTCTTCCAACAGCTCGATCTGGCGGGCACGCTCTCCTTCAATGGCTCTGGCAATGGCCTTAAAGGAGTTTAAGTTCTTCATCTCAGTACGGGTGCCAAATTGTTCTGCTCCTGCTTCACGAACAGACAGGTTGACGTCTGCTCTCATGGAGCCCTCCTGGAGCTTACAGTCAGAAGCCCCCAGATACTGGATGATCAGGCGCAGCTTATCCAAATATGCCACCACTTCTTCTGCAGAGCGCATATCCGGTTCAGATACGATCTCTATGAGAGGCACACCGGAACGGTTGTAGTCTACTAAAGAGCAGTCCTCCCACTCATCATGTACCAGCTTTCCTGCATCTTCTTCCATATGAATCTCATGAATGCGTACTTTCTTCTTACCACCTGGGGTATCGATCTCCACATATCCGTTGGTACAGATGGGGGCATACAGCTGGGAGATCTGATAGTTTTGTGGGTTATCCGGGTAAAAATAGTTTTTCCGGTCAAACTTTGTGTAACGTGTGATCTCACAGTTGGTAGCCAGACCCACTGCCATGGCATATTCTACTACCTGTTTATTTAATACCGGCAGGGAGCCTGGCATACCTGCACATACCGGGCAGCTATGGGTATTGGGGGCTCCCCCAAAAGCAGTGCTGCATCCGCAGAAAATCTTTGTCTTTGTCGCTAACTCTACATGAACTTCCAAACCAATTACGGTCTCATATACTTTTGCCATCCGTCAACCTTCCTTTCAAGAGGGGATCACAGAGGATTGCATTGGATATTGAAGCACTTTTGGGGGAATGCCTGCTGTTTTGACTTCCTGCCCTGGGGCGGCTGCCTTGGGTGTGGATCCTTTGACGCAGGACACGCTCTCGCTTCGGTGAAAACGCAGCGGTGCTAAGGTTTCTGACATCTGCAAGCATCAGTAAGCAAGCTTTCTGCTGCTTACAAATATCAGAAACCTAAGTACCGGCGTTTTCAAGAGTCCTGCTTGCAAAGGATCCACACCCAAGGCAGCCGCCCCAGAGCAGGAACCCAAAACCGCAGGTATTCTGGAAAGGTGATCTTGTTTTGCAATCTTCTGTGGGAGAATTATCTATTTTTGTTTCAAGGCTTAGTCTACTGCTGCAGGAGGGGTAAAGGTGCCGGTCTGCTCGAAGGCGTAGCCTGCACGGATCAGTGTTTTTTCCTGGAAGCAGTTTCCTAAGAGCTGCATGCCGATGGGCAGTCCTTTTTTGTCCATGCCTACAGGGATGCTTAAGCCTGGGATTCCTGCAAGGTTGGCGGATATGGTGTAGATGTCTCCTAAATACATTTTTAATGGGTCGCTTAAGCTCTCTCCCAGTTTGGGCGCTGTAGTGGGAGCTGCAGGCGCTAAGATGATGTCGTATGTTTCAAAGGCTTTGTCAAAGGACGCCTTGATCAGTGCTTTGGTGCGCAGGGCTTTCAGGTAATAGGCATCGTAGTAGCCGGAGCTTAATACAAAGGAGCCTAACATGATACGGCGCTTGACCTCCGGGCCAAAGCCTTCAGAACGGGACTTTTTGTACATGTTGTGGAGGCCTTCGTATTCCTGGCAGCGGTAGCCGTATTTGACACCGTCAAAGCGGGCAAGGTTTGAGCTGGCTTCTGCATCTGCTATGACATAGTAGGCAGGGATGGCATATTCTACCAGCCCCAGGTCAAATTCTTCTACAATGGCGCCTTTCTTTTCCAGTTCCTTTGCTGCCTGCTCAATGGCTGCTTTTACTTCGCTGTCCAAGCCGTCTCCGTAGTAATCCTTTGGCAGACCAATGCGCAGCCCCTTTACGTCATCTACCAGGGCGCTTGTAAAATCATAGGACTCCCGCTTCACAGAGGTGCTGTCCTTTGGATCATAGGAAGCTATGGTTTCTAAAATGGCAGCACAGTCGGTTACATCTTTGGCAATGGGGCCGATTTGGTCTAAGGAAGAACCATACGCCACCAGACCGTAACGGGATACGGTTCCATAGGTTGGTTTCATGCCGGTGACGCCGCAGAAGGCGCTTGGCTGGCGGATGGAACCGCCGGTATCAGATCCCAATGCATAGGCACATTCATTTAATGCCACTGCTGCAGCAGAACCGCCGGAGGAGCCTCCTGGTACATGTTCCGGGTGGTATGGATTTCTGGTGATGCCAAAAGCTGATGTTTCTGTGGTGCTTCCCATGGCAAATTCATCCATATTTGCTTTTCCCAGGATCACGGCTCCTGCTTTTTCCAGGTTTCGTACTGCTTCTGCTGTATAGGTTGGTACGAAATTGTATAAAATCTTGGATGCACATGTGGTGCGGATCCCTTCTGTACACAGGTTATCCTTGATTGCTACCGGTACGCCTGCCAAAGGGCCTGTCAGAGTGCCTGCTTCGATGGCTGCCTGTACCTGTGCAGCACGGGCAAGAGCCTGTTCTTCTGCCACTGTGATGTAGCAGTGATAGGTATCCTCTAATTTGTGTATTCTGTCTAACATTGCCTGGGTTGCTTCTATGGAGGAAATTTCTCTGTTCTGTATTTTTTGTCCCAATGTGACTGCACTTAACTTTGTGATGCTCATGAATGTGCCTCCTTATTCTACGGTCTTTGGAACCTTGTATGCTCCGTTTTTGGTGGCTGGTGCGTTGGAGAGCATATTTACACTGTCGTCTCCATTTACCACTACATCTTCACGAAATACATTGTGTACCGGAAATACGTGACTCATAGGCTCTACACCTGTGGTATCCAATCCATTTAATGTATCTATATAATCTAACATGCTTTCCATGTCCTTTTTGGCAGCAGCTCGTTCTTCCTCAGAAAGCTCCAGCTTTGCCAGAATGCCTACATACTCCATTGTCTCATCTGAAATCTGATTTGCCATGGGGACTCCTTTCTCTATCTCTGCTTACTTAGGTAATTGCGAAACATCTTAACGGAAGCTTTGAGAAGTAATTGTAAGAAATTGTTTTCACACAGGGCACGCTCTCGCTTCGGTGAAAACGCAGCGGTACTAATAAATTTTGCGCCTGTAGCGCAAAATTTAAAGTGCCGGCGTTTTCAAGAGCCCTGCTTAGAAAACAGTTTCTTACAATTACTTCTCAAAGCTAATACGAAGCATACTTTCGCAATTACCTGTCTCTACCCACTATGAATCATTCAATATTTATTTTTATACAGAACTGATATATTTTTGAAAGTGACACATCTCGGTTCTTGGAATAAATAACCGGTGTAGGTCTGTTGATACGTAACATATGTGGGTTCTTAAAATGCAAACCGGTATCTGACCACTGGAACTTAATATATCTTGGTTCTGTAATGAATGTTACGGGGTTAATCTGCTTAAATCTCTTGGGAAGAGAGTTGCTTCCCGGACGTTGTCTTCGCCAATGAGTTTCATGGTGAGACGTTCCAGGCCAATTCCTAAACCGCCGTGTGGGGGCATGCCGTATTTGAACGTATCTAAATACTGTTCCATGCCTTCTTCTGACATCTTTCTGGCAGCAAGCTTTTCACGCAGCATCTGATAATCATGGATACGCTGGCCGCCGGTGGTGATTTCCATGCCTTCAAAAAGCAGGTCAAAGCTCAGCGTGTAGGTTGGATCTGCAGGATCATCCATGGCATAGAATGGACGTTTCTTAGATGGATAGTGCGTAACAAATACGAATTTGCTGCCATATTCTTCTTCAAAATATCTGCCGATCAAGACTTCTTCTTCTGGCTCTAAATCATATGGATTGCGGATGGTACGGTTATATTTTTCAGATACCAGACGTTTTGCTTCATCAAAACGTACCTGTGGAATCTTTGATACATCCGGCAGGGTAATGTCTAAAAGCTTTAACTCTTTTGCATATTCCTGCTCTAACAGCTTCATGGTATACTGGATAAAGCCGGTCTCCATTGCCATAATCTCTTCAAAGGAATCAATATAAGCCATCTCAAAGTCTAAAGAGGTGTATTCATTTAAATGACGCTTGGTATTGTGCTTTTCTGCACGGAATACAGGAGCTACCTCGTACACCCGATCAAACACACCTACCATCATCTGCTTGTAAAACTGAGGACTCTGCGCCAGTACTGCAGGTGTGTGGAAATAATCCAGACGGAACAGGTTGGAACCGCCCTCTGCACCTTTTGCTCCGATCTTTGGTGTATGGATTTCTGTAAAGCCCTGCTCGTAGAGGAAATCACGGAATCCTTTTACAATGGCTTCCTGAATCTTAAACTTGGCACGTTCTTTTATATTACGCAGAGAAACACTGCGGTAATTTAATTTTGCTTCTAATGAGGTATTCAGCTTCCACTTGGATATCTGCAGGGGCAGTGCCTCGTAAGGTCTGGAAAGAATCACAAGCTCCTCCATACGGATTTCAAATCCCTGAGGTGCTCTTTCCTCTTTGCTGACTGTGCCGGATACCCGCACACTCATGGAGTCCTGTAAATCAGACAATGCACAGGCTGTTTTTCCTGCCTCATATACACACTGCACCAGGCCCTCTGCCTTTCTAAGGATGACAAATGCCACATCTCCCATATCACGAATGGTATGAATGGTACCTTCCATTACAATACGCTTTCCTTCGTAGTCTCCGCCTGTCACTTCTGCAATACTGCATGCTTCTTTGTCTTTCACGCCTGTAATAAATTCCATTGCTGCCTCCTCGCCGCTTCTGCGGCTTTTGTGATTCTCTGTTGCCATTTTGCACCAAAATCAGCACAAAATACAAAAAGTCCCGAAGTGTATTTCTACACTCCGGGACGGATTTCCTATCCGCGGTACCACCCGCTTTGAAAAGCAGTCTCTGCTTTTCCTCTCTGCATATAACGCATGCCTGCGTACATCCCTACTCTTGTTTCGAAATGTCAGCTCCAGAGTGTTCCCTCTCCTGATTCTCATGCGGGTGCTCTCAGTCGGTGACACCTGCTTCCTGTCAAGAACCGTACGGTTTGAGTCTCTTTCTCAGCCTTTGATTATTTTCAGCCAGTGTATCACCAGCTTTTATGGGTGTAATGTTAACACAATCATTTCTAAATTGCAAGACGGTTTTTGTATTTTTTTCAAAAATATCCGTTCCTGCTTGGTTCTCCTTACGGTGTCAGTCTCTTAGGACTTCTGAACAGGAACATGGCCTCATTGATATGTGTTCCTACAAGAAGCATGGTCAGGCGGTCTACACCCAGGCCAAATCCACCATGTGGAGGACAGCCGTACTGAAAGAACTCCAGATAGAACTTTACATCCTCTGCCAAGCCTTTTTCTTCTGCCTGTTTCTTTAATACCTCATAGCGGTGTTCACGCTGGGCACCTGTGGTAATCTCCACACCTCTCCAGATCAGATCATAACCTTGTGGTACCCCCTGCTCATCTCTCATATGATAAAAGGCTCTCTTTTCTGCGCTGTAGTCTGTGATAAATAAGAATTCGTGATCGTATTTTTTCTTCACCCACTCAAAACTGAGACGCTCTGCTTCTGTGGTCAGATCCCCCTTCTCTTCTTCCGGGACTACATATCCAAACTCCTGCTCTAATTCTTTATACAAATCTTCCAGCCTGATCACCGGGAATGGTGTCTGGGGAACGATCACTTCCAAACCAAAGGTTTCTGCAATGGCATCTCCGTACTGCTCTTTTACCTGGCGCAGTGCATAGGTCAGCAGTTCCTCTTCCATCTTCATCACATCCTTATAAGACTGGATGTAGCTGAATTCCAGGTCAAAGCCGGTAAATTCTGTGGTGTGCTTGCTGGTATAGGACTTCTCTGCTCTGAATACCGGGCCTACCTCAAAAATACGTTCAAAGCCGCTGGCCATTGCCATCTGCTTATAAAACTGAGGACTCTGTGCCAGATATGCCTTTCTGTCAAAATATTTTACCTCAAATACATCAGAACCGCTTTCACTGGCTGCACCAATTAACTTTGGTGTATGGATTTCTATAAAGTTCTGATTCAGAAGAAAATCTCTCATAGCACGTACAAAAGCAGTCTGCACCTGAAACATGAGCTGATTCTTATCTGTACGCAAATCTACCCAGCGATAGTCAATGCGCATGTCAATGCCAGACTTTTCCACTGCTGCCTTTTTCTTAGTGGCTGGAATATCTTCTCTTACAATGGGCAGTACTTCTGCTACTGACTCTACTTTGATGGCACTTGGAATCACTTCCATACCATTTAGCTTCACATATTCACTTTCTACTGCCACACCCCAGACAGAGATGACAGAATCTGGTGTAATCTGCTCCAGGGCTTCTGTCAGTTCCGGATGCGCCTCTTTTTCTATGGTAATCTGCACCTTGCCTGTAATATCCTTCAGAACAATAAAGGCCATATTTTTGCTGTTTCTAAAATTTTCCACAAAACCCTGAATTAAGATTTCCTGATTCAGATTTTGTTTCAGCTCATTGATATACGTTCTGTTCATTGCTACCTCCACTTCGAAGCATTTATCTGAATAACCCATGGGATATGCCCCGGAACTGCACCGTTATCAAATCTGTGTACCCTTCCGGATTCCCAGCCAACTCATCGCTGCTTACAATATCCTGCTCCGCTATGATATAAGATTACACTATTACAACTATATACCAATTATGCCCATAATTCAAATATTTTTTAAAAGCAATCAACATTCTTTTGCCAAATCCCTGAAAAAGTCCCCAGAATCCACAATGCAACCTGCAGTTTACATTTAGAACGTACAAACTGATGGCTATTTTTGCAGCAAACAGGTATGATTGATATGAACCCGTGATTCGAAACAGAGGATACCCAGGCAGCAGGCAGCATACTCGAAAAGGTTGGAACCCTTACTGCACAGGAACTTTCTGCCATCCAGGACCTTATTGGTTCTCTGTCAAGATTTAGTACAAGTTAAAATGAGACATTTCTCCGTTTAACCCATAGATACTACATCCATCAAGCTGCGTCAATGGCAGGGGCTACGCCGGCATGAATGCCCCATTGACACAACTCGCTGTCTGTAGTTGTGAGTAATCAAGCAGAACAAAGGCATGTTCTGCTATGCAGCCACTCTTTTGAACAATGCTTCGAATTGATCCGGAGACATATAGTTGCAGTGACTATGAATGCGGACAGTATTATAAAAAGCTTCAATATATTCAAAGACTAAGCGATATGCCTGGTGGTAATCGCGAATGCGAAAGCGATTCAACCATTCACGTTTGATAAGTGAATGAAATGATTCGATGCAGGCATTGTCGTAGGGATAGCCTTTATGGCTGTAACTGCGTTCCATCTTTTCTGTTGCTTCCCGGTAGGCTTTGGAAACATATTGGCTTCCACGATCCGAGTGAATAATCAAAGGTAATGAGGTGTCCCGACGTTCCTTTGCTTTGTTGACAGTATCAATAACGCAGGATGTTTCCATGTTAGTAGATAGCGTCCAGGCGATGATTTTGCGAGAATACAAATCCATGATACTGGTCAGATAAACAAAGCCTTCAATAGTCCAAATGTAGGTGATATCTGTACACCAGACCGCATTGGGTCGCTTTGGATTGAACTGTTCATCCAGAATATTATGCAGTTCGGTGCTGAAATCAGAGTCTTTGGTAGTCTGAATCCAGGGTTTGACCCATTGAGCTTTCAGACCCATTTCTTTCATGTATTTGCCAACGGTACGCTCAGAAATTCGATAACCGGCTTTGTGCAGCTCCCTTGTAATCTTGGGTGCACCATAATTCTGATTGGACAGGTTATATATTTCCAGAATCTTATGTTTGATTTCCTCTTTGCGTAATTGAGAGGCAGTGGTTTTTCTACAAAGGAAAGATTGAAAGCCGGAACGGGAAACGCCTAAGATACGCAGCACTCCGGAGACAGAAACACGGCGTTTGGTAACCTTAGATGCTTCTATCCAGGCAGCAGCCTCGATGTAAATGGCTGTTGTCAGTTTTT
>JBGVQN010000010.1:0-18943 GCA_045127535.1 Lachnospiraceae bacterium | reverse complement strand
GGGTTATAGGGTTTGTTTTGGAAGAAACAACACAAAAGAGGACCCGGGCGCAAGATTAGGGTACATCTTTTGTTTTGATGCTTCCATCTCTCACCTAAGTACCGGCGTTTTCAAGAGCCCCGCTTTAAAAACAGTTCTCCTGCCCCATCCGGCTCATACACTTATTTTTTAGTCACTTTATCTCTGCTGCTGTCTATGGTGCCTTTGGGCTGCTGTTCTTGTTTCATTTGATTTTGTGTGATAAGATAGGAACAGATTAACAAGTAAGGTTCTATTTAAGAAGTTGGCATAAGATATGAATCGCTATTTATGGGCATTCGCTGTTTATGGTAAAGACAAAGGTATGCCTGTTTGATACAATAGGCACATCAAAACAGAGGAGGTCTTGAAAATGGACACAAAAAAGATAGGTATGTTTTTAAAAGAATTGAGAAATGAAAAAGGAATTACTCAGGAGCAATTAGGTGAAAAGATTGGTGTCAGTAATAAAACAATTTCTCGTTGGGAAACTGGCAATTATATGCCGCCTGTTGATTGCCTTAATATGTTAAGTGATTTTTATAATATAAGCATTAATGAAATATTGGCTGGAGAACGAGCTTCTGGAGATAAATTCGCAAAGATAGCAGAACAGAATATTGCAGTTACCTTAAAAAAGTTAGAAAAGGACTGTCAAGCTTTTACAAAGAAAATGATGTGCATTTTGGCAGTTACAACTTTGCTAACAATCATTATTATTACGTTGTTGCCAATGAAAACAATTAAGGATGTTATTGTAATGATACTTGTAGTTGCTGTTGCATTTATTGCGAATACTCTTAACATAGCCCTTAACATAGTTGCATTGGCTACAAAAAAGGGGACGTTAGACGATAAGCAGATGTGAAACTCTCAGTTTGCTGGAGAGACAAAGGCCAATTTGTCCAGTAGATTTAACGGCGCACTTCTATACATACAATTCAGCTATGTAGTGAGGACAACGATGAAAGCCAAGCTGTATTTTGCAGCCTGGCTTTCATTGCTTCGCAAACGCCCGCCGAGTCAAACTCAGAGCGCAAGCGCGTCAAACGTATCATAAATGATACGTTACGTAAAAACATTTTCTTACAGATACTTCCCAAAGCGTCCGTTCATCTGTTTCAGCCTTACTCCTCACTTCTCCAGTGGAGGCGGTGCAGGTGGCCCTGCAGCTCCATGCTGTTAAAGTTGTTTTGGCGCAGGGCTTCGTACAGGACGATGGCCACTGAATTGGACAGATTGAGAGAGCGGATGTCATAATTCATGGGGATACGGATACTGTCTTCCTCATGTTCTACCAGGATCTCCTCCGGAATGCCTGCGCTCTCCTTGCCAAACATAATAAAGCAGTCCGGCTCATAGGATGCCTCGGTATAGATCTTAGGGGCCTTTGTGGTAGCCATATAGATCTTGGCTCCGGGGTTCTTGTCCAGAAAGTCCTGGTAATTGTCATATATATGCACATCCAGTTTATCCCAGTAATCCAGTCCTGCCCTGCGCAGCTGCTTTTCATTGATCTCAAATCCCAGAGGGCGGATCAGATGTAAGCTGCTGCCTGTGGCCACACATGTTCTGCCTATATTTCCTGTATTTGCCGGTATCTCCGGCTCATGTAATACAATATTCATGTTGATCCCTCTTTTCTTTGCAGCTTCCTGCATATATCTTAGTACAAAATCCCTACACGGTACAGTTCATCCTGGGCAGGTCTGTCCAGATAGCGCACTTCTTCGTCACGGTAGAGGATCCGGGCTTTTTCTGCAGTGGTTCTGCCAATGATGGCGGCAGGGATCCCAGCCCGCTCCAATTCTTCCACCAACTGCTCTCCCTCCGGTACTGCCATCAGGTAGCTGCCTGGTGAAAACATCTGATAAGGATTCAGTCCAAAATACTCTGACAGCTCTACGGTCTCCTGCCGGATGGGGATATGCTTTAACTGCACCTCCATGCCTAAGGAGCCCCGCTCCATCAGCTCCCACAGGCCGCCCAGCACACCGCCCTCTGACAGGTTATGCATGGCTGCCCCCAGACGGGTGCCGATCTGTGTTTCCAGTCCCCATTGTCCTTTGGGCATCAGGCTTTTTGCGCTGCTGATAAAATCCAGGGTATAATGCCCTGCAAGCTCCTGCTCCTTTTCTTTTGCCAGCAGCACAGTTCCTCCCAGTCCCACCCACCGGGTCACTACAAGATCCCAGCCTGCCTTGGGACACACAGGGGGCTCCTTGGCGCTGCCTACTGCAGACAGAGTCACCACCATCTGATTTACAGCCTTTGAGACTGTGGTATGGCCTCCAAGGATGGGGACACCTGCCTCCTTACATACCTGTGACAGCTTCTCCATCCAACGTTTTAACTTTTCTTCCTCCAGATCAGGAGGCAGTATGATGGTATCCTGTATGCCTGAGGGCACACCGCCGCAGCTGTATATATCTGCCAGACACCGCCAGACTCCCCACTCACAATCCGCCTCTCCGGCTATCATCACCGGATTGGAGGACATAACAAAGACTCCGTCCTTTTCCATGGAAAATACGGAGCCATCTGCACCGACCCTGGCAGCAGAAAGCGCCGGAGCGCTTCCTGCTATGGGTCTGATCACACTTCTTTTTAATACATTATAAGAAGCCTTGCCAGTCTGCATAATTCATCCTCCAAAATGCTCACAGGCAACTTTATTCTTGGGCCAGTGAATCTTCTAAAGATGCTGCCGGATCTGTCGCTGCAGCAGCATCAGCAGCAGCCTGGTCTGCAGCTCTCTGGCTTTCTTCTGCAGCCTTCCTGCTTTCTTCTTCAGCACGCTTGCTTTCTTCCAGGGAACTGGTCCAGTTTACACTCTGATAAATTTGCGGCCATCCATCGTTACCTGGAACGCCCCAGGCATCAAAGGTAATATCTGTACCAATACTCATAAGACCTGTTCCCGCACTGTACTGACTGGTATTAATCAAAACTGATTCCTGCAGTATACCATTTACATAAATATCTTTCCAGCATTCAGCCTTTGCCTTTGGATGGGCAGCCGTCAGTTCCTTGATCTCATGCTCTCCCAGATTAGCGTCTACCACTACATTATAGATCGGTAAAATCCATTCTTTATTCAACGTCACAGAACGGAACTGAATGGTACGGTTTGAAGGTCTGGTTTCTGTACCATAAATGCTTACAGTAACTGCACAATCTCCCTCATAAACAGCACTTGACACACCTTCACTGATGCCTACTTCAATATAAATGGGATAGTCTGTATTGTTAACAAACTTAAAGTCACTTCCGGTCTCTGCATAAATCATGGCATCCCACGCATACGGTACATAACTTGCTACCATGGAATGATTTCTTCTAAACGTAATATCCATCTCTGCCCGCAATGCAGCATCATATACGGTAGTCGCCAGCTGGCAGATACCGCCGCCTACACCATCTACTACCTGACCGTTCTCATATGTACCGGCCTCTAAGTAACCGGCTTCCTTGGTTACCGGATTTAACAAAGCCAGAATAGAAAATTCCTCACCTGGCAGATAGGAATGGCCATTTACCTTGCTGGCTCCAAGACGCAGATTGCTGCTGCGGTTGGCTTCAGAAGACTTAAAGTAAGTGGTATAGGTTCCCAATAAATCACCCTTAAATCCACTGTATGCATTCATGTCTGCCTCTGGCTCTGTAGTCACGCTTTCAGCAGTATATTCCAAAGACTTTGTTTTCCCAGCATCACTGATGTATGTTTCAAGGTCCGTTATAATTTTCTCTGTGTCAAAAGAAATACCAGTCTTTCCCTCTACTGCCGTAAAGCCATCTGCAGTTCTGACCAGACTTGGTTCCACCACTTCTACAGTACATGCTTCCACATACTCATTGATCAGTGTTTCCATTGCCGCTGTATCAACGGACAGTTCAATGGTAATATCTACAGGATTTTTTTCTACATCCTTCTTCTTTTTGTAGCGGGCAATTACATTACCGGACATAGACATTCCTTCTACCTGTTCTGCAGCTTCTGGATTACTCCAGGTAACCCCCAGTTCTTCCATACTGATCTCATAAACAGTCTCATTCAGTTCTAAGGATATCTCACGTGCCAGCAGTGTATCTGCATATTTCTGGATAGCATCCTTAGCCTGGGCTTCTGTCAGACCGGACAAATCCTGTCCCTGAAGGGTAATTCCCTCCGGAAGAACTGCCTCATCCTGGCTCTTACGGTCTGCCAGGGTTACAGTTCCAAGCAATACTGTCAGCAGGCTGATTACAGCTACCATCAGTACCAGTTTTGTTTTTTTCATAATGATACTCCTACTCCTTTCGGGAACCGAAAGCCTCCTTCAAAAGGCTTTGGTTGAAACATCATACACTGTTTTCCTGGGAAAACAGTTTTCCATATAGTTATAATACGGATATGACTGCAGAAATAACCGGTATGCCAATCATGGCAATTAACAGCATAATTACCACAATCAGAGTTACCACCCGTTTCTTCCTGGATTCTTTCAAATTAAGCATACCTATCCTCCATACAGCAGGCTATTGCATCAAGGTCTATTTTCTCCCCGGCCCTCTGCCATAGCGTGCAATCCACTGGTCCAATAACCTGGAAGCTTCACTCCTTGTAAGAGAGTCTATGTCTACAGGTACATCTATTTTATGCCATTTTGCAAAATCTATCAAGTACTGTTTTTGCCGAATTTGGGCTGGCTGCTCCCTTTTTATTGTATAATTCAGCTGTTTTGGTGCAAAAGCCTCCACATGTTCTTCCAAATATTGTTTTTTCAGCTGCTCTAACAGCAGTCCTGCACACATGGCATCATTGAATGCCCTATGGTACGAAGTCCCCTGTATGCCAAAATAGCTGCAGGCCGCACTTAAATTTTTCTTTTCTTCTGCCGGCAGAAACTGTCTGCATAATTTCAAGGTATCAATGCCCTTACGCTCATAGGCAATTCCCAGCCTGCCAAATCCACGTTTTAGAAAACTGAAATCAAATAAAATACTGTGCCCTACAATAGGCAGTTCTCCTGAAAATTTCAGAAAATCCTCTGCTACCTGTGCAAACACAGGTGCCTCACACAACATTTCCTCTGAAATTCCTGTCAGTTCTGTAATACGCAGGGGTACCACACACCCTGGACGCACAAGAGTCTGAAACTCTCCCACTGATTTGCCATCCCGGAAATGTACTGCTCCAATTTCAATGATTCCATCCTTTACCGGAGACAACCCGGTTGTTTCCAAATCTACTGTTATATATTCTTCCGGCATACCTTCTCACTCTCCACAGCCAGGGCATAAATCCTTTAAAAAGCATTGGCTGCATTTGGGATTTCTGGCAGTACAGATGCTGCGCCCAAGGGTAATGATATGGATATTATATAAGATCCATCTGTCCTCCGGCAGCACCTCCATCAGCTGATACTCCGCCTGCTCGGGATCATCTGTGGTGGTAAATCCAAGTTTTCTGGAAATCCGCTTTACATGAGTATCCACTACCACACTTGGCCTGCCATATATATTGCCCAGGATCACATTGGCCGTCTTTCTTCCTACTCCTGCAAGGCTGGTCAGATCCTCCATGGTATCCGGCACCTCTCCCCCATATACATCCAGCAGACGGTTGGTACAGGCAATGATGTTTCTGGCCTTGCTGTGGTAAAATCCAATAGAATGAATGTCCTGTTCCAGTTCCCTGATATCTGCCTGGGCAAACTTTTCCAGGGTATCGTACTTTACAAACAAATCTTTTGTGACAATATTGACTCTGGCATCGGTACACTGGGCACTGAGCATTACTGCAATCAGCAGCTGCCAGGCATTGCTGTGGTTCAGATAACACTTCATGTCGGTACCATATTCCTCATCCAGCCGGTCAAGAATCTGTCTCACCCGCTGCTGCTCCGTTGCCAGCTTGTCCATTTTTTTCTCCATTTGTTCCTCCATTCATTTGAAAATGCTGCCCCTGCTGCATCAAACCTATCAAAATACCCCAGGCTTCCCAAACCAGCCTTTTTCATTGCTCAATCCTCTAACTGCACCTTCCATGCCGCCCCATCATGATGGACTGTGTCCCTGACTGCATAATCATACAGTACTGTTACCGGTTCATGGATCACCTTTCCCTGCTGCAGCTGGAATACATCTACCGGGTAGCATTCCAAATGGGTCATGTTGGCCATTTGTCTGCTATTATACTCTGTATATGACTTTAAATAAAGAGGACTTGCACATTCTTTCTGATAGAAGATTCTGGAAGCATCTTTCCCTGGTATGCCCTCTGCCAAAGCAAAGGCCGGCCTGCTCTTACAATTCTCACGAAGATAACAGTCATGCACCAGGGCACTGATCAACACCTGTCTGTCTATTCCCGGTAATTTCTCTCCGAAAGAAAGAAGCCGTTCATACTGCTGGATCCGGCTGTGTGCCTGGTACCCTTCTGTTTTTTTACAGCAAACATCCCCCAAAGCTTCATACAGTGCAAAAGGCCGTTCAAAAAACTGTTCCAGATAAGAGACTGCGGTTCTGAACTGACCGCTGTTATAATAAATTTCCACTGCTTCTTCCACTGCTTTGAGTTTCAGCACATCCTCATAACCCAGCCATCTGGTAAACAACACCTCATAAGGAGGATATTCTCCATATACGATTCCATACGACTCTGCCTTTTCATACATAGGAGAACCTTTCAGCACTTTTAAAAATCCCAGCTGCAGCTGATCCGGTTTCAAACGGTACACCTGGTCAAAGGAATGTGCAAAGCTTTCATAATCTTCAAAAGGAAGTCCCGCAATCAAATCCAGATGCTGGTGTACTGTACCCATACCCTTTATCCGGTTTACCGCCTTCTGGATCTTTGCAAAAGACGCATGCCTGGAAATGGCTTCCAGGGTCCTGTCATTGGTGGTCTGGACACCGATCTCCAGCTGGATCAGACCGGGACGCATCCGGGCAAATACTGCAAATTCTTCCTCTGTCAGCAAATCTGCAGAAATTTCAAAATGAAAATTGGTATGTCCGTTGTCATGCTCCAGGAGATATTTCCAAATTGCCAGACTTCTTTCTGGCCTGGCATTGAACGTCCTGTCTACAAATTTGACCTGTTTTACCTGATGCTGCAGGAAAAAATCCAACTCCCGGTATACCAGTTCCAACTCCCGAAACCGTACTTTTTTATCAATAGAAGAAAGACAGTAGCTGCACCTGTAAGGACACCCTCTGCTGCTTTCATAATATACAATTTTATTTGCAAATTCATCTGGATCCCCATAAGGAAAAGGCACTTTAGAAAAATCCAAAAGGGGTGCAGAAGGAGTACTTACCATTTCCCCTTCCTGCTGATACGTGATTCCTGGAATATCCTCCAGTCTGCCTCCACCGCAATAAAAACACACCAGCCTCCAGAAGGTTTCTTCCCCTTCCCCGGTCATAACCCCTGTTACAGCAGACATTTCCTGCAAAACTTCTTTTGGATTCCAGGAAACCTCCGGTCCGCCTAACCATACAGGCACATGGGGCAGTATCCGTCCCAAAGCCCCCGCCAGCTGCCGGATACAGGAAATATTCCAGATATAGCAGGAAAAGCCGATAAAATCCGGCTTTTCTTGATAGATTCCCTGCAGAATCCCTTCTATTGGTTCATTGATGGTATACTGCGCCAGCACCACCTCTGCACCTTCCGGCAGTCCTGCAGCCTGGGCATATGCCTTTAGGCTGTACACTGCCGGATTGGTATGAATATACTTTGAATTCACTGCCACCAGTAAAAAACGCATTCTCGACCTTCATTCTGCAGCCTAAAACTGCTGCTGATTGTATTCCTATGCGGAAAAATTATTCTGCTTCTGCCTGCTTTGGTGTAAATGCACCCTCCCCGGAAAGCACTTCCTTATCCTGTACCTTTTTCTGTACGATCAACAGCTCTGCTACACCAGCCAGGAAAATAAATATGGATATAAACTGAGAAGTAGAAAGGATTCCAACTTCTCCTCTTGGGTCATTACGCAAAAATTCAATTAAAAATCTGCCTACGCTGTACATCAGCAGATACAGGCCTGCCACCTGACCATCCTTCTTGGTCTTTCTGGCTGCCATGCACAAAATAAAGCACATCAGAAAATCTCCCGCGCTGGAAATCAGCTGGGTAGGAATGAGCCTTACACCAATAGGAGCCATAGGGGTATCGTGAAATACCACGCCAAATACAGAATCTGTCTCCCGTCCATAGCAGCATCCTGCCAGAAAACAGCCAATTCTGCCAAATCCCTGTGCCAGCGCCACAGAAGGCATGGCAATATCAAAATATTTTAAAAAGTTCAGCTTCTTTACCTTGGCAAACAAAACACCTGCCAGAATTCCGCCAATAATGCCACCGTATACCACAAATCCATTGGTTACATCCAGCAACAGACCAGGATCCGCTATAATAGCAGGCAGTTCTACAATATAATACAGTATTTTGGCACCCAGCATGCCTCCTACAATGGCCCAGATCCCCAGAGAATATATTTGATCTCCATCCAGTCCGTATTTAGGGCAGCGCTTTTCTGCCATATACAGACAGCTGATAAATCCAATGGCAATCATCAGACCATAGCTGTGTATGGCAAAGTCTCCAATTTCAAATAATATATATTTCATTGTACTCCCAATCTCTCCTTCCTTTGCATTACAACTGCTGTGAGTACCATCAGTCCAAACACCATCAGACTATTCTTCCAGCCTGCACCAGTGATGAGATACTTCTGGCACGACCATATAAGGGCAATTACACACAACACACCAATGCCCGTCCATATCCCCCTGTCAGACAGTCTCCCACTGCTTGTACCAGGATCATGCTCCTGCTTCCCCTTCCTGGCAAGCAATATAGGAATACCGGCATCTGCCAGTATACAGCAGCCATAGAAACAGCCTGTTACTGCCATCAGGCACAGCATATCCCTCAAAACTGTTGCCTGATGATATACAGGGGTTATGTAAATGAAGGCACACCACCCTACATAAGAAGCAAGCAGGACACACCATTCCAGAAGGTATCGTTTTTCATAGAAAAACGGATACCCCCGAAACAGATTCCGGCCTGCAAACTTCCTCATTCCCAGATCTATGATACGTTCTAATATAGCCATACCATATACTAACCACACAGAAATTTTCTGCAGTCCAAGAGCAGTATGGGTCCATGCCACAGACTCCAGTACAGCCACCTCCCCACCGGTAATCAGTGCCTGCAGCTGAATCTGCAGCAGCAGTTTTCCAAAAGTACAAAAGCCCTGCCCCTGTCTGTGGGAAGCAATGAGCCTGTCACAATATTTTCTCAGATTGGGCCCGGTTACATTCCGGTAAGAAACGCCTGCCTTTTCTGCTTTTTCCAGTCCTCTGTACACTTCCTCCAGGCAGTCCTCCTGCTCTTTGGGGGACAGGCCGCTTAAAGCAAAGTAGCGCTCTGTCTGCACCAGTACTCGAAGATTTGCTGCCTTTAATTTTTTACTTTTCTCCTGTAAACTTCTTCTCATCCTGTACCTGTTTTTCTGCCTTTCAGCCAGCCTGTCTATCTGCACAACAGGCTATTCTTATACGATAGGATAGCAGTTTTCAATGGTAGCAACCACATTCTCCAGCCAGTTCTGGTCAAACACTTCTAAGCTGCCGCTGTCACAATACTGAGGCAGTACTGGATCAATTGGAATCTTTGCATAGTTTGCAATACCGTGACGGTCTGCTTCCTCTGCCACATGGCTTTCTCCAAAAACGCTGATCTCCTTACCACAGTCAGGGCATTTGAGATAACTCATATTTTCTATCAGGGCAATGATCGGTACATTCATCATACGTGCCATATTCACAGCCTTGCTTACGATCATGGATACCAGCTCCTGCGGAGAAGTGACCACCAGAATTCCTTCAATTGGCAGAGACTGGAATACAGTCAGCGGTACATCTCCTGTTCCCGGAGGCATATCCACAAACATATAATCAATATCGCCCCAGATCACATCTGTCCAGAACTGAGTCACCACATTGGCGATCACCGGTCCTCTCCAGACAACCGGCATATTTTCATCCTCTAATAACAGATTTAAGGACATGATCTTGGTTCCTGCAGCAGATGTCACCGGCAGGATGCCACCCTCTACCCCCTCAGCAGGTGCATTGACACCAAAGATCTTAGGGATAGACGGACCCGTAATATCTGCATCCAGTACTGCTGTCTTGTAGCCTTTCTTTCTCATAGCTGCTGCCATCAAAGAAGTCACCAGAGACTTGCCCACACCACCCTTACCGCTGACTACACCGATCACATGACGGATATTGCTGCCTGCATTTGGGGCTTTCTTTAAACTTTCCGCTGTTCTGTCTCCACACTCCTTACCACAGGAGGAACAATCATGGGTACATTCTTCACTCATTTTCTTCACCTTTCTTCTAAACAAATCTCAGACAATTGCGAAACTTGACCGCATTTTTCATGAAAATGAATCGCCACAGGGCTCAGAAAAATCTGTTTCACATATGCTACTCCAGGGCGGACTAGTTTTCGAATTCTATTTGGAGCAGATAGGTACTGTCCTTTCGTTGTTTGTCTACTACCACGCCTTGTCTGGACTGTATACGTTCTAGATTTTTGTAGTTTCCTGACATAGCCAGAGCCGGAACTACCGTATAGTAGTAGGAAAAGGGCAGTTCACCTTCTGTAATGGTTACCGCATCTCCTACATTTAATACATCCCGCTCCATATGAAACAGCTCACGACGCATCAGTACTCACTCCTTTCCCGGCTTTGCCGGATACTGCTTATTGTATCACAGGCGTATTGGAAATACAAGTTTAGGACGTATTTGGATAAACAGGAAAAGTTTTTATACTGTCATTTCATCACTTATTAGACAGCTCTATGGATTCCATTAAAATTCATTGCAATCTTCCTCAGCCAACAGTATACTAAAGACAGTCCATAGGACGCTGCAACCATTTTATCGGTTCCACGATCTGATACAGCTAAGGAGGATCCCTCATGGAAACAATCAAACGAAATATATTATTAAACCCAGGCCCTGCCACCACCACCGACACCGTCAAATATGCCCAGGTAGTACCTGATATCTGCCCAAGAGAAAAAGAATTTGGCGACATTATGCGTCAAATCGGCAAGGAACTGGTACAAATCGTACACGGCGACCCGGACAAGTACAGTGCCGTTATGTTCTGCGGCTCCGGCACCATCAACATTGACGTGCTGTTAAATTCCCTTGTCCCTGCAGACAGCAAGGCACTGGTCATCAACAATGGTGCTTACAGCAACAGAGCCGTAGAAGTGCTGGAGCATTACCATATCCCTTATATTGACTTACAGTTCCCTTATGACACTCTGCCGGATCTGCACATCATCCGCCAGACTTTAGAGCAGAATCCTGACATTGCCCTGGTACACACCTGCCACAATGAAACCGGTACCGGCATTTTAAATCCGATCCGGGAAATCGGTGCATTGGTTCATGAATTTGGTGCTGTATTTACAGTAGACACCACTTCTACTTATGCCATGCTTCCTATTGATATGGAACGGGACAACCTGGATTTTGTTATGGCATCTTCCCAGAAAGGTCTTATGGCCATGACCGGATTGTCCTTTGTAGTAGGAAAGACAGAACTGATCCGCCGTTCCAAGGATTATCCTACCCGTTCTTATTACTGCAACCTGTATCTGCAATACTCTTTCTTCGAAAAAACCGGAGAAATGCACTTTACTCCTCCAGTACAGACCATTTATTCTGTAAAACAGGCATTAAAAGAATACTGGGAAGAAGGGGAACAGGCAAAATATGAACGTCATATACGTACCTGGAAAGCCATCCATAGAGGGAAGGAAGCCCTGGGTCTGCAGGATATTATCAAAAAAGAATGGCAGGCAGGTCTGGTCGTTTCCATCAAGTACCCGGATGACCCTAACTGGGACTTTGAAAAGATTCATGACTACTGCTACGAAAGGGGATTTACCATTTATCCAGGCAAGATTTCCACTCAGAATACATTCCGCCTTTGTTCTTTGGGTGCTATTGATGAAACTGACATTGATGCATTCTTTGTGGTACTGAAAGAAGCTATGGAACATTACGGCGTAGCCATTCCTGCAGTTTACAGCAAATAATCGTTATCATCTATTTTAACAGCATCGGATACCAGATGCCACAAATCTAGTATCTGATGCTGCTGTTTTATGGTTAATATAATTATTTATATTTTTCTTTCACACACTTTTTTGTTGATTTTATACAATTTTCTGTTATACTGTAATTAGTATGATTCGGTGTCGTACAAACGAATGTACAATACCTGCTACTGAAAACAGTATCAAATCCAATCAACTGGTAGAAAGAGGATATCAAGCTTATGGAAGACATTCAGAAGAAAATTGAAGAAGTAATCAATAAGGTACAGAACAGCCAAGATTTGTTAAAGCAGTTCGACAAAGAGCCTGTTAAAGTCATTGAAAAGATTGTTGGTAAAGATTTACCCGATGAAGTTGTAGAACAGATCATTGTTGCAGTAAAATCCAAGATCTCTTTAGACAAGGCATCTGACGCTTTAGATGCACTGAAAAAGTTATTCTAATCTGGCCTTACGATTCTGAACCGTCTGCAGACAGTGATATGTACCCAGAACCTGGACACATATCACTGTCTGCAGACGGCTTTTTTATACATCATTTTACTGGAAACATCCCAAAACCTTATTTGTTTTGTGTCCTTGAAAACCTAGTAAATATATGTTATTATTAGGATATGTTTTTCATATACAATTTGATATGACACAACCAGTTTATTGAAGCGTCACAAGTCCGCTCTGATGTGCAGCAGTTTATACTAAAATACTGATTCAGCACAAACTGCTGCATCATAAACTGCTTCGAAATGGAGGATTATCATGAAGATTTCCACAAAAGGACGTTATGCCCTGCGTATGCTCTTAGATCTGGCAGCGCAGGAGAATAACGGCTACATTGCTTTAAAAGACATTGCCAGTCGGCAGAATATTTCCAAAAAGTATCTGGAGCAGATTGTTCCGGTTCTGAATAAATCCAATATGCTGATCACCAACCGGGGTTTTCAGGGGGGCTATAAGCTGGCCAAGGCCCCCAGTGCCTATACCGTAGGAGAGATCCTGCGGCTGACAGAGGGCAGCCTGGCTCCTGTAGCCTGCTTAGACCACGATCCCATCCAGTGTGAGCGGTGCAATGAGTGCGCCACTTTGCCTGTATGGCAGGGGCTGAACCAGGTGATCCAGGAATACTTAGACAGTATTACCCTGCAGGACATTTTAGACCAGGAACGGGAGCGGTACAGCAACAACTATATGATATAGACGCTGTCTGCTGTTATGCAGTATAGTTCATCTTGTCCCCATCCCAGTGCGCCAGTACCTGCAGCATGTCCTCTGCAATGGCCTTGGCGCCCGGCAGGTCATGCTCTAAATAATTGCCGCACTCCTTCTGCTTGCTTCCCGGAATCTCTCCCTCAAATGTGCGGATAAAGTCAAAGGACTCCTGCACCAGCTTCAGTGCATCTGCTCTGCTTACACTGTCTCTTAACAGCAGATAAAAACCGGTGCGGCATCCCATAGGGCCTACATAGATCACACTGTCTGTCCACACACTGTTTCTGGCATAAGTCGCAAACAGATGCTCAAAGGTATGCAGCGCCGGACTGGATACATAATCTCCCTGATTTGGCTTCTTCATACGGATGTCGTAGCTTACCACATCTCCGTCAATGCGGGATACGTACATGCCTTTTTCCAACTTATCGTGATCTACAGTAAAGCTTGCAATTGTTTTCATAGTCATTCCTCATCATTCTAAAGTGATTTTGATGTGATTATTATAGCATAGGCTTTGGACTTTGCAATCCTTTATATGCTCTGGCAGTCCACCCTGTGATTGCTCACATACAGGAATCCGGTTGCCACAGCCAGCAGCATGCAGATCCCCAGACAAATCACATTGGGATCCACCGGTACCAAAAGCACCACACATGCACTGATCATTGCCACAAAGAATCCCCCCATTCCTCCAAGCAAAGAGGACATGCTCTGCTTTACCACCTCAGTCTCACTTTCCCACTGCATCTTTGGGAATTTCAAATTCATAGTGATCCCCCACACGCAGGAAAAAAGGATCAACAGCGCCGGAACCAAAACCATCCAAAGCCCCTCTGCCAGGCTCAGATCCTGCGTTACAAGCACCACTGCTTCAGACACCATATAAAAGGGCGCCCACAAACACAGGTTCCACAGAATCTTTCCATCCAGTATGTTTTTTACCGTAAGGGGCAGGCTCTTTAAGATCCACCATTCCTTTCCCTCCATGGACACAGAGGTACTGGTGGTATTCATGATACAAAAGATCCCTGCGATCACAAAGGGCAGTACCCTGTTTACAGAGATCTCTATGGGCAGCACTCCTATGATGGACTCCACCTCCAGAAAGGGCAGCGCCACACAAAATACAGTCCCCAGCACAGGCCCGATGATGGTATTGGTTACATACACCCCTGAGGAAAAATATCGTCTGGCCTCCCGCACTACCAACGCTTTCATCACAGACTGCTTCTGCAGCTGCTCCATCTGATAATCATGTCTGGCAGAGGTGCTGTAAAGCATGCGGCAGATACTATGAAACTGTACTGCTATGATCCCAATGACTGCTGCAAACACAGCAAGAGACAGGAGTACAAACAGCAGACTTGCTGCTGCATCTCCATGCACCATACCATTGCCCATCAGGATGGCAAGAGGATATGCCTTTCCAAGTGCAGCAGAAACCATTGCCTCCAGGTTCTGCAGCATTTCCAGGGATACCTCTCCTGTACTGTCTGATAACAGCGCGCTGGCTGCAAAAATACCTGTCACCAGCAGCATGCACAACCCTGCTTCCACCAAAGCCTTATGCTTCATGCGGGACGCAATACCAGTGATCAGTCCGCCGATCCCTGCTGCAGCTGCCACCGGCACCAGAGGAGTCCCAAGTACCCCTAATACTCCAAGGAGGTAATACCCTATTCCCGGACGCATCATCACGCCATACACCAGTAACCCCGGCACCATCACAAGAGCTGCTGCCATCAGCCCTTCCACATACAGCCTGATAAACCGGCTCACCACCACTGCTTTGTCTGACAGGGGCAGGGAGGCAATGATGTCATACCCCTTACGCCTGAAAATCACACCGCCTGCCTTGAATATACCAAGCATCAATACAAGCAGGCTGGCAAATACATTCAGATATGCAGGTACGATCTCTGCCGCTCCGATCATGATCAGTCCATAGCTCATGGCTCCCATATAACACATGACCATCACCAGCAGCACTCCCATGACGCCTGCCAGCGCAAGTTTTTTCTTCCGGACGCTCTGATCTCTGGTATGGCGCAATACATTCCATCCATAGAGATTGCACAGCTCCATTTTGCACAAGATCCTAATTTGCTCTATCATCCAGCACCTCCATGAAAATATCCTCTAAAGACTCCCCATCCTTTACAAGGTCGATCATCTTTCCACTGGCAACCAGCTTTCCGTCCTTGATCATGGCCACCTTGTTGCAAAGCTTTTCTGCCACATCCAGTACATGGGTGGAAAAGAAGATGGCCCCTCCATGTTCACAGATCTCCCCCATGATCTTTTTCAGCACCAAAGCTGCCTTGGGATCCAGTCCTACAAATGGCTCGTCCAAGATCAGGAGCTTGGGTTCATGGACAAGGGCTGAGATAATGGCAAGCTTTTGCTTCATTCCATGAGAGTAGCTTGAGATCAGATCTCCCAGAGAAGCAGTGATCTCAAATTCCCCTGCATATTTTGCAATGCACGCCTCCCGTCTGTCTGTCGGCACCCCAAATACATCTGCAATAAAGTTCAGATACTGGATGCCTGTAAGATATTCATACAGATCAGGGTTATCCGGTATATAGGCAAAGCTGGCCTTGCATTTTAAGGGATCCTTCATCAGATCGGTACCGTCAATGAAGATCTCTCCCTGGTCAAACCCATGGATTCCTGTAATACATTTCAACGTGGTGGTCTTACCGGCACCGTTGTGGCCGATAAACCCATAGATATCTCCCTTTTCTACATGGATCTGTATGTCCGTCACACCCTTGGTGCTTCCCTTATACTGTTTGGTCAGATGATTGATTTTTAACATAAGTGCTTCCCTTTCCTGTTTTATAGCGTATTTACTTCTATCTTGACGCACATGACGGGTTTTGACAAGCATTTTTTGATCGTGATCTTAAAAAAGCACAGGAGCCATGAGTTGTCTCAAGCGTCAAGCAGCAATGGCGGATGTTCTTTGCGTAGGGGATAGAAATTTTTACATTTTGTGATATACTTTAGCTATGGAAAGAGTGAAATGAGATGACTATAGAAACTTGATTAGAAACCAATCGAAGTTGGTGTAAACGATAAAGCAGCTTACAACATTTGATAAACTGCCCTATCGTTTACATCAATTTCGATTTTTCTATAGTGAACAAAGTCGCGTCACCGGAGCCAGTATGTATGGATTTTCAATTATTCCACTTTGCCGAAAAGTAAAGGTTATGTCATTACAGCTGAGAGACTCATTTCAAAATCCAAGCACGACAAATAGACCTCATTGCTGAGGCTTTTGAAGAAATATAAATTCCAAACTTTAAATCCGTAAAGGTATCCGCTGCCTAGGCTTTCCAAGGTGACCACCACAACACTTACAGACAGTAACCTTAATGCCGTAGAGGGTTTCAAGCATCTGTGGTGTTTCCATACTTTTAAGCCTTGAAAGATACTGTTTACAGCCAAGGAGATTTCTGCATAACGTCATATATCTGGTTTTGCTTCTGGTACACAACAGGCCATAATGTCTGATTCTGACAAAGCGCTTGGGTGGCACATGCATAAGGAACCGACGGATAAACTCAATGCCGGAAATGGTAAATTCTTTCCACTTACCTTCTTCCCGGTAATCTTTTACATAGTAAGTAACTGTATCCTCATCCATACGGATAATACGGTGGTTACTGATGGCAATCCTGTGGGTGTATTTCCCAAGGTAGTTAATAACGGACTGAGCACCATTAAAGGTTTTCTTGCAGTGGGGAACCCAGTCTTTGCCATAACAAAGGTTTAGGAGTTCTTTGAAAGTATAACGGTTACGGTACTTTTCACTACTCCCATGAAACTGAAGCTTTTTCGCTTCATACAGAGATTTAAGTTCATCCATGTATTTACCACGGAACAGCTTTGACATTACCTTAACCGGAAGAAAGAATTCTTCACCCTTATCGCGCCATTGATTTTTTGCTGTCAGACCGCCACCAAGAAGAATGACATGAATATGAGGATGATAGTTCATTTCAGAACCCCAGGTATGTAAAACACAAATATATCCGACCCTTGCACCAAGATGCTTCGTATCCTCAGTTAACTCGTTAATGGTTGCCGAGACGCAGCGGTACATGGCATCATAGAGAAGCTGCTGGTTGCTGTAGATTAAGGAGTTCAGTTCCTGCGGTACCGTAAATACTACATGGAAGTAAGGGGCATCCAGAACGTCTTCCCGCCTTTTATCCATCCACTTTTCCTTGGGCAAAGCCTGACACATGGGACAGCACCTGTTGCGGCAGGAATTGTAATGAATCTGCAAATGTCCACAGTCTTCACACATACTTACGTTGGAACCATAAGCACCGGTCTTGCAGTTAATGATACAGTTAGCAACCTTGGACTGCTGTGGTGAAGGAGTATATTTATCGAGGTATTTCGGATAAAACCGTAGCAAGATATCCTGTACAGTAGGACGTTCCATTATGAATCCTCCTGTATGTCAAAGGGACTTTTAATACCAAGCAAAGTTTTGTTACTGACATGAAGATAAATCTCGGTAGACTTAGGATCCAAGTGACCCAACAATGCCTGAATGTATTTAATGTCACATCCGGCCTCCAGAAGATGACTTGCAAAGCTGTGTCTGAACGCATGTGAAGTGACATGTTTAGGGATTCCTGCCCGTTCGGCACTTCTTCTTAATACCTGATTTACGGCAGAGATATCCAGATATTCTCCGGTCACCTGACTGGGAAACAGAATGTTTCTGGGCTTTCCGCATTTGAACCAGTATTCAGTAAGAATATCAAGAGTCCGGTCAGCAAGAATGGTGTAGCGGTCCATCCTGTTTTTGGTGTTGCGGATGTGAATGGAGTGATTGCTTCGGGATATATCATCATAATGCAAATGGGTTGCTTCAGATACCCGAAGACCGCCGGAGTACATAACAGCAAAGATGGCTTTGTATTTCAGGTTTGTGGTAACATCAAGGATTGTATTCACTTCTGCCCTTGAAAGAACAGTAGGCAGGGAACGGTCACGTTTCATTCTGGGGATTTCATCTTCATCCCAGTTGAGTTTGAGTACCCGCTTGTACATAAAGCGTAACGCACCATAGTAGTGATTGTAGGTTTCGGGCATAATGCCGGCAAGCCTTTTGGCAGTAAGATAATCATCAACATCCGCTATTGTGAGTTCCTGCCAGGGCTTACCAATGGTATACAGGAACGGACTAAGGGCATGACAATACGCCCGTGCGGTGGATTCCTTTAGATTCTTTTTCCGCGCAGCAATAGTAACTAATTCAAAAATATCTTCGTACATAAAATAACCTCCATGAAATAAAAGTAGTAATAGAAACAGTAACTACCTATCATGGAGGAGCATTTGCAAAATAAAACTGCTTGTGTAAGCAGCCTAAAGATGGTATCATTTTCATAGGCAGTGGAGCTTTCTTTGGTGTTTTGTTTTGTGTGGTAACTTAACAATAAATACTATTTAGGAAGTAATCAACTGCCTTTTTAATAAAGAATAAAAACTGCGCCACAGCCTTGGCAGGCCATCGCGCAGCGATTTTGTTCA
>JBGVQN010000009.1:0-118785 GCA_045127535.1 Lachnospiraceae bacterium | reverse complement strand
TAAAACTTCCCGTTTGAAACTTCCGTTTTCTTACTGTTTTAGGTTCGTTCTTTTTCTTGAACATTCTCATCCACAGGTACCGCTACAGTTCGCAGTCCTGCTTCTTTAAGAATTTTCGAGGTTGGTTATACTGTTCAGTTGCCAAGGTTCTGTGCTTTCTTTCGAGCTTTGTTTTCTTTCTCTCTCAAGTCAGCTTATTCAGTATATCACATTTTCAAGATTTGTCAATACCTTTTTTCAAAAATTTTTCTTTCTTTCATGAAAGCTTTTTAAGAAGCATTTACAATTTATTGAATTGTGTCTGAATTGTTTTTATTGTGTCGCTGTTGTTCATCAGCAACAGAACATATCTTATCACCAGGCGCAGAATTTGTCAACAACTTTTTTTCATTTTTTTCATTTTTTACTATACCATTTTTTCACCTGTTCTCCATAGGAAAAATCATACAAATCCATATCCCTGCTTTTTCAAGATCATCTTCACGCAAATTCAATGGTATCCTTTCCCTGTGCTGCAGGCTTTCTATTGCCATAAACAACAGAAAGCACCCTTCCCAACTTTCTATATCTTATGAATAAAAAACAGACAATGCACTCTGCAATATAGGAAATTGCAGATTGTACTGTCTGTTCTTTGATCGTATCCTGCATTTGTCTCATGCAGTCTATCCTTTCATCCTAGGAGAGAAAACGAGGGATGCCAGATACCCAAATATAAGTGCCCCTGAAATTCCCACTGCACTGGCTGTAAAGCCACCTTTAAACAATCCAAGAGCCCCGTCTGCATCAATTGCTTCTTTCATTCCTTTCCACAGAGTATTCCCGAATCCCAAAAGGGGGACAGACGCTCCCGCTCCTGCCCATTCCAGGAACGGCTCATAAATTCCTATCGCCCCCAGGATACACCCGCTGACTACCAGCAGTACCATAATTCTTCCCGGCATCAGCTTTGTCTTATCCATCAGCAGCTGTACCAAACAGCAGATCAGTCCTCCTACCACAAATGCTTTTACATAATCCATATCTTACCTCCCGGCACCATGATTCATCATCAGACAAAATATGCATAGACCATTCTTTTTTACTGTCTTCTTTCTAATATAATTGCATGGGCAATGCCCGGAATATTCTGTCCCTCATTAAAGCTGGTGGGAGACAGCAAAGCGCCTGTGGGTACAAACAGGATCCTTCTCCATTCCTTATCCTCTAATTTCCTGATCAGCTTGGCGCACAGGGTCACTGCTGCACAGCCGCATCCGCTGCCTCCTGCATGGGTATCCTGGGTCTTTCCGTCAAATATCTCTATACCGCAGTCCATATGGCAGTCAGAAATGTCACAATTCTTTTTGGCCAACAGATCGATCAGCGCCTGCTGCCCTACTTCTCCCAAATCACCTGTAATAATTTTATCGTAATAACCAGGATCCACACCAAAATCCAGAAGATTGCGGTGTATGGTCTCAGCAGCTGCAGGAGCCATGGCTGCCCCCATATTCATGGAATCACGGATGCCATAATCTACGATTTTCCCCGTGGTAATGCCCTTTACACATACATTGCCCCCATTTTGCCCCAGGATCACTGCACCGGAGCCGGTGACTGTCCAGGTCGCTGCAAAGGGTCGCTGATTCCCATAATCCAGTGGGAACCGAAACTGCTTTTCCGCACTGGCAAAATGACTGGAGGTCACACACATGACAAACTCTCCATAGCCTGCATTGACAAATGCACTGCCAAGAGCCAGGGATTCCCCCATGGTAGAACATGCTCCATACAATCCAAACAAAGGCACATTCATGTCCATCAATCCAAAGGTAGACGCAATGCTCTGCCCCAGCAGATCTCCTGCAAACAAATACCGGATACGATTTGCAGAAATACCTGCTTTTTCAATGGCATGCTGTGCTGCTCTGGTCTGCAGCTCACTTTCTGCTTCTTCCCAGGTGTTTTTTCCTGCCATTGGATCTGTCACGATCTCATCGATCAGGCTGCCCAAGGGCCCCTCTCCCTCTTTTTTTCCTGCCACACATCCTGTAGAAATGATCCCAGGCGGATTTTCAAATTTTAAACTGGCTTTTCCCTGTCTTCCCATACAACCTCGTTTTCCGCTGCACTATATGCAGCTATCTCCATTTCCCCCCTGCAGCAAATCAAATCCATTTGCTGCAGCCAGGAAAACTATCACTGCTTTACTGCTAGTATGGTTTCATACAGGAAATTTATACATAGAAGCTGCATTTGTGATGTCAGGCAATGAGTGGATTGTTTGACGCAACGTGTCGTAAGGACACGTTTGACTCGCTCCCACTTCGGTGAAATCGCAGAGGTTCTAAGATCTCAGAAAAGCAAGAAACAGGATGAATCTGTAAACGAGTTTACAAATTCATCCTGTTTATGGATTTTGTCAGGACACACCTGGTATTTTTATTCTTTGGGTTTCTGTATCATGCTCATAAGCTGGGTCAGCAGATCTCCGCCGCCGGTGACATGGATGCTGCCTACATTTTCGCAGATACGTTCAATATACTCTAACTCCTTTAACTGATACAGGGTCTTGTTTTCATCCATCAGTCTGGCTGTATTTAAAAGAGAACGGGTGGACGCCACTTCTTCCCTGCGGGTGATCACATTGGCCTGGGCACGCTTTTCTGCCAGCAGGACTGTGTTCATGATTTCCCGCACCTCTCCCGGCAGGATAATATCCCGAATGCCTGCATCTGCCAGCTCAATGTAAAACTGATTTTCCTTCTCCTTTAACTTTTCAAATACATACTGAGACAGCTGCTCCTTGTTATCCAGGATCTCATCAATGCTATACTTGCCTATGTACTCCCGAAGCGCCAGCTGAGCTGCCACATGCATCTGTCCCTTAAAATCATCTATTTCTGTTACGATCTTGACATAATCTGTGATCCGGTAATGGCACACAAAATTGATCCGCACTGCTACTTTGTCCTTGGTCAATACCTCCTGACCGGTTATGTCCATCTGGATCAGTCTGGTATCCACAAGCTCTGCATCCACCTGAATGTGGTTCTTCCAAAAATAATAGGTACCTGCATCCAACAGCCGCACAAAGCGTTTATTGTAATACAATCTGGCTTTTTGGTATTCTTCTACAGAAACCTTGGTGTAATGGCGCTCCGGCACACAATGGAGGATGTACTCCGGAATCTCCTCAGACACCTCAGGCGCAGAAATATCTGCCAATAAAAAAGTATGCTTTTCTGAGACAGACCAAAAGGCATACTTTCCTGCAGTGAGACACTCCCTGAAATTGCCATTGACAAAATGAATGGCCAGCTGTTCATCAGACACCTCTACTGCCACAGTCCGGGCAGCAATGTCAGAATTCTGCAGCAGACTTTCCAGATCACAGCTGTCTGAACAGACCTCCTGATTGGTATCGACCACCTCAATGCGGCTGTTTCCAAAGGTATGATAGGCTCCCGGCTCTAATAATTTGATCAGTCTGCCATTTTTAAATAAAAGACCTCTTTGGTTTTCAGTAATAATTGTCTTCATCTTGGTTCCTCCCCACTTCATCTGATCCCTCATCTTTCCGGAATATCTGCGGCCAAAGGATTCAGAATGAGAGCCGCAGCAGAAGCCTGCTGCAAGCTCTTTGCAGGATCTCCCACAGAGAGTATTTGCAGTCAGGCGCTCCTGCCCATTTCCCATCCGGTATCCTCCTTAGGACAAGGCAGATATTCCGTGGCATGGACATCCCCTCTGTCAGCGACAGAAGGAAATGCCCATACCTGATGATTTAGGGTTTGATCATAAATACTTGCTGCCGTTTCCGGCTATCCAAAACCACTTGGCCGATCTGAATCCGGCTTGGGCAATAAAAGCATGCTTTCCCCGGACTCTTTCGGGCAGGACTCGAACCTGCGTATACAGACTGCCGCAGAATACGCTTTGGGACACCCTGGCGCACTGTGCTGCTTACCACACAGCAGGCAGCTGCAAGTACAGTGTAACAGGAAATACATACAAAAGCAATGGATGATCTTGTACCATGCTCCTGTCTGATCCGCTCCTGCCATGGACGCATCACATAAAAATCCCCATATCCCCTCTTTTGAAAAGGGGATATGGGGATGACTGATTATCTCAACACTGTATCAATATATTCCAGATAAGGTTTTTTCACTACAGAATCCTTATGTACCTGATACCATGCATAGGATTCCTTTAATCCCTCTGCCAGAGGCTTTACCTCCGGCATCAGCGCCTGCTGCTTTGTCACATCCAGCTGATATCCATAATCATGGAAGCAGAAATAGCTTCTCTGTCCATGGGTCTGATCTACTGATACAAACTCCGGCGTGACACCTACTGCTTCATAGCACAAGGTTACCCACTGACGGATATCCACGATCTCTGGATTTCCCACATTCCAGATCCGCTGCTCTGGCTGCTTGTCCAACAGACATTCCATAAACCGGCACAGATCCTCTACATGGAAAAACTGCAGCGGCATGCTGCCATCTCCCGGCAGGTAAAAGGGACGGTTCTGTTCTGCGCAGTCAAAGGGCAGTCCTTCCCGGTACAGATTCTGCATAGGGCCATACAGATAAGGAGGTCTGAGAATGTACGCCTGCGGTACCCGCTCTGACAGGTACTGTTCAGCCTCCAATTTATTGGTACCATATGCACCCCATACTGCATTGGGGCCGCATACCTGCTCCTCAGTAAAAGGCTGGGGCAGTGTTTCCGGATATACTGCACTGGAGCTGATGAAAATATACTGTCCCACACTGTCCAACGCATCCAGCAGATGTGCTACGTCCTCTTTTGTATATGCAGTAATATCCAATACTGCATCAAAGTCATATCCCTTTAACACATCTCCTAACTGACTCCGGTCTGCCTCAATCAAAGTCACACCGGGAGACTGGGGTCTGCTGTTGCGGTTTAATACATATACCTGATCTCCCTGACCGGCAAAATACTCTGCCACATACCTGCTGACAAATACAGTTCCTCCAGTTACCAATACCTTTCTGCTCATGACCTTTTGTTCCTTTCAAATACTTTTTCCATTAAGCAATTGCGAAACACGTGAACGGACGCTTTGGGAAGTATCTGTAAGAAAATGTTTTTACGCGACGTATTATTTATGATACGTTTGACCCGCTCTCGCTTCGGTGAAAACGCAGCGGTACTAATAAATTTTGCGCCTGTGGCGCAAAATTTAAAGTACCGGCGTTTTCAAGAGTCCTGCTTAGAAAACATTTTCTTACAGATACTTCCCAAAGCTGATATTGAATACCGCTTCGCAATTGTTTAACTGTTCCCACAGGTAATTGTGAAACACATGACGGACGTTTTGTGAAGCGTCTGATCCAACGTTTCTCAATCACTTGGGTTTTCTATAGAAAGCTGCAGGTCTTATACCTATAGCTTTTCTATCATCTCGGACGGTTGCAAGGCTTTACCTTCTTTTCCAGGTGTTTGGTGAAAATAAAATCAGCATGGGGAACAGCTCCAGTCTGCCTGCCAGCATATCAAAGATCAGCACCAGCTTTGACCAGTCTGAAAATACCCCAAAGTTCCCCATGGGACCTACCAAAGAAAGTCCCGGGCCAATATTGTTCAGCGTAGCTGCAACTGCTGTAAAATTGGTGGTCATATCCTTATTTTCCAGGGAAATCAACAGCAGGCTCAACGCAAATATCAAAATATACGTAAACAAAAATACATTGACTGACCGCAGTGTGGGCCGCTCAATGGGTTTTCCATCCATACTGAGCTGACGAATATTGCGGGGATGGATGACATAATCCAATTCCTTTACAACTGCTTTCAGCCATATGATAAATCTGGAGACCTTCATACCGCCGCCGGTGCTTCCGGCACAGGCCCCAATAAACATCAACACGACCAGAATGGTTTTGGAAAAGGCCGGCCACAGGTCAAAATCCACTGTAGAATATCCAGTGGTCGTAATAATGGATGCCACCTGAAAGGCACTGTGCTTGACAGTCTGGAACAGGGACGCAAACATACCTCTGGTATTCATACTGATCAGCACAATGGCAGTGAGGATGATCAGCAGATATGCCCTGACCTCTGTCATACGGCATGCATCTTTCCACTTCTTTCGATAGATAAAGTAATATGCATTAAAATTAATACCAAACAAGATCATAAAGATGGTAATGACGATCTGCTGGAAATCTGTATAGCTGCCCAGACTGTCATTTTTGATGCCAAAGCCACCGGTACCTGCTGTACCAAAGGTCAGCAGCAGACTGTCAAATACCGGCATTTTTCCCAGCACCAGAATCACAAACTCAATGACCGTAATGACAATGTACATGGCATATAAAATAAATGCAGTCTGCTTTACATTGGGCACCAGTTTTTCCACACTGGGGCCAGGGCTTTCTGCCTTCATCAGATACACACTGTTGCCTCCTGACAGGGGGATGACTGCCATCACAAATACCAGCACACCCATACCGCCGATCCAGTGGGTAAAGCTGCGCCAAAACTGAATACATTTAGGCAAAGCTTCCACATCTGACAAAATGCTGGCTCCCGTGGTGGTAAAACCAGAAACCGTTTCAAACAATGCATCTACCATAGAAGGAATGGCGCCCGAAAACACAAAAGGCAGCGCGCCAAAAATACTCAGTACAATCCAGCTGAACGCCACTACCACAAATCCTTCCTTGGCATAAATTGCCCGGTTTTTGGGTCTCTTTCTGGTCAGCAAAAAACCAACTGCCGCACACAATGCTGCAGCCCAAAAACATCCCCAGCCAGCCTGTTCTCTGTATATGACAGCTACCAGGCAGGAAGGAAACAGAAATACTGCTTCAAAACTCAACACACATCCCAATATATAGATAATCATTCCATAATTCATAGTTCACCAAAACCTCAAGGTTCTTCGTATTTTTCTGCCGCATATTTCCAGAATATCCGTGTTTGTCGTCCTCTTTCCCATTATTCATAAACACAGAGAAAGATCTACGAGTACTTTTGTTGTTCATGCTTAGATAATTGCGAAACTAGGTTTCGTACCAGCTTTGTGAAATGTCTGTCAGAACATGTTTTCTAAGCAGGCTCTTAAAAACGCCAGTACTTTAAATTTTGTGCCACAGGTGCAAAATTTATTAGTACCACTGCGTTTTTACCGAAGCGAGAGCGCGCCAAACGTATCATAAATGATACGTCGCGTGAAAATATTTTCTGACAAGCACTTCGCAAAACGTCCGGTAAAGAGTTTCGCAATTGCCTAAATTGTTCCCGTTCAAAGAAAGGAGCTTCCCATACTTTTTCTTACTTCTGGAAAATATCTGATATGTCATGGAAACCGGTTTTGGTGGTCACCACAATCACAGTATCTCCTGTTTTCAGTACATCATTACCTCTTGGTATAATATGTTCTCCTTTTCTTCCAATGTAAGCCAGCAATATGGTATCCTTTAAAGACAGTTTCTGCAGCTCAATATCTGTAAAATCAGCCTTTTCATCTACCACAAACTCCAGGGCTTCTACATTATTCTCCAGGCGATGAACTGTCTCCACATTGCTGCCAAAGGACTGTTTCATAGCCCTTACATATCGTATAATATTTTCTGCTGTAATATTTTTAGGATAAAATACGGTATCCAGATCCAGTTCTCTTACTACCTCATCAAAGGCAATGCGGTTGATTTTGGTAATAGACTTTTTCTTTCCAAGCCCCTTAAAGTATAGGGAAATCAAAATATTTTCTTCGTCAAAATCTGTCAGTGCTGCAAAGGAATCACAGTCCTGAATCCCTTCTTCCAGCAGTAGCTGCTTGTCTGTACCATCCCCATTAATAATGGTTGCTTTTGGCAGCAGTCTGGCAAGTTCTTCACATCTGGACAGATTCTTTTCAATGATTTTCACACGGATTCCCAGAGGCAGAAGCATTTTGGCCAGATAATAGGCTATTTCGCCGCCTCCTACCATAATGATATTTTTCACTTTTGCAGAAGCAACACCAATTTTCTTAAAGAAATCATTGGCATCTCCTGCTGTAGCTACTATAGAAATCACATCCTTTTCCTGGATCTCATAATCACCTTTTGGAATACGCACCTGGCCGTCCCGCTCCGCAGCACAGATCAGAATGTTACACTTTAATCTGGAATGCATTTCCTCCAAGGTCATTCCTGCCAGGATGGATCCAGCGGGTACCCGGTATTTCAATATTTCCACTCTGGACTTGGCAAATGTATCGATCTTAATGGCAGAAGGGAACTTTAACACTCTGGAAACTTCCTGAGCAGAAGCCCACTCCTGATTAATAACCATGGCAAGTCCTAATTCTTCTTTTATCAAATCCAGCTGCTCATTGTATTCCGGTTTACGAACTCTGGCTATGGTATTACAGTTTCCGGCTTTCTTGGCTATCAGACAGCTTAACAGATTCAGTTCGTCAGAACCCGTTACTGCGATCAGCAGATCTGCCTGCTCTACGCCTGCCTCCTTTTGTACTGCATAGCTGGCACCATTGCCTACCACACCAATGATATTATACTGGTTACACAAAACCTCCATTTTGCTTCTCTGCTGATCCACAACTGTTACATCATTGTTTTCCTCACTTAACACAACAGCTAGTGTCTGGCCTACTTTTCCACAACCGATAATGATAATCTTCACTGTATTTTCTCCCCAATCTACATAAATGGTATTTCCATCTTGTACAAACACCAACGTATACATACTATCACAATTCCCGGCTGCAATCAATCCCAAGTTATTGTACCTTTCCTCCTTACACACCATTTGTTGCCAGTATACTGCATGGACCATCCAGGATAATTTCACTACCCTCCATATCTGTAACCACCCCTCCTGCTTCCTGGATCAGCAGGGAACCAGCTGCATAATCCCAAGGCTGCAAAATCAATTCAAAAAACAGTTCTGCCCTGCCTGCTGCAATGCTGCACAGATCCAAAGCTGCAGAACCACTTCTGCGCACATCCAGTGCCTGCTTAAAATATTGATATGCAGTCTGAAAGGACTTTTCTGCCAGGCTTTCATGATATGGGGAAGTCCCAAACAATACCAGTCCCTCTGATAATGGTGCTTTGGATACATGAATGGAGACTCCATTTAAAAATGCCCCCTGTCCCTTAGCTGCAGTAAACAGTTCATCCAGATAAGGATTATACACTACACCGCAGATCACCTGACCATCTTTGGCCAGCGCTACAGAAATAGCACTCATCTGGTACCCCTTCATAAAATTGGTGGTGCCATCAATTGGGTCTACAATATATACATAGCCCTTAGATACATCGATCTGTCCCTGCTCCCCTTCTTCTCCCAGAAATTCTGCTTCCGGCAGCAGCTCTAACAGATCCTGATACAGTCTTTCCTGTACTTTTTTGTCATATGCTGTTACAAAATTGGCACGCCCCTCTTTGGCGATGGTGTCCTTTTCTATATGTTTGGCCTCTAACATAATGGCGCTGCAGGCCTTTACCCTGTATGCCATCTGCTGTGTCAGTTCCAGTTCAGTCATATTATGCCTCTTTCTCTTGAATTCATTTTTGCAAAACTGATTTTTCTGCTTCTTTTTTTCTGTATTCCAGAAGATCTCCCGGCTGGCAGTCCAGCGCTGCATACAGCTTGGCTAAAGTAGATATTTTCAGCGCCTTGGCCTTTCCATTTTTCAGGATGGAAATGATACCTACTGTAATGGCACTTTGAATCCACCCCTGCTCCACAGCCACATGGGCGTATGTACATCAATGGGCACCAGCCCGGTCCCCTGTAACAGCGCTTTCCACCTGTCTGCTGCCAGTACCTGCACCTGAGACTGCCTGCCCTCTTCCTCCGTCAAAAGCCCCAGACGGATGCTGGCCTGTATCACATGGGTATCCGGTGCCACCGTAATGGCTTCCCTGTCTACAAAGCGCATATCTGTATACTGCTCCAGCACATACAGCCAGTAATTGCAGATCTTGTTGCCGCCCAAATAGGGAAAGTCCTTTTTATGACCTGCAATATACTCTCTTACACCTGCAGCTGAATATCCCTGCTGTACAAACAGGCGGCGGATATCTCCGTCAAACTGATTGGAAATGGTCTCACACAGCTTCTGCCAAATGACCGGCTGCTTATTGGGCTGCAGTGCCACCTTATACTGTACCAGGATCTGTCGCAGCTGCTCTATGGACATCCTGCAAACCGCCTCACTGTTAAATACCACTCTGTCCTGCGCCTCCTTGTACATTGCATTGGCACACTGCCAAAGTACATAAGAATTGCGCTGGTAATTGAGTGCCATTGGTAAGGTAAAGTACATATAATTCTCCTTAGATGCCGGATCCAGTCCTGGATTTTCGTCCTCCGGCATCTTTTCTCCCCCAAGTGCCCCTGATTTGTGAAGGGCTACCAGGCGAAATACCTTTTCTAAAATTTCATCCGCATTTGCAGCAGTCTGCTGATCTATCACATCCATTGTGTTTCCTCTGTTTCTATCGTTATGATTTTTCTTTGCTCTATGGCATCATTTCTGATACGCTGCACATTGCGCCAAAACCTTTTTCCAGCTTTCCCAACATGCAACCGCATCTTTCCCTAGCTTTCTAGTTTCATAAATAAAACCGGTGTGATCTCCGGATAGGTCAGGTTGTCCGGCAGCACATCAAACGTTCTGACCTCTGCCATTTCACTTTCCGGCATTGGCCCCAATGTATGGATCTCTGCTGCAAATACTGCTCCATTGGCACCCCTGCGGGTCACCGGATGCTCTGCCCGGTAGTCACACAGATACTGCAGCTCATACTCCAAAGCCCCGGATTCCTCATACAGCTCACGCCTTGCAGCCTCTACGGGCGCTTCCCCTGGCTCAATATGACCGCCCTGGGTCTCCCAGGTGGCTCTGTCCTTATGCCTGCTTAACAGGATCTGTCCCTGATAGTGGGACAGCACCACAACATACTTGCAATCTGCCAATGTTTCCTTATCATATGTGCAACAAATCAATTTTTCCTTCTGCATGCTGCTCTTTTCCTCCTGATCCGTTTATACTGTCTATTCCCCGGCACCTTTCTTTTTTAAGATCTCATGGCCAATGTACCTGTCTGATGCCCGCTTTATCAGAGCTGCCATACCCAATTTTTCAAATATTTCTTTGCTTTATTGTAATCAGCCTCTTTCTACGCGAAAGCTATAGGTCTTATTTTATATCCATAGGGCTTACTTACGCTGATCCGCTTCTGTCCACACTCCTTATGATGGTGCTGCCATGCTCCTTCAGCCATCTTTCCTGCTCTCTATAACGGGGCAGCACCTTCTCCACCTCTCTCCAAAATCTGGGAGAGTGATTCATCTCTTTTCGATGGCACAGCTCATGTACTACCACATAATCCAACACCTCTGCCGGTACCAGCATCAAAAGACAGTTAAAATTCAGATTGCCTTTGCTGCTGCAGCTGCCCCAACGGGTCTTTTGATTGCGTATGGTGATCCTGCCATAGGTAACCCCCATGACTCCTGCAAAATATGCAGCACGCTCTGGTATCACCTTAGCTGCCTGCTGTGCCAGCTGCTCGATCTCCAAAACATCAATGGGTTCTCTGGTTTGCACTGCCTGTATCTGCTGCAGTACCTTTTGTCTGTGCTTTATGATCCAGTCTGCATGTGCTTCTACAAAATACTGTATTTGCTTAACCGATGTGCCATAAGGCGCCCTGACCAGCACCTTTGCCTCCTTTGTCACCTCAATTCCAACTGATTTACGTTGGCTGTAGCGTATTTCATAATCCATTTCCATCCCTCTTTCCTATCTCTATGTCCTGCTGTCAGAAACCCTATTTGTGGAAATTATCTTTTTTTATAATCCAGACCAAACAAATGTTCTTTTTCTCATTATAGCATACTTTTTATTTTTTTCTACACTTTTATTCAATCCTATCACACTTTCTATTCTATTTTTTATACAAGGACGGCTTTTTTACTATCCAGATAGCATAAAAAAGCCTGCCAATCCTCTCAGACTGACAGACCCATTCACCTTTTTTTCTTATTCTGATTTCAATTCTGCAAACACTTTTTCACATTTTTTACAATCACATTCCTCTGCTGTAATTGCTTTCTCACATTTTATTTGTTTATTCCATCTGCTGCCTGCACTTCATTCGGTTCCAGTTCACAAATCCATACAGATCATTGAGCAGAAACATTCCAAAACACAGCACCATTGGCAAATATATTATATCAGAAACAGCTGCCAAAACCCACAATATAATCAGTACAATGTCATTGGCCGCATATGCCACTGCATAATAAGGACTGCGCAGCATCATCAGACCAGAAGCCAGAAAGCTGGTGGCAATGGAAGCCGTACTGAAAAACAGATTTGGTGTATCAAAGGCTTTTAAAATCCAATAAAAGACTGCTGTTACCAATACCGCAGATACAAGCAATATGCCCCATATTTTGCTTGTCAGATGATTCACTTTTACCTCTTGCTCGGAATAGGGATTGCGCAGCCAGGTAATGACTGACAATAATGCAATGGGTGTTGTCATACACAGATACGTAATCATTTCTCCATAATATCGGAACCGCCAGGAAATCACAGCATAAAAAAGGCTGAATCCAACTGTCAGCATCTGCCCCAGTACATCTCCTTTGGATACAAATATCAAAGCAGTTACTCCAATCAAAGATGCTGTCAGAGTCAGATAATCCTGATTCGGGCTCATTCCAAAGGATATCACCAATACCAGTACCGAGCTGATCCATAACCCCCTCTCTAATCTGTTCAGATTCTGAAATGATTTCACAATATGCATAATTACCTCCAACTCCTGAAATATATTTCATGCAGCGCTCCTGGCAGGATTTCTCTAAAAAAGCATCCGTAACGTATCTTCTCAGACCTAACGATACGTTTACGGATGCTTTTGGCATCTTCTACCCGGTGGCAGACTCTTATTGAACTAAAAACAATATAGCATCTTACGGATTTTTTGTCAAAACATTTTTAAATCATTTTTTAGTCGGTTCATTGATTCCATTTCAATCAATACGATCCTATGTTCTCTACAAATTTTTATATCTTTTTAAAATGGACATTTTTTTCTTTTACAGCAACATCTTTTGCAATTTCACTAGGAAATTTCAGCTGCTCAAACATATTTCCTCCTGCTGATAAGGATAATATATTATCCTTTTTTTGCTTTTTGAACCAAAATAGCTCATATATGACCCTTTTTCATTATAGCACAATTTTGTAAAAAATACCATTTATCTATATTTTTTCTGCACATCATTCATTTTTGCCAAGCTCCACCAGCCATTTCTGCTCTATGCAAGCCATGTCTTTCATAAAAACTGCAACCGCTAACAGATACAATCTCATACAGCCTACGGCTTGTAGGCAGTTATGGTTCATTCAAATAATCCTTCAGCAAAAACGTATTCACTTTACGTTTTAAATATATTTCGCCCATACGCACACTCCCTTCTTTATACAATATTAGGTAATTACGAAACATCTGAACGGACGCTTTGAGAAGTATCTGTAAGAAAATATTTTCTTACAAATACTTCTCAAATCTGATATGGAATACCGTTCCGCAATTACCTATACAATATACAAAAAAATGAGCGACTTTTTGAAGTATATCACAAAAAGATGAGCGACTTTTTCTGCATTTTTCACATTTTCCGTATTTTACCCAGTTCCCTCTGTCCTGTTACTAGTCTTTCAGACACCCGATTGGTATGATCTTCACACCATCCGGTCTCGTATATGCCATATTGCCACCAGTAATTACCATCAGCAAATCCGGTTTTTTGATGTGTTTTATTTTATATTTTTGAGCCATTTTGTTTTGTATTTATGCTGTATAATGCCCCAAAAATGTACCAGCAAACGCAAACAGGAGTAGCCTCACGCCACTCCCATCATCTGCAACACCCAACAGATCACCCCCAACACCCAGCTGGTAATGATTCCATACAAGATCACCGGCCCTGCAATGGTAAAGATCTTGCAGCCTACGCCAAACACCCATCCCTCTTTCTTATACTCTATGGCAGGGGAAGCCACACCATTGGCAAAACCAGTAATGGGCACCAATACGCCTGCACCTGCATACTTTGCAATCTTGCTGAACAGATTAAAGCCAGTCAGTACAATGGCCACAAAGATCAGCACCAGCAATGTCCAGGCAGACGCATCCTTTTTCTCCAGCCCCATGCCTGTAAACAGGTTGTTCAGTGCCTGCCCAATGACACAGACCACACCGCCTGTCCAGAAAGCCCGAAACATATTTTTGGCTGTACTGAATGTGGGTGTGACTGCTTTGATGTAAGCGTTGTATTCTTCTGCAAGCTTCTGCTTGCTTTCCTGCTGATTCATACTGTGTCTCCTCTCATTATATTATTTTTTATAGACAATTACGAAAAACACGTTACTGGACGCTTTGTGAAGTGTCTGATTCTTAAATCACCTTAATCTATTAATCAGACCAGCCTACACATGCCATCCATACCAGAAAAACAGAAATGCCCCTACACTTTTGCCCAAAGCAAATGCAAGCACCAGCCAGGGCAGTCCCACCTTCATTCTGGTTCGGCGGATCATGATCGGGAATACATCCAATGTCTCTGCCAGAGACATGACCAGACAGCTGACAAAGATGCCGCATCCCAATCCAAACATCCCAAGACCCACCTGTCCCACAGGAAGCTTCGTACCCAGAAGATACTGCAGGTTTCCAAGTACGCCGCCTAAAATGATGGCCCATTCATAAATACGGACACGTGAAGCTGTCCGGCTCTTACCTGCCAGTCTTGGAATGATGCCAATTACCGTAATCAGTGCAAACACACCGGCAGAAGTTACCAGTCCAGATGACACCCCTATCAGCCAAAGTATTATCCACCGCATATGCACTCCCCTTTGTATATAGACTTAAGTATCTGTTTTTTAATATCTGCTTGTTCATTACCATTACACTCATCTGTGTGTAAGTCACAATTGCATGATCCTTTCATTTGAGCCTGCTGTATATCGTTTGATCAAATGCCAACTGATATTGTTCCTTCTATCCTCATTGAATCCCTATTTTGGGATAGATGTTCTGCATTCAAGCTTGTGCCCTATCAGTTTTTTCGATACAAAGCTGATTTTTCAGAACATTTTCTTACTTTACAATAGGTGTGGCAGACTCACATCAACTGCCTGACTTCTTTAATCTGGAATCCTCCTGAATGATGGCAGTATTGACGTCTGTTTCATACTGTCGCATCTCCACTTCCAGAGGGGTAGGATCGGAAATTCTGGTCTTTTTACGGAAATGGTTATAAAACACCAGGATCCCCACTGCAAGTCCTACTGTATACGATATTTCCAGAGCAGACAAGCCTTCTGATGCGCTGCCCATTACCCATACATGCAGCTCGTCAAATACGTCTTTTACCCCTACGTCATTGTTAAAGGTCATAATGGCAAAGGCAGAGCCAAAAAAGATCACCAGGGATATGCCAATGGTCTTGCACCACTCCCACACTGGATTGCATTGTTCACCGGGATGGCGGGAAATAATGATATCCTGCTCTCCAAGCACCGTTACCTCTACATCCTCCACTGACTCCTGAATCATCTGTACAAGCTCCATTGCAGAGTAAATGGTTCTGCTTTTGGGACCTGGATTCAGATTTTTTACCTTTACTGCCCTGCACTCGGCTAAGATGTGCTTATCCTTGCACCAGGTTTCGCTGATGTCTGAAATATGGACAGAATCTGCGGTCACTTGTGGATTTTGCTCCAGTTTCAAATATAATGTTTCACTCATATAGAAGTATCATCCTCCTGCAGCAGAAAACAATCTTTGGTTTCCTCTGCTACCTGAGCATTGTTCTGCACCAGAACTGCATCTGTGTAGACTGCCTTTTTGCCGCTTTGCAGAAAGTACCATGCACACAGCATCATAACTGTAATCAACGCAATTATCAATCCAGTTCGAATCATAGGTTTGCTCATAGTGTCTCCAATCTGCACCTATATAGGAAAACGCATGTATTGCTTTTCCAAATCATTTGCCAGCACTCCTGCTGAACTTTTTATAAAAAGTTCCGTTTCAGATCTTCCGGCATTTTCTGGTGCCCATTCCAGTATGATTACTGGAACTCTTTGTAGATAGTGTTATCCAATACAAATTTTGTATGCTGGAAATTTCTGGATTTGATTCAGCTGCTTTTCATTCTTTATGTAGTGATTTTTTCCCGCATTTTTTTCAATATTCTTTTTTCCATACGGCTGACTTGTACCTGGGAGATTCCAAGGGTAGCTGCGATCTGGTTCTGAGTCTGGTCCAGGAAAAAGCGCAGGATGATCAGCTTCTGCTCATTTTCCTCCAATTCCTCTACCAGCTGGTACACGGTCATACGGTCTACCAGCTCTGCCTGCTCGTCACGCTCCTGTTCTAAATGATCCATTCTGGTAATCGCCTGTCCCTCTCCCTGATAAATCACCTGCTGCAGGCTTTCTACCTCAGCCCCTGATTCCATGGCTGCTGCCAGTTCTTCCCTTGAAACCCCTACCAGAGCGGAAAGTTCCTCTATAGTAGGGTCTCTGCCCTCTTTACTTTGAAATTCCTCTACCTTTTTTTTTGCAGCAAAAGACAGCTCTTTCATGGAGCGGCTGACCTTAACCATGCCGTCGTCCCGCAGAAAGCGCTTGATCTCTCCTGTGATCATAGGAACCGCATATGTAGAAAACTGTACTCCAAAGCTGTTGTCAAACCGGTCTACAGCCTTGATCAATCCTATGCACCCTAACTGAAACAAATCCTCTGCATCGTATCCCCTGCCGGTGAATCGTTTGACAATGCTCCAAACCAGCCCTAAATTCGTGCTGACCACCAATTCCCTTGCAGCCTTATCTCCCGCCTGAGCCTGTTCTATCAACAGCAGACGATTATCCATAATGCAGTTATGCTTCCTTTCTGAATGATTTTTTCATAGTGACAGTGGTGCCTTTTCCCAGGGCAGACTCTACCTGCAGGTTGTCCATAAAGGCTTCCATGAAAGAAAAGCCCATACCGGAACGTTCCAGGTCTGGACGGCCTGTGTACATCGGTTCCATAGCCTGTTTGATATCGGGAATGCCGATGCCGGTATCCTGAATGCTAATGGTGATTTCCGGGGATGGAGTTTGCGCCGTTCTTGTCTGTGGCGCAATGTCATACTGCAGGGACTTCTGGGTGGGCATGCTTGTCTGTGTTTTTAAAGCCTGCTGCACCGGCTGCTGCTCTGTAATCCGGCAGGTAATGGTTACAATACCTGGCTGGTCACGGTAGCCATGGATGATGGCATTGGTGACAGCTTCGGAGACAGCCGTTTTTACGTCTTCTAATTCCTCAATGGTAGGATCCAGTCTGGATATAAATGCTGCTACTACGACTCTGGCAAAAGAGACGTTTCGGCAGTCGCTTTGGATTTGCAATTGCATTTGCTCGTTCATTTTGCGTCCTTTCTGCTGGGTTTTTGGCAATGTATCTGGCACTGCTTCAAGGCCTGTCTATGTGTTTTATAATGGTGTATATGCCGGACATACGGAGGATTCTCTGAATGCGGTCACGCTCTCCGGTCAGGCAGATGGCAGTCCCAGTGAGAGATAACTCCTTATAGCGGGCAAGAAGCATACCAATGGCAGCACTGTCCATGAAAATGGTATTGGTGAAGTCAAATATGATGGCTGTGGGATGGCGGTTGGCCATACGGGATTTCAGTTCGCTGGTGATCTGTGGGCAGGTATTTTCATCCAGTTCGGATGGCAGGTGGATGATGAGATTGGAGCCGGAATATTGCGTGAGTGATTTTGGATTCATAGTTCCTCCTTTTGCCGGGCAGAAGTAAAGACTGCGGGGCATACTATTATAATTTATGCGCAAGGGAAGAGGTTCATGACTGGATATATGTATGCTTTTCAATTGAATTAGTAGATCACGCGGTGGTTACCTGCATGATGCCCGCAAAGCATATTGGCTGCAATCAAAAAAACTGCGTCACCAGCTTCGCCACTTGATGGTGACAAAGTTAGTGACGCAGTTGGTCACACAGCTGCTATGAAAACTTTTTATTTCACAGGAGTAATACGTAAGTCGTTTTTATCCTCTTTCTTGGTAATACCATAAATAAATATACCAGATGCCAAAGATGCCAAATCACACATAAAAGCCAGAAGCAGCGCAGCCACCGCTGGTGTACGGATGGGTCCTTTGCTTAAACTTCTAAATACCCGTTCCATTACACTGACTTCTGCTAAATTGGCTCTGGATGTAAAGCTTAACGCTTCTACCACCTGGTCTTTATCAAATGTTTCCAGTATTTCTGTATTCACAACTGCATTTTCTGATACGCTGTTTCGTGCTTCTTCAGAGAAAACCGGAAGGGAACCAATCAGGCGTTCCAGATTTTTGTACCTTGCATCCCAGTCGCTGATCCACAGATTTTTGGCTTCCAGTAAGGATGCATTGCCTTTTTCCTCTAATTCTTCCTGTGACATGCTTCCTATTGCGGCATCTGGTACCAGATCTGCCCGGCCATAGAATTCTTCCTTTAATCCCTGGATTGACAAACTGTCATCTGTATTGTCAGTCAATTCTACCAGCTCTATGTACTGCTCTACCACTGCCCTTAATTTCTGGGTGGCATCAATGATATCAGAATAGGCAACGTCTTCATTGACAGCAGCCCCTGCAGTACCCGAACCATTGCTGTTCACCCCATCTACTACAACTTCAACAAATTCTCCAATTTTGCTTTCCAGCACATCTGCATCCGGGCTTGGTTTTAACGCTTCTGCCAGAAACTCATTCATCAGATCGGTGCTGCCATTGGCAATCTTTTCTTTCAGACTTTTCATGACAGAAGTCCTGCTTTCGATTCGCAACCCTTCGTATTCTGCTTCCATCTCATCACGGGCAGCCTCATAGGCCGCAGAATTGGCCGGATCTCTTTCACACATGCTGTTGTATTTTGCAACCTCAACATCCTTATCAGCAGCCTTTTTTTCAAAATCTGCAAGGATCGTATCAATTGTCTCTATCCACAGCTCATTGCTGCTGTTTTGCAGGTCTGTTAATGTTTTGTATTCGCCGTACGCCATGAATTCTTCACGTTCTGCTGGTGTCTTTCCTGCCAGTATCTCTTCATAATATTCCAGCGGCGTTTTGCTGCCTGTTCCTGACAGTTCCACCAGATCCCCTGCATATGTAACCATCAGATCCAGGGTCAGCTTCATACCCTCTTCAATATATTCATCTGCATCTGTCAGAGCTGCCTGATAGCTGTTTTTTAAATCAATTTCAGAATTGATATATCTTGTAGACTCATAGTTAAAATTGGCAATGTAAATGAATGAAAATATGGAGCTTGTACACAGAGTTCCCGCATATAAGGTAATCAGGCACACTCTGTACATTCTTTTCAGTCTGCCAATATAACTGGGGAGCCGCAGGTTCAGAACAAAAAGGGTTCCCTGTATTGCAAATGACAGTATGCTGGCCTGTATCCCATCATGAAATATAAATTCCTCTAATCCCTGTGCGGTGGCTATGAAAGAAATGATTGCAAAGTACAGGGCAGCTACTTTCAAAACCCGGATTCCGTTGCCGCCTTTTTTCTGATGATCTATCTGTTTTGTATTTTTGCTTTTTTCTGCCATACCATTCCTCCCCCCTTACTCTTCTGTTTCCTGAAATGCCAATGGTTCGCTTTCTGCTGTCGCAGCTGCAGTCTCACCCTCTACAGTATCGTCGCTCTCTTCATTTTCAAATATCAGTTCATATATTTCCAGAAGAAATTCCGGGATAAATTTCATATAGGTGACTATGGACAGGAAAAATCCCAGGATCAGATCCACAAATAAGTATTTTACAATTGCGATGACCTTGCTTTTTGCAGCTGATTTGATTTCCTTCCAGTCCTCATCTGTTTCATCCGGATAGACATATTCCGGATTGGGACTTTTGATTGCTCCAGGATTCAGATCTTCTTCTGCTTGATTTTCTGCATTTACAGGCTTTACCACCATCTTGGTCTTGTTTTTTGATCCTGTATATTTGATACAAAGCAGTATGCCCATGGTGCCGGCATATATGACAGCCACAAGTATTATAACATCTTTTAGCACTTCCTTGTATGAGACGCCATCATGCTTACTGACCCAGACACTTCCTACCATTACTATTGTCATCACAAGGATCAGACCTACGAAAATGAAGATCCATCTGCCATCTATTCTGGTTTTATTGGGAGACCGGGGTTCGTCTGGGGTTAGGAGAGTACTCCAATCTATATATTGCAGCAATTTGATCGTAGTGATGATACTGACGATGATCAGTATGGCACAGCTGCCTAATGCGGCTGGTGAATAATCCTCTAAAAAAGGACACAGCTCAAGGATCGTCTGATACTCATATAATCGGTTCATTCCGATCATAACAGCTATGAGTACAAAACACTTCCATTTCCAGTGTTTCTTTTGAGGGGTCAGTACGAAGTTCACTGCACTGTAAAGCAGTATGATGATGAATACTATGTTGATGAATAGGTGACATGGGGTCAGCTGTTCGTATAGAATGGCTGCTAGTATACTTGCTGTAACTCCCACTGTAATGTGAAGCAATAATGCTGCGTTTTTCTTGATCCATTCCTGCCATTGATTCATTCCGCACACTCCTTTTGTATTTTTTATTTTGAAAGACTGAACATTACGATACGTTATTTGTAAAACTTATAATTACATACTCATTATATTCTTTGAGTTCCGTTTTCAATGAAGTTCTGGTATTTCAGGAATCATGAATATAAGTAATATCTAGAAAGTATTCTATATCCATCTATTGTTTGCATTTCTCAATGTTAATGTTTATTTGTCGCACAATTTTGTCAATATATGTCAGAATTTTAAGTTATTTTTATACAAATTCCCTTTTTATTACATTTTTTTATATTTTATCATTTATATTCCGACACGTCAATAAACCATGGCTTATTTCCGTTATTAATTAAAAATCATTGGATATTATATAGTAAATAATGTTAAAATTGTTTATAAGAACAGTTCTCCACCATGCTACATTATATATCTCCATTGTATATAACTCTTTTCAAAGAACTAATTTTTGTACACAAAAAAAGACTGCTACTACAGGTCATTTTCCCTGTTCGTAACAGTCTTTCTCACATTTATTCTTTATACAACCTTACGGATTCTGATTCTCTCCGCCCTGCTCATCCCCCTGAGCCGCTGCCTGTTTCTCCTGCCACAGCTGTCTATACTGGGCCTTCAAAGTATCTGCATGTCCGCCCTGTAAAGCCGCAATCTGCTCCACAGCTGGTTCGAAAAACTCTGTTTCCACATAATTCTCCGCCACCATGGTATAATAGCTCACAGCTTTATCCTTGTTATTCAGATTCTGATAACTTACACCAGCCCAATATAAGGTATTGGCATCCTGCTGATAGGTAAGCACCTGATCATAATATTCCGCCGCATGCTGATAATCCCCGCTGTCCCGGTAATAATTTGCCCATACCAACAGCTGGGTAGGCATTTCATTCTGAATGTTGTCCCGCACCTGGCGATACATATCCTGATAAGCAGTTTCCTCAGAATCCCGCAGAGACAGTCCATCAAAAGCTGTCTCTACATTCATATAATCATGATTCACATACAATGCAAAAATATCCAGCAGCTTGTTATAGTCTGCAATAATGCCTTCTGAATTGCTTGCATTCGCCTCATAATCTGCCCTGGCTTCTTGGGAATCCTTTTCCATCTCTTCGATGGTGTCGTTCAATTCTTCCACCTGATCCGTCAGTTCTGTCACTTCTCTGTTCAGGTCATCAATTTTTCCTTCGTATTCACTGGCCGTATAGCGGCTTACGCTTTCATACTCGGTACGGATCTCCGGCACAATGGCATACCAGAAGATTCCAATCGCCAGAACAACACCCAGCAAAATATACAATCCATTGGAAACATAAGTACCCACATCCCGTATTTTAGTAGGAACAACTACGTCTGCCCGTTCCTTTTCTCCTGCAGTCAGGCGTTCTTTTTTATCCTGTACCAGCTTTCTGGTCTTTAACTCATTGATATATGCTCTGGCACAGATATTGCCTCTGTCCACTTCCAGACATCTGTTTAACACCGCCAGTGCCTTGGCATACTGGCCTGTTTTGATGTAAAGCAGTGCCAGCAACTGATAGGCTTTTAACAGTCTTGGATTGATGTTGATCACTTTTTTCAGCTGGACAATGGCCAGATCAACGTTATTTTCCTCCTGCACATTCTGCAGAGCCAGATTAAACTTGCAGATGGAATTATTATAACTGTTAACAGACTCTGTGTCTGACAGCAGTTCTTCTACATACTTGTCCGCAGGATTGCTGCGGAATTTCAGCATACGGCTGACATTCCATTCCTTCAATGCCAGGTCGGCATCTCCCATTTCATAGTAAATAAGGCCAAGAAGATTTCTGGCCGGTACATTTCGCTTATTCAACTGCAGACTGGTTCGTAATTTTTCTGCAGCACCGGATAAATCCCTGGCACGGGCTTTCATGAGACCGTCATTATAATACTCGTTAGATAATTCCAGTATCCGCACGTACAAGCTGTAATCTGTACCGCAGTTTGGACAGATGTGATTCTTTGTTAAACTCACATCACAATTGCAACAATTCATGCTTTTCACCCCTATTGTATGAATCAACTTTTGGTTGTTTCATTCATCTGCTTTAAAATTTCCATCATAATATCGGATAAATCAGTGGATTTATCGTGTACTGCCTCGTCTTTATTCTGACTGATTTCTTCGCTGGGGCGGAATTTTGCCAATTCTTCTTCGAAATTAATCATAATAACCTCCAATTCGGGAAACAGACTTCCCCTTGCTCTATGATTCTATCAAATCCTGCCATCTGTTGCTGCCTTTGTGCCATCAGGCAGACAAACTGACCGCAGCTGCCTGTCAATTATCTGTGTTATATGGTGATGGATGTAAAACCACACTCATTATTTTATTATAGCATAATATCGAAAATGGCGAAACCCCTATCAGAGCATTTTTTCAATGGCCTCCGTATAAACAGACTTTACCATCCTGTAATTTTTCTCACTCATACCAGCCAGATTTTCCATCATCACGCCGGTGTTCACCTCTAATACCAACATCCCCTCTGCTGTCCGTATCACATCAAAGGAACCAAACCGCACCTGCAGCGCCTCTGCTGTCTGTCTGGCCAGCGCCACTGCTTCCGGTACGTCCTCTGGTACAATGAGCTGCGCGCCTGCTCCCTGTCCTAAGTTGTGCTTCCACTGGAAGGGATAAAACTTTCCTTTCTCAGAAATCCGGCTCAGATCCTGCAGTAAAAATCCGCTTTCAGCTGCTGCCTGCTCGATCGCAGCGCTCTTTGCCGCACCATCCTCTTTTGCGCCTTCCTCTGCCAGATACTGCTGATACAATGCAAGCAGGCTGGAGGTACCATCTCCTGTAATCCCCTGACGGAGCTTGGAGAAGATCACCTTGACCTCTCCATCCAACAGCACCACCCGATACTCCTGCAAAATATCATAATAAGGGCACAAAGCAATGGAGTTACAGGAAGAAAAGATCTCAAAAGCTGCCAGCTCCAGTGCCTTGCGGCTGGTCACATGAAACACCAGATTGCCTCCGGTGCCCTCATTATCCTTCACCACCAGGTCACGTCCCTGTGCCTCAAACAGATCCAAAATCTCCTGAAAGCACCCATCTCCTCCAACAAACTTCTGCATAGGAGGACACATAAAAGCCTGATGATGCACATGGGCGATCCCCTTAGCCGCCATCACCTCACTGGCTGCCCCCTTGTCATTGCAGATCTGCTGCACTGCAGAAAGATTCAGCCCAAACTGATAGCCAAAAATAAAACTGTGTTTCCCCTCTCTGGACAATTCAAACGCCCATCCATCTGCATAATCCCTGCAGACGATCCCCTGCTCCCTGCAGATCTCATGTATAATACTATAAAAATTTGTCTTCTTATTCTCCAAAACCTTCTCCTTCCAACTAATCTGAAATAGACAATTGCACAACTTGTTACCGGACGCTTTGTGAAGTGCCTGTCAGAAAATGTTTGCACGCGACGTATCATTTATGATACGTTTGCATGCTCTCGCTTCGGTAAAAACCCAGCGGTACTAATAAATTTTGCACCTACGGTGCAAAATTTAAAGTGCCGGCGTTTTTAAGAGCCTGCTTAGAAAACATTTTCTGACAGGCACTTCACAAAGCTGATACGTAGCAGACTTTCGTTATTGTTCAAATATGAGAATAGTCGATTGCAAAACACCTTCCCTGACACTCTGTAAAACATCGATATAAAAAGCAGATCTCCACGCTCCGCATTTATACGAATCCCCCGTGAAAACCTGCTTCCCTACCTTCTTATTCACAACTGCCATGCTACACTGCAGTCCACTTTATGCACCAGCTCACAGGCCTTGCCCGCATAGACGCATTTCCATGCTTGCAAATATACTTTGCACTCTGCAGCAACCAGTTTCCTGCTAAGTCGACCACATTCCACATTTACAAATACACCTGGAGATTTACCAATACCCAGGAGTTAGCCAGGCTGGCTGCCTTTGCTAAACAAAACTCTGAAGGACGCCGGTTCTTAGGCCGCAGACAGGTGAAATCAGCCGTAAGTTTACTTACGACTGATTTTGCCTGTCTGCGGCCTTAGAACCGCTGCGTACTTCCCGAAGCGAGAGCGTGTTTTGCGTGCAAATGCATCCAGTCTGGCTAACTCCGTCCGGGTAGTCGGGTATCCATGCTATTTTACTGCAGTGCCTCCAGTCTCTCCTGTACCTGGGCCATCATTGCTTCGTAGCGTGCCAGCTTCTCCTGTTCCTCTGCGATCTTGGCAGCAGGTGCCTTGCTGATAAACTTCTCATTGCTTAACATGCCCTTGGAACGTGCCAGCTCCTTGGTCAGCTTTTCTGCTTCCTTCTGCAGGCGCTCGATCTCCTTGGAGATGTCAACCAGCTCTGCCAGAGGCATATACAGCACTGCATCTGCTGTCACAGCAGAGACTGCATCTTCCCCGATGCCGGTCTTATCAGCCTGTACCAGTACCTCACTTGCAGAACCAAGCTGTGCAAAGAATACCTTGGAGGTCTCAAAGATCTCACGTACCTTGTCCTGCTCGCTGACTACATAGATGGTAGCCTTTTTGCTTGGTGGTACATTCATGGACAGACGTACTGCACGGATGCTGCGTACTGCTTCCTTGATGGTCTCTACTGCATTTTCCTCCTGGGCGAAGTCCCATGCATTCTGGAACTGCGGCCATTCAGAGATCATAATGGATTCCTCTGCATCCTGCAGGTTGCAGAAGATCTCCTCTGTAATAAATGGAATGAATGGGTGCAGCAGCTTTAAGGACTGGATCAGGACAGTCTTTAATGTCCAGATGGCAGCTGCCTGGGTCTTGTCCTCTGCATTCCACAGACGTGGCTTTACCATCTCGATATACCAGTCGCAGAATTCTTCCCATACAAAATCGTAAACCTTTTGTACAGCAATACCCATTTCATACTTGTCCATATTTTCAGTCACTTCCTTGGCAAGACGGTTTGCCTTGGACAGAATCCACTTGTCTGCGTTGGTCAGATCTGCCAGAGTGACATTGTCTGAGGATGCCTTTTCCATGTTCATCATAATGAAACGGGATGCGTTCCACAGCTTGTTGGCAAAGTTACGGGATGCTTCTACTCTCTCCCAGTAGAAACGCATGTCATTACCTGGTGCATTACCGGTAATCAGGGTGAGACGCAGGGCATCTGCACCATATTTATCAATGACCTCTAATGGATCGATACCATTGCCCAGAGACTTACTCATCTTACGTCCCTGAGAGTCTCTGACCAGACCATGGAACAGTACCGTATGGAACGGCGCCTTACCGGTCTGCTCATAGCCGGAGAAGATCATACGGATGACCCAGAAGAAGATAATATCATAGCCGGTTACCAGTACGTCTGTCGGATAGAAGTAATCCAGATCCTCTGTCTGCTCCGGCCAGCCCAATGTGGAGAATGGCCACAGTGCAGAAGAAAACCAGGTGTCCAATGTATCCGGATCCTGCTCCATGTGTACGCTGCCGCACTTAGGGCATACCGTCACTGCGTCTCTGGACACAACCATTTCACCACAATCCTTACAATAGTAAGCCGGGATCCTGTGTCCCCACCACAGCTGTCTGGAAATACACCAGTCACGGATGTTGTCTGTCCAGTTAAAGTAAGTACGGTCCATGCGCTCCGGCAGCAGCTTGATCTCACCGGACTTTACTGCCTCTACAGCAGGCTTGATCATCTCATCCATCTTTACAAACCACTGCTGCTTGATCAGTGGCTCAATGGTGGTCTTACAACGGTCATGGGTACCTACATTGTGTACGTGGTCTTCGATCTTTACCAGTAAGCCCAGCTCATCTAATTCCTGTACGATCAGCTTTCTTGCCTCGTAACGATCCATGCCTGCATATTTACCGCCGTGATTGTTGATGGTGGCATCATCATTCATGATGTTGATCTCCGGCAGGCTGTGACGCTTTCCTACTTCAAAGTCGTTAGGATCATGGGCTGGGGTGATCTTGACACAACCGGTTCCAAACTCTTTGTCTACATATGGATCTGCCACTACCGGGATCTCCTTGTTGACCAGAGGCAGCAGCAGCATCTTGCCTACGATATCCTTGTAACGGTCATCCTCCGGATTGACTGCCACTGCAGTATCTCCAAGCATGGTCTCCGGTCTGGTGGTGGCGATCTCTACGAATCTGCCTTCCTCCCCTACGATCGGGTACTTAATATGCCAGAAATGGCCTGCCTGCTCTGTATGCTCTACCTCTGCATCAGAAATGGAGGTCTTACATACAGGACACCAGTTTACGATACGGGAGCCTTTGTAGATCCAGCCTTTTTCATACAGACGGATAAAGACTTCCTCTACTGCCTTGGAGCAGCCCTCGTCCATGGTAAAACGCTCTCTGTCCCAGTCTGCAGAAGAACCTAACTTCTTTAACTGGTTGATGATTCTTCCGCCGTACTCACGCTTCCACTCCCAGGCATGCTCTAAAAACTTCTCACGTCCAATGTCATTCTTATCAATGCCTTCTTTTTTCAGCTTGTCAATGACCTTTACCTCTGTGGCAATGGCTGCATGGTCTGTACCTGGCTGCCATAATACGTTATACCCCTGCATTCTCTTATAACGGCAGAGAATGTCCTGCATGGTGTTGTCCAATGCATGACCCATGTGCAGCTGACCGGTTACATTTGGCGGCGGCATTACAATGGTAAATGGCTTCTTGCTTCTATCTACTTCTGCGTGAAAATACTTTTTGTCCAACCACTTTTCATACAGACGCTCCTCTATATCAGCAGGGCTGTATGTTTTTTCTAATTCTTTCATCATATCCTCCATTCTGAAGCGACTTGCCGGGTAACAATTGCAATGGGCCTATCATACCCCTCTGCAATCAGACAATTTGTGACGCTTCCGCACAAACTGCCCTGTGACGCAACAGCTGTCCCACTGTTGTCCACACGACTCTCCCTGCAGGTGAATTTTACAATACCTTTTTCCGGTACCCTCTTTGCATGCGATGAAATAAAATAAAAAAGCCCTTTATGGAATGATCTCCATAAAGGGCGCATATGCACGGTACCACCTTCATTTCAGAACGGGAGCTGCTGCTCCGATTCCCTTGTGACCGATAACGGGGACTAACCGGGATTCTCTAATGAGTCTTGCCGTTCAAAAATCCAGTTCAGCAGCTACCTTCCTATCCTTCTGTACGTAATGGCCTCTCAACATCCGGCCACCTCTCTGTCCGCCTCCAAACAGTACTCCTCTGCTTCATCACCTTTCCTTAGATGTGACTGTTTTCATCATAGCTATTTATATGGTTTTTGTCAAGCAGGTTTTTATGCAATCCCCATCATTTTCCGGTATGCCTGCTTTTCTAGGTAAAAATACTGCTCCAGTTCTTCTCTCCGCCCCTGAAAATGATCTGTCATAACTGTCTCTACTGGACCTTCTCCAACCTGGTTTTCCACTTCCTGACGGATGAGCTCATACTCCTGACTGTACTGCTGCTGCAATGCCTCTGGGATATCTGCCCCCAATTCGCTCACTTCCTGTCCTGTAAACAGGCAGCCAAAGCACAGTGCCCTGGCAGCTTTCTTTTCTTTGGTCAGCTTCCATAAGGAAATCAAATGCTCCATTGCCTTTTTCTGCTGTCCCATTCTCAAATACAGTCCTGCCATTTTTTCCAACACCGGTGCAGCAGACTGTCCATGTCTGGCGCTGCTTATCTTTTCATAATACTGCACAGCTTCCTGATACCGCCCAAGCTGAACCAGCAGATCTGCTTTTTCTTCATAAATCCGGTCAGGAGAGTTGTGCAGCTGCTGCATCAGACGTTTGCAAAACCGACTGCATTCTTCTTCTGTATAATACCCTACTGCCGAAAATAAAATCCGCAGTGCTTCTAAGGGAGACTGACTGGCTCTGGCATATCGCTCCATTTGTCTTGCAGTCTCCGGCATGCCACAGTCCTGCCCAATAAATTCATAGAAATTCTCATCCAGAAAGCTGTTTTCAATCAAGGGAAGATTCTGATAAATAAAATAACAGAGTTCCTCCGGAGAATAGATCCGCAGTCCAAGCTCCTTTACTACATATGGCCTGTTCACTCTTTTTCTGCATAACAGATATCGGTTCATCTTTCATTCTCCTTTCCCGGACGTTTACAAGAGTGTGGGCATCAGATTATGGGGGATATTGTTTTACCCGTTAGCCGATATAAACTTTTTCTTCTATTATAGTGTCTGTAGCCGGATACAGCTCTCCAAAACCAAGATCTTTTACCCGCACTGTCATTTCTTCTGACGAGCGGAAATAAATCTTTACTTCCAGGCGGGTGGTACGTTCTGGACGCTTTGGCAGCGCTTCCAGAGAAATAGAACAGGTTCTGGTACGTCTGTCTGTCAATCTGCAGATCTGTAACTGGAGACTGTCGCAAATATCCGGTATCAGTTCTACTGTAGCGCCAGCTTCGTACCAGTCACTTCCACCCTGACAGAGTACGAGTTTTTTTCTGGTGTTTTGCTGTACCACTTCCATAGAAATGTCAGAAGGGATCCTGCCTTCGCAAAGCAACAGATAAGGCGGATTCCCCCCTGCATCTAAGGATGCAAGAGCTGCTGCCAGAGCACCTTGGGCAAACAGGTTGTGGTGGTAATAGACCTTTCTCTGTTTACAGATGGTAGCAAGGAATTTTTCTGACCACTCCTGGCAGTGTGCCAGCCCTTCTCCTGCCAGAAATACCTGTGTTACCACTTTTCCGTGAAACAGCCTGTCTGCACAGGAGGTGAGGATGGAGTCAGCCATACGGACTCCTGTCTTTTCTTTTAATATATCCAGGCTGAACCGTTCCTCTAACGTCTCATGCTGTACCAGGAGTTGCTGAGGCTTTACAGATTTGTTGCATCTGATTTCATAATAATCCAGACCCATTTTGGTCAGGTCAAACAAGGCTGTAATGCCAGAGAGTCCGCCTCTGGAATGGTTGGCAATATAACAGCCAAAGCTGTCTGCATGGCAGAGAATCCGCACCTGGCTGCTTTCCAGCCCCATGCCTGCTGCTGCCTGATAAATGGTTTCCATCCATGCCGGTTCCATTTTGGGAATAGTAAAAAATATTTTTACAAGCCTTGACTGATGATAGGTATCCAGAACCATCTGAATGGTTTTCCGCAGAAAAATATCCAGCAGCCTGTCAGCAGTATAGTGAACGCCCTCTAAAACAGTTTCTCCCTTGCGCTGAATCATCCCCAAAAGGTTATCTACCATAATTCCGCTGCCGGTCAGGGCATTCTGCAGGGCTTCTTCTCCAATCAGCCACTCATCTGCTCCCCTTTTTTTGCAGAGCAGGGTAGCAATGGATTGTTTTAATCCCTCTTCATCAAAGGAAAAGTCTTCCGGCTCATCTTTGCCGGGACAGTAACAGCTGATGCGTACAAAATCCGGGCATAAATCATATCCAATTATCAAACCATCTGCATCATTCATCCTCTGTACCAACTACCTTTCCTCTGAAATATAATTTAATGGGAACAGCCGGTCCAGCATGCATCTGCCAAGTTCCCTTGTGCGCACTGCATCCTGTACCTTCTGCCAGTCGTTTCTTTGATATGCTGAAATGATCTGATTCAGGCTTACATATCCTTCATCTTTTCCGGCAAAGGGTTCTTCCAGTGTAAAACATACTGCCTGATATTCCCCGTCCTCCAGCAGACGATAATGCAGTTCTTCTCCTGCGAACAGGGAGATGGCCGCACAATATACACCTGGATACTGCTCTTTCAGCAAAATTACGTTTTCATCTGTTTCCAGTTTGTCTCTTTGGTAAACCAGCATGACCTGCCGGTTTGCTGCTCCATGATATTCTAATATCGTTTTTCCTTCCAAAACAGATGGCATAGATACCAGCTCTGCATATCTATGGAAGAAACTGTAGCATCTGTTTCTTTGCAGCAGTCCCTCTAACAATGGAATACAAAGCTGCTGCTCCTGATTTGTAAGCTGCCCTTTCTCTCCGTACCACTTTAACAATGCCATACAGCAGATCTCCGGCAGTTTTCCCTGAAACGGCTCTTGAACAGATGCATAGGAAAACCACCCTTCCAATACCGAATCTGCTGTTCCAGTCATATAATAAACCTGACAGCGAATCACCAGATAGCTGCTCATTAAAAGGCCATCCTGTCCATTTCCATCTATGTACCCGTTCATAATTTCCGGCAGCTTTTCCCACTTTCCGGTGAACATACTTTGTGTCAGGAGACGTTCTCCTAACCTGTCTGCACGGCAGTCTGTCTGATGATTTTCTGCCTGCATTCCTGACTGCAGACAATCCTGCAGCAATGCCAGCATTTTTTCCTGGCTGCTGCTGTAATGCAGACAAAGCTCGTTTAAAAGCCAGCTTTCTCTGCTGCCCCTGACATACAGCTCATAACACATAGCCGTCTGCCAGTTATCTGTCTTTGCGGACTTTTCGCTGCGCAGTCTTAAAAATACAGACAGACTTTCATCCGACAGTTCCTTCCAGCCATAGCTGCGAATGCGGCTTTCTGCCTCTTTTACATATCCCCGGCGCAGCAGCAGGTCAAATACCTGCCTCTGTTCCTCTTTTCCTAGATCTTCCCAGGAAGCCCCTACCAATACACCATCATATGCAGTATCCTCCGGATGTACATTGCAGTATGCGATGACCATAGATACGATCCGGCACACAGCCTCCCAACACACTGGCAATGCATTGGCCAGTCCGATTACCTGGTCTAACTGTTCCTTTGTATCCACACCATACTCCAACAGCTTTTTCAAATCAGTCAGCTGAAATCTGATATGAGAAGGATATAACTGTCTGCACCGCTTTTCCAGCTCCTGGTGTTCCATCCACAGGGAGCGCTTTCCCCCCTGATCCTCCAATGGATTTCCTGCAGCATCCAGACAGATGATCTCTGCATCCTGACTCCATACAGGCACATTTCCTTCTCCTTTGGCCAAAGGATAGCTCCACTCCTGTTCCAGCAGAGGATACCGTACCACTACAGTTTCTGCCCCACTCTTTTCCTCAGAAATATGCGCTAAAGAGAGTATATCCGTTAATGCAGCTGCCGCCCGCTCATCCAGCATCTCCGGATGCAGCAAAGTGGTATACAAAAACAGCAGATTTTCATTTATCTGCCCCTGCAGCAGGTGATCTATCATAAACCGCTCTATCCGGTTGCGGTACCCGGTATAGATGCGTTCTTCATCGCTGTAAAAAAGCTGCACATTGGTATATAAAAGCTCTCTCAAAGGTTCTGAAAGCGTATCTCCATAAGTATAATACAGAACCACAGGTCTGGCAATGGGCTTTCTGTATCCTCCTGGCACGGAATTCAGATAATACACAAACAGTTCTTCTGAATGCATATTGGCACAAGCGGCCTGATGATACAGAGGGAAATACTGTGTTCCTGCATACTGAAGCTGCAGCATAAGCTGTACTGCAGCATTTAACAAATCCGGGCCTTCATATGCTTCATTCTCCATCAGGCGCAAAAATGCCCGAAGGAGTACCGGGGCACAAGCTGGTTCTGTTTCCGGTTTCATCTGTCTGAGGATTTCTCTCAGCATATGCACCGGTACCATGCCATAACGAATGACAGATCCAAAAGCCTGTATCATAGGCCGGCTGTGTAAATCCATGATCTGAGGTGCTTCTTCTAAAATCTGAAACAACCTCCAGAGTAAAAACGGACTGTGATATCCATTTTCATAAGCAGCACACAATTCTTCTGCTGCTGTTTTCGGATGAAACAGACGATTTAAGTCCATTTCTGATAAAAGCAGCAGACTGAAATCATCTTTATACTGTTGCCTATACTGCTGCAGCTGATGTACCTGGGCGCCGCGTTCTTCCTCAGGCAACAGTCTGTCTTCTAAATATAAACCCAGCAGATAAGCCCAGGAGGTATTTTCCCGGTCAGCATAAATCTGCTCCCTGATCTGCTCATACAGGTTAATACCTTCCTCCCTACAGCCTGTATGGTACATGACCAATACCTGCAGCAGGTTGTTTTGGGCTTCTGTGAGAAAAGGCTCTGGCTCATCCTGCCAGACCATCAGATTCAGTTCCAGGTCTTCCATGGCATCCTGGCTGTAATGCTCTGTCAGACAGTGTAGCATCAGCTTCATCAGTTCCGCAGTTTTATGAGCAGACTCTCTTTGCATATTTGGAGATTCCGGTATTGGCTGCTCTTTCTGCTCTGTTTGATTTTCCTGCTCTCTGGCAGTCCCATTTTCTTCTATATTATTGCAGTGCCCATCATCAGCATCAGACTCTGTTTTTTCAGTATCCTTACAGCCATTGCCCTCTGGTGTATTCTCTCCTTCTTCCAATGCCTTTTCCTCACTGCACACCTGATACCGGTAAGGAATGTAATTTTCTCCACCATCGGTAAGCAATACCAGTTCTCCTGCCAGTATCTCTCCTGCTTCCAGTCCTGCAGCATCTATTTCTACCGTCACCCGGTTTACATATCCCTGAAAGGTGTCTCCTTTGATCCGTACATGAGGACAATCAGAACAGGCAACCCCTTTTACAGGCTTGCCATTACAAGTGCGTATCTCCACTTCCTTCTTTACTGACTGATTTACTGCCAGTTCTCCAGTAAGCTGTTCCGGATAAATGCGGAACTGAGGTGCATCATATGAAACTATTCCTTTTGCGATTTGTATAATCCGTTCTTTCAAAATGTCCCCTTTGAATCCCTTTGTTTACAAACAATAGAAAAACATTCTATTGCCATGAATCATCTGTGCATTTCATTCTATCGCAAACTTGCGCAGAAGTAAAGCAGACATTTAGAAAAACACGTTCTCCGTCACCCACCTGTGCGTTATTCTTTTTTGCCATGGCAAACCATCTTTTTCACTTTTCTAAGAAGTGTTCCAATAGATGGGCACCTCTTTTCTATCCGCTTACCCAGCTGAATCAGCAGAGGTTTTTCCAATTCAGACTGAAGACGTTTTTTCTCTTTTGCCAGCGTTTTCTTCTCTGCCTGCAAAGCAGACGTTTCTTTTTGGAGTTCTTTATTTTCTGCCTGCAGAACAGTCTTTTCCTGTTGAAGTTTCTTTGCTTCACCCTGGAATTCTTTTTTCTCTTTTTTAAGGGTTTTCACCTCAGTTTCCAACCGATTTACACGCTGCTCCTGCAAAGGCCAGTATGTGCCCCAGCGCTTTGCCATTTCCTCCAAGCTACAGGTGGCAATGGATTCCACAGGGGGTTCTAACTTCACATGCTTCATCCGCTCTTCAAAAGGAAGTTCCTCCATATGTGCAGGATCCTGGCGGTAAGGTGACAAATGATTTTCCTCCAGAAAATCAATGAAATGGGTATAGTTGGCATACTGGCACTTTTCTGCCTGGTGGAAATCTGCCTTTGCAATCAGATCCCAGATATCTGTCTTCTCATCAATCTGTTCCACAGGGAAACGGGTCATATCGTGATACTCAGCCAGTTCTCTGACACGGGCATCCTTTGCCAGCAGAATGCTTGGGGTTCCTGCCAGCATGGCAGCCACATTACCGTGGAGTCTGGTACCAAAACAGAAATCCGCTCCCTTCATATATTCGATCCAGGTAGGTACATTCAGGAAAAATCTGGACTGATTGCCCCGGTATGCTTCATCTGTGATTTTGGTAGGATACAATGGATTTGCATTACAGATATACGGCGCTCCTGTATACAAAAGCTTTAATTCATTGCGTACCTGGGGCACAAAATGGGTATCATGAAACTGTGCAAGGCTTCTGTGTACAAACTCATGCACATTGTCCGGAGTCGTGAAAGTGGTATTGTAGCATACAAATGAATCAGGCGTGATATTTGCCTCCCTGATCTGCAGCTTAGGTCCATTCATATACAAAGACGGACAGCCAATGGGTGTATGGTCAATGCCCTCTCTGAACCCCAGATGAGACAGATAGGCAGATGTAATTTCTCCACGGACACCTATCTTGGCTGATTTATTTAGTACCGCTTTTACAAATGCTTTTGCATCCTCGTCAAAAGGATAAGACTGGTCAGGAGATGCATCATACGGAGCGCATAATCCCACACCAGTTACCACACAGGGAATGGTTAACTGCTCTACCAGTCTGGTCAATGCACGCATCTCTCCACGAAAATCCGGACGGAATGCATCTGCCAGAGGGATCAGGAAGCAGTCACACTCCTGATTGATCCGGTCAATTTCTTCTTTGGTGTGGTTTAACTTGTAATAGCTTGGGGTCACTATGGTATCTTCCTGCACAAGATTGCGCAGAGTTCCAAATAAATATAAAAAATTGCCGACATTGGTTCCAATTGAATTTTCATTCAGTATTTTTTCTGCTGGAAAACTTTCAAAAGGGGACATTCCGGCACGAACATAAATATTTTTCATAAAGTACTCCGTTTCTCTCCTATGGGAAAATATTGGGAATAATAACAGAATAACAGAAAGTCAGCAGAGAGGCAATGTATAAAAGCTTTCTTCGATTGCGTAAATTTACCTTCGGAAATAAAAGGACTGACTCTGTCCAAGACACACTGATAAAGCATCAGGTGTAGATCTGATACTTGTACTATACTTCCTTATTTATCTAAATGCAACTTTTTTCTATAATGGAGTTTTCTTCCTATGTTTTTACAATCCCCATATATGTGCATTAAAATAGACTTTCTTTTTGGTATCCAGAGATACGCTATGATGAATGGATTCCACTTTGATATCTGACCAGTTCTGGTGCTAAGATATAACTATGGACACGTTGAACAGATTATACTTATCAAAAAGGAGAATAATCCATTACCCTCAAAAGAGGATAATTGGATTATACGTGGTATAATGAACTATTACAAATTAATTATTAATACTAATTTTATAGGAATTGGTACTACTTCTGACTTCAGAAAATTTCAAGAAAAACATCAAATTATCCTAAAATGTAACGAATCTGAAGCATAATATATTCAATATAAAGATAAATCATATCATACATATTGGATGTTGCCAATTACTTCTGATAAATATGTTTATGAAGAAATACTGTAATAAGTATTGAAAAATCTGAATACGATATTTTATATGAATCAATTGAATTTGATCACTCTTTCTTCTTTGGCTGCCTCTGGTCAGACCGAAATTCCATATCATGCAGATGGTGAGTTATGCCGTTATTACTCAGCACAAGATATCAATACAATCTTGAATACTGCAACAGCATTCAAAACATATCATGTTACATATTTTAATTCGTTAAAAGCATATGTAGAATCATTAGCAACAATCGAAGAGATTGCAATTATTGAATACGGATGTGAAATCCCAGAAGAATATCAGTCTGAAATTCTAAAAGAATTGTTGGAGGTATAAATGAAAATTAGACGAAAAATAGTAAAATTTATTACTTTGTTTTCGGTTGGATTTTTTGGATACATGTTGATAGAGTTATTGTGGAGGCAATATACGTTTCCTTTAATGGGATTGTGTGGTGGATTAGCAATTGTAATACTAGATAAAATTAATAACAAAATATCATGGGAAACAGATTTGATAATTCAGTCAATAATAGGGTCTATAATAATCACATTTTTTGAGTTGATTATAGGATTATTAGCATTACACACTTCTATACCACAAATGTGGGACTATTCAAATATTCCACTGAACTTTATGGGAGTTATTTGTTTGCCATTTAGTATTATATGGTGTTTTTTATCGGTTATTGGTATTTTTATAGCGGATGCTATAAATTATTATATTTTTAAGGAGCTTCCGGTTCCTTATTATAAAGTATTTGGCTATGTTATTTTAGAATTTCCTAAAAAATTACGATAAATGGAGGACGATTATATGGAAAAGAAAGAGTTTAAATTATTGTTAATTGCTGGACATGGAAACGGCGATTCTGGCGCATGCGGCAATGGATATAAAGAGGCTGATTTGACAAGAGAACTTGTGAAATTAATTAAGTCTGCTGCTGATACCGCAGGTATTAATTGTACTATTGCTGATACATCAAAAAACTACTATACATTTTTAAAAAATGGTGGTTCTTATGATTTTACTCCATATACATATGTTGGTGAGATCCATTTTAATTCTTCAACCACAAACGATACAACTGGTGATGGTAAGATGAAGGGGTCTATGTTTTATATCAGTCAGTCAGAAACAGGACACAGCGTAGAAGATGCAATTTTGAAAAATATGTATGCAATTGGAAGCTGTAAAGCATGGGACGGAATTGTAGTATCTCAAAGACAATATAGTGGTGGTTTATTGGTGCAGGAACGTGTCAGAGCGCAAGGTGTATCTCATGGATTATTTGAGACATGTTTTATTTCTGATAAGGATGATGTGACTTGGTATCAAAACAATAAAAATAAAATTGCACAAGCCTATATTAAAGGTATTACTGAGGGGTTTAATTTAACAGCAAGCAGTGACGGCAATACATCTTATGTTGGAAAAGGAATTGGTTCTGCATTTGCATTAGACTCAATGGCTATCCGTAGCGGTGCAGGAACTAACTATAAAGCTTATGCAACTATTACAAAAGGAACTGCAGTCGAAGTATTAGAAATTACTTCAAACGGATGGTTCAAAATTGTTTGGGCGGGCGAAGAATGTGGTTATGCTTATACTTCTTATCAGAATGGCAAATACTACTCTTATGTTCCAAATCATAAAGAGTATACTGTTAAATCTGGCGACACATTATCCAGTATCGCAAAGAAACATCTGGGTGCTGAAAATAGATATACGGAAATTATGGAATTAAATGGATTAAAAAGCACTGTCATTAATGTAGGACAAATTTTGTTAATTCCCGCAAAATAATAAGACGAATAGGAGTAACTAGTAAGTTACTCCTATTTTTTTACGATTTTTAAAAATTATTTTCACAAAAAATAGAGTGCTATTATCTTGTAAACAATAGCACTCTATTTTATACTTAAACACTTCTTTTTAGCATCCCATCTGCTTTGCTACTTCCTCAGCAAAGTTCTCTTCCTTCTTTTCCATACCTTCACCGGTCTCGAAACGAACGAAGCTCTTTAATGTGATGTCTGTACCTTCTGCCTTAGATACTGCTGCCAGATACTGACCTACAGTCTGCTTGCCATCCTCAGCCTTTACATAAACCTGATCTAACAGACAGAATTCCTTTAATTCCTTGTTCAGACGTCCATTGATCATACCAGCGATTACCTTCTCTGGCTTGCTTGCTTCCTTAGGATCGTTCATGATCTGAGCCATCAGGATTTCCTTCTCATGAGCAATGAATTCTTCAGATACAGAAGCTCTGTCCAGATACATTGGCTTTAATGCAGCGATCTGCATTGCAACGTTCTTTAATGCTTCCTTTACGTTGTCATTTACAGTTGCAGTAGCAGCCTCTAACAGAACACCGATTCTTCCGCCGCCGTGAATGTAGGAAACTACACAGCCGTCGGTAACCTGGATGTTCTTGAATCTACGGATGCTTAACTTCTCACCGATGATAGCAGTCTTAGAAGACAGCTCCTCAGCAACAGTCTTGGAAGCGTCCTTGCACCATGTCTCAGCCATGAATGCATCCATATCGTTCTCGTTTGCAGAAGCGATTGCCTGCTCAGCAACCTCAGCAACATATGCCTGGAAATCAGCATTCTTTGCAACGAAGTCTGTCTCAGAGTTAACCTCAACGATAGTAGCTGTAGTGTCGTTGTTTACTACTGCGTAAACAATACCCTCAGCTGCAATTCTGCCAGCCTTCTTTGCAGCTGCAGCAAGTCCTTTTTCTCTTAAGAACTCTACTGCCTTATCCATATCGCCGTCTGTAGCTGCAAGAGCCTTCTTACAGTCCATCATACCAGCGCCAGTCATTTCTCTTAAATCTTTTACCATCTTTGCAGAAATAGCTGCCATTGTAAAACCCTCCTGATATATGATAATATGCTTTCTCTTGTTTCAAACAGCAAAAGTATGCCTTGCGAACTTTCCGCTGTCATGAATGAAAGCGGCAGGCATCCCTGTGGAATGCCGCCTTCTTAGGTTCAGATTGTGAAGATTACTCTTCTACTGCTGTTTCCTCTTCAACAACCTCTGCTTCCTCAGTCTCAACAGTTACTTCACCCTGCTTAGCCTCGATTACAGCATCTGCCATCTTGGAAACAATTAACTTAACGGCTCTGATTGCATCATCATTGCCTGGGATTACATAATCTAATTCTTCTGGATCACAGTTGGTATCTGCAATACCGATCAGAGTGATGCCTAAGTTGTGAGCCTCCTGTACACAGTTCTTCTCCTTCTTAGGGTCAACAACGAAGATTGCATCTGGGATCTTCTTCATATCCTTGATACCGCCAAGGTTCTTCTCTAACTTGTCCCATTCCTTCTTTAATTCAACTACTTCCTTCTTTGGCAGTACGTCGAAAGTTCCATCCTCAGACATCTTCTCAATTGCACGAAGACGCTCAATTCTGCTCTGGATGGTCTTGAAGTTGGTCAGCATACCACCTAACCATCTCTGGTTTACATAGTACATACCACATCTCTGTGCTTCGCTTGCTACAGCATCCTGAGCCTGCTTCTTAGTACCAACGAATAAGATTGTACCACCTTCAGCTGCGATATCAGCTACAGCCTTGTAAGCTTCGTCTACCTTACCTACAGACTTCTGTAAGTCGATGATGTAAATACCGTTTCTCTCGGTGTAGATGTATGGAGCCATCTTAGGGTTCCATCTTCTTGTCTGATGTCCAAAGTGTACGCCTGCTTCCAGCAGCTGCTTCATAGAAATAACGCTCATTTTCGTTCTCCTTTTGATTTGGTTTTTGCTTCCGTATGGTTCGTTCCCATGGGACCGCATTGCGGCACCGTCCACGTCATTCCCATACGTGTATGTTCAGCCTTACCACTATAACACAAAAAAAGATAGAAATCAAGCATGAATTCTATCTTTTCTGCATATTCTATATCCGGATCTGGCAAAACATCTTCTGCAAATCCACTTGCTGCTTTTACAGGAGTTTCTTCCATATAATATACTGCTCTGGGCGGGTCTCTCTATTGAGAAATAGCATTACATATTCTTGGTATCGATCTTCTTCAGCTCGTCAAATACCGCATCATTGAGGATCTTAATATAGGTTCCCTTCATACCAGAGGAACGGGATTCAATGACACCAGCGCTTTCGAACTTACGGAGTGCATTCACAATCACAGAACGGGTAATACCCACTCTGTCTGCAATCTTGCTGGCTACCAGTATGCCCTCATTGCCATCCAGTTCATCAAAGATATGGGTAATGGCTTCCAGTTCTGAAAAGCTCAATGTATTAATTGCTGATTTTACAATGCTGACCTTCCGGTTTTCTTCTGCATTTTCCTCATTGACAGAACGCATCATTTCCAATCCCACTACAGTCGTACCGTATTCACTGAGAATAATGTCATCAATTTCATATCCCTCTCCGCTCTTGTAAATGAACAAGGTTCCCAGACGCTCCCCGGCAATATCAATGGGTGTAATAATGGCCTGGTATTTTCTCACATTTTCCTCTGTGAATCCCAAGGTTGCCAGATTGACATTTTCCTTGGTAGACAATACACTTAACAGACGCTCATTGAGCATATGGTCAATAAAACCGCCCACCTGTCCCTGCAGCAGCTCATTGATTTCATCCACACCGTTTCTGTGTCCAATTCCTAATACTTTGCCTTTTTTACTGATGACCAGAATATTGGAATTGAGAATTTCACTCAGTACCAGACAAATATCATTGAAAACAACCTTGCTGGAATTATTATTGTGAAGCAGCTTATTAATTTTTCTTGTCTTGTCTAACAACTGTACACTCATGATACCCTTCCTTTCCCTCTGCAGTTATCACACATGCATTTATATTAGAATCTATAACTAGAGTATCATATATTTATCAATTAAACAAGCGGTAATTCTATCTTTTGTCAGAAAATTTATAATTTTTCCAATTTATTCTGTTAATTAGTCTCTTAAGTCCTGCATATTTTCTCAATCTTGCTTTTTTTACCTGTAAAACACACGCAACACAGAATATTGATAAGCAATACATCATCTCAGGCAGCCTGCTGCAGCCTTAATCCTCTTCTTCCTGAGGGCGGTTTTCCATATAACCGCATCCTTCTGCTGCACAAATCAGCTTATTGCCTTTTTCTACCATGTAGCTTCCACATTCCGGGCAGGTTTTCTGGGAAGGTTTTGCCCAGGACATAAAATCACAATCCGGATTATCAATACAGCCATAGTAACGTCTGCCCTTTTTAGACATCTTGATTACCACATCTTTCCCGCATTTAGGGCATGCTACACCGATCTTTTCATAATAAGGCTTGGTATTACGGCATTCTGGAAATCCCGGGCATGCCAGGAATTTACCATGAGGACCATACTTGATGACCATATTCCGGCCGCATACATCACAGATTTCGTCACTGACTTCTTCCTGGATCGTCACATTTTCCAATTCCTTTTCTGCAGCAATGACTGCCGCATCCAGATCGGGATAGAAATTGCGGATCACGGTCTTCCACTCTACCTTTCCCTCTCCTACCATATCTAACAAATATTCCAGATTGGCCGTAAAGGAGACATCTACAATGCTGGCAAAAGAATGTACCATAATATCATTTACCACTTCTCCCAATGCTGTTACATATAGATTTTTATTTTCCTTTACAATGTAATGTCTTGCCAGAATAGTAGTAATGGTAGGCGCATAGGTAGAAGGACGTCCAATGCCCTGTTCCTCCAATGCCTTTACCAGGGATGCCTCTGTAAAGTGTGCCGGCGGCTGGGTAAAATGCTGCTTGCTGACCAGGGAATCCACTGTCAATGCAGAATCCTTCGTTACACTGCGCACTGCCCCATTGTTCTGCTGCTTTTCTTCATCATTATATACCTGCAAAAATCCTTCAAAAACCAGCTTGGTGGCAGATGCAGTAAAAAGATACTCTCCTGCCTGCAGTTTGATCTGTACCGTACCATACTTTGCCTCTGCCATACGGCTGGCTGCAAACCGTTTCCAGATCAATTGATACAGGCGGTACTGGTCTCTGCTTAAAGAGCTCTTTAACCGCTCCGGTGTCAGGCTGATATTGGTAGGACGTATGGCTTCATGCGCATCCTGAATTTTCTGACTCTTCTGCTCCTTTTCTTCCCTGACTCCTACATACGCATCTCCATACACCTGGGAAATATATGCTCTTGCAGAGGCATCTGCTTCCTCTGCAATACGGGTAGAATCGGTACGCAGATACGTAATAATACCAATGGTACCTTCTCCCTCCACATCTACACCTTCATACAGCTGCTGGGCCAGACGCATGGTTTTCTGAGTAGAAAAGTTCAGACGATTGGCAGCTTCCTGCTGTAATGTACTGGTAGTAAATGGAAGAGGTGCTTTTTTGATGCGCTCTTTTTCCTTGATCTCCTTTACCTGAAAAGGCTTGCCATCAATGGCCTGCATAATCCCATCCAATTCTTCTTTGGAACCGATGGTCTGCTTTCTGCCCTCTTTTCCGTAAAATTTGGCCTCCAAAAGCTTCTTTTCTCCTGCCACCTGCAGGAAAGCATCCAGTGTCCAGTATTCCTCCGGAATAAATGCAGCAATTTCTGCCTCTCTGTCACATATGATACGCAAAGCGACAGACTGTACGCGGCCTGCACTTAAACCTCTTTTTACTTTCTGCCAGAGCAGAGGACTGATACGGTAACCTACCATTCTGTCCAGAATACGTCTGGTCTGCTGGGCGTTGACCAGATCCATATTGATGCTTCTTGGATTCTTAATCGATGCATTTACTGCATTCTTGGTGATTTCATTAAAGGTAATCCGGTGTACATCCTTCCCTTCCAGCTTCAAGGCATTCGAAAGATGCCAGGAAATGGCTTCTCCCTCCCGGTCAGGGTCCGTTGCCAGGTATACATGGTCTGCCTTTTTGACTTCCTTACGAAGGGCAGCCAGTACATCACCTTTGCCTCGGATGGTAATATATTTGGGTTCGAAATCATTTTCTGCATCAATACCCATCTGACTTTTGGGCAGATCCCGGACATGTCCGTTAGAGGCCATTACCTCATAATTCTTACCCAGAAACTTTTTAATTGTTTTTACCTTTGCAGGTGACTCCACAATAACCAGATTTTTGGCCATTTCAATACCTCACCGTTTCATATTCTGTCAGTTTTTGATATCCGGTATTTCATATCCGATATCTATTTTGAAAACAGAAACCGTTTCCTCAGACTGCACAGCAATCAGCTGCTTCTGCGTTTGTAATAGTTTTTCCGCGGCTGGGTGATATATCCTTTCATCTCCAGCTGCATCAATCCCCATACAGCCTGATTCACGGAAAGCCCTGTTTCGCTTAAAATCTCCTCTAAATGTTTGGGTTCTAAACGCAAACAACTATATATTATTTTCTCGTCATTTGCAAGTGTTTTTTTCTTCTTTTTCTCCTTTGTGCCCTCCAAAACCGTTTCCATATGAAAATATGCATAAATATCCTGTATATCCGTCAAAATAGCAGCACCGTTTTGAATCAGCCGGTTACACCCTGCACTTAAGGGATCTCCTAACCTGCCCGGTACTGCAAATATATCTTTTCCCTGCTCCAATCCCTGGTCTACCGTAATCAAGGTACCACTCTTTTCCCGTGCCTCTACTACAATAATACAGTCTGATAAAGCAGCAATGATCCGATTACGCACTGGGAAGAGCTGGGGCAGCCCTTTTTGTCCCGGACAATACTCGGAGATCAGTCCTCCATGAGCCGGGATCTGGCAATATAGCTCTATATTTTCCTTTGGATAACACACATCTACCCCTGAACCCAAAATGCCAAAGGTCCGCCCTCCTCCTGCAATGGCTCCCCGCTGTCCTGCACCGTCAATGCCCAGAGCCATGCCGCTGACGATCTGGATGTCCCTGCTGCCAAGCTCTTTTCCAAGAAGATAAGCCGCCTCTCTCCCATAAGAAGTGCAGCTTCTGGCTCCTATAATAGCAGCAGCAGGCTGATCATCTGACGGCAGGCTGCCTCTGTAAAACAATCCCATAGGAGGGTCATAGATCTGCAAAAGACGCTTTGGATATGCAGAGTGGACTTTTGTGATAAATTGTATGTGCTTCTGCTGGAGAAGATGATACTGTCTGCAGGCAAAATGCACATTCCTAATACTTTCTCTCCATGCTTCCACATCTTTTTTCCGCACAGGAGGAATCTGGCCAATGTATTCCGGATCTGCCTTAAATGCATCTGCCGGACTGCCAAAATATTCTAATATCGCCTGCAGCTTTCTGGCTCCAAATCCCGGGATGGTGCAAAACCAGTACCAGTATTCGTCATTTGTCATCCTTTTATCCTCCTACTGCCCCCAGTACTTTTTATCCAGACTCCGATACCCAATGGCTTCTGCCAGATGTGCTCCTGAAATCTCCTCCGCTTCTTCTAAATCTGCTATGGTACGGGCTACTTTCAAAATTTTGTGATAAGCTCTGGCGCTTAGTTCCATGGTTTCAAATACTTCCTTTAAAAATGTCTGCTCTTCTTTTTGCAGTCTGCAGTATTTTTTTATCTGGGCAGGCGACAGGGCACTGTTAAATAATACTGAAGTACCTGCATACCGTTCTTTTTGAATCTCCATAGCTCTAACCACCATCTTTCGCAGCTGGGCAGATGTAGGAACTGGGCGGTCTGCGGAAAACTCCTGATAAGCAAGCCTTGGCACCTCAATGCAGATGTCGATCCGGTCCAGCAGCGGCTGTGAAATATGATTTAAATACTTCTGTACCTCTGCTTCACTGCAGCGGCATAACCGCCTGTCCGGATAAAAACCACATTTACAGGGATTCATGGCAGCTGCCAATACAAAATTGGTGGGATATTCGTAAGTACCATGAACTCTGGAAATGACCACTTTTTTATCCTCTAAGGGCTGGCGCAGAATCTCCAGAGTACTTTTCTGAAATTCCGGCAGCTCATCTAAAAACAATACCCCTCTGTTGGCCAGGGAAATCTCTCCAGGTCTTGGAATCCGCCCGCCTCCGGTAAGGGCAGTGGCAGAAATGGTATGATGAGGACAGCGAAACGGCCGCTTCCAGATCAGCCCCTGTTCCGGGGGCAGCAGGCCGCAAATACTGTATATCTTAGAAATTTCTATGCGTTCTTCTTTGGTCAGAGGCGGCAGTATGGTAGGCAGCCGTCTGGCGATCATCGTCTTACCAGAGCCTGGAGGACCTATGTAAAGAATATTGTGCATGCCGGCTGCAGCCACTATTGTGGCACGCTTCACCGTCTCCTGTCCGTTGATTTCTCCAAAATCCACATCTGCATCATCCTCCAGACATGGTTCATCCTCTGCAGGCTGTTCAGGAGCAAACTGTCCTTTTCCCGAAAGAAATGCAATGACATCAGAAAGGGTATGCATCCCATACACCTGTATGCCCTCTATGACAGCACCCTCCCTGCCATTGGCCGCAGGAACGATGCAGGTATGAATCCCCTCCTGTCTGGCAGTACCAATCAGGGAGATCACTCCATTTACTGGCTGCAGGGTTCCATCCAGGCTCAGCTCCCCTACCAAAAATACATCCTCCAATGCCTCTTTGCTCAGTATTCCTATGGCCATTAAAATGGCTATGGCTATGGGCAGGTCAAAATAATTCCCCTCTTTGCGCAAATCTGCGGGAGAAAGATTGATGGTAGTTCTGGCTGGAGGCATCTCATAACCGGAATTACGCAGAGCTGTCCGCACACGCTCTCTGGCCTCCCTGACCTCTGATGCCAGAAACCCTACCATATCAAATCCCGGCAGGCCGCTGCATACATCTGCCTCCACCTGCACCAGATACCCGTCAATCCCTAAAATCGCACCGCTGTTTACTCGTCCGAACATTATATCATTCCCTTTTGGTTATATTTTTATGCTGATAGCTATATATTATAACCAGTGTCGTATTTTGTCAACCTTTATTCTTTTTTGAAAACAGCGATTGTGAAACACCTTACCTTTTTTTGCCTAAAAAAAGGCGCAAAAAAGACACCTCAACAATGAGGTGCCCATTTTTTCTATCACGTAAAAGAACCAAATAGCTGCAACCTATTTGCGGTCTAACCGATTCTCATACACAGAGATGACTGCGCCTGTCTGTTCTGTAGATAAATAATGCAATTGTAATCACTGAATTTTCCTGACATGGCAATCACCTCCTTTTCCGTTCTATTTTCCTGATAATCACTATACCTGATATCACAGCAATTTTCAAAAGCATTGGTTTCATTCCTTTGCCTCTGCAATGATACTTTCTATGGTTCTGATCAGAGCATCCTCACTGGAAATTTTCCGGGATGCAGCCAGATTCACTGTCTCTGCCAGCAGCTGCCCGATCTGCGTTTCATCAGGTTCTTCACCCATTGCCTGTATCGTCTCTGTCAATCTTGTGAAAGCAGTCTTTTTATCTGTTACCAGACCGCCCTTTTTCAGTACTTTCTGACAGCGAATCAGCGCTGGAAGCGCCTTGGCCACCCGTTCCATTTCTGATGACTTATCTGCAGATTTGCCTTTTTCCTTTTCCTTGGCCTGTTCCCAGGTATCCAGTGCTGCCTCTGGTGTATCTGCAGAGATGGTTCCAAATACGTGTGGATGTCTGCGCACCATCTTTTCTGCAACTTCCTGCACCACATCCTCCACTGTAAAATGCTGCTGCTCACTGGCAATCTGGCTGTGCATCATCACCTGCAGCAATACATCTCCCAGTTCCTCACGCAGATGCTCCCCTTTTCTATCTTCCTTAAGCTCATCAATGGCTTCAATCACCTCATAAGCTTCCTCTTTCATACATCCTTTCAAGCTTTCATGCGTCTGTACCTTGTCCCATGGGCAGCCATTTTCGCTTCTCAATGCTGCAATAATCTCTTTCAAATCTTCAAATGTATATGTTTCTTTTTGCAAATGCTGGTACATTCTGTCCCTCCTCTCATTTATTCTCTGCCGGCGCTGCAGAGAATGCCATATGATTCCAGACCTTCCAGGGCAGTTTTATGGTCAGGAGACCATATGGTGTTCCATCCCTCTGCCTGGGCAGCTTTAATATTGGCAGGATTATCATCCAAAAACAGAATTTCCTCCCCCGTAAGTCCATATTTCTTCATTAAAATATGGTAAATCTGGGGATCTGGTTTGATGCATTTCACTTTGAAGGAAATAATGCCGCCATCCGCATAAGGGAGGAACTGAAAATGCATCCGGCTAAATAAGGTACTGCCAAAATTAGAAAGCAGCAATACCTGATACCCCGCTGCCTTTAACTCCTGTACCCAGGCAGCTGCAAATGGATATTCTTCAACCATCTGCTCTATAGGACCGGCAAAAATCCTGTGAATCTCCTCTTCGCAGTCTGGAGCCGCCTGGCTAAACAGATCCAAAATCTCTTCATCTGCCAGTACACCTCTGTCAAACTCATTCCAGTTTGGATTTTCAAAAACTGCCTGAACGATTTTTTCCTCTTTTTCCTGGGAAAATCCAAAGCTTTTTACATACTTTCTCCAGGGAAAGTCTACCAATACCATACCAATATCCAATACAATTGTACGAATCATCTGTTACCTCTTTCCGCAATACCTTTTTCTTTCAGGAACGTATCCATCCACTGATCAATCTGGCGGTATACGGCCTGCCTGTTTGTTTCATTTAAAATCTCATGCCTGTCTTCTTCACAGAGGATCAAGGTTACCTGCTCCATCCCGATCTCCCGGAACAAATCACACAACGCTGCCACATCCTCTCCCTGATGTCCCACCGGGTCCTGGCCCCCTGCAATCATAAGGATCGGCAAGTCCTTTGGCATATGGCTCAGGCCCTTCTTTCTTTGCAGATCCATCATAATTTTCATAAAATCTGCATATGCACTGGCAGTAAACATGAAATTACAATAAGGGTCCTCCATATTTTCCCGAAGCTTGTCCGGATCTTTGGTCAGCCAGTCCTTCTCTGTCTGGGGATTTTCAATCTGCCGGTTGTTCCCCTCAAATACCTGATTGTGCAAAAAGCTGCTGCGGTAATGACTCCCTTTCACCACTTTCAAAAACCGTGCTGCTGCAAGTCCTGCCAGCAAGACAGGCATAGGTGTGGAACCGGTTCCGCAAAATACTGCACCATCTATTTCCTTTCCATAAACAGTCACATATTTCCGCACAAAAAAGGAACCCATGCTATGTCCAAACAACACTACCGGGACACCTGGAAACAACTTTTTGGTACAGGAGACCACCCTCTGTATATCCTGGATGAGAATCTTTTCTCCATGCTTTTCTGCAAAAAAGCCCAGATCTTTCTGATGCATGACAGTTTTTCCATGACCCAGCTGGTCATAACCTGCAGCTGCATACCCCTGGTCACACAGATACAGAGCAAATTCCTCATAACGGTCAATGTGCTCAAGCATACCGTGCAGCATTACCACTGCTGCCTTGGGTCTTTTTGCAGGAGTCCAGATTACTGTACGCAGCATCTGGTTTCCTGCGCTGGAAGGTACTTTGTATTCTTTTCTCATGTTGTTTCCTTTCACTTTAATAAAGGATTAGGCAATTGTGAAACACATTACCGGACATTTTCAGGATCATCACAAATCCTTTGGCAATAACAGCTCCTGATTATTCCAGATGCGGTCAGGATTCTCCTCTAACATCATCTGTGTAATAGCCCGTCCATAATCTCGGTTTAATACGCTCCTAAGCTCATTTAAATAAGCAGTCCGGGTATTGGTGCGGTGGGCATCACTGGCAGACAGATGAACCAGTCCATGCTGCAGCAGATATTCTGCTGCATAATAGGGTCTGGAACCAAAACGGCCCAGGATACTGCCTTTATTCACCTGAATGCAAAGTCCTGCATCTACCCAGTCTTCTACTTTCCATGGTACTTCCTGTATCACGTCATATCGCTCCGGATGTGCTACCACAGATACAAATCCATAATCACAGGTGCGCATGAGAATTTCCGTCATGTATCCAAAACTGCCGTCAAATGGAAACTCCATTAATACATATCTGCTGTTATGTAAAGTACGCAGTCTCCCTTCCCGTATGAGCTCCGGTGCCTCAAATGTACCGTATACTTCCTGTCCAAAACCAATCTTCATATTCGGTACCGTCTGCTTTGCCAGTTCAGCAAAGCTTTGAAATGCCGCTTCTAACCTGGGGCTTTCAAAATTTTCAAAATACCCCTCTATATTACAATGAGGGGTCACAATCATTCCTGTGGTACCGCCATCTGCTGCCTGCAGCAGCATACGGCGGGCTTCCTCTGTTGTTCTGGCACCATCATCAATGCCTGGAACGATATGAATGTGCATATCTATCATATTATAGATTCCTCTGTATCTTTCAAAAGAGTCTTCAAGGTTATTCACGCAGCGTTTACATACCCTGCTTTTGTAATTCCCTCCGTTTCAGTATACAATGTTTTCCATGAAACTACAAGGGATTGCTGTGCCCTTTTTTCTCCATCTCTGTACGCATTTTCTGCAGAGCGCATTTTTCGATCCGGCTGACGTAAGACCGGGAAATACCCAGTCTGGCTGCAATTTCTCTCTGAGTTGCCTCTGCCTTTCCATCCAAGCCATACCGCATACGGATCACCGTTTTTTCCTTCTCTGTAAGACAGGTCTGGAATGCTGCTGCCATCCGCACAATGGACTCTTTCCTGGCATACAAAAGCTCTATGGGTTCTCCCTCTGATTCCAACAGATCTAACAATGTGATCTCATTGCCCTCTTTGTCTATGCCTACCGGCTCCTGTAGGCTGACCTCTCTGCTTTGTTTTTTCTGGGAGCGCAGCAGCATGAGGATTTCATTGTCAATACATTTGGCGGCATAGGTACCCAGACGGCTGCCTTTTTCCGGATCAAAGGTATGCACAGCCTTAATGAGGCCGATGCTTCCTACGGAAATCAAATCTTCCATCTCTCTGTCTGTTACCGTGTACTTTTTTACCATATGGGCAACCAGCCGCATATTCCGCTCTATTAAGATGTCCTTTGCAGCCTGATCACCCTTCCGAAATTCTTCTAAATACCTCTTTTCTTCTTTAGCCGTCAGCGGTTGGGGAAATGTTTTCAAACAGCCACCTGCGACATCACTTTGCTTTAGTCTATGCTGTATTACCTGTCCTTGTGAATGGGTTTTTTTGTTAACCTTTTAACAAAAAACAGACGAAATTTTTTCAATTTTTACCAAAAAATAGTTGCCAAGGCAGCTGTCCTATGCTACACTAAGTCACAACATGCAGCAATTTATAGTATCCGGCCTTTGTAAAAATGGCTTTTTGCGGATAAATTACCAGGAATGTACCACAAATGTACGGTAATGTGCCCCGTCATTCCCAGTGGTACTTTTTTATAGCCTGTATTGTTATTTTTTTAACAAAGGAAGTGTTTTTTATGAAAGAATTTCTCAAGCGGAAAAATATTGTTTTCTCTGCAAAACGTTACGGTATTGATGCATTAGGTGCCATGGCTCAGGGTCTCTTTGCTTCCCTGTTAATTGGTACCATTATTAAGACACTTGGACAGCAGCTTGGCATTGACCTGTTAGTAGAAATCGGGGGATATGCCTCCGGCGCCCAGGGCTATGCAATGGCCATTTCCATTGGCTACGCTCTCCAGTGCCCTCCACTGGTACTCTTTTCTCTTGCAGCTGTAGGTGGTGCCGCCTGTACCTGCGGCGGTGCAGGAGGCCCTTTGGCAGTACTGGTCATCACCATTATTTCCGCAGAATTTGGTAAGGCAGTTTCAAAAGAAACCAAGATCGATATTATTGTAACCCCTCTGGTTACCATTACCATTGGCTGCCTTCTTTCCATTTATGTTGCACCGTACATAGGAAAAGCTGCTTCTTCCGTAGGCCAGATCATCATGTGGGCAACGGAGCAGCAGCCATTCCTTATGGGTATTGTTGTATCTGTTGTGGTGGGGATTGCCCTGACTCTGCCCATCAGCAGTGCTGCCATCTGTGCCGCCCTGTCCTTAACCGGTCTGGCTGGAGGCGCTGCTGTAGCAGGCTGCTGTGCCCAGATGGTAGGCTTTGCAGTAATGAGCTTCCGGGAAAACAAATGGGGCGGTCTGCTGGCACAGGGGATTGGTACTTCTATGCTGCAGATGGGCAATATTGTAAAAAATCCCCGAATCTGGCTTCCTCCAATCATCTGCTCTGCCATTACAGGCCCTATTGCTACCTGCATTTTCCATCTGAAAATGAACGGTGCTGCCATTTCCTCCGGTATGGGCACCTGCGGTCTGGTAGGACAGATCGGCGTATACACCGGATGGTTAGAGACAGGTCATATGATTACTGCTTTTGACTGGGCAGGACTGATTTTAATCAGCTTTTTACTGCCGGCAGTGCTCACCTGGGCAATCGGCCTGTTCTTCCGCAGAATAGACTGGATCCGTGAAGGTGATTTAAAATTAGACCTGTAATCAAAGCCATTCTGTTTTCTGTCAAGCCTGATTCCTGCAGCAATCAAGCTTTGATTGCATTTTTCAGTTCTTTTCCGTCAAAATAGTCTTCCAGATTCTGAAGAGTGGTACTGGCAATGTTGCTTAATGCTTCATGGGTCAGATATGCCTGATGAGAGGTCAGGATCACATTTGGCATAGACACGATCTTTACCAGCACCTCATCTCTTCTGGTTTCATTGGAATTGTCTTCAAAAAACAGACTGGTTTCTTCTTCATATACATCCAGGCAGGCTCCTGCTATCTGACCATTTTCCAGCGCATCCACCAGCGCTCTTGAGTCAACCAGGGCGCCTCTGGATGTATTGATCAATATGGTATTTTTCTTCATTTGTCCAAGACTGTCTGCGTTGATGATGTGACGTGAGTCTTCTGTCAAAGGACAATGAAGAGAAATGATATCGCTTTCTTTAAAAATCCGCTCCAATGGTACATATTCTGCTGCCAGATTTTCCACTGGATATGGGTCATATGCCAGTACCTTCATGCCAAACCCGTTGCAAATCTGTACAAAGACCCTTCCAATCTGTCCGGTTCCGATCACTCCTACTGTTTTTCCATGTAAATCAAATCCAATCAGGCGTTCCAGGCTGAAATTGTAATCTCTGGTACGGATATAAGCTTTGTGGATCTTCCGGTTCAAGGTCTGTAACATGGCAATGGCATGTTCTGCTACTGCATAGGGAGAATAAGCTGGCACCCTGAGGATGGCAACCTGCCCTGCTGCTGCCTGCAGATCTACATTGTTGTATCCGGTACAACGCATGCCAACTACCCGGATCCCTTCCCTGTACAGACTGTCAATGACCGTCTTATCCAAATTGTCATTGACAAAAGCACAGACTGCATCATATCCTGCTGCCATGGATACTGTATCTGCTGTCAGCTTATTTTCCAGGTATTTGATCTGAAAACGTCCATTATTCCAATGGTCAAACCAGATCTTGTCATATGATTTTGCATCAAAAAAGGCTATCTTTTTCATAAGTTCCTCCAAAGGGACATTTATGAATCAGTATAGCCTTTTTTTAGAAAATTATGTATATACAGATGCAGTTCTTTTGGTTCCATTTTTTCAGACCTATCTGTATGATGATTTTCCCCAGAATATCTTTTTATAAGTACGTGGATGCTACAGTTTTCCTTCGAAACACCATTCATACAGCTCTCTTACTGTAGGAAATGCATACGTAGGTTTATATTCTGTCTCCACACAATCTTCTGGTCTGGCTTCTCCTGTAAATACCACTGCAGTATCCACTCCTGCATTCAATCCACAGGCAATATCTGTATACAGCCGGTCTCCTACTACCAATGTTTCTTCTGCTGCAAAGCCTGTCTGCTCCAGGCAAAGCTGTACAATATTGGGACTTGGTTTCCCAAGATACACTGGTTGTCTGCCTACTGCACACTCTAACAGCCTGCAGATCGCACCGCAGTCCGGCACGCTGCCAAAACTGGTGGGACAGCATAAATCCGGATTGGTTGCCAGATACGGCATATCCGGATGGGTCAATAGCAATTGGCAGGCTTTTTCCACTTTGCTGTAGGTCAGTTCATTGTCAAATCCAACCAGCACAGCTGCCACATCCGGCTCTGCCTCTTCTGTCACCAGAAACCCTTCTTCTCTCAGCTCCTTCACCAGAGAAGCCGTTCCCAGTACAAAAATCTTATCCTGCATATGATGCTCCCGCAAATATACTGCTGTTGCATAAGAAGCCGTAATAAACTGATCTGCTGCCGCAGAAATTTTCCAGCAGGCAAACTTTTCTATATAATCTTTTCTGCTTTTGGTGGAATTATTGGTAATATAAATTGCCTTTCCTCCAATTCCATCAATATAGTTCAGTAAATCCATTGTTCCATCTAACAAGTCATTGTCAATGGCAATGGTTCCGTCAATATCAAATAAAAATAATTTTTTCATTGTCTCTTATCTGTCTCTTTTTTCCACAGTTTATAAATGCTGCCTGCTATTCCTGTCAGTGACACCACTCCAACCACAGCATAAAACTGCAGCGCAGAACTGGCAATATATTGCATTCCTTGAAATGGTGCAATCAACATGCTGCAGACTGTCCATAAAATGCTGTTTCTGTCATTGAAAGACAACACAAGCTGTATCATTGCTGCTGCAAAGATCAAAAAACAATATCCCAGTGTGATCTTATATCCACATTTGGATTTTATTCCAAAAGCAATATAATACCCCCATGCCAGAATCAGCACTACAGAAACCAGAAAATTACCAATCAGTGCATGATTTCCAATTGCACCGTTGCAAAAATAACCGATGACGGTCATCATGGCAAGCATCACCCATAATAATATTGACATATACCCATCCGAGCCTTTCTCCATGCGCTATCCTTATATCACATCACTGATACTTTTTCCAGGTGGTGATGAAACGCAACTATCTGTTTCTTCTATTGATATAGGGTAATTTTAGCATAGGATATACACAATATCTTTACGCTTCTCTTACGATAATTGGTCTTTTTCATGATAAAATTTTCACTTTCTGGTTCTTTTTGTATCATGATCAGGATTTTTTGCAGGCAATTTTGAAACCTTTTAGTCACAGCATGATTCCTCTGCAAAAACACCTGCCAGTTCTTCCATAGTTTCACTGATCTTGATGTGCTGTGGACACTCTTTTTCACAGCGGTGGCACTTGCGGCAGGCATCTGCCTTTACCTCCATGCTGTCATACAGCTTGCGTGCCTCCTTCATACCTTGAGTGGCAGTACGGTTATAGGACTCAAACAATTCCGGGATATCCAGTCCAAATGGACATGGCATACAGTAGCGGCACTTGGTACATGGCACCACTGCCTTGGTATCGTAGATCTCCTTGGCCTGGACAAACATCTCCAGCTCTGCATCAGAAAGCATGCCTGCTGCAGAGCGGTCTGCATAAAGCATATTGTCCATGGTCTGCTGCATATCGCTCATACCGCTCAAGATCACACTGACCTCCGGACGGTTCCAGAGGAAATCCAGCGCCCATTCTACTGCTGTCTTTTCCGGAGAAAGCGCCTTGGCTACCTGCTTTGGCGGATTTGCCAGCTTGCCTCCTAACAGAGGCTCCATAATGATCACTGCAATGCCCTTAGACGCTGCATACTCCATACCTGCTATGGTTGCCTGATTGTTGACATCAATATAGTTCATCTGAATCTGGCAGAAATCCCAGTCATATGCGTCAATGATGGTGCGGAAGGTCTCTGCATCATCATGGAAGGAAAATCCTGCATAACGAATCTTGCCGGAGGCCTTGGCTTCTGTCAGCTTGTCTGTCAAATGATATTTGCACATCTCCTCATAGCGGCTCTTGTCCATGGCATGCAGCATGTACATATCTATGTGGTCTGTGTCTAACTTTCCTAACTGCTCATTTAAGTACAGATCAAAATCCTCTGTCTTATGTACCATCCACATTGGCAGCTTGGTGGCCAGAAAGACTCTTTCACGATACCCGTCCTTTAATGCCTTGCCTACCAGTCTTTCGCTTTCACCGTCGTGGTATGGATAGGCGGTATCTACATAATTCAGACCGGCATCAATGGCGGTGCGGATCATGCGGATGGCTTCTGCCTCATTAATGGACTTACCATCCTTTGGATCTAACAACGGAAGTCTCATACATCCGTACCCCAGTGCAGACACCTTTTCACCTGTGGAACCAAACTCTCTATACTGCATATTTTTCTCCTTTCATTTTGGCATATGGACAGGCAATTGCACAACTCGGTACCGGACGCTTTGGGAAGTATCTGCAAGCAAATATTTGCACGCAGGACACGCTCTCGCTTCGGTGAAAACGCAGCGGTACTAATAAATTTTGTGCCTACAGCACAAAATTTAAAGTGCCGGCGTTTTCAAGAGTCCTGCTTAGCAAATATTTGCTTGCAGATACTTCCCAAAGCTGATTTTGAATATCGTTTCATAATTGTCTATGGATGCACTTTAGGAGATTTAGAACGGACTTACGGGCTGGGGTAATTGTTTTTCACTGGACACGTTTTGCTTTAGCCGGTAAGTATGCCCGAAATCTCTAAAAATGCTGACATTGGATGTGTCATGAGGTCTCACCGGTGTATCAGGAGTATCCTATGTCAGATTCCATATGCTTGTATTTTGATATTATTATAAACGAATCTGGCACTGTCTGACAATAGAGATTCCTTGCACAAGCCTGCATTTTTTTTACACAAACGGGGGCAGACATGGTATGATATTGGGTGGAGTCTGGTGAGTGTGTGTAGTTGTCAGGCTTTTTATGGTTTTGGAATGCAGTAGAGGATCCTTTTTTGGGGTTTCTATTGTTTTGAATTACACAGTGAAAGGGGCATGGGTGTCTGTGTCATTTTCTCTGTATGTATAGGAGGTTGCAATGTTAAAGATTGAGCGTGACCAGGTGATGAATCTGGAGAATGCGATTCGTGGGGCGAGAAATCCTATGAACAGCTGGGATCGTATGGACAGCAGTTATGATGATGAGGGCAACTATGTGTTGGGACCCAATGATTTAAGTCTGGCTGCCCGTCTGGCCCGTGCAGGAAGTGACCATAGAAAATATATGCGTATGATTTTTGTATCTGTGGATATTACAGGCCCCCTTTACTGGTGGAAGGAGTATGATACGTATAAGGTTGCTACGGTTGCCAATTCTACCAGCACCATGCATAAGATCCACAGCAAGGAATTTTCCATGGAGGATTTCAGCTGTGACCATATGACACCGGATACCTATGAATTTATGGAGACGGTTGTAAAGCAGTTAGAGGTGATCCGTCTGCGGTATCTGGAAAGCAAGTCTAAGGAGGACTGGTATGATATGATCCAGCTTCTGCCTACCAGCTATAACCAGATGCGTACCTGTACCTTTAATTATGAGACATTGTTCAATATTTACCATGCCAGACGACACCATAAGCTGGCTGAGTGGCACACCTTCTGTGACTGGGTGGAGACACTGCCTTATGCACAGGAGCTGCTGACTTTTGATCCGTCTCAGAAAGCATAATACTACTCTTGCTGCACATCCCAATAGGACATTGCGAAACCAGCGTCCGTATCAGCTTTGGGAAGTATTTGTGTTTTTAAAGCATTCATTACAATAACTATATTTCGCAATTCCCTAAATAAAAAAGAAGCGGTCAGCCGCTTCACAATGGAGGATTCTAATGATTTCAGTAAAAATCAGATATTTCAGTGACCAAATCGAAAAGCTGCGCTACATTGACGGCAAGTCCGACTGGATCGACTTACGCTGCGCAGAGGAAATTACCATGAAGCAGGGAGAATTCAAACTGATCCCTCTGGGCATCGCCATGGAGCTGCCACAGGGTTATGAGGCTCATATCGTACCTCGCAGCTCTACTTTCAAGAACTTTGGCATCATCCAGACCAACCATATGGGTGTTGTAGATGAAAGCTACTGCGGCGACAACGACCAGTGGTATATGCCTGCATATGCACTCCGTGACACAGTGATCCATGTCAACGACCGCATCTGCCAGTTCCGCCTGATGGCACACCAGCCTGCACTTTCCTTTGCAGAATGTGCCCATCTGGGGAACGCAGACCGGGGCGGGATTGGAAGTACCGGTAAACAATAAATCCATCTGTTACTGGCAGTGCAGGATCACTTTCTGCTCTGCCAGACTTTTTTTCACATCGATCACACGCTGATTGGCACTGCCCCTCCACATAAGGGTATTGTCCTTTTGCGCCTGTATGAACACACCATCTACCAATACATCTATGTTTTCCAAATATCCAAGCTCCTGCAAGTCTTCCCACCGATAGCCAGTATACACCCAGATGGTTTTGTCTGGAAATGTGCTGCAGATCTCTCCAATCAGTTCTCCAATCTCCTGCCGGTTATCCGGATGGAGGGGGTCTCCGCCGCTGAATGTGACACCGGAAATATACTCCTTGTCTAAGGCTGCAAACAGTTCTGCTTTTGCAGTCTGGTCAAACTGCAGCCCATCCTGAATGTCCCAAGTCATAGGATTGTGACAGCCTGGGCATCTGTGGGTGCAGCCGGACACCCACAGCACTGTGCGCAGACCATCTCCATTTAACATATCGTCTTTGGTAATATTATGGTATTTCATAAAAAACCTCTTTTCTGTGTGATTTTTCAGCAGCATTGTTGTATCTGTATTTCCGGTATGGTTTCAGATGAATCAATATTCATGCATAATACTCCTCTGCCAATAATCCATACATACTGGCATCCACGATTCCCTGATTGTTCCAGTCTGCCTTTCGCAGTGTCCCTTCGTATTTCAGCCCACATTTCTGCATCACTTTTCCGGAGTTTGGATTGTTGGGATCGTGTCTGGCTTCAATCCGTTTTGCCTCCACAGTTTCAAATAAAAAGGGAATGATAGCTGCAAAGGCTTCGCTGGTATAACCATTTTTCCACCATGTACTGCCAATACAGTAGCCAATATGCACCTTTTCTGTCTTTTCATCCATCTCCACTACACTGATGGAACCAATTGGTTCTCCTAAGTCCTTTGGCACAATGGCCCACTGGTAATAGGCTTTATCCTGATAGTGTTCCACCCAATCCTTGAAAATAGCCTCTGTAACCGAAATATCTGTATGGGTAGGCCAGGTCAAAAATTTGGTAACCTGGTCTTCACTGGTCCAGTTGCGAAAAGCCGCCGGGGCATCTTCTACTGTAAATCGTCTTAAAATCAGACGTTTGGTTTCCATTTGTATGGTTCCTGCATGCTTCATATGTGTCCTCCTAACTGTCACCAGATTACCTTAAAATCAGTCTGTTTGTTGTCAATCTCATAATTGTATACTCCTGTAGATTGATTGAAATTTATTCACATGTTATCTCCTGATCTTCTTTCAAGATCCACACCCCATAAACTGCCAACAACAGATACGATGTCAGGCAGGTAATCAATGCTATGGTTGGATACTGATTGCTGGTTGAAAAACAGAATGGAATTCCACACAAATTAATTATCAAATGCAAAATGATGGGAACCCACAGATTACGGGTCTTTACATAAACTGCACCAAAATACACGCCCAGAGCAGCTGCCCAAACTGTTTTACATACAATCGTCCCAATTGGCTGTCCCAGTGCGCCAAAAATATGCCCCAGACCAAATAATACTGCTGCAATCAATATTGCATACAGTGTTCCATTCTTACTCTTTCCAAACCACTTTTCGATGATATTCTGCAGCAACCCTCGTAGATAAAGCTCCTCCATAATGCCTACACCAATGTAATACACGATCCCCTCAATCAGTACCCGCCATATGGTTGATGTGTTGTCAAAGGGTGCCAATCCTACGCAAAAGGCTATGGTTACACATATGGTTGCAATAGCTGCTGGTTTTCCATATTGGATACATCCATTGAATACTCCTTTCCATCCCAATCCAAACTTCCAGTCTTTGATGATGGTTTTTTGGAACAGCCAGCAGATGGCAACGGCTATGACAAAATTCACCATCAACGTAAAGTAAATTGGATTGATGTCTGCAGCCTGGATATTCAAAAATAATCTTGCCGGTAAACCAGTCATTTCCATAAATGTCATGATAATCGTCAGCAGAACAACTGCTATGGAAGTACGTTTATTGCTCATACTCACTCCTATGCCTTGTTTTCAATATATCATTTATCTGTTTCTTTTTGGCACTTTGTTTGTTCACTACAGAAAAGGGAATGCTTTTTTTTCTGCTTCCACATTTGATCAAACACCATATGCTCTCTTTTCTTTTTTGCCATATTCCTCACCTATCCCAAAGGTTCCAACTTCTCAGACTTCAAAATGCCCTGCATTGACCTTGTTTCAGATCTGCAATTCATATATGAGTATTATAACGAAGGATTTTTTCATATACAAGTGCATTTTGGCAGGTACTGCAACGTTTTGCGCAGCAAAACCTGCTTCCTCCTTTTATTTTATCAATAGGCAATTGCAAAAGTATGCTTAATATCAGCTTTGCGAAGTGTCTGTTCATGCATTTCTCAATTGCCTGATTTTATCAATGCCAGGATTGCATCCATGTCCCATTGCTTCGCCGGAAGGATCACTGCATGGTCTCCAATGATCTCACGGATGATGCGCAGCTCCAGCTCCTGTCTGTGTCGGAAATGGGTGATCATATCTGCAAAGCCACAATACCCCTGCTGCTTTCCATAAGGCGAATTGATCAAATACTGCAGCATCAGCGGATACCACAACTCCTGTCCCTGCTGGTCACAACGCTCCTTTTGGATAATCTTTATATTATCCTCTATCCCATCCTCATACAGATACAGCAACAGGAAATCTTCTTTCTTCACTTTGCTGTATAGTCTTTTATAAAATGCTGCGATCTCATCATCCCCCAACTGGTGGAATAAAATCAAGTCCTCTATGATATTCTGGAAAAATGCACATTCAAACAGATACCCATTTTGCGTAAACCCCTCATATCTGGAAAGCACGATTTTTTCCAGCTCCTGCAATGTCCTTCTGCCATTGTATATTTCAAATTTCTCCAGTTCTCTGTGGAAGTTTGGCACATCTGTAATGATCCTGGTGTAGGAAACAATATAGTGATTTCCTTCTCTAACAGTATTTTGTATGATGTCTTCACGGATAGATTCATAGCAATCCAGCATCTGATCATATTCTGCCTCTGTCATCCATGCACACCAGGCCAGCTCAATGGGCGAATAATCTCCCTCTCTGCACACATGTAATTCCGGCAGTTCTGCAGCAATACGATTCAATAAGGTGGACTTGCCCATTCCCTGAATTCCTTCTATAAAAATATTTTTCATACGGTTTTCTCCTATCTGCTGTAACCTCTTTCAGGTAATTGTGAAACACATTACCTGGTAACACATTTACCATTTCTCTGCTTCACAAGCAGAGTGCCGGCTCCTGATCCATAAACAAAAACAGGAACCATTTGCTGCCAAACAGTTCCATTACATCCTACCACCTCATATTCAGAAAAGAATGATAGCACCATCATCACTTTTCATCCATTTCTGCACACAAAAAGAGAGGTTATGAGAACATAATCCACTTTTGGCAACATGATGAAACAGTATGCGCATGTTTACCCATACTGCTATCGATCTTCATGTACACAAAAAGCAAATTATCTTCTCATCTTTTCACCTCTCTCCGTCAGATCATATCACGCAATTGCAAGAGCCTCCGTATCAGAATCATTTCACACAGGACTCTTGCAAACGTTTTTCAGATAGCGTTATTCTAGCATCTCCTATTCTTTTTGTCAATGAGAACACTGACGCCCTGACGCTGCAACCTGTTCAGTCACACCTTACTGCCCCTCTCTCACAAATGGATACCCAATATCCGTACCCATCAGCTCCGCATACGCTTTCACCTTACGGAATGTATTCCCCATCATCTCCCGCTCCCGGTATACACGAAGCTCATCCATATCAAACTCTGCATAATACAAGCCTTCTGTCATATCATCTGCCAGCAGGATGGTATTGTCTACACACATTCCATCTCTGTCCCAGCAGATGGGGCTATAGGCACAGGAATTACCTGCATTGGCTCCATTTGGATTTGCCATTGCGATACCTACCATATTTTCATATGCACGTGTGGAAAGAGCCTGGATTCTGGGCTTCATAGCGCCGCAGTCATTGGGCACCAGAATGATCTCAGCCCCTTTCATCATCAGTACCCTGGCACTTTCCGGATACTCTCTGTCATAGCAGATCATAATGCCTAACTTCACTCCATGAAAATCGCAGACCTTAAATTCACTGCCGCTTTCCAAGCAGCGCTCATCTGCAAAATCGCAGGTGTGGACCTTAGAATACTTCATCAAAACCTGTCCGTCCTGATCGATCACATAAGCAGAATTCTGGGGTTTCTCTGCTCCCTGTGTCAAGGCAGTTGCCACTACACCGATATGATACTGCTTTGCAGCAGCACACAGCCTGTCTATGTATGTACAGTTGTCTGTCAGTGCATCCTGATTGTCTATTGGCAATTCATATCCTGTAATGAAACACTCCGGTATCAGCAGAATGTCTGCTTTTTCTTCTGCAGCAAGCACCATATTGGCAATGATGGTATCGGTATTTCGATCCATTTCCCTGTCAACGGAACGTTTTTGTAAAATTGCTACTTTAAAATTCATATTTTTCCTCCGTAAGATCCAAATTTATGGAACCATTCAGACTTGAAAACCCTTTTCATCTCCCTCATTGAAATAGGCAAGGAGATTTCTTGGGGTATGACCAGAGGCTGGAAAGCACTATTGGCCCCTTTTCCTTACAATCTGTATCTCCATTCGGGTTTTTGCACTGTTCACAGTAATTCCCCGGAAAAATCGGTAAATCCAGGCAACCGGCAGTAAGCATTTATGCCGATAGAAAAACGGATAGTTCATTTTGTAAAATTTCATATCCGGAAACAACCGGCTCCATAGATAACGGATTTTTAACACCTTTCCACCAGGTTCCTGAAATAGTTCCATACGCTTTTCAATGGTTTTCCGTGCAGTACCGTATGTTCCCGAAAACAGATACTCCTCTAATATCTCCCGCTCTGCTTCTGTCAGCCTGCTGCACCCCGGGTCTGAAAACACTTTGCTGCTCAGGGTGCGGGATCTTTGTTCAAACTCCCGTATTCCCAGCTTTTGCAACTCATTTTGTATATAACTCCAATCCAAACTTTCACCTTTGGCACGCAGATACACAAAATCATCCATCAGGGATCTCAGTCCGGTTCCTGAAATGCTGTAGTGCTTATATTCATGAACGATCATATAAATATAAAAATCTTCATCCGAAAAATGAAAGCCATATTGATTCCCTTTGTCTTTTTTAAGACGCTGTTTCTCATCTGCATAGTATGCAAGAATATCCTCATTTACAATTTCACAAAATAAATTCCGATGGAGTTCAAAATTGTAAATCGGCTTTTTCTGGTAGACATCATGATTGCTTTCTCCCACGCTTTCTGCTGTATAACCATTCTGTTTCATAAATGCTGCAATTTGTGCCCGATATTTTTCATCATACAAAATATCATTATCTCCCATCTGCCGCATACCAAGCTTTGGATAGAATTCTTTCAGAATAATCCCTTTCATGGGCATATACCAGATGCCATTCTGCTCCATGAAATCAAGAAGTTTCTTTCGCTCCGCATCCAGCAGCACAATTTTCCGGATCGCTTTGGCTTTTGCTTCCACCCACTTCTGTTCCGGCTTCATCCCCGCCATTTCCAGCCCATCACAGACGATGGCAGTCATACTGTGAGACCTGCACATCTGATACAGTTTGTCCAGATCCATTGCCCCAACTTTCTCATAATCCGGCTGCACATTGTTTAATGCACAGGCCGACAAATACAGCATATCATATCCAGCCTGTTTCATCCCCTCACCTCAATTCCTGCTTCATCCATCACAACCACCCTGTCACAAATATCCAGCACTGCAGGGCGGTGTGTTACGATCAACACCGTTTTATTCGTCATACTGCGGAGATTTTCAAGCAGCTGTTTCTCCGTTTGCTCGTCCAAAGCACTGGTAGACTCATCCAGCAAAAGAATAGGATTATCTGAGAAAATAGCCCTTGCAATGGCGATTCTCTGCATCTGTCCTTCTGAAAGTCCCAAGCCTCGCTCTCCCAAAAGTGCATCCATGCCATTTTCCAGATTCTTTACAAATTCATCTGCACAGGCAATTTCCAGAGAGCGCCAGATCTTATCTTCCTGCTGCATTTTTCCCTTATCTGAAAATGCAACAATCTCCCGAATGGTACCGCTCATCAGCTGATTTCCCTGGGGGACATAAGCAAACAGCCTGTGCCACGCACTGGTCAGTTCCTGCATTTCATTGTCTTTTTTCAGCAAATAGCGTTTTCCGCCATCCAGTGGATACAGACACATGAACAATTTCAGCAATGTGGATTTTCCACATCCGGACTGCCCCGTAAACGCTATATATTCTCCCCTCTTTATTTGCAGATCAATCCCTTGAAGAACCAGTGGAATTTCCTTTCCATCCACAGACCTCCGATAAGTAAAATCCGCATTTTCAAAACCCATTGCTGCAAATTCATCTCTGTAAAACCGGTGAATTTCGGATGCCTCTATGACTCCGCCAGGACAATCGTCCTTCATCTGCTCCGCTTCCATCAACCGCTCCGCACTGGCTGTCATCGCATAAAACTTGGGCAAATACCCCGTAATATTGGCAAATGGAGACTGAATTTGTGAAACCAGCCGCAATATAGCCGTAAGTGTTCCGTAAGAAACCGTTCCTGCCAAAATCCCATAGCTGCAGTATCCCAGTCCAAACAGATACATTCCATTCATAACTCCTGAAAATCCAGTATTGCACAGATTGGAAAAGTGATTTTTCTTCATTCGCGCATCCTTGTGATTTTCCATCTTTTCCTCCGCCTCTGCTTCCGCCTGCTTTTCAACTGTAAAAGAACGGACAACAAGAAGGCTTTCCAGATGTTCCTGCAGGAAAACCCGCAGTTTTCCATCCTGCTCCTGTATCTTTTTGTGCAGCTGCTTCAGCACCCTTCGGAACCCATAAGTCAGAAAAATCAGCGCTGCACCCCCTGGAATGAAAACATATGCAAATCGTGGTTCAAGAGCCAGAATCATCACCAGAGCGCCAATCATTTTCACCAGCATCCCTGCCATTCCCGGCAAAATCTCGGTTACACCGCTGGCACATACAACTGTATCCGAGGTCAGCCGGTTCAGCCATTCTCCCGAATGCACTGCTGTCACAGAAGTATAATCTTTTTGAAGAAGGGTTGAAAAAAGGCGTTTTTTCAGAATATTTTCAATAGAAGAGCGGGAAAGTTCCTCCAGCCACCGGACAACCGCCCGCAGTACAATCTGCAGAACTACCAGACTCACAAGCATAGCCATGCCGGAAAGAAATCCCCAACGGTTCTTTTCCACTGCTGCATCAATAATGTTTTTCAAAAACAGGGCATAAAATACACTCATCAGGCCCAGCAACACCTGCACCAGAAGAAGCAGCATAATCCCCCTTTTCTGCTTTCCCGTAACTCCATACAGCCATTTCAGAGTACTGTTTTTCATCTTTTTTTCAGTCTCCTTTTTACGAAATGTTTCAACCGCAGCAAAAACGCTCTGAGGTAAAAGAAATCACACCATAAATGGACATACCATTTGTATTTTGGAGCATCTACAGAAATCTCTTTTCCGTCACGGACGATCCCCGTCAGCACACCTATAATATGTCTGTCTGCAATGCCATACTCCTTCTGCCAGCGGTTGTCACCGCAGATCACATAATCGTCCTTGCGTACTTTCAATATTCTATGCAGAACATACTGTCCGGAATCCCGCCGATATAATGGAACATCATACTTTTTCAGTCTGCCTCTGGCTTTTTCGATTATGAGAAGATCACGTTTTTCCCGCAAAAGAGGCATCATACTGTCGCCTGCATTTGTATAAATCAGACGCCCCTTCTTTGCAATTTCCTCTTCAAATGTTGACTTATTCATCCAATGCACCAATCTTACGAAGTGTATTCAATATCTTTTTTACGTCTGCAGCAATCACTTCTTCTGAAGCATCGTATTTTTCTAACATCGCTGCAACAATTTGCTGCTCTGTGGTCTCTTGCTTCAGGCAATTTACAATAAAGGAAGCGGTCCTGTTACTGCGGGTCAGCCCATTGAATTGGGTATTTCCTGCAGATACCATAATCATCTCTCCCTCTGTTTCATGTGTAATAAATCCATCTTTTAATTTCATAATATTATCCTTTCATTCCGTTATAGGCAATCTGTGCCGCCTCTATATCCTGATTACATCCCAGAATATACAAGCCGGACATATCTGCCATTTTGTCTATCAGTTTCATGGTTTTTATTAATGTCATCGATTGCTGAGAACGGTATGTTTGCTGAACCAACATAGGGAAGGCATCCTTTTTCTCAATCTTCCTGATCTGGTTTTCTGCACTTCTTTTTAAAATACAAACCGCTTTAAGAGGAACTGAAATATTACTGCTGAGCCTGTGTTTTCCATCCCAGGGTGTCCCAAACACTGTTACACCAGCTTCTGTGATTTTTAAAAGAGGTTTGTCATCATTTACCATCACAGCCCGCTCTCCAAAAAATTCTCTCCAAAGCCTGGTATGAGTGGATTTTCCCGTACCGCTTTTGGCAGTAAACAAATATCCTATGCCGTCCACCGCCACAACAGATCCATGAAACAGAATGGTATCATACGAAATCATCTTCTCCGCAAGTTTTCGGTAAACAGCCAAAGTTTCCAGATATGCATCGCTAAACTGCCTGATGGGTATATTTTCCTTCTCATCCTCTGCAGCAGATTTTGCCCGTTCCCACGAAATATCATCCGGACTGATTTGTATGGAAAAATCCGGTACTGCGTTGTCCTTATAATCTTTGCAAAGCCTGTGCACCTCTTCATAAATCGAGATAATTTCTATGGTTTTTTCTGCAATTTTATAAACTCCCGTCAATGACATCCTCTCCATTCCTTTACATTCTGCTTTTTACAGAAACAGACACCGCATCATAGGGCATCTGACCCTGGTTTTCCTATGGAATTATTTTAGATCAGAATATATCATCCGGCAATATCTGACTTGTTTCTGAATTTATCTCATAATCAGGAATTGCATCTCCCCCTGATTGATTCTTTCCCTCTGCATTGTCAGAGGCTTCTGACTGACTGCTATTTTCTGAAACACTCTCACTTTCCAGCTGTTTTTCACTTTCCAGACCAGTTACAACATTTGACTGTTTTCCATTCACAAAACTGCTGCCAGTTTCCGATTGTTTTTCACTTTCCACACCATTTACAGGATTTGACTGATTTTTATACCCAAAACTGCTGCCAGTTTCCGGCTGATCTTCATTTTGAGAGTTACTCTGCCCTCCCGACTGACTTCCACTTTTAGAATTCATTCCGCTTCCTGATTGACTATTTGCATCCTGAGTATCATAATCAGAATATGATTCCTCCTCAAATACAACCTCTGGCATCCCCCATTCTTCTGTTTCTGTTTGCTCTGATGCCTCCTGATCACTCTTTTTTGTGTCGGTGCACTCCTCTGATTTATTTTCCATTTCTTCTATGCCATCAGATGGTTTCTCCGATCCGCTCTCTGTATCACTTTTTTCCATACCACAGGCTTGCATGCTCAATACGATTGATAACAGACCTATCATACATCCCTTTTTTATTACTTCTTTTTTTCTAACCAATTTTATCTCCTCATACAGCAGTCGGGCGGAGTTTTCCCCGCCCGACCTTTTCTTATATCTGTCCTAAATTAAAACTCATCATCTGGCAACGGATCTTCACCACCAGCACTGGTCGTAATCACATCTTCCGTTTCAAAACAGATGACTTCCATTTCTGCTTCTAAATAGGTTTCCTTTTCCATATACATTCTCCTCTCATACTATTGATCTTAATTAGTCAATTGCGAAACACATGACCGGACGCTTTGAGAAGTATCTGTAAGAAAATATTTTCACGCAGGACCCGCTCTCGCTTCGGTGAAAACGCAGCGGTACTAATAAATTTTGCGCTTATAGCGCAAAATTTAAAGTGCCGGCGTTTTCAAGAGTCCTGCTTAGAAAACATTTTCTTACAGATACTTCACAAAGCTGATGTGAATACTGTTTCGCAATTGCCTATATGATCTTAATTAGTTGCATTTTTATATGAAACGGCAGCTTTGCCATATTTCATCATTGCAGATATTACACCACCAATTGTGTCATTCTCTTTGTATTTCGCAGCATAGGATTCTACACTGTAGCGAAGGGTATTGCTAATGGCAGCTCCATCTTCTTTTAATGTAAAATCGATTGGATTCCCATACTGGTATGCTGTCAGTTCATCAAAATATGCATAATAAAGGTTTTCTCCTGCCGCTTCAAACTGTGTAATTTCAATTTCTGTTCCGCCATCTACGGAAGCAGCCATTACAACATTGCTGACATCCCCTTCATAAGCAAATTTCACACGAATTGTAGTTTTACTTAACAGATTCAATCCTGCCGCTTTCCAAACTGCAGATGGTTCTGCTATTTCAACATATTTCGTATTTGTTATATTCTGAAGATCAGCAATCACATCATTGCTGGATGCATAAGCAGACTGCTCCGCTGTCAGCTCAGCATTTGCCAATGCTTCTGTCTTATAATTGAAATAATTCTGCGCCTCTGCCCCATAATTCAGCATGTCGACCAGCAGTGTTTTTAACGCCTGTGTCTTGGTTTCTGATAAAGCCAGCTCCTCTGCAGTCTTTTCCAATTGGTTCATACAATACTGCTTTACACTATAATCTTCTTTGGTTTCACCTGTCACCAGATTATTCTGTGCGTCATAGCCATAAATGGTCACATCCAGATTATCACATACTTCTTTGGCATTTACACCAGTATACCGGAACTCATAGAATTCACCGTCTGCACTCTTTACGCCAGTAATTGTCTGATTTTCAGTTTCCCCGTTTTCCTTTTCCTGAACCACTTCTACATATATATCATGATATACTGCTTCCAGAGCAGCCGGAGCTTTAAAGATCACTGTGATATCATTTTCCAGCATTAATGTTGCTCTTGTAATCTTAAACGCAAGTTCTTCCACAACATATTCTATGGAAGATGTCACCAGATTTCCATTGCCATCTTTCACATCTACATAGACCGTCTTTGCTCCTGCAGTATCAGGTGTCCAGACACATTCATTGCTGCTTTCATAATCGCGAATAATAGTTGTTGTATTGCTTTCCTTATCTACTTCATAAAATCTATATGTATAGCTCCAATCTCCGCCCACTGCATCTGCACTAAGTGTAATGGCAGAACCAGCCATTTGCGGTGACGCTTTGTCAGCTGTAAAAGAGTTGACCGCAAGATCACCATTTACCTGAATCGTATATGTTTTGGAAACCGATGGATTGTATTTTGAAGAAAACGTTATGTCTGTCTTACCAGTTTTCAGTGCTGTAATTACACCCCGACTTTGATCAGTGGTTGTTGGTGTAAAGGATATAATGGATGTATCTGCAATGGACACTTCTATATTGGTATCAGCAGCATCCGGTAAAACATTACACCGGAGATACAGTTCATCTCCTACGCTTTTGCCATTTGTAAAAGAAGACCAGTAATAGCCGCTTCCACCATTCTCATTCCACCAGAGACTCATACTAGTTGCTGCTGTTCCTTCTTTTGTAGCATCACAATATTTGCAGGTAAACGTAATAACCCCATTTTCGGTTCCTGTCCATTCATATTCATGGGTATGGTCATCCACAACAAATGTATACACTACTGCTGCATCCGGATTATACTTAGGCCGTATGGTCACGGTGGCAGTTCCTTTTTTCAGCATGGTTAAAGTTCCCCTATTGGCAACGCCATCTGTAGACGGTGCATAAGAAATCACTTCCGGGTCAGAAACAAGAATTTCCATCTCAGAATTCGCTCCTGATGGAGAAATGCCTGCAATCCAGAAATACAATTGATTCCCTATCAGCTGTTCCGATGACGGAGACGCACTGGAATAGCTGCCGCTTGCTGTCTTTCTCCAGTAAGGAGTGATACTTGTAGCCACTTGCAACTCTTTTTCCTCACCACATTCCGTACATTTCAATGAGGTATATCCATCTGTCACACCCAGATTCTCATAATGATGGCCATTTTCAATTATGGTAGTCTGGGTCTGATTCAGATCATTGAGACTGATATCATAGAACGTATTGATTTCACTATCCCATGTATACCAGATCAATTTATCATCATTCACCACCGGCACACAGTCAGACAATGCACCTTCCATGCTGTAAATTTCTCCAATCTGCTGTCCTGTTCCGTCAATTTTTGTATAATATACATTTCCATCTCTTGACCATAACAGCATATAGGTGTTATCCCCAATCTCAACCATCTGGGGTGTTGAAGTTGTTCCATCCCCTTCTTCATAACCAGTGATCCAGTTTATGGATACCTCAGATGTTGTCTTATCTACAGATGCCACAAAAATATTTCTGGTGGTTCTGGTCAGATTACTTTCATCCTGAATGACAGAATTACCAGCAATCAGATATGCTGAATCAGAAATTTCAAAACCGCCAACCGACGCACCGGTAACATTCTGTCCTATACTGCCAGGAAATGCAAGTACATCGGTAACAATACATTGCTTATAATAAGTTGGAGTAAACACGCCCCCTGAAACATCCGTCTGATATTTCACTAATGCAATAGAACGAGGATATGCATCTCCATGATCCACTGCTACAATGCTATTTCCTTCCATTTTAATAAACTGATTGAACGAATGACTGACATAACCATAACCACTGTTCATAATACCTGTATATGAATCCGTAATACACATACTATCCATATCCAGCTGGATCGTTACATTCGCCTGATGATTTAGTCCATCGCTACTCATATACATCTCATGGCTGGTACGAATCAGAAGATAATTTCCACACACATCCATACGGGCAGAACCTGCATCGAACGGAACTGTGGTATTACAGTCATACAATCCGGCTGAACCAATTCGGTTCCAACTCTTATCGTATTTTGTGATCCGATACACTTCCACTTCCTCTGACTCTTCTTCATTTGTCTGCCCGGTCAGTAAAAAATAATTGCTGTCTGTCTCATAAAAACCGCCAAACAATGGCAATTCTTCCGCAATGATTTTTGTGCTGAGCAAATTATATGCTGCATCATAATATTCCACCAGCACTCCATCAATGGAACTTCCGTACTGGACACGCATCAAACTGCCATCCTCACACACCGACAAATAAGATGTAATCGGCGCTGCATATCTGCTATAATTCTGATCCTCTACATTGCTTCCATTATAAGTGGTACATGTGGTTGTTACTGCGCTCACTGTGGTGGGAACCATACCTACAGCCAAACAAGCTGACAGTAAAAATCCCAATACACGTTTTTTCATATTACTTTCCTCCCTTGCTATTACCTTGCTATTATTTTCCGATAATTCTCCTATATCCAGAGTAGCATACCCCCTGGATTTATGCAAGTACTTTTCAATACTGAAAAAACGGCTGCATTGGAAATGCCTGTTGCCCTCAGTTCGTTTCCTCAAAGTGATAGAAAGGCTCTGTTTCGCGGCTGCGATATTCATGCCTTTCATAATATCCAATCAACGCTCCCTGCTGGTCACGCAATGCAATCATATACACATCTTTATTTTCCTTTTCATTGTATGAAATATAAATTCGGTTATGTGACCGATCTGCCTGAAACCACTCTATCACCTTATATATCCTCTGATTGGATTGACTGTTATGGCAATTTAGCAAATTGCTTCCCAGTAATGCTGCACCGCCTTTTTTGCTGTATCTTCTGCAGGCAGCAGGATTCATATAGATAATTTTGTGGTCCATGTCACAGATTACAATAGCACTTTTATCTTCATCCAGCAGGCTTTTAAAAAATTGTGTCAATTCCATGTCTATCCCCCTACAAATCTCCTTTGCTAAAGCTTTACTAAACTATTTTTTAGTTTTATACTTTCATTTTATCGGTACCCTATCTATCCAGACTTATGGCAATCCATCACACAACTTTTCTCATAGATGATACTCACTTCTCCTTCTTTTCAAATCCGGTCTCTTTCTGATTGATCTCCAATTCCTCTATCACTTTATTTTCTATTTTGATGCGCTTCAAAGATTCCATAAAGGAAATCAAATATCTGATGCAATTCTCTGGTCCCTGCAGCTCTGCCAATTCCAATCATAAATCTGTCTGCAGCTCCTGAAGCAATAAAAAATCATTTGCCTCTTTTAATATTCTTTTGGAGCTTTCATACTGAAACATCTCCATTGCTTCTTCATATGATACCAAGGGTGCGCTTAACAATTCCTCTTTTTGATACTGGATCTCCTGTCCCCTGTATTCTGCCAAAAAGTACACCATTTGCTTGATCACATCCTGTTTTCCAGGAATCGCATGCTCATCTGTGGCAGTAAATCCCTCTATCATCGTGGGACGCAAATGCAATTCCTCATAAATTTCACGCAGAGCAGTTTCCTGCTGGCTCTCTCCTTTTTCCATATGTCCTTTTGGAAATCCATAAAAGCCTTCTAACTGCTGTACCAGAACATACTTTATTTTCCCCTCAACACGGGTAAATACCACCGCACCACAGGATTTTTCATAAGTCATAGATTTCTATTTCCTTTCTGTTCATCATTTGGTCAGGCAATTGCGAAACTGGTTACCGGACGCTTTGTGAAGTGCCTATCAGAAAATATTTTCACGCAACGTATCGTTTACGATACGTTTGCATGCTCTCGCTTCGGTAAAAACGCAGCGGTACTAATAAATTTTGTGCCTGTGGCACAAAATTTAAAGTACCGGCGTTTTTAAGAGCCAGCTTAGAAAACATTTTCTGATAGGTACTTCACAAAGCTTCTTCAGAGTTATCTGCCCCTGCGGCCAGAACCGCCATGCTTTCTGCTTTCATCAGACCGACGTACATTTTTGCTGGTGACTGTCTGTCCCTTTGCACCGTGTTTACGGCTGCTGGTATGTGCTGCCTGATTTCTGCTGCTTTCTTTTCTGCTGCCTGTATTTTTCCCCTGACTGCTGCTCTTGCTGCGACTGCTGTTTTTGTCACGATGCGTATTTTTCTCACGGCTGCCGGAGGATTTTCCCTGACCAACACTGGTTTTATAGCTTCCATCCTCTGTCTTGGCATATTTTCTTGGGCGAATGAGACATTTTTTATCATATCCGATCAGGTCTCTGCGGCCTGCCAGCGTCAGTGCTTCTTCCACCAGGGCATAGTTCTTGGGGTTGCGGTACTGGATCAGGGCACGCTGCATGGCCTTTTCATGAGGATTGGTGGGCACATATACAGGCTCCATAGTGCGTGGGTCTACCCCTGTATAATACATACAGGTAGACAGTGTAGATGGTGTAGGATAAAAATCCTGCACCTGCTCAGGCATATATCCCAGATCCCGCAGATATTCTGCCAGGGCAATGGCTTCCTTTAAGGAGGAACCGGGATGGGAGGACATCAGGTAAGGCACCAGGAATTGTTTTTTGCCCAGCTTTTCATTCATGCGCTTATATTTTTCAATAAAACGGCAGTACACTGCGTTTTCCGGCTTGCCCATTTTGGACAACACCGGGTCTGCCACATGCTCCGGAGCCACCTTTAACTGACCGCTCACATGATGCTCGCAAAGCTCCCGCAAAAAGGTCTGATCCTTGTCTGCCAGCAGATAGTCAAAGCGGATACCGGAACGGACAAAGACTTTCTTCACTCCTGGGATCTCACGCAGCTCCCGCAGCAGTTTGATATAATCTCTGTGGTCTGCTTTTAAATTGGGACATGGCTTTGGATACAGACACTGTCTGTGGGCACAGGCCCCCTTGGTCAGCTGCTTGTCACAGGCAGGGTGGCGGAAATTGGCAGTTGGGCCTCCTACATCATGGATATAACCTTTGAAATCCGGCTCCTGCACCATTTCCTTAGCTTCTTTCAGCAAAGAACCGTGACTTCTGGCCTGTATGATGCGTCCCTGATGGAAGGTAAGAGCGCAAAAGCTGCAGGCTCCAAAGCAGCCTCTGTTGTGAATGAGGCTGAATTTTACTTCTTCTATAGCTGGAATCCCCCCTGCTTCCTGATAGCTTGGATGATAGGTCTTCTGATAAGGCAGATCATAGACTGCATCCATTTCTGCTTCTGTCAGTGGTCTGGCAGGAGGATTCTGTACCAGATACAGATGCTCTCCGTAAGGCTCTACCAGACGCTTGCCGGTAAATGGGTCTGTGTTGCAATACTGGGTATAGTAGCTTCTGGCATACGCTAACTTGTCCTGACACAAGGTGTCATAGGACGGCAGAAGGGTATAATCATAAACATCTTCCAGACTTTTTGCCTTATAGACGGTTCCATTGACAAAGGTGATCTCATTTACCGGGATACCGCTGTTTAAGGCATCTGCGATCTCCACAATGGAAAGCTCACCCATACCATAGGAAAGAATATCTGCCTGAGACTCAATTAATATAGAGCGTTTCAGGCTGTCTGACCAATAGTCATAATGGGCAAACCGCCGCAGACTGGCTTCAATGCCGCCGATGATAATGGGCACATCCTTATAAATGCGTCGGATATAGTTGCCGTATACAATGGTTGCATAATCCGGACGCTTGCCAATGACGCCTCCTGGTGTATAGGCATCTGTCTGTCTGCGCTTTTTGGAAACTGAATAATGGTTTACCATAGAATCCATGTTGCCGCCGGACACCAAAAATCCCAGACGGGGACGGCCAAACTGGGTAATGACCCGGTTGTCTTTCCAGTCAGGCTGGGCAATAAAGCCGATCTTGTATCCATGGGATTCCAGGATTCTGGTAATGATGGCTGGACCAAAGGATGGATGGTCTACGTATGCATCACCGCTGACGTAGACAAAGTCTACCTGACTCCAGCCTCTTGCCTCCATCTCTGCTCTGTTTATTGGTAAAAAGTCTTTTTTCATATGGTTCCTCTTTTCTCACTTATGCTTTGCCTGAAACGACCTTTCATGAGGGGACTTCTTTACTATTTTTCCAAAAAAGTTCCCTGCCTCTGTTTCCTGTTGATTTCTATTTTATCAAATCTGTATAATAGAGGATTTCTTTATTCAGTGATCTGGCATATTCGATTTCACTGTTTGTACTGCGTCCAATGTAACCATTGACATTCACCACCAATATGGCATCTGACAGTTTGATTTTTTCTTTATGCATTTGATCAATCACAGAAGCTTCTTCTTCCGTATAATCTTCTTTCGCAGGCTTTGTCAGTGTAATGGGCGTCAGCATACAATTTCCCTGTAGTGCCATTTGCTCTGTTATTTCTGTCATTTCTTTTATGAATTTATAGCTGCCGCAGACGGTTATTACTTTCATTTCTATATATACTCCTTTTTGTAAATGCTTTTTTAGGTAATTGCGAAACACATGCCGGACGCTTTGGGAAGTATCTGCAAGAAAATATTTTCACGCAGATACTTTCCAAAGCTGGTATTGGATACAGTTTGGCAATTGTCTAAATGCGTTTTCCATGATTGCTTCTTTTGTGTTGTACCTTATTCCAAAGAGTTGCACCCTCTTACAAAGTCAAAAAATTACATACAAATTATAACACATAATAAACTGATTGAAACACTTTTTTAATGAAATCCATATTGCATAATGTACATAACTATGCTACAATTATGTCAGACAATTACGGAACAGTATTCAATGTCAGCTTTGAGAAGTAAGTGTAAGAAACTGTTTTCTAAGCAGGGCTCTTGAGCTTCGCAAAGCGTCCGTTAAGATGTTTCGCAATTACCTGCTACAATTATGTAATAGAAGGGAGTGAAACATTATGCCAATTATAATGCCTATTAAAGATTTGCGTAATACCACTGAGATCTCCAACATTGCACACAAGGAACAGGAGCCTATTTTTATTACCAAAAATGGGTACAGCGACTTAGTTGTCATGAGCAGTGAATTATATGATAAATTTGCAAGAATCAATCGCATCGACCAGGCTATTTATGCATCCGAACAGGAACTGTCAAACGGAGCCGAAGCAATAGACGCTGACATCGTTTTTGCAGAACTGGAGAAAAAACATTTTGGATAAATACGAAGTAAAAATCACCCCAAAGGCAATACAGGAATTAGACTGCATTTACGATTATATCGCAAACGACAAATTGGCTCCTGAACACGCAAAAGGGCAGGTTGATCGAATCAAAACAGCTATTCTGAATCTGGACACATTTCCACAATCGCACCAGGAGCGTAACGAGGGCAGATATGCTGGAAAAGGGTATCGACAGCTGCTAATTGACAACTATATTACCATTTTCCGAATCGACGAAACCCACAAAACAGTCTATGTTGTAACCATACAATATCAAGGACGAAACCTATAAACAAAGCACCAAATGAGGACACTACGATCATTTGGTGCTTTGCTTTATCTGCTATTTTGTTGCATTTCCCTATCGGAAAGGATTGCAATTGATCTCAAACTTTTCATATGCATCAGCCAGCTGTGCAGCTCCGCCCTTACTGAGGTTTTCCCCTATGCTTTTTTCGCAATGGACAACAGGTATGTACAGCTGCCTTGAAAGTGGCTCCAACAATCTGTAATCTCCGCCATATTCCAGCAACGCTCCTGTAGAGCATAATATCTTACTCATATCGCTACACCCCCTCCCCACCAAAGGCAGGAATAAAGCTTTCTGCCGCTGCACTGCCCTCCTGGCGGAACCCCTGGGTCACACCAATGGAAAGCGCATAGTTGATCACATGCTCATACTCATAGGTTGTCAGCTTCCGATTCAGTTCCGGATATGCCTGTATCCGGGGCATAGGTGTATATTGGTTTAAAATACTCATCCAGATATCCTCTCCATAGGTTTCATATAAATACTGCACCACTGCCTTGGCTTCTTCCTTCTGTCCGGGCAGTACCAGATGGCGCACGATTACTCCTTTTTGCATCACGCCCTCTGCATCAAAGACTGCCCTGCCGGTCTGGCGTACCATTTCTGCCAGCGCCTCTTTGGCTTTGCCTGGGTAGTCCGGGGCAAAGGAATATTTGCGGGCTGTTTCTGCAGAAAGATATTTCAGATCCGGCAGATAAATATCTACCAGCCCATCCAATCGGCACAGGACAGAAGCATCCTCATATCCGCTGGTATTATATACAATGGGAATAGACAGCCCCATCTGTCTGGCTGCCGGAATGGCCCATAAAAGGTGAGGCAGGAACTGGGCAGCTGTTACCAGATTGATATTGGCAGCTCCTTGTGCCTGCAGCTCCAGAAAGATCTCTGCCAGACGCTCTTTGGAAATGCACTTTCCATGCATTGTCTCTGCCTCTTGTTTGCCGGAGATCTCAAAATTCTGGCAGAACACACATCCTAAAGCACATCCGTTAAAAAAGACTGTACCAGAGCCCTTTACCCCGGTAATACAGGGCTCCTCCCATAGATGGAGCGCTGCTCTGGATACGATCAGCTGTGCGCTCTGACCGCAATAGCCACACTGCCCTGCCAGCCGGTCTGCTCTGCACTGTCTGGGGCAAAGGGTACAACATTGATATAAGGCGTTCCACTCCATCGCTTTTCCTCCTGTATCTTTTCTGCTGTGATTATTTTATCATCATAACACAGGATACGGAAATTTACTATATCCACTCTTATCATCTCCTTACCAGCATACAAGAACTACTATACCGCATATACGCCCATAAGAAAAATTGTGAGGTTAAGTTCTAAATTTCTTAATCTCCCAATTTTCCTTATGATATTTTCTAATTCTTCTTACTGTTTTCATCTGCCTGCTTGCTGTTGCCGCCTGACTGGATACGATACCGAATTTAACTTTCTTTACACTTGCTACATCAACATCCATATTTTTCAAAAACAGGATGCTGTAGTATAAATCGTAAACTACATCTGTGTATTTATATTACAACACCTTGTTTTGTTTATTTCTACCATTTGTATGATCACATATTTCCAACTGTTTGTTTTTCCACAACTTTTCCATGATCCATACGGTATACTTCATCACAAAGCAACCCGATATCTTCTTTTGAATGGCTTGCCAAAATAATCAGTTTATTGCTTTCTTTCAACCGTATCAACAGCCGTCTGATATCTTCCACGCCTTCATTATCTAGTCCGTTCATTGGTTCGTCTAAAAGAAGTATTTGGGGATCCTCCATAATAGCCTGAGCAATTCCAAGACGTTCTCTCATACCAAGCGAATATTTTCCTACATGCTTTTTACTGTCCGGATCCAAACCGACGAGACGAATTGCTTGCTTAATTTCTTCTTTCCCAATCTTCTTCCGGATATCTGCCAAATATTTTAAATTATGGAATGCATCATACTCCGGTAAAAACCCCGGATTTTCAATTAATATCCCCATATTTTCAGCAGAAAATTCCTTTGGTTGCTGGGAAAGTCCGCTAAAGCTGATTGTCCCTTCTGTAGGAGATAGCAACCCGCAAATTAGTTTTAAAAGAACTGTTTTTCCAGATCCATTCCGTCCTACCAATCCATATATTTTTCCCTCTTCAAATTCCAGATTAATATTCTCAAGAATTTTTACAGTTCCAAATGACTTTGATAATTGATCAATTTGTATTTTTACCTTCTGTCCCATCTTTTTCCTCCCTAAACTGCACGTTTTTTTCACATGCCGGATTGCATCAATGCCTCTTTTCGAACACTGACAACACGGATTAGACATCCCAAAACCAGGATCAGCAGCAAATATCCACAACATGCATATTCCATAGAAATAGGATGATCACTTCCAACAATTGTCCAATTTTCAATGCTGCTCCAACTGATTGGAGAACACCGGTACAACCATTGATTTTCCACACCTACTCCCCAATAACGCACAATCGGATCAATCATAACAATAAATACTGCAAAAGATACTCCCACTCCATTTTTCAAGGTAAGCAGATTTAGGAAATAAATAAGGTATCCCAAAAATACATTGGACAGTCCTGATATCACAAATGTCAAGAAGTGAGCCCACCATGGATAAATTGTTTTTATAATTTCTTTTGGAATCATCAGATTTCCAATTGCATCCAGTGTATGCTGATATAATTCAGCAAAATCACGCATTGTACCTCCCCAGAAATCTGTGAATGTAACCGTCGGCAGAACAATCGCCAGCGCAACCAGAGACAGATACAGGGGATACATGAATGACATCAACCATATATATGTCAGTTTTCCCTGATTCCACGCTTTCTTTCCACAGCGTACTACCTCATACGGCGTCTGCTGTGAGTAGAATGGCGCATCACAAAAAATGGCAATGACACCAAGATAAAGTAGTACTTTCAAAAGTCCATTGCTTATAATTCCATCCGCATATAGAACCGACAACAAAAAAGGCGTTGTTTTGGTTCCATATGTATACCCATACCAATCAATTCCCCAGAGATACCGAATCAATAAAATAAACAATAAAACACCAGTCAGCCATACACGACTATCCTTTCTCATTTTACGAAGCTGATTTCTGGTAATTGAAAAACTGTTCCTAAACCAGCTGGCCACGATTCCACCTCCTTTTAACTGCTCCGTAAAACAGCATGCCTGTTCCACAGAACAAAAGTACTAAAAACAATAAATGATACAATACCACACCTATATTGGTTGCAAATTCTGATTGATTAAAACGACTTCCGATTGCCTCATATGAAAGAATATCCGGCAGCAAAATAGAAATTGCATACAGAAAATAAAATGCAAGTACTGCACCTCCTACTGCAAGGAAACGTTCTTCCCGATAGACCGTCATCCACATTCCGATTACAGCAGCTATTGCAGCAGCTATTCCAAAATTTACACCAAGAAGAATCAAATATAAAAATGCAAAGTTACCGGATGCAAGCTGTAAAAAACGCATAGCAACGATACTTTCATCTACAACACGCAGTCCCATCCAGTTTGAAAGGATAAGACTCATTAGTCCAAATCCGGCAACTGTCGCCACAACACATCCAATCAGAATCACCATAAGCCTGCAGACAACATATTTTTGCAAAGAAATTCTGGATAAAACACATCTCAGATAGTTGTTTTTCCTGTCCTCTGTAAAACTTCCTGCATAAAGTGCAGCAAGAGCAGCTGTCATCACACATTTATACTTATCAAAAGTGAGCAACAGCTCCAATTCATCAAGACTCGAATATATGTCAGAATTCGGATTTTGTATTGCCGTTGAAAACGTACTGGCACACCCGGTCAGACAAATTACCGCAATTGCAGCTACAATCAGAAGGAAACGAACTGAAAACACACAGCGTTTGCAATCAACCCATAGAAAGTTGTCACTCATATTACTCATACTTCCTTTCTTATATCTGGCAAATCCACAAAACATAGCTTATATTGCCATCAGTACAGCTGCGAACGATTTGTGTATTGAATCCCATTTTCTGCATTTAACAGAATATAATCATCCACTATTTCATCTCCCACAGGCACCTGAAAGTTCACTTTCCATGCCGGATATAAGGTCACAGTCTGTTTTTCAGAATCAATTCCCCCAAATGGATTTCTTACATATACCAGCTGAAGATCTGTAAGAACCGGATTTTGAATTCCGTACTGATTTTGCAGGATATCTGTTCCCAGAAGACTTGCATCTTTTCTAGAAATTAGTGTTTTATTTTCCTCTGAAATTATTTCTCCATATACCGGTGAATACGCCTCAACCAATAAAACAGACTTCCTTTCAGAAGAATATACGACATAAATCTTGGATTCACCAATAATATCTTCTATCAGTGTTCCTTGAAAATCTTGCTTAAAAATCAAAAAAATTATATCATCCTCCGGTTCGAAACCTTCCCGCCGATAGTTTGAATCAAAATATTCATCCCAGAAATCATGATCTGCTACAGCACCATACCACAAAGCCGGAGACAAACCAATTTGCCTAAGCTGCTCCGATACTGCTTCTGCTGCATCTTCCAGCAGGCCAGATTTTTCCCTACTTGCAGGAAATGCCTGCACAATACCAGAAGGTTCACATCCATAATCTGTATTATAATAATATCTCTCCTGTTCAGGAATATCCTTTATCGCATTGCTCACGACACTGCTATAGTTTGCAACACCATCCTCCCACCGGAGAACCATGCCGCTTTTATCAGTATAAACGTCTATTCCAGTATTTCCAGAGGGAAAATCCATATCCTCTGGAGTTATATATAAGGAACCATATTCTGATTTATTCTTATCCACTTCTTCCCCACTCATGCCATATGCCCATTCTGCAAGGCGATACAGATCATAGGGTTCATATGCCACCTGAATTACAGGCAGCTCTGTTATTTCATCCTGAGGCACCTCTGATTCCTCTTCAGAACCTGTTTTTTCTCCAATTCCTAACCGTTCTTCAGCACTCATATGGATATTACAACCCGCCAAAGATAATATTCCTGTCATAAGCAGGGCACAAATAAAGACATATTTTGAAATCTTATTCTTTTTTTTCATCTTTACTCTCCATAAAGGCTGAACAGATTTTCTGTCCAGCCCAGCATATTTATGAAACATTTACATTATATACCATTCAGCTACTCTGTGCACATGTTGTCCTCCAATAACCATTTTTTGACTAAATTTTAGAGTCCTATATTTATCTTCGGATTGATTGCAAAGTGATATTCCCCTTTTTCTTTGATTTTTCCTGCTATAATGGATTTAAAACAGAGTAAAATTTTGTATAAAAACCAGATATCAATTTCTGGATTCTGATACGGTACACTTGAATTCCAGTAGTAGATTCTTGTTCTCTGACCCCATCTCCCATCTGGTCCGTTTTATTCTTTTGGGATTTAAGGACTGGCTTCTGTTATCTGTCAATATCACAAGAAACAGAATCCCAATATCAGCTATACATTTACAAAATATACTGTAAGAAGTACTTTTTCACCATACTCTCATAAATATATATTCATTACATTATAATACTTCGTATTAGATGGGAATCCTTTTTACTGCTCTGTTATTTAAATCCCATCAAATAGATTGTAAGAACAAATACCTGATTTTCCACTCTATACTGAACGTATCCTTGATAACATTCTGCAACTCTTTTCATACTATCAACTCCATATCCATGTATCTTTTTATCATCTTTCGTTGTGAGTAAACGATCTCCATTCTTAATTGGCATTTCACAAGCAGGGTTTGATATATTAACAATCATAGCATGTCCTATCCGTTTTCCTCGTATAGAAATTTCCCTCTTCTGACCTTCCATTAGTCTCAAATTTGCTTCAATTGAATTATCAAGTGCATTACAAAATAGAATACTTAATTCTGATTCTTCTAATATAAGATCTTCCATATTATCAAAATACACATCTACTGTAATTCCATTTAGTTCCGCTTCATAAACTTTGGCATTTAAAATCAAATTCAAAAACTGATTACCTGTCTCCACTTGATTTCCACTCTCTCCTATTTTTCTAATGACCTGATCAATATATTCCCCAATTTCATTTACCTCCTTTCTTCTTGCCATTTCCCGAATAAGCAACAAATGATGCTTTTCATCATGCAACAGTTCTGCTTTTAATTTGTATTGTTCCTGACTTTTTTTGTAATTCTCTAACATCATCTGATATTTCAACTGCAATATCCTTTCATTTTCTTTTAAAGGATACGTTGCTATCAAAAAAATTAATATATATACATTAAAAATCAATAACAGCCAGTTTCCCATTGATATTTCTGAGATTCCTTTATAAAAATAAAGCTGTTGGTAATATACAATCAAAAGGAATAACACTGGCACTACAAGTCGTAGAAACATACGGTATTTCCGTATCCAAAATATAATTTGTTTGCATTTGATTTTTAATTTTTTTTCAAATAAATCCCTTCTGCCGCCACCAGCAGATAACATCCTCTTTCGATACCTATTTTAAGTAGCAAATTTTCAGGTATTTCAGTTCCACTTAACAAATTCCATATAAAAAACTGTATGCTCAACTCCAACAATTCAATTCCCATAAAAAACAAAGCACACACTGTCACATGAGCTGTTTTTTTCCCCCTATATAAAAAATATCCAGCCAATGCGGTCAAACAGATTTCCACGATCATAACATTGCTCGAAAAAACAAGTTGCTTCACAATAACATTGGCAGTATTATGGAATGCAATCATACCTGTAAGAATCCATTGTATAACTTTCATTGCTGATTTTTTCCAACGCAGTGTCAGCCCTGCCCCCATTAAGCAAAAAATCAGCTTGATTTCACAAAAATTAAATATAAAATCGCATATATAATAGTACCAGCTCATATATATTTACTCCAATATTTTCCTATTTGATCACGTAAGTTTTTGATATAATTCCTGCTTACAGAAAATGACATCTTACCATCCAATTCTACTATTTCCCGTGACAAGTATGTAACATATTTCATATTAATAATCTGACCTCGGTTTATGTAAGCAAAGCTTTCTTTATCCAATTTTTTATATACTACTGCCAGCGGTGCTCGTTCTTTATATATTTTCTCATCCTGACAATAAAATACCGTATATTTATTTTCACGTTCTAAATATAAAATCCGATCTACTAGAAATTTCTCATAACGAAGCTCGCTTTGTATATAATAATATTTCTCATACTTCTCTTTAAAATCTTTAATAATCTTGCGGCACACTGTCGGTAACTGTTCCTCACATTTGGTTTTTTCTACATATGCACAAATGTGATAATCATATCCCAAAACCGCATATTGCTCATGAGAAGTTATTAATACAATATATACATCTTTATTCCATTTCCTAACTGTCCTGGCTACTTCCAATCCATTCTTTCCCGGCATTTCCACATCTAACATGATTAAATCAAATTCTCTTTCCTGTTCATAATCATGCAAAAAATCCAGTCCGTCATAATAAACAGACAATATACACTGTTCCTTTTCTTCTAAAAATGTATTCCAAATCAGATGTTGCTCTTTTTCCAAAAAAATTTTCTCATCATCCACTAATGCTATTCGCATTTTTCAGCCAATCCTTTCCTCTAAATTTCCTCTTGCTTCTTGTTAACAATATATATTTAGAACTTTTAAAACCGGCATTATATGCCACCTTCCAATTATTCTCTCGATTTGTGCCCTTGTAGCAAGGATTTTATATTTGCCACATCCCTATCATTCACCATCTCTTCCAAATTCTTACTCTTGTTTTATTCATAATACATCAAAAGCTCAGCAAAATCAACGACTATAAACTATATCTTTTTAAAAAAGTCGCATAATTAAAAAGCATGATAAATAAAAGAAGTCTTATATAAACTTGCATACACAACTAAGTGCTTTGCATTTGAATTGTGTATTTTCAATATGTTAACTTTCCCATATCATTTAGAATATTTCATATTCATCTTTTTAAGACTGAAAATAAAAAAACATCATCAAAGCTCAATATACCAAAGAAAATTCCTATTTGATGATACTGAAAACTTCACCCATGCTCAACAGTATATATAATATTGTATCTACTATCGCTGATAGTAAATTGCGACTAATGTAATTATATTGCAAGTAATTATTAATTTTCATATTGTCCTTATCATACCATATTTTGACCTTATATTTACAAAAAAGCGTTTCTTTACCTTTAAACAAAAACCAGCTTTCCTTTTTTCTAAAAAACAGCTATACTAATAATATATTTTTGACACTAGGATTTTCCATGGGAGGGCAGCAAATCACTGTACCACAAAAAATACTTTTACTATCCTAATCACTCACCTGTCCTGTTTTTGGAAAACTATATCATGAGGAATTTATGGAACACATTTTCACCTATGAGGCCACCTCTCATGAGGCTGGCAGATCCATTGAGGCTTTTTTAAAGGACAAGGGTTATTCCAAAAAGCTCATTACCAGGCTGCGCCAGACCCATATGGGGCTGACCATTGGCGGTGAGCTGGTATACACCACCCATGTGCTGGTTCCCGGTGAGGTGCTGCAGGTACGGGTGGCAGAAGATGCTCCTTCTGAGCATATCGTACCTACTCCTATGGAGCTGGATATTTTGTACGAGGATGCTGATCTGCTGGTGATCAACAAGCCTGCTGATATGCCGGTGCATCCTTCCCTTGGCAACTATACCAATACACTGGCCAATGGTCTGGCACATTATTTTTCTGTCAGACAGGAGCCTTTCACCTTCCGTACCATTAACCGTCTGGATCGTGACACTACAGGGCTCTTGATCGTGGCAAAGCATCAGCTGTCTGCCTGTATTTTATACGATATGGCAGCCAGACGACAGCTTCACCGCACCTATCTGGCTGCAGTCACAGGATGTCTGGAGGGAAAAGGCACGATTTCAGCTCCTATTGCCAGACAGGCAGACTCTATTTTGACACGCTGTGTGGACTTTGCGTCAGGGGAATCTGCCATTACCCACTACGAGGCTTTGGAATACAAAAATGGATACACTCTGGTGCAGGTCACACTGGAAACCGGGCGCACCCACCAGATCCGGGTGCATATGCATCATATGGGACATCCCATTCCCGGAGATTTTCTGTACAATCCGGACTACACAGTGATACACAGACAGGCGCTTCATTCCTTTTCCCTGGAATTTACCCATCCTCTGACTGGCAAGGCCATGCATTTTCTGGCACCGCTGCCAAAGGATATGGTACAGATCTTTGTATAAAACTGCATTGTTTCCATGACACAAAGCAGGGGATCTGCATGCACAGCAGAGGTTTGGACGTTCAGCACCAATGATTTGGATTGCAGGTTGTCAAAACAGGCTTTTCCCTGTATACTGTGTTTATATCGTCACTGCACACAGGGGCTGCAGGCTTATGAACTTTACACCGTTCCGTGCCTGTATTTCCTTCCACATATAAAATCCATATAGATAATTGTGAAACTGAATTCAACATCAGCTTTGGGAAGTATCTGTAAGAAAATATTTTCTAAGCAGGACTCTTGAAAACGCCGGCACTTTAAATTTTGCACCACAGGTGCAAAATTTATTAGTACCGCTGCGTTTTCATCGAAGCGAAAGCGTGTCCTGCGTGAAAATATTTTCTTACAGATACTTTCCAAAGCGTCCGGTAATGTATTTCGCAATTATCTATATAAAATCATAGGGACATGCGTAAAGATGTACTTTACGCAGCAGATTTGTGCCTGCGCTGTAATCACAAACCTGACATACCCACCTACAGCGCAGAAATGAGGTATTTATGAAACAGGTTTATCTTTCCTTCGCATCGGATATCATCCACGGAGGTCATATGAATATTATTCAGAAGGCTGCACAGTTAGGTGAAGTCACCATTGGTCTGATGACAGATGAAGTAGTCATTTCCTATTTCAGACACCCGGTACTTTCTTATCCGGAGCGTGTGAAGATCATGGAAAACATCAAGGGTGTATCCAGAGTGGTACCCCAGACTACCCTGTCTTATGCAGAAAATCTCCACACCTACAAGCCGGACATTGTGGTACATGGGGACGACTGGCAGACCGGGCTTATGGCTCCCATCCGTCAGGAGGTCATTGACATCCTCCAGTCCTATGGCGGAGAGCTGGTTGAGTTTCCTTACAGCTACAACCCGGAATATGACCGCTTAGAGCGCAAGCAGATCGAGCAGCTGTCCATCCCGGACATCCGCCGTGGCAGACTGCGCCAGCTGCTGTCCATGAAGCCTACCCTGCGCATTATGGAAGCTCACAGCGGCATTACAGGTCTCATTGTAGAAAAGACCTGCGTGGTGCAGGATCAGGAGGCTTACCAGTTTGACGGTATGTGGGTATCCAGTCTTTGTGACTCCACAGCCAAGGGCAAGCCTGACATTGAGCTGGTGGATATGTCGTCCAGACTGCGCACCATTGATGATCTGATGGAGGTTACCACCAAGCCTATCATTCTGGATGGAGATACCGGCGGACTCATTGAGCATTTTGTATACAACATCCGTACCCTGGAGCGTATTGGTGTATCTGCTGTCATCATTGAGGACAAGACCGGACTGAAGAAAAATTCCCTCTTTGGAGTCGATGTTGAGCAGACCCAGGATTCCATCGAGAACTTCTGTGCAAAGATCAGCGCAGGCAAAAAGGCATTGAACACCAAGGAGTTTATGCTCATTGCCCGCATCGAAAGCCTGATCCTGGAAAAGGGCATGGAGGATGCTTTGGAGAGAGCATTTGCCTATGTGCAGGCAGGCGCAGACGGTATCATGATCCATTCCAGAAGAAAAGAGCCGGATGAGATCTTTGAATTCTGCGAAAAATTCAGGGCAAAGGACAGTAAGACACCGATCGTGGTGGTGCCCACTTCCTTTAATACAGTTACAGAAAAAGAGTTTGAGGAAAGGGGCGTAAATATTATTATTTATGCAAACCAGCTGACCCGCAGCGGCTTCCCGGCTATGCAGAAGACCGCACAGACCATCCTGACACACCATCGTGCCAAGGAAGCAGATGATATGTGTATGTCTATTAAGGAGATCCTGACACTGATACCGGATGAGATCTAATACGTTCATAAAATCATACTATGATTACAGGAGGCAGGATACACCTATGTGTCCTGCCTCCTGATTTTGTACGCCAAAAGAACATCCTTCTGACGAACCTCCAGCATTCGCTCATGCACATATCGATTGAAATTTGGCACATGGAACTTGATACATAAATACGCTTTACACGTATAAACTTTTTCAAACCGTTGTTTTAAAACAAATCATATCAGCACATCTTCATCAATAAAAATGTGACCGCATCCACATAATTATCATTAAAAATATGATTACATTCACGTAATTATCAATAAAAATGTGATTGTAATCACACAATTTTTAATAAAAATGTGATTGCAGTCACATTTTTATTAAGAATTATGTGAGAGCGTTTGATTTTTACCTGTTCACATGATATAATCAATACAATAGGTAATTGCGAAACTGTATTTCATATCAGCTTTGTGACGTGTCTGTCAGAACATGTTTTCTTAGCAGGCTCTTAAGGGCTCCGGTAATGTGTTTGGCTATTGCTGCATCAACAAAAACGTGAGAGGTGATTTTTTGGAACGTCTGATAATCAAAAAACTGTTAGAATGGAAGAACTCGCCCTATCGCAAACCCTTGATTTTAAAAGGAGTCCGACAGGTGGGAAAGACTTGGATTCTAAAGGAATTCGGGCGACAATATTATGAAAATACCGCCTATTTCAACTTTGATGAACACGAAGAATACAGACAATTTTTTGAAACTACAAAGGATGTGGAGCGCATTCTCCAAAATTTGATACTGGTAAGCGGGCAAACAATACTTCCCGAAAAAACTCTGATTATTTTTGACGAAGTACAGGACTGCCCTAAAGTCATTAACTCCATGAAGTATTTCTGTGAAAATGCTCCTGAGTATCATATTGCCTGTGCCGGTTCTCTATTAGGCATTGCACTGGCAAAGCCCTCCTCCTTTCCGGTAGGCAAAGTCAATTTCATGCAAATTGACCCTATGACTTTTACAGAATTCCTGCTTGCCAACGGAGACGCAAATCTGGCAAACTATCTGGATACTGTGGATAGCCTAGAGCCAATTCCGGAAGCATTCTTCAACCCACTATATGAAAAGCTGAAAATATATTATATCACTGGCGGCATGCCAGAGTCTGTGCTGATGTGGACAGAAGCACGCAGCGTGCCTGCAATGCAGGAAGTTCTGTCTCATATTATTGGCGCCTATGAACGTGACTTTGGTAAACATCCAGATGTTACAGAATTCCCCAAACTATCCATGATATGGAAATCCATTCCCTCCCAGCTTGCAAGAGAAAACAAAAAGTTCCTCTACAAAGTTGTAAAGGAAGGTGCGCGGGCAAGAGAATATGAAAATGCGCTCCAGTGGCTGACAGATGCCCGATTGGTTCACAAAATTTTCCGCAGCAGCGCACCTGGACTTCCCATTGTTGCATATGATGACCTCTCTGCCTTTAAAATCTATCTGGTGGATGTGGGATTACTGCGCCGGCTGGCACAACTGGCTCCAACTGCTTTTGGGGAAGGCAATCGGCTGTTTACGGAATTTAAAGGGGCCCTGACAGAAAACTATGTGCTCCAAACACTGATCACACAATTTGAAGTCCTGCCCAGATACTGGTCTCAAAACAATCCCCCTTACGAAGTGGATTTCCTGATTCAGCGTGAAAATGAATTGATTCCCATTGAAGTCAAGGCAGAAACCAATACCACAAGCCGAAGCTTAAAAAAATTCAAAGAGCTGTTCCCTGACAAGGTAAAATTGCGGGTACGATTTTCTTTGGATAATTTAAGACTGGACAACGATGTACTGAATATCCCCTTGTTTATGGCTGACCATACAGACCGACTCATTGGCATTGCCTTATCTATGCAAAATAACAACTAGAAAAGGGGGTGGATTCCTCCGCCCTCTAAGCAACTTCACCATAAAGCAGGCAAAATTCCTGATTGATATCTGTTACATTAAAGCCCTTTTCCACTTTATTTTGATAAATATTCTTTTTTTCATATCCACAAATTTTTCCTCTATTACGCTTTCAATTTGTTTTTTAGATTTTATATAGCTACCGGACTTCTGCCAGGATCGTTTCTACCGTAGCTTCCAGACTCATATCCCTGCTGATCATTTTTTCCGGGATCAATCCGATCAGATCTTTCTCCCTCCACCAGCCTTTCATGGCTTCCTCTCCAAATTCATTGCAGTTTGGCTTGGTACCTTTTTGATCTCCTACCCACAACATTTCTCTGCGCACTACATCCTGGGGGATCAGCAAGGTTCCACTGTCAAGCTCATGCTGCAGTGCTTTGGCCAAAGTAGATTTTCCACTGCCGGAATTTCCTCTAATCAATATCAGCTTACTATCCATCATCCTTCACCTTACGATGCCCCCTGTAAATGTTCCTAATTCATAAGCTATTTCGTCTAAAATATAGAATCAATACTATATTGCATCATTATCTTTTTCTTTATAGTTTACTGTTTTTTAGGCTCCAATACAATATGCTGCATATTTTGATTCAATGATACTATCAAAAATCCAACCAAGAAAATAGCGGATACAACGATACCACCAACAAACTCACTATAAGTTGATATAGCAGAAAGTGCATATATACCGATGCTCGGAGAAAACATGATGATTGCGTCGATTCCCCCCAGCAACTTACCTCTGTTCGCATGATCCAAAGTTGAAACAGTATAGCCAAATAATGGTTGTGTTAATGAATCCGAAAAACCATACAATGCAAAAAAAGTGACCAATAAATATGGATTTTTTGTAAAATAGATCGCTCCAATCATAAAGATATTTGACAACATACTGACTTTGAATGTTGCGCTTACATATTTGGACATTTTGCTTACCAAAGCCAATCCAGCTATCTCCCCAATTGTCATTGATGATTTAAGCGCACCCAAGAGAGTAGCGGACGCCGTCATACTTGCTTTGAATACAGGCAGAATTTGTGGAATATATCCATAAGCCAGATTCAGTATAAACATCAAAACAATAAATGCCAGTAAGTACGAAGAATGCAAAATGGTCATGAATGTATATTTTATGTCCGAAACAACAGTCTTCAAAATACCAGAAGACGATGCATTGCTCATTACATGCTCATGATAAATTACTTGCATGATAAGCAATAAAGAAATAAAATATGTAAAAATATCAATCACAAAAATCTGGTCTGAAACATGATCGATTAAAGTTCCCGCCAATGCAGCCCCACCAACGCTGATCATTCTTATAACAATGTTAGAATAACTCTGAAACTTAATATACTGATTTTCATCAAACATATCCGCAGTCATTGAAATATAACTTCTAGTAAACAACTCGTTGTTAATATCATTTAATAAAACAAAAATCAGACCTATTACGATACATTGTTTCACTAATCCCCAAAACATCCCAAAAAGACCAATAATGATCATAGAAGAAACATGTGAAATTATCATCATTTTTTTCTTTGAATGTTTATCAACGATAGAACCAATAAAAAATGAAAGAATCGCCCGAAATGCTACAGAGGTTCCAATGATATAGACTGCATTCATAAACTTGCCTGTAGAAGAGCTTAATTCCCAGGCAATAAATACGTCAAAAATAATATCACCAATATTATTGATTGCTATAGCCGAAATCAGTAAGAATTTATTTTTATTCATGTCATCACCCCCATCTTGCATCACTTGTCTACATTGCTATGATTGTCATGAAATTCAGTAACGTTATCTGAGTAGTTTTTAAGTGCTTTTTCAAAAAAATCTTTAAAGAACCAAAAGCTTTTCCAATGATATACACACATTTGTATACTACAGTCCAAACTGCTCCTGAATCATTTTGGCTGCTGTTTCCGGGGCCAGTTCAGAATTGTCGATCTTTATATAATGTTCATATGGTATCTCACCTGGGTTGCTTACCATCCGGCATTGCTCATCTGTACGGAGCAAATCATTTCTGGCAAACTCCAGGTCTCTTTTTGAGGGTTTGTTTTTCAAACGGTTTTCTGTGACATTTCTCTGTAAACGGATCTCCTGTGATGCCACCAGCTCTATATAATATACCTCTGCTCCCTGTGCCTCAAACAGATCTGTCACATGCTGCACATAGTCCCAATCAGACTGTTGATCAAAGGCCCAGGCAAATGTAAAGATCATGCCCTGATTCTCACTTTTGGCAAACTCCTCAAAAATCGTCTCACGCAGACGGGCAACCACAGCACCATCATAATAGCCAAAGATCTCTATGACCGTCTCTATGGTCATGTGATTGTGAAACAGCCTCAGCCCTGTCAGCTTCATCAGCTCCTGTCCCACTGTCATCTTACCAACCGCCAAATCCCCAATCAAAAACACCAGTTTCATCATACGCTCCTTTGCTTCCGCTGCATTTCTTCTTATTGCAAAAGGCCTCCTATGATTTCATACTCATAGAAGACCTTTCCGTTATGCACTGTAAGACCGCTGTCCTACATGCAATACCATCTGTTTGAACTGCAGAAAATTACAGCAGCTGTAATCCATTTTCCTCTGCTTCTTTCATGACATCCTCTGGCCAGAGGGAACACTGTACTTCACCAATGTGTGCCTTACGCAGTAAGAACATACAGATACGGGACTGTCCGATGCCACCGCCGATGGTAAATGGTACTTCTTCCTCCATAACTGCCTTATGGAATGGCAGCTCTGCTCTTTCCGGGCAGCCTGCTTTTTCTAACTGGGAAGCCAGAGATTCCTTGTCTACACGGATACCCATGCTGGAAAGCTCTAATGCAATGTCCAGTACAGGATAATATACGATAATATCACCGTTCAGCGCCCAGTCATCATAGTCTGGGGCTCTGCCGTCGTGAGGCTCACCATTTGCCAGCTTATCACCGATCTGCATCAGGCAGACAGCGCCCTTTTCCTTAGCAATGCGGTATTCACGCTCCTTTGGTGTGCAGTCAGGATACATCTGCTCTAACTCTGCTGTGGTAATGAAATAAATGTCATGAGGAAGGATCTCCTCAATGTAATCATAACGAATGGCCATGTACTTTTCTGTCTTGCGCAATACCTTGTAGATCGTGCGGACAGTGTCCTGAAATGTCTCTACATTTCGGTCCTCTTTATTGATGATCATTTCCCAGTCCCACTGGTCTACATACACAGAATGAATATTATCCATATCTTCATCACGACGGATGGCATTCATATCTGTATACAGACCTTCGCCAACGGAAAAGCCGTATTTCTTTAATGCATAACGCTTCCACTTTGCAAGAGAATGTACGATTTCAGCTTCCTTGCCGTCCAGGCTCTTGATATCAAAAGATACCGGACGCTCCACACCGTTTAAGTTGTCATTCAGACCTGATTCAGAGGTTACAAACAGCGGTGCAGATACACGCAGCAGATGTAAACGCTCTGCAAGCAGTGACTGAAAAATGTCCTTTACAGTCTTAATGGCAATCTGGGTCTCGTAGAGATTTAACTCTGACTTATAATCCTGAGGTAAATGAAATGTTGACATAAACTTTTTCCTCTTTCCTGAGAATAATTTTTTGTTCATTTTACCCTGTTTCACAAGGTTTTTCAACCATTTTTCAGGAAAAAAGGAAAATACATTGCTTTCTTACAAAATATCTTTTTTATCACTACCGCTTTATTTATTTTTCAGACTGATTTAATTTAGATACATCTGCAACATAAATGGATACTTCTCCGCATACCGGACAGATGGCTACCTGGGGATTTCCCATTCTTCCTCCAAATATTTTACTGTTCTACCGGCTTAATATCACCGTTGGCAAACTCGCCTTCATACCAGACACTTCCGTCTGCATTATATAGTGTACCTGTACCATGGTAATTATTGTTCTTCCATTCCCCATTATATGCCATACTGCCATCATCATAATAAGAAATTCCAACACCAGAACGTACCCCATTTTTCAAAATACCAGCATACTCCCTGATTCCAAAATTGCCATAGCAAATACAATATCCGTTTAATTTTCCTTTCTCATACCGTCCCCGCTCTGTAATCACCGGTATCACTATAGGAGCATCCAGATATGCATACAAGGTGTCTTCACTCTGGTAAGCATTCATAGCATTGGTATAACGGGCAGAATATTCATTTAATATATAGCTGATTTCTTCAGAGGTATACTGATTTCCGGCCATATCCTGCATAGACAGCCGGTTCTGGTAATTGACAGAAGAAGGGATTTCATAAGCAGTACCCCGGCCCGAGTATTTGCCTCCGGAAAAATATCCTTCATATACAATCCCAAAAAATCCGCTGTTTTCCTTAAATTCCATACCATAGCCTTCCATAGTACCATTTACAAAAGTACCTGCATACAGTGGAATATATGTATTGGAATTGACACTGCTGGCAACCAATACCACGCCCATGCCCTGTGGAGCACCATTTGCTACAGTTCCCACATAGCGGTACATGGTATTGTCAAGGGTTGCTTCCCAGTGTACTACACCATTAAACATATCCAGGAAACTGGTTTTCAGATAGAAGATCTGGTTATCCAGCTGTATTCCATGATAGGAAGACATAAAAGAAATCAATGCCTGCCTCTCTCCAAAGAAACAATCATCATATGCTGCTGTAAATAATGTCAGGGGAGACGCAAGGCGAGTCAGGGAATACTGGGCACAGCTGTCTCCGGAAATGGACAGTTCCTGCATATCAGCTGCTACACGATCCAGATATTCCTGATCCTTCTCTTCTGTATTACCTGTAAGACTATTCAAAAAGGAGTCTAAAAATCCTTCCGTTTCTTCTGCACTTTCTGTATTTTCACCGGAAGCCTCTGCTTCAAGTGTACCATCAGGTTCTTCTCCTGATTCCTGTACAGATTCACTCCCTGATATTTGAATTTCCTCCAATCCTATATCAGCCTGAGCACTGGTACGCAGCCATGCCTCCTGTTCTTCCCGTTCTCTTTCCTCTGCTTCTTTTCTGGCCAGAGACTCTGCTGCTTCTCTCTCTGCCTGCCCGGATACCGTTTCTTTCACATGGCTTCCTGCACTCTGAAATGCCTGTGTAAGACAATAAACTGCCAGAAATCCAATCAGCAGACATACAACCAGTAAAATATATACTGTAGTCAAATCTTTTACCTGAGACTCATGACCATATTTTTTATAACGATAATAAAGAAGGACACCTGCTGCAATGATGCCAACCACAGGTATCAGCAGCACTCCGCTGATAAAGGGCAGAGTTAAATACCATACAATTTTTTCCAGATCCTTCGGGATCGCTGACAACCCTTCTTCTGTAGAAAATTCATTCACTGCGCCATAAACACCGCCGTTGCCATGCTCCGGCAAATCTTCTGCGCCTGGCATGGGAACCTCCCGTACCACATCATAAAAATCTTCTATCTGTTCCGGGTCTGACATTTCTGTTATCCCATCTATGAAACTCTCTTCATTTATGAGTTCTTCCTCTGAAACAGGATCTTCCGGCATATCTTCTGATACTTCTCCAGCTGTACCGCCCTCATCAGCCGGCTCCTGTATATCCTCTGTCTCTCCTTCTGGAAAAGATTCCAGCTCCATATCTTCCTCTGACCAAATCCTATCCTCTGCCACATCCCCTTCTGCCAGAGTCTCTTCCTCAGTCATATCCCCGTCTAACGGAATCCCTTCCTCAGTCATATCCCCGTCTAATAGAATCCCTTCCTCAGTCACATCTCCGTCTAATGGAATCCCTTCCTCAGTCATATCCCCGTCTAACGGAATCCCTTCCTCAGTCATATCCCCGTCTAACGGAATCCCTTCCTCAGTCACATCTCCGTCTGACTGTGTATCCATGTCATTTTCTTCCATATGGGCATCCCATGCTTCTTCTGCAGGTACATTTTCTTCTGACTTTTTAAACGGATAGGACACAAAAAATCTGCCATTTTCTGTGGGTTTGCTTTGCTTGTCTGAACCTGATGTCTCCTCAGACTCTGGCTCATCCTCTCCAAAATCCAGTTCAATAAACTCATCTTCCCTCAACTGCTGCACCCCCTATCCCTGATTCCTACATCAAAGTACCCTTTTTGGGCACTTTTGTGTATCTATCATAGCATACTCCTGGAAAAATAGAAACAGGTTTCCTTCTTTTGACACTGCACCAAAGAAGGAAACCTGCTTTTCATTTTAAAAGAGATTCTATATCCAGACCGCCCCAGCCCTGGTGGTTCTTAGGCAGTCCCAGATCCTTTGCCCTTTCCCTAAGCCGCAATTTGATTTCTGTATTGGTCATTTCCGGATATTTTTCCAACAGGCAGGCAATTGCTCCGCTGACAAAAGGAACTGACATGGAAGTTCCGCTTTTCACGCTGTAAGGCTTGCTTCCTTGTTTACTCATACAATTGGTGGAAATAATCCCTGTTCCCGGAGCAACAATTTCCGGCTTACAGATACAGTCCATGGTAGGCCCTCTGCCGGAATAGTTTTCGTACTTTCTGCCCGCTGCATCCCACATTTCACTGTCATCCATGGCACCTACCGTAATAGCTGCAGCACTGATGCCCGGAGTGGTAATGGCAGAAGTTCCTTCATTTCCTGCAGCAATACACACTGTCATGCCTGCATTCCACAACTGTAATATCCCATCCATCAGCAGCCTGTTTTCCTGTTCGTCTTTTGCAAGAGCACCTACCGAGATATTGACGATACGGATCTGAAACCGCTTCTGGTTTTGTAAAACCCAACGGATCCCCTTTAACATATAAGAAAGCCTGCCTCTCCCTTTTCCATCCAGTACCTTAATACATACCAGCTGTACCCCTGGTGCGATTCCCTTAAACCTGCCGTTACTCAGTCTGCCGTCCCCTCCCAAAATACCGGTTACATGGGTACCGTGTCCGTTATCGTCATAGGGACTGTTTCTCCCCTGAACCATATCTGCAAAATAAATGATCCTGTTTGCAAAATCTCCATGAGGATATACACCTGTATCCAATACCGCCACACATACACCCTTGCCAGTATATTTTTCCACCAGTTCCTCCTGTTTCTTTTCTGTATGTGTTTTCCCAGTCAAAGGAATCTTTTCTTCTGACTGATCCTCCTGCCCTGTCAGATGTTCTGGCGGTGCGGGAGAATCCTGCTCTGCCAACATTTCCTGGCCGTTTTTTGCCTGCACATTTCTTTGCCCTGTCTGCTTAGAAGCAGTGTTCTTCACCTCATAAGCAGGGATCTTTGACAAATCTATACTTTTTTTTCTGGCACACTCCACATCCAGCTCGTATACCAGATTGCCATCTACCACCAGCATACAGCTGCTCCTTTTCCATATTCTTTATAAAGTTTCCTCCTGTTATTAATATACAAATTTCCCCGGCAGTCTGTGAACACATCCGCGTGTCTTTTCTCCTGCCCATCTGGTATTATTTTGTCCACTTCACGCATATAGTAAAGTAGTAAAGATTGCGTTTTCACCGAAGCGAGAGCGGGTCAAACGTATCATGAATGATACGTTGCATAAAAATATTTTCTGACAGATACTTCTCAAAGCGTCCGGTCACGTGTTTCGCAATTACCTAATAGATCTGTACCAGAAGGGAGGGCTTGCATATGGATTTTCTAAATGGTTCAAAGTTGGTACAGCTGCTGCGTTCCCTGCTTCCAAACGTAGCTCCCAGAGAACGGCATCTGCTGACCTTTCTGATTTTAATGCAGCAGCTGCGGGAACTGATGTCCACCATTGATGATTTGCAGTCTGGTGTATTAGATGCCATGCCTGCTCCTGAGGAATCAGGAGAAAAAGCACTTTTCCATGCTTTGGAATCGGTCTGCACTAAGGAAGAAATGCAGATGCTTTCCCAGTATAAACAAATGTTTCAGGCAATGCAGATGATGCAGTCCTTTCAGCACAATGAACCAGATGGTGGTTTTTCCAAAGAGGAGTTTGAACCGGAGCATGAAGAAAGAAAGTCTCCTGCAGATTTCTTCAGAGGCATGCTGTCTCCTGAGCAGCAGCATATGGTAGATGCCATTTTGGAACAAAAAAGAGAAAATTAGTCATACAATGGACATTTTCTCCATACATATAATTGATGCAGAAACAGCCGGGGATACAAAATCTGTTCCCGGCTGTAATCAAAATATCGAGGTGTTTATGTCCCAATCCGATCAGATGGGTTCTAATCCGGCCCTTTCCAAAATGTCCCCTGCCAAGCTTGCATTTCTCATGGAAATTATGCAGCAGCTTCAGGGCAAATCTATGGAAGAAGCGCTTCCACTGCTGATGAATGCCAATCAAAAGGCTTCCCAAAACGGCATCAGCTTTACAAATGATGAAACAGACCTGCTCCTTGACTGCTTTTCCGCCCAGCTCTCTCCTGCTGAAAAGAAAAAGATTGCCATGATGCGGCGTATGCTGAAAATGATGTAGTCCCTGGTGAGGGATGATTGTTTTTAAGCAGGACTCTTGAAAACGCCGGTTCTTAGGTTTCCAATCACAAAATAACAGATACAGTTGCAAGTTTGTTTGCTGCTGTATCTGTTATTTTGTGATTGGAAATCTTAGAATCCGCTGCGTTTTCACCGAAGCGAGAGCCCGTCGTGTATAAAAAAAACATCCCTCACGTGGGACACCCCTCTGATTGTTTTTGGCCAAGGCATTGTGGGGCATCCTTTTTTTGTTCCATATTTATTCTACTACTCCACCCTCTACGACCAGTGCATCCGGGTCTGCTGCCTCTCCATAGACAGGAGCCAGGGTTGCTTCGTAATCGGCATGGAAAAAGTTTTCCTTGCCCAGTGTTTCAATTTCCCCGTTGAGCCAGTCAAGCAAGGTGGTATTCCCCTTCTGTACAGCCGGTGCAATGGTATCTGCATTGCCAAGAGCATCAATGCCTACCGTAAATCCAGGATTGGAAAGAGCCCAGGCAAGAACCTCTGTATTATCCGTAGAAAATGCGTCTCCACGTCCATCCAGAAGTGCATTATATGCATCTGCATACTCGTCATACTTCTGCAGCTGAATATCCGGATAATTCTTTTCGAAATAGGTTTCTGCAGTAGTTCCCTTCACTACGATCAGATTTTTGCCCTTTAGATCCTCCACATCAGTGATCAGGTTATTGTCAGGTGACACGACACCAAGCATTACCTTCATATACGGAAGTGCGAAATCTACCTGCTGTGCCCGCTCCTGTGTCACTGTAAAGTTGGCAAGGATGAGATCCACCTTTCCTGTTGCCACATATTCCACACGGCTTGCAGGATCAGTAGAGACATACTCTGCTTCTACCCCCAGATCCTGGGCAATGCGCTCTGCAAAATACACATCATAGCCTTGATATGCGCCGTTTTCATCCACATAACCAAAGGGCGCTTTGTCGCTGAATACACCAATCACAATTTTACCGCTTTCCTTGATTTCATCCAGAATACGGAAGGACGCTGCATTGCTTTCTGACTGGCTGTCATTGCTGTGGGATCCTGTTTTGCAGCCTGCAAGACTGCCCATCAAAAGCAGTGCGGTAATTGCAGCAGTCATTGTCTTGAATAAATGTTTTTTATGTTTCATCATAATCTCCCTTCCGCCGCCTATTCGTTGGCGGCACAAATAGTCATAACAGATCTCTGCGCTTTTCATAAGAAAAGGTCTGCAGAAAATCCTTCGCCCTCTGAGTTTCCGGATCAGTGAAAAACTGTTCCGGATCCCCTTCCTCAATTATGTTTCCATGGTCCAGAAATACAATTCGATCTGCAATTGCCCTGGCAAACTGCATTTCATGTGTCACAATGACCATTGTCATTCCCTGGTCAGCAAGCTCTAACATTACGTCAAGGACCTCTCTGACCATTTCCGGATCCAGTGCTGCTGTTACTTCATCAAAGAGCATGATTTCCGGATTCATGCAGAGTGACCGGACAATTGCCGCACGCTGTTTCTGTCCGCCGGAAAGCTCTCTTGGAAAAGCCCTGCGTTTTTCCCATAAACCAACCCGTTTCAAAAGCTTCTCAGCCTGCTGCTCCACTTCGCACTTAGGCCGTTTTTGTACTTTAACAGGAGCCAGGGTGATATTATCCATAATATTTTTATGTGGAAATAGATCGTAGCTCTGAAAAACCATACCGATTTTCTGCCGCAGTCTGGCAATCTTTTTACCATTGGAAGTGACTTCTTCTCCGTCTAAAAGGATCTTTCCTGCACTTAGAGGTTCCAGGCCGTTCATACACCGCAGCAGTGTACTTTTTCCACATCCGGATGGGCCTAAAACCACCACCACTTCCCCTTTATGCACATCCAGGCTGATCCCATTTAGCACGATTTCCCCACCAAAGCGCTTTACCAGGCCAGCCACCTGAAGCTGAATATTTTCTTCCATTTCCCGTTTCACCTCCAACGCTTTTCCAGTTTCTTTGCCAGCATGGAAATTGGCCAGCAGGCAAGAAAATACAGTAAAAATATCACTCCATATACCCAAAGTGCAGCAGTAGGATATGCAAAACGGTTGGCATCAATGATCTGTTTTCCAACTTTGAGCACCTCTGTAATGCCAATCAGTACTACCAGACTTGTGGTCTTAACCATACGGGTGGTTAAATTGATGGTCAGTGGAATCAGTCTGCGCATGGTCTGGGGTACTACCACATAGATAAATGTCTGTACCTTTGTCATGCCAAGAGCAGCAGCACTGTCATATTGGTGCTTTGGAATGCTGATCAGGGCCCCCCGCACCAAATCTCCCATTTCCGCAGTTCCCCATAAGGTAAATACCATAACTGCACTTACCTCAGCGGAAAGATTCCAGCCAAAGGCTCTTGTCACACCAAAATATGCAATAAACAACAGTACCAGCTGGGGCATCATGCGGATGGCTTCCAGATACACCCGGCTGACGGCCCTTGTAACCGGATTTTTCAGTGTCATAAACATCCCAAGCAGTATGCCAAGAGGAAGTGACAACGCCACGGATATCAAACTGATTCGAAGGGTTACCCACAGGCCTTCTAACAGCCGCAGGAAATTTTTTCCCATAAAAAGTACATTAATTCCCGAATCCTGCATATCTCAGTCTCCTTTCCAAAATGGATGCTGCTATTGAAATGGGAAGCAGAATGATCAAGTAGGATACCACCAGCATAAGCAGCGCTTCATCCGTTTCATAATACAAACCAATCAGATCTTTTGTTACATACATCAAATCTGCAAGAGCAATTCCGCTGACAACTGAAGTTTCTTTTATCAGGAAAATGACATTGGCGCATACTCCAGGAACTGATATGGCAAGTGCCTGTGGAAAAATCACTTCTTTCATAGTAAGCACCCTTCCCATTCCAAGACTGGCAGCTGATTCGATCTGTGTTTTGTCAATTGATTCCAGACCGCTTCGTATGCACTCCGACATGTAACTGCCTCCAAGAAAGGCAAGGCCGATCACTGCACAGGTTTCTGCACTGAGCACTATGCCGGCTTTGGGAAGTCCAAAATACAGGAAGAAAAGCTGTATGATGAGGGGTGTATTCCGGCTAAGCTCAATATATACAGAAACGATTTTGTGTACTGCCGGAATCCGGTAATACTGAACCACAGAGCATAGGATTCCTACGATCAGGGAAAACAAAATTCCCCAGAAAGCAATTCTTACAGTCAGTACCGCCGCATCTATATACCAGGGCAAATACTCCATCATAAAATCAAAATTCAACTGCATGCACTCCCTCACCTCCTGGCCGGTATCGTTTTTAAGTAATTATAAAACTGTATGCAATGTCCCCTTTGGGAAGTAACTGTCTAATGGATTTTTTGTATCTGTTCATCCCCACTCAGTTACGCTTTTTTCCTTAACCGTTTATCTGTTCTGGCTGCCAGACGGGTACCTATACTTTGAAAGACCTGCACCAGCAGAACCAGTAAAATAACGGCTGCCAGCATGATTACGTATTTGTATCGATAATAACCATAATTGATTGCAATTTTACCAAGTCCCCCGCCGCCGATGATACCGCTCATTGCAGAGTAACCAAGGATGGTGGTAATGGCAATGGCTCCATTGGAGATCAGTGATGGCATGCTTTCTGGTATCATAACCTTTACAATGATCTGTACAGGAGATGCTCCCATGCTTTGTGCCATTTCAATGACATTTGGATTTACCTCACGCAGACTGCTTTCTGCAAGCCTTGCTACAAAAGGAAAGGCTGCAATCACAAGAGGGACAATGGAAGCTGCTGTTCCTACTACAGTTCCTACGATCAGCCTGGTCAGGGGAAATACCAAAATCATGAGAATCAAAAAGGGAACAGAGCGAAGGAGATTGATCATACTGTTCAGTATGTGCATCAGCCATGCTGGAAGCGGCAGTACACCTCCCTTTTCTCCTGCCACCATCAAGACACCAAGGGGCAGTCCAATTAAAATGGAAATCCCTGTTGCAAGTACTGTAACATACACCGTTTCCCAGATTGCAAGAGGAAATTGTGTGTGAATGATTTCCCATGCTTCGTTCAAAGTTTCCGGTGAAAAAATATTGTTAAACATGGACTGACACCTCCTCTGCTATCACATCCGGTGTTTCGGTCAGATAAGCTATGGCTGTATGGATATCCTTGTCATCCCCTGTAATTCCAAGAAGCATAGAACCATATGCTTTTCCCCCAATGCTTTTCGTAGAGGCATAAGCAATATTGGCCTCTATTCCTTTTTGAAGAGCCATTCTTGCAATGAGAGGTGTACCTGTAGCCAAAGCACCATTGAAAATTACCCGTATCAACCGCTCTCCAGATCTCCCTGCCATCAGACAATCGGAGCTTTCTTCCGGAAAGACCAGTCTGCGTGCAGCCCCAGACTTAGGATGGGAGAATACTTCTGCTACCTCTCCCTGTTCTGCAACTTCCCCTCCATCCAAAATCGCCACATGCTTACAAATACCCTCCACAACGCTCATCTGATGTGTGATGATGATCACTGTGATACCCAGTTTTTCATTGATGCTGTGTATGAGTTCTAATATGGCATTTGTGGTAGTGGGGTCAAGAGCACTGGTTGCTTCATCACAAAGAAGCACCTTTGGATTTGTAGCAAGCGCTCTTGCAATGGCAACCCTCTGCTGCTGCCCTCCGGACAACTGGGCAGGATATGCATTTGCTTTATCTCCCAGTCCTACCATCTCCAGCAGTTCCATAGCTCTCTTTCTTGCCTCTGACTTACCTGCACCTGCTAATTCCAAGGGAAAGCATACATTCTTTAGGCAGGTTCTCTGCATCAGAAGATGAAATCCCTGAAATATCATTGTAATTTCCCGTCTGATGCCTCTAAGGGCAGCATCCGAAAGTTTCCCTAAATCACAGCCGTCTATTTCAACGGTACCCTCATCTGGTCTTTCCAGCATATTGATACATCGTACAAGGGTACTTTTTCCTGCACCGCTCATACCGATCACTCCAAAAATATCTCCATCTGGAATAGATATGGATACATTTTTCAGTGCTTTTACCAAACCCTCGGCTGTATGGAAGGTTTTTGATACATTTTTTATTTCTATCATAATGGCCTCCGGCAATTCCCCTGATGCAGAAGTATTCTGTGGGAAATGACTGTGTTTATTCTTTGATTGCGTCAAGCGTTGTCTGCCTTCCTCCATAGATGCCAATTGGCTCAACATGAATTGCAGCAACAGAAACAATATGCGTACCGTTTTCCTCATTGAAATCATCCAGATAAGGGGTATGCTGGAAGTAGTTGGCATCAATTTCTCCGCTTTCTACCACATTGTTTGGCTGAACATAATCTGTAAACTCTTTGATTTCAAGGGTAATATCCTTCTTTGCCAAAATCTCCTTTACCACTGCAAGGATTTCTGCATGAGGCGTAGGAGACGCTGCAACAGTAACTGTTTTTCCTGCCAGGGCATCATAATCCACAGAATCGTCGTAGCCATCTGTTGGATGATCTACTACAGATACTACTGCACCATTATATTCAGATGCAATAAAATCTGCTACTTCCTGGCTTTCCAGAGCTGCTGCAAGGGCCTTGATGATATCCGTATCTTCATTGCCTTCCTTGACAGCAAGAATGTTGCTGTATGCAGAAGAAGAGTTTTCGATACCAAGAGCATCTTCGATAGGATTTAAGTCTGCTTCAATGGCATAGTTGGAATTGATCACTGCATAGTCAACATCTTTCAGCACATTAGGAATCTGGGCTGCTTCTACTTCTTTCAACACAATATCGTAAGGATTTTCTTCTATATCAAGTATGGTAGCCGTAATTCCAGCCTGGTCCTTTAACTGAATGTATCCCAGATCTTCCAGGAGAAGCAATGCTCTTGCTTCATTGGTGGTATCATTTGGGACTGCAATGGTAATCTGATCTGATTTGCCTCCGCAGCCGGCAAGGGATACTGCAGCAGTTAATGTAACAACGGTAATCAGTATACGTGCAATTATTTTTTTCATCATCATAAACTCCTTTTCATTTCAATGCTTTTCTTTCTTCTTTTGGATTTGAATTGTTTTGCTTGCCATCCTAATTGGCCTGCTTATGTACCCTCACATTCGTCCAAAACGGAAATTTTCTCTTACCAGTTTTTCAAAAAAATATTCCATACCCTTCCTGCCTTTTCATTTAATATGTAAGAAACCGGGAGACTTCCATAAAATCTCCCGGTTCAAAGCAATGTAATATGATACCTGCATCATTATGTTTGAGGTACAATGATTTTCTCTGAGATGGAGAACATATGGAAAATATATGCACAAAAATTCATACACATGCAGCCAGTGCACATGAACATCTCCATCATTCTGCTGGTTGGGGAATAAAACTTTTTCATAATCGTGTTCTCCTTTCTCTATCACTTCCTGTTAGGCAATTGCGAAACACATTACCGGACGCTTTGAGAAGTATCTGTAAGAAAATATTTTCACGTGACGTATCATTTATGATACGTTTGACTCGCTCTCGCTTCAGTGAAAACGCAGCGGTACTAATAAATTTTGCGCCTGTGGCACAAAATTTAAAGTGCCGGCGTTTTCAAGAGTCCTGCTTAGAAAATATGTTCTTACAGATACTTCCCAAAGCTGATGTTGAATACAGTTTCGCAATTCCCTATCACTTCCTGTTCATTCGGATGGTTGTATTATAGTTTATCTATCCTACTTTGTCAATAGGATAAATAGGTTTTAGTGGTGGAAACTGTCATTAATCAAAAAAGAGCACCGAAGGATCCTTACATATCTGATAGAATCCTTCGGTACTCTCTTTTTACTATGGCGGCTGCAGGACTCCTGCACATATTGATCTGCAGCCTTTCTTTTTGTTAGTCTCTTCTTCTGTTTAATATTGCTACCAGACGCAGCAGCTGGATAATGCTGACTGCCGCCGCTGCCACATAAGTCATGGCGGCTGCAGACAACACTTTACGGGCAGGGTTATGCTCTTCTTCTGTCAAGATCCCATTGGATTCCAGAAAGCTTAATGCTCTGGAAGATGCATTGAATTCTACTGGCAGAGTTACGATCTGAAACAATACGGATGCAGAAAACAGAATAATGCCTATTTCGATCAGCAATGTACTGCCGGATCCTCCAATCAACAGGCCGATTAAAATGAGAGGCCAGCTGATTTTTGCGCTAAAATTGACAACAGGCACTAATTTACTGCGGATGGACAGGGGTGCATAGCCTACATGGTGCTGTACTGCATGTCCGCACTCATGGGCTGCTACAGCTACAGCGGCTACTGATGTACTTCCATATACACTGTCAGAGAGACGCAGTACTTTGGCAGACGGGTCATAATGGTCTGTGAGACTGCCGGATATATGTTCAATGCTTACATCATAAATGCCGTTGGCCTACAAAAGGCGTTGTGCAGCCTGGGCACCGGTCATGCTGCTTCGGCTGCGTACCTGGGCATACTTCTTAAAAGTGGAATTTACTTTTGCAGATGCTGCAATAGATAAAATTGTAGCAATTATCAACATCCAATACCAAAAATCCATAGGTTCTCCTTTCTATATAGGGGCACTTTCAGAAGTGTCTGCATCTGGATGGCATCAGGCAGTGGGTACCTGGGGATTGTTTTATAGCTGTAACTGATATTTCATAATTGTGTACAGTATCATTTTATAATTGCAAAGTACTTTATTTCTCACATTAGAGCGATCTTTCCTTGCATGCTTTCATTATATTTTTCAATCCCGAATCAGAGTACTGTTCCTGCTTCCACAGCATTTCCTCTAAGGAATGCATCTACAGGCATCCTCTTTTTGCCTTCTAACTGTACTTCCTGCAGAGAGAGCTGGCCGTCTCCAGTCTGTACCAGGAGTTTGCCGTTGTCTGTGGATACGATTTGTCCCGGCTGACAGGAGCTGTTGTCTGGAAGGACTTCTGCCCGCCAGATTTTTAGGGTTTTGCCGGACAGCTTTGTGTATGCGCTTGGCCATGGGTTTAATCCCCGGATGAGCCGTTCGATTTCTATGGCCGGCTTGTTCCAGTGGATGGAGCCTATGTCTTTTTTCAGCATGGGAGCATAGCTGGACAGGGTATCGTCCTGTTTTTGAGGCACGATGGTGCCTGCTTCCAGACCTTCTAATGTTTCTAACAGCAACGGACCTCCTGTTACCGCTAACTTATCAAAAAGACTTTCCCCTGTTTCCTCAGGTGTTATGGTTACCTCTGCTTTTAACAGCATATCACCTGAATCCACCGGTCCCGCACCCAGCAGCATGGTAGTGATGCCTGTCTTTTCTTCTCCGTTGATGATGGCCCATTGGATGGGGGCAGCACCTCTATAGGCTGGAAGCAGAGAGGCATGGACATTGACACAGCCATATTTAGGCAGTTCCAGAATGGCTTTGGGGAGAATCTGGCCGAAGGCTGTTACTACGATGCAGTCCGGGGCATATTCTTCCAGAACCTTGATGAATGCCTCATCTCTTACTTTTACCGGCTGATATACCGGCAGGTCATATTCCAATGCTTTTTCCTTTACCGGTGGAAACTGCATGGCCTTGCCTCTGCCCTTGGGCTTGTCCGGCTGGGTCACAACTGCCACCACCTCATGTCTGCTGTTGAGCAGGCTTTCCAGAACCGGCACTGCAAAATCCGGTGTTCCCATATATATCATTCTCATGTGGTCACCTCTTTACTCTTTTTATTGACTAATTGCAAAATATCTTACAGATACTGCTCACATCCATTTCTGAACATGGCCTTGCTGTTACCTGCTGATTTACTCTGCTTCTTCTAAGTCCTCGTTATTGACCAGGCCGCCCTCTGCCAGATCTGCATACAGAATTCCCTCCAGGTGGTCGCACTCATGGCAGATTGCTCTTGCAAGCAGGTCTTCTCCTTCCAGAATGTATTCTTCGCCACGCTGGTTTAATGCCTTTACTTTTACATACTGTGGTCTGGTCACCATTCCGCTTTTCCCTGGAATGCTTAAACAGCCTTCATAACCGGTCTGCTCACCGGAACGTTCTAAAATTTCCGGGTTGATCAATACATAAGGTGCATCTCCGCAGTCAATGACTACGATCCGTTTTAAAATACCTACCTGTGGCGCCGCCAGTCCTACGCCATTGGCATCATACATGGTATCAAACATATCCTTGATCAAAATCTTGGTGCGCAGGTTTACTTCCGGTACCACCTTGCAGACCTTTCTCAAACATTCATCACCCATCTCGCGTACTTTTCTAATTGCCATACAATCCTCCAGTCCGAAGGGTACCTGCCTATCTGCTGCAGGAAGTCCAGATCCCGCTGCCGGCAGTTTTCATGATCCCTTCGGGATTATTTTATACTTTTTATTCACACAAATCAAACAACAGCTGCACCTTGTCCTGATACAGTTCCTGATGCAGTGCTTCTATGCGTGTTTTTACATCCAGTAATATATCATATTGTTCCCATTTTATATACATTAATTTTCTATAAATATCCTTAATTTTGGATACCGGAGCCGGGGAAGGGCCTATGATCTGGGTATCCGGCCACACATCCTGTACCAGACGGCAGTACGTTTTAATGGCCTCCTCTGCCAGTGCTTCCTCTGGGGAGGTCACCAGTACCATCATCATGGCCACTGCCGGGGGATACTGCATGAGCCTGCGGAAGCGGATCTCCTCTCCAAAAAATGCCTCGTAATCCTGGGCAGCAGCACTGACAATACTGTAATGCTCCGGGCTGTAGGTCTGAATGACCACATCCCCTGCCTTACTGCCACGGCCTGCACGGCCTGCTGCCTGGGTCAGAAGCTGGAAGGTTTTTTCTGAAGCAGTGTAATGCGCTGCATACAGAGACATGTCTGCTGCAAGGATCCCCATTAGGGTTACATTTGGAAAATCATGTCCTTTTACGATCATCTGGGTACCAATCAAAATGTCTGCCTCTCCGGCAGCAAACCTGGACAAGATCTCCTGATGGCCTTCCTTTCTGGAGGTGGTATCCATATCCATCCGCAGCGTACGCACCCCCGGAAACTGCTTTTCCACCATCAGCTGTACCTTTTCTGTCCCCAGTCCAAAGGAGGATATATATGGGGAGCCGCAGGCAGGACAAAGCTTTGGCATGGGGGTGGAGTAGCCGCAGTAGTGGCAGTTTAACCGCCATCCCACATGAGCAGTCAATGCCACATCACAATGGGGGCATCTAAGGGGGTTGCCGCAGGAGCGGCAGGATACCACGCTGGCATAGCCTCTGCGGTTTAAAAACAGAAGGATCTGCTCTTTTCTGGCAAGCCTGTCCTCCATCAGCTCCCGCAGTTTTCTGCTGAAAATGGAGCGGTTGCCGTCCTCCAATTCCTTTCGCAGATCTATGATATGGGTCTTGGCCAGCATACTGTTGGCACTGGCTCTCCGGGTCAGACGGTATAAGGTATATTCTCCTGTCAGTGCCCGGTAATAGGATTCCATAGAAGGAGTTGCAGACCCAAGCACCACCTTGGCGCCTGCCATCCTGGCTCGCTGGATGGCTACTTCTCTGGCATGATACCGGGGCATGATCTCACTTTTATAGGCGCTTTCATGCTCCTCATCTATGACGATCAATCCCAGATTGGGGAAAGGGGTAAACAATGCAGAGCGGGGGCCGATCATGACCTGAGCCAGTCCCTTTCGTGCCTTTTGAAACTGGTCATACCGTTCTCCGTCTGACAGTCTGGAATTGATGGTTGCCACCTTGTCTCCAAACCTGCGGTAAAAACGCATGACGGTCTGATAGGTCAGTGCGATTTCCGGGATCAGCACAATGGCCTGCCTGCCCTGAGACAGGACATGGGCAATGAGTTCCATATATACTTCGGTCTTGCCGCTGCCGGTGATGCCGTGAATCAGGCTTACCTGCCTGTCATTTCGCTGGCAGATATCATCCACTACCAGCTTCTGCTGGGTATTCAAGGTCAAAGGCTTCTGCTGCTGTCCCTGCAGTACAGATGGATTGCGGTATGCAATATCCGTATCCTCCTGCAAGACACCGCATGCCACCAGAGACTGAATGGTGCTGCGGGTTACCTGTAACTCCTGCAGCAGATAGGACTCTGGAAAGGAAGCCTGCCCGGACTGAGCCTCTGCCCTAAGAAATGCTTCCAGCACCTGGACTCTGGCATGGTAATTTTTCCTGCGTCTGGCTTCTTCCAGAACCTTTTGTACCAGCTCCCTGTCCTGACTGAGACAGTAGCGGTGCTTTTTGACTGCACGCACTTTGTCCTTGACCGGCATGACTGTTTTCAGACACTGGTTTAGGGTGGCACCGTAACGGCTGCGCATCCATACTGCCAGCTCTACCAACTGGTCTTCCACTGCCAGTTCTCCCTGTATGACCTCTGCGATGTCTTTGATCGCTCCCCCTTCATATGCTAAGGTGTCAGAAAGCCCTACTACATACCCTCTGGTCTTGCGGTTGCCCTTGCCAAATGGGACATATACAGGCACGCCTATGTGTATCTGCTCCTGCAGAGAAGGGGGGATCCGGTATTGAAAGCAGCGGTCCAGCTGCCCTATAGAAATATCCACAATTACATTGGCATACTGCATCCTTTTCCTCCTTTCTGCAGTTTGTGCGAAATATATAAACGGACGCTTTTCTTCTGTTACATGATCTTTTTATTATGCTTCCATCAGTGCTGCTGTGATCTCTTTCAGTTTCATGCCGTTGGAGGCTTTGATGTAGACTACGTCTCCTGGTACTGCGGTGTTTTTTAAATAGGCGGCAGCTTCTGCTCTTGTGGCATAATGCTGGATGGGGCAGTTTGTGCCGTTGTCTTTCATGGCTCTGCCGATCTCTTTTGCAAAGTCTCCTACCAGTACCATTTCGTCTATCTGCAGCTTGGCACCATGGACGCCTACCTGATAGTGATATTCTGCTGAATCCTTGCCAAGCTCAAACATGTCGCCCAGGACTGCGATTTTGCGGCCTGTATTGTTCATGCCTGCCAGTACGTCCAGACCTGCTTTCATGGAATCAGGGCTTGCATTGTAGGTATCGTCAATGACCAGCAGTCCGTCTTTTTCAAAACGCTGGAGACGGTTTGCAAAGCCGGTAAAGGTATACAGGGCAGCTGCAGCTGCTTCTACATCTACGCCCCACTGGTCTGCTACAGCCAGTGCGCCGCAGGCATTGCCGATGTTGTGGATGCCCAGTACAGACAGTTTTACAGGAAGGCTCTTGCCATGGTACTGGAGGGTAAAGCAGTAATGACCGTCTTCCATATGGATATCTGTAGCACGATAGTCACAATGGTCTCCTGTACCATAGGTGATCACCGGGAAGTTGACGGTATGACGGTACTGCATCAGCAGCGGGTCGTCTCCATTTAAAAATACCAGTCCACCTTCCTTTAAACCGGTGGTAATGGTCAGCTTTTCTTCACAAAGCTTTTCTCTGCTGCCGTAAAATTCCATGTGTGCCACGCCGATATTGGTGACCACTGCCATGGAGATCTGTGCCAGACGGCTGATGGTGCCAAGCTCTCCCGGTACATTCATGCCAAGCTCCAGCACTGCCACATCTTCCTCGTTGCTCATTTCAGAAAGGGTAATAGGCAGACCAATGCGGCTGTTATAATTTTTACTGGTACGGAATACTTTTTTGCCTGCAGACAGGGCTGTGGCGATCATTTCTCTGGTGGTGGTCTTGCCTACGCTGCCGGTCACACCTACTGCCGGTATGGTGACACGGCTGCGGCACAGTCTGCCGATGGCATGGAGCGCCTCTACAGTGTCTTTTACCTGAATCCAGGCATGGTCGCCCTCTGCCTGATCATGCTCACTGGTGACGGTTGCCACACAGCCCACCTCCAATGCCTGCGCAATGAAACGATGGGCATCTACCTTTTCCCCAATGATAGGAATAAAAATGTCATTGCCCTGGCTGCTTCTGGAATCAATGCTGATATGTTCAATTTTCTGAGCCGGATCGCCGCATAAAAGACGGCCTCCTGTTGCCTCTACAATATCTCCTACTGTCACATTTAACATGGTATGTCCTCCTGATTGATTTACGGACGCATTGAAATGTATCCCTATGGGGCTGGGAATTGCGCTGGGGCTTGGCTGTGGGCTGGGAGGACAGGAGATTGTTTTACGCAGGGCACGCTCCCGCTTCGGTGAAAACCCAGCGGCACTAAGGTGTGAGATTCAGGAAAGCCGTAACAGGCATCTGTAAGCAAGCTTCCGCTGCCTGTTACAGCTTTCCTGAATTTCACACCTAAGGACCGGCGTTTTCAAGAGCCCTGCTTAAAAAACAATCTCCTGTCCTCCCAGCCCACTGCCAAGCCCCAGCGCAATTCCCAGCCTTATGGTGATACATTTCAATGCTGATACTGAATATATTTACTATTTTGCTTATCAAGTTTTGATTACAATGATGTTCTTCCCTGTTTTTGGCAGGTTATCTTTTTTATTATAGCATCCCTCTGCAGTTTCGTCCAATGATACTTTTATGATGGTGACATAGCCAGAAGTTCTTCGATCACTGCCTTGTCTGAAAATGGATGGCGCACACCGTTTTTTTCCTGATAGTTTTCATGTCCTTTTCCGGCTATGATGACAAAATCGCCGGGTTCTGACAGGTTTAGGGCGTGGGCGATGGCGGTTTTGCGGTCTGGGATGATGTAATAGGGGATGGGGGTGTGGATTCCCTGCACGATATCCTGAATAATGGCTTCTGGGGATTCTTCTCTGGAATTGTCTTCTGTGAGGATGAGTATGTCTGCCAGACGGCTGCCCACATCACCCATTTCAGTACGACGCAGCTTGGAACGATTGCCGCCGCAGCCAAAGACGCAAAGAATGCGGGATGGGTGGTAGGTGCGCAGAGACTGGAGCAGTTTTTCAAGGCCGGAGGCATTGTGTGCATAATCTACCATGATCTGGGCGCCATGATAGATGCCAATGACTTCGGTGCGTCCAGGAACCCGTATTGTGAACAGGGCTTTCTGGATGGACTGGATGCAGCATCCCGCTTCCATGCAGCAGGCAGCGGCAGCAAGGGCATTGGAAGCATTGTAGTGTCCAGGCATGGGGAGTTTGATTTCTATAGCGTGAGGTTGTGCAGGTAAAATGGCCTGGAAGGTCATACCAAGGGCATTGTGTTCTGTCCAGGTTTTCAGGCTGGCCCCCTGGTATTGCCTGGACAGCAGTTGGAGATACTTTGGAATCTGATGCTGTATGTCTTTCTTATTTTTTTCTTCATATACGTGCTGAAGGACGCTGTCAGTGTCCAGGGTGTATCCGATCCACTCCTGGGCTTTTCCTCGTTTTATGACTTCTGCTGTGACAGGTTCTTCTAAATTGACAATGCCAACTCTGCTCTGGGAAAAGAGCTGAATCTTCCAGTGCAGGTATTCCTCTAAAGAGCGGTGTTCTGCACCTCCGATATGGTCTGGAGCAAAATTGGTAAAGATTCCATAATCAAACACCATGCCGCTGCATCGTTTTTCCTTCAAACCTATGGAGGAAACCTCTAATACCGCTGCTTGACAGCCTGCTCTCACCATATCTGCCAGAAGCTTTTGCAGCTGGCAGGCAGTTGGGGTGGTGTGATAGATCGGCTGCATTTCTGTTCTGCCCATGCCATAGCCATTGGTACCGATAATGCCGCAGGGGATGTCTGCCTGCTGTAAAATGGACTGTATCATATAGGAAAGGGTGGTTTTCCCTTTGGTACCGGTAATGCCAATGGTCAGCAGGTGATTGGCCGGATGTCCATAAAATGCTGCTGATAGCTGCCCAGTGACTCTTCTGGTGTCCGATACCAGTATCACAGCCGTCTGTGGATTTTTCAGGACAACCGGGCGTTCTACAATGAGAGCTGTTGCTCCCTTCTCTGCCGCTTCTTCTGCCAGGTGATGCCCGTCAGCATGTCTGCCTCTGATGCAGCAGTATACCATGCCTGGCTTTATATCCCCCGAATATTCTGTAATACCTGTAACTTGCTGCTGCAGGGAACCCTGCAATACACTGTATGAGATGTTTTCCAGTATTTGTGCTAAAATCATGGACAAACCGCCAGTCTGTTCTTATTTCACTATATGCAGCAGTTGTTGTCCTAAATGTATCAAACCTTTCAGGCATGCCATTTTTCCGCAAAAAGGCAGTGGACATTTGCCACTGCCTCCATTGATTTTCTTTCTATCTTTTAACTATCTTTTAATTAGAACAGACCTGTAATCTTTCCTTCTTCATTGACATCAATGCCATAAGCCGCTGGTGTCTTGCCCAGTCCTGGCATGGTCATGACATTGCCGGTCAGGACTACTACGAAACCTGCGCCTGCGCTTACATACACATCTCTCACAGTGATACGGAAGCCTGTTGGGCGTCCAAGCTTGGTCTGGTCATCAGATAAGGAATACTGGTTCTTTGCCATACACACCGGCAGATCGCCAAAGCCCAGTTCTTCCAAACGTGCCAGCATTTTGGATGCTGCGGGAAGGAAATCCACACCGTCTGCACCATAGATCTCTTTTGCTACGGTTGTGATCTTGTCCTTTAACGGCATGTCTAACTCATACAGGGGATGATAGTGGCTCTCCTTGGTCTCTAATGTCTGAACCACCTTTTCTGCCAGGGCAAGACCGCCCTCGCCGCCCTTTGCCCATACCTCTGCCAGAGCAAATTCACAGCCTCTTTCTTCGCAGAAGTTACGGATATATGCATACTCTGCTTCTGTATCGGTCACAAAGGAGTTTAAGGTTACCACTACAGGTACGCCAAACTTCTGTACATTTTCAATGTGCTTTTCCAAGTTGACGATACCCTTTGCCAGTGCCTCTAAATTTTCCTTGCCTAATTCATTCTTTGGCACACCGCCATTGTATTTTAATGCCTTTACGGTTGCAACCAACACTACTGCATCTGGCTTTAAGCCGGACTTACGGCATTTGATATCTAAAAACTTCTCTGCACCTAAGTCTGCACCAAAACCAGCTTCTGTAATGGCAATGTCAGACAGCTTTAATGCCATGCGGGTCGCCTGTACAGAGTTACATCCATGTGCAATGTTGGCAAATGGACCTCCATGTACGATGGCAGGTGTATGCTCTAAGGTCTGGATGATGTTTGGCTTGATGGCATCCTTTAACAGTGCCGCCATTGCACCTACTGCCTTTAAATCCTTTGCAGTAACAGGTTCGCCGGCATAGTTATATGCTACAATGATGTTGCCAAGGCGCTCTTTTAAATCGGCCATGTCGTTGCTTAAGCAGAGAATGGCCATGATCTCAGATGCTACCGTAATGACAAAGTGGTCTTCTCTTACTACACCGTCTGCCTTAGCCCCAAGTCCTACTACTACATTACGCAGTACACGGTCATTCATGTCCAGGCAACGCTTCCATGTCACCTGTCTGGTGTCAATCCCTAATTCATTGCCCTGCTGGATATGGTTATCCAGTAACGCTGCTAACAGGTTGTTTGCTGATGTAATGGCATGAAAATCTCCTGTAAAATGCAGGTTCAGATCCTCCATTGGCACTACCTGTGCATAACCGCCGCCTGCTGCACCGCCTTTGATCCCAAAGCATGGTCCTAAGGAAGGCTCTCTTAATGCTACCATGGTCTTTTTGCCAAGTTTATTTAATGCCTGTGCCAGACCAATGCTGATGGTTGTCTTGCCTTCGCCTGCAGGGGTTGGATTGATGGCAGTTACCAGTACTAATTTGCCGTCAGGATTGTCCTTTACCTTCTGCCAGAGGGAATCTGCGGTCTTGGCCTTATACTTGCCATACAGTTCCAAATCATCTTCTTCAATTCCAAAAGGTTTTACTACGTCACGAATGTGCATCATCTGGGCATCCTGTGCAATTTCAATATCAGTCTTCATCAAATATCCATATCCTTTCAGTGTATTTTTCTGGACAATTGTGCTGCTTCTACACGGACGCTTTCAGAAGTCTCTGTATCCGGATGCCCTGTGTGCTGATTGTTTCACGCAGGACACTCTCTCGCTTCGGTGAAAACGCAGCGGTGCTAAGATAGCAGGCAGAAGCAGCAGGTATGCATTCGTAAGCAAGCCTCTGCCTGCCATCTAAGTACCGGTGTTTTCAAGAGTCCTGCTTAGAAACAATCAGCACACAGGGCACCCGGATACAGAGACTTCTGAAAGCTGGTATTGTATTTTCAAATGTTTTACAATTGAACAGATTTTGTATCAAGGATAGTATACATTTTTTTTGGAGTAAAGGAAAGCGGATTTCTGTATAAAAAGTGTTTTTCTCTGTTTTTCCCAGATTTTCTTTTTGAGGGAGATCGGGATTGAGGCTTGTTTACAATATTTTCTGATGGGAACAAATGGTTCTGACAAATTCTTTCCCTGGATTTTTCAAAAAATGCTTTTTATAATAGGCATACAAGGTACCTTTGGCAATCAGGAAAGGAGTCCTAAGTGATGAATGAAACTTCAAAAAAATTACAAGATTGGGTAATCAATAAAATCAAAACAGAGTATGCGGAGGATGTGGATCTTCTGCTTGCGGTGAAAGGACACTCGGTCAACGGAGATGACCATGGAGAGGAATTTGACTTTTATATTCCGGCAACTGATAGAGCTTATGAGTTGGCAGAGACGTTTATCATTGACGGGATCGGGCGCGATCTGTATCCCCGTTCCTGGGAACGGATGCAGAGAAATGCTGACCTTGAGGAAGGACAGGTATTTGTCCTGGGGAATTCTGAGGTTCTTTATGCCCGGAATGAAGAGGTCCTAAAGCGTTACGAGGCGCTTCGTGCAAGGATGTATGCCAATCTAAACGACCCGGACATGACCTACCTGCGTGGATTAGAGGAGCTGGATGTGGCAATGCAGATCTATAAAACACTGATGTTTGAGGAAAAACCATACCAGATCCGTTTGGGCGCCGGGTTGATCATGGATCATCTTAATCATGCTGTCAGCTATCTGAATGGCACTTATCTCTCACAAACAGACATCTGCAAGCAGCTTGCAGCCATGAAGCAGCTGCCTGAGAATCTCATCACCTATGAGGAAGCCATCATTCGCACTGACAGCCCGGATGAACTGAAGCATTTGTCCTATCTGTTGATCAAAACCACCAGAACATTCCTTGCAGCCTACAAAAGCCAGAAGCAGGGAAACGCTGCCTCTGCAGATTTTCATGCTCTTGCAGATTGGTACCAGGAGCTTTCTCTTTGCTGGCAGCGGATCTATTATTACAGCAAGACAGGTGATTACCAAAATGCTTTTTCAGATGCTGTTTACCTGCAAAGTGAGTTAAATGTTGTAGGTGCTGAGTTCCATCTGGGTGAGCTGGATCTGATCAGTGCATATGACTATGGGGATCTGACTAGGCTTTCCGCACGTGCTATGGAGCTGGAAACCTATATTTTAAACCAGCTTCTAGGCAGAAATATCAAGTTGAATCAATACGCTAACGTAGAAGAATTTTTGGAGGCTCATTAAATTGAAATATCGAAATGCTGCTGATATACTTCCGGATGACCTGCTAAAAGAAATTCAGAAGTATGCTTCCGGTGAGACCCTCTATATTCCTTCGGAGACTGCCCGAAAGCCCTGGGGCGGGTCTACCGGCGCCAGGAATTTCTATGAACAGCGAAATTCGGAAATCCGTTCCAAATATTATCAGGAACATCAGGACATCAAGCGCCTGGCAGAGGAATATCACCTTTCCGAAGAAACCATTCGGAAAATCATCTATAAATAAGAGCTGTATTTTTCATACAAAAGGAGCCCTGTGCAGTCAAACGCACAGGGCTCCTTTTGAGGTGTCTGTCACCCACACAACTGTGTGCATGGCTGATCAGGAAAGTCCGTTTTCCGACAAAAATGCTTCAAACTCTGCCTGAGTCATTAAGATCTGTCTTGGTTTGGTGCCGTCTTCTTCTCCTACCACTCCATATTCTGCCAATTGATCCATAATACGTGCTGCACGGTTAAAGCCAATGCGGAACATACGCTGGAGCATGCCGATGGAGCCTTTTTCTTTTTCAATGAGGAACAGACCGGCTTTGGCAAAGTATTCGTCTACTTCTATGGTTCCAGAGCCTTCCTCTGCTTCTTCCTCCTCAAAGGAATCGTCGTATTCCACTGCCGGCACATAGGAATCATTGGCCTTGGTCATGCTTTCTACCACTGCTGATACCTCCTGGTCAGAGACAAAAGCACCCTGCACACGGACAGGCTTGTTGTAGCCAAATGGATAAAATAACATATCGCCCTTGCCTAAGAGCTTTTCTGCACCATTCATATCAATGATGGTTCGGGAGTCTACTCCGGAGGATACAGAGAAAGCAATGCGGGATGGTACATTGGCCTTGATCAGACCGGTAATGACATTGACGCTTGGCCGCTGGGTAGCCAGTACCAGGTGGATGCCTGCAGCTCTGGCCATCTGTGCCAGACGGCAGATGGCATCCTCTACCTCTCCGGGGGCTACCATCATTAAGTCTGCCAGCTCGTCTACGATAATCACCATCTGCGGCAGACGGGCAGCTTTCTTTTCTTCCTCTGACAGCGCTTCATCTGCTGCTACATGGCTGTTGTAGCCTGCAATGTCTCTTGTATTGGTTTCTGCAAATTTGTGGTAGCGTCTGGTCATTTCTGCCACTGCCCAGTTTAATACGCTGGACGCTTTTCTGGCATCTGTCACCACAGGCTTTGCCAGATGTGGGATGCCGTTGTATACGCTCAGCTCTACTACCTTGGGGTCGATCATGATCAGCTTGACTTCTTCCGGCGTGGCTTTGTAAAGGATACTCATGATCAAGGTGTTGATACAGACAGACTTACCGGAGCCTGTTGCACCGGCAATGAGCAGGTGGGGCATCCTTGCAATGTCAAAGACAATGACCTTACCCCCAATGTCCTTTCCTACAGCAAATGCCAGCTTGGAAGGATGCTTCTGAAAGGTGCTGCTGCCGATCAGATCTCCCAACAGTACCATACTGTTTTCTTTGTTGGGCACCTCGATACCCACTGCAGATTTGCCGGGGATCGGGGCCTCTATACGGATATCGGTAGCTGCCAGTTTCAGCTTTACATCATCTGTAAGAGCGGTGATCCTGCTGACTTTGACACCCTGAGCAGGGGTCAGCTCATATCTGGTTACAGTGGGGCCGCAGCTGTAATCCGTCACCTCTACCCCTACCCCAAAATCACGGAAGGTCTGCTCTAAGAGGGCAGCGGTCTCTGCAAGCTCCATATCTCTGTTTTTCTCTTTCATGCCGGGCTCTGAACGCTTTAACAGGCGCAGCGCCGGGGCCACATATGGTTTAGGTGCAGGCTTTGGTGCCTGTGCTGCAGCAGCGGCTGCTTCCTTTTCCGGAGAGCCTGTGTATGCAATGGTGCGTTTTTTCACCGGAGCCACTACCGTGTCCCGCTCCACTACGATTTTCTTTCCACTGGCAGTCTGCACTACGATCTGGTCGCTCTGGGTACCATTGTCCTGGGTGTAGGCAGTGTTGCTGTATTTGTCTGCTGCAGGAGTCTGCTGTGGGAAATCTGCATATGGGTTGTAGTCTTTCTGAGAAGCTTCCTCTCCTTTTTGCTCTGACAAGGGCATTACTGTCTGCACAGCAGTGCCTTTTGGCATCTGCAGTTCCTTCTGTATCTGCCGATTGCCTCCGTTAGAAGCGGCATGAAGAACTTTGCTGTCTGTTTCTGATTGGCGGATACGCTGCTGATTTTCTGCCTGTGATAAACGAATATCACCTGTAGATGCATTCTCTGCAGATGGCTCTTCTAAAAGTACTGCTTCAGATGAAGCTTCCTCCTTTGCATTTTTTGTCACTTCTGCCTGTTTTTCTTCTCTGCGTCTTTGCTGGATCCATTCAAAAAAGGCATTTTTGCGGTTTTCATCTACCTGAACAGGGGTTTCTGTATCCGCTAGTGTATCCTGTGCTGCAGAAGTAGTATTTGCAGGCTGATTTTCTGATTTTTCAGATAAATCTATACCTGCAGTCTCTATGGACTGCTCCTGCTTGTTTTCTTTTTTGAAATCTACATTTGTCAAAAAGTTCTTGGATCCCCGGCTAATTTTCTTCTGGGATTTTACTGCTTCTCTGGCAGCATTTTTTTCTGCAGCCTGCCGGATACGTTCTTGTTCTGCCTGTTTTTTCTGCAGATGAGCCAGATATTCTTCTTCCTGCTCCCGTCTCTGCTGCTGCTTTTCTTTATGTTTTTTATCTGCATTCTGAATCCATTTGGCAATATCCTGGAAAGAAATTTCTGTAATAATCATCAGACTGATCAATATGATAAAAAACAATAGGATGCCGGAACCCACTTTGCCAAGAAATGGGTACAAAAGCTTCATCACTGCGCCTCCTATGAGGCCGCCTCCCCCGTACTCATATCCGTATGTAAAATAGTCCAGCACCGGCATGGTATAATCATAAATCTCAATCTGCACATCCTGTAAAAATCCACAGGAAGCCACTACAAAAAGCACTACTCCCGCTACTTTCATCCGGGGTTTGATTCCAAAATGATCCATATTGGCTGCCACAAAAAAGGCCAGAAAAATAATGACTAGTGCAGACACATAACCAAACCACCCAAAGATGCCAAAATTTACCTGTTTTAACCATCCCAGGTCACTGTCTACACTGTCAAAGCTGCTGACAAACAGAATGACTGCCAGTGCCACCCAGACCAGCACTCCAATCTCCCGCATAATGGGGAAATCGTATACTGCCGTTGCTTTCTTACTGATCGTATCTTTACTTGCTGTTTTTTTGCTTGCTGTACTGCTTGCCGTCTTTTTTGTTCCCTTACGGGTTCCAGAGGCCGGCTTTTTCCCTCTGCTTGATTTTCCGGCTGCCGCCATGGGCATTCCTCCCTTTCTTGATCATGGTGTGGACGCTTTCGGGAGCGTCTGTATTGCGGGGTTTGGTTGGGTGTGG
>JBGVQN010000008.1:0-6727 GCA_045127535.1 Lachnospiraceae bacterium | reverse complement strand
GCCTCTACGGTGATGCGGGCTTTGCTGCCACGGATGGCTTCTATGAGGACCATGTTGGCCTCTTTGTCTGCGTAGGGGTGTACCATTTTCAGGCGTTTGGGCTCTAACTTGTAGGTGCGCAGCAGTTCCATAATGTCTGTCAGACGGAACGGGCGGTGTACCAGGTAGAACCTGCCTCCGGGTTTTAACACATAGGCAGCTTCCCGGATCACGTCCTCTAATGTACACAATACCTCATGTCTGGATATGGCTTTGCTCTGATCCGGGTTTTGCAGGCCGTGCTGGTGGATCATGTAGGGGGGATTGGAGGTCACCACATCAAAGACCGACTTGCCAAAGATCCGGGATGCCTCTTTGATGTCTCCTACTGTAATGTCTACCTTTTCTTCCAGACCGTTGAGCTGCACGCTGCGGCTGGCCATATTGGCTACTTCTTCCTGGATCTCCAAGCCGGTAAAATGCTTTCCTTCTGTCTTGGCTTCCAACAGGATGGGGATGATGCCTGTGCCGGTTCCCAGATCCAGCACCTGTTCTCCCTCCTTTACCCTGGCAAACCCGGACAGCAGCACTGCATCCATGCCAAAGCAAAACCGCTTTTTATTCTGGATGATCCTGTAACCGTTCCGCTCCAGATCATCTATCCGCTCATCCGGCAAAAGCATACGTTCTATAATGGTTGGGTCTGTAATCATAATTTTGACTTATTTTCCCTTTTTTCCAGATTTTCCAATGCCCGCAGCTCTGCATCATTGATCTTGTCATCACCGCGCTTTCTGCGGGTCTTAAATTTCAGCTCTGCTACCGGGTAGTCTCTTACTTCTTTTTCGTCATTGTCTAATGTGATAATGACCTTTACCGTCTGGCGCAGCACGTTGACAGTCTGCACTTCCCCACGGAAGCCGTCAGAGGTGGTGACATAGTCTCCCTCATTAGGCAGCTTGCTGTTGAGCCACTCGTAGGTTTCTTCCTCATTTTTCAGACAGCACATCAGTCTGCCGCAGATACCGGAGATCTTCACCGGGTTCAGGGACAGGTTCTGATCCTTGGCCATCTTGATGGATACCGGGATGAATTCAGACAGGTAGGTATGACAGCACAATGGTCTGCCGCACATGCCGATACCGCCGCAGATCTTGGTCTCATCACGGACACCGATCTGACGCAGCTCGATCCTGGTCTTGAAAATGGCTGCCAGATCCTTTACCAGTTCTCTAAAGTCAATACGTCCGTCTGCAGTAAAGTAAAACAGTACTTTATTGTTGTCAAATGTATATTCACAGTCAATGAGCTTCATCTCCAGCCCATGCTTTAAGATCTTTTCCTTGCAGATCTTAAATGCACTTTTTTCTTTTTCCCGGTTCTGCTGGTTCTTGTCCTCGTCCTCCGGTGTAGCCACTCGGATCACCGGCTTTAAGGGCTGTACCACCTTATCTGCAGATACTGCACGCTTGCCAAGCACCACCAAACCATACTCAATGCCTCTGGCGGTCTCTACGATTACATGGGACTTTTCTTCAATCTCAAATCCGCTTGGGTCAAAATAATAGATCTTACCTGCCTGACGGAACCGTACTCCGATTACCTCAACCTGCTCCTGTACAGCCTCAGAGCCTTCCGGATTTGAAGTTTCTGCCAGGCTGTTCTCCTGGGACTGTACAGTGCCTTCTGTTTCCTCTGCTGCCTGACGGGAAACCATGATTTCTTCCTGAGACAACTTTACAGATACCTTTTCCCTGGACTGTTCTCCGGTTTCCTCTTCCACCGGCTGCTGGTTCTGCACAGACTGGTTCTGGAAATACCGCTCCTGATTCCTGTTGTCATCTCTGCGGCCATTCAAATCTCTTCCTTTTCGGCCAGATCTGCTATACTCTGTATCTCGGTTTTCCCTGTTTTGACGGGAAGATTTGTGATATGGTTTTCCCGGGCGGCTGGATTTTCGATAACCAGGCTCCTTTTGCTGGCTTCCTGCCCCCTGATTTTCCACATTTTTATTTTCTGATTCTTTTTTTTCTGAATTCATTTATGATCTCCAATCTACTTTCCCAAGACAGCCTTGTTTTAGGCTTCATTTTCCCGCATGGTCTCCAACAAAAGCTGTATGGTCAATTCAAAATTTACATTGGCATCTAATCTTCTTCTGGCAGTCTGGATGGCCTGCAGAATCCCTTCAATGCCCTCATAAGAAATCCGTTCCACTGCCCGTTTCAGTTCAAAGCCCTCCTCCTGAAAAATCAGCATATTCATATCTTTTGTGGCTTTAAACAGAAGCACATCCCGATACCACTGCTCTATAAAATCCAGACAATCCTTAATTTCTGACTGATACGTACCAAAAAGAGCCACTGTCTGAATCAGCTGTTCCATACTCATGGAGTGCACCTGTTTTAAAACAGACTGCATTTTCTGAATCATATCCATAAAGTTTTCTGAATCTGCCATTTTCAATGCTTTACCTAAATTGCCTCTGGTGAAACGTATGATAGATGCGATTTTTTCCTGCGGTACTCCTTTGGAACGCAAAAATGCTTCCTCCTGCACATCTGTTACCGGGCGGATGCTTAACTCTACACATCTGGAACGGATGGTAGGCAGAAATGTACTGAGATTACTGGTAAGCAGCAGCACAATGCCATACGCAGGGGGTTCTTCAATGGTTTTGAGCATAGCATTCTGCGCCTGTATAGACAGCTTCTCTGCTTCATCTATAATATATATTTTATATGGACCTTCGTAAGGGCGAATCTGAATATCATTTACCAGCCCTCTGCGAATATCATCTACACCAATGGTACCCGGTTTCTCATGCTGTACATAAATAATGTCCGGATGATTATGGGTGTCTGCCTGAATACAGGAATGGCAGTGTCCACATGGCTTCAACCCATCCCCACTGCACTGAAGTATCTTTGCAAATTCTTCTGCAAACATGCCCTTTCCCACACCATCTTCTCCACTGAGAATGTAGCTGTGGGACACAGTTCCTGTTGCCAATGCATTTATTAAGTAATCCTTCACCTGTTCATTTCCTATTATTCCAGCAAATGCTCCCATAGCGCCTCCTTTGTATTGCTTCTGCGTCAGCTGATCCGTTCATCGTCCGCTTTATTATAACACAGTTTTCTGCCTTATCGCAATAGCATACAGCTCTCTGCCATCTTTCCATATATTTTTTTCAGACACTGCTCCATGTCCTGATTTTCATAATATTCCTGTATATTACAGGCCTTTAGATTTTCTTCCTGAAAATCTTCTTCATCTGCCAGATATCTGCGGCAAAGCTCTGCATACTTTGGAAACTCCTGTCTGTCTTCCCTCTCTATTGCACGATGTATCCGCTCTTTGTCAGAAATCCACAGATAAATCGGAATCAGCGCATCTGGTCCTAATTTTTCCAAAAGCCGGCTGTAAGACTCCAATGTGCCGATCATGAGATAATTTCCTTCTTTCAAATCGATCTGTCCATCATCTGCAGTAAAATAATACCATGGGCCATGGACAGTAGAATAGCAGCGCATTTCCAGTATTTTTCCCTCAGCCTCCATTTCCATAGCCTGTTTTTCTGATACAAAATGATACTCTCTGCCCTCTTTTTCATAGGAGCGGATGGGGCGTGTGGTATAGGGAATAACCGGCCGCAGTCCAAATGGATTTTCTTCCATCAAGCGGCGGTAGATGGTATCCTTACCCGTTGCACTTTTTCCCATGATATAAAAAATTTTTCCCTCCATAGCACCCATACACTCCTTCCTGTCAGTCTTCTCTGCTGACACAGATTGTGATTTCTATATTTTTTTCTGTACTTTTACTTTTTTCTCCCACAATGGAATCGGTGTGATTTTTTAATCCCCTGATTTCAAAACCATACCTGCAATATTGCTGCAGTACCTGGACACATTCCCTGGAAAAACGTTCTCCTGCCACAATTACTGGAATTCCAGGAGGATATACATACACAGTCTCCAGGGAAACCCGCCCCTCACACTGACTTAAAGGCATCTGCTCCATTGGAAGAAATTCTGCTTCATAAGAGGAACAGACAAATGCATTGTCCAAAGCCTTTCTCAACTGGAGAGGTTCCATATCATTTTCTATTCCCCTGCATTCTGTTGCTGAACTGGTATTTTTCTCCCCTCTTTCCTGGGAGCATTTCTGATCCATTTCTCTATGTTCTCCTGCAAGGGTTTTATCCAGACTGGATAATGCATCAAATAGCCTTGCAAAAGCTTTTTTCTCATCCATAATAGAAGTCATGGCAATACAATGCCCAGGCAAACACATTTCCAACTGGATATGAAACTCATTCAGCAGTTTTTCGTACAGCCATTTACCGCTGTTTTCCATATTCCGTACACGCAGCACCAGCTTTCCCAGATCATAATCTTCTCCCTGTGTCAGGCAATGTATGACTTCCTTCCTACTGGCAGAAAAGCATGGTTCATATAGTTCAATCCTTTTTAAATTTTTAATATCCTGACGCAGCTTCTGAAGCTCTTTTGTATATACATTTCCTACCGTATTTTTATTTTCTTCCATCCACAGCACACATTCTTCAATGGAGGAAAGAAATACATAAGACGGACTGCTGCTTTGATAAATAGACAGACACCGCTCTACCTTTTTCTGCAGCCCTTCCTTACCGCAGACATGAAGGAGTGCGGTCTGGGTGAGGGAAGGCAGCGTCTTATGTACACTTTGTATCACAATATCTGCTCCACATGCAATAGCACTTTTGGGAAATGCTTCCAAATACGGAAAATGCGCTCCATGGGCTTCATCCACAATCAATGTTCCACCATGGCGGTGTACCACTTCTGCAATACCAGTGATATCTGACACCACTCCCTCATACGTAGGGCTGACGATCATCACAGTCTTACAGGATGGGTATAACTTCATGTTTTTATCCACATCCTCTGGAGAAATTGTGGTAAAAATCCCCCATTTTTCATCATACTGTGGATAAATATAATGGGTCTTCAGATTTCGCAGATAAGCTGCATTGTATACAGACTTATGGCAGTTACGGGCTGCCAGCAGTTCTCCTCCAAGCTCTGTTGCTGCTGAAATCGCTGCCAATATCCCTCCTGTAGAACCGTTTACCAGAAAATAACTCCCTCTGGTATGATATATATCCTGCATATAAGACTGAAACTCCTTTAACAGTCCCTCAGGATGATGCATATCATCGAATCCATCAATCTCTGTGATATCTATTTCATAGCAATGATGCAGCAATGGCTTTCTTTTGTGCCCTGGCATATGAAAACCGTACATATCTGTCCCACTGTATTCCTGCAGCTTTTCATATAAGCGTTCCATTTTGTATTCCTTTCATGAATCCGTATTATTAGGCAATTACAAAACTGTATTCAATATAACAAAAAAACTGCCGCACCCCGAAAACCGGTTTACGACAGAAAAAAAGAATGCCCAGAGCCGGAATCGAACCAGCGACACGAGGATTTTCAGTCCTCTGCTCTACCAACTGAGCTATCTGGGCATTTGCAAAAAAAATTTGCAGTTGCGGGGGCTGGATTTGAACCAACGACCTTCGGGTTATGAGCCCGACGAGCTTCCAGACTGCTCCACCCCGCGATATTTAATTATCATCATTCTTTCGAATGATCAATGGGCGGTGGTGGATTCGAACCACCGAAGCAAGTTGCAGCAGATTTACAGTCTGTCCCCTTTGGCCACTCGGGAAACCACCCATAACAACACATAAATGTTGTAGTGGGACCTATAGGGCTCGAACCTATGACCCTCTGCTTGTAAGGCAGATGCTCTCCCAGCTGAGCTAAGATCCCATTTTGATTCATATGAAATTGTGAATCAGCGACCCGAAAGGGACTCGAACCCTCGACCTCCGCCGTGACAGGGCGGCGCTCTAACCAACTGAGCCATCGGGCCAGATAATTATATTTGTTACATACACCTTTTTCTCAGGTAGTGGACCTTCGGGGACTCGAACCCAGGACCGACCGGTTATGAGCCGGTTGCTCTAACCAACTGAGCTAAAGGTCCATGCATGAAGCCGATGATCGGACTCGAACCGATAACCTGCTGATTACAAATCAGCTGCTCTGCCAATTGAGCCACATCGGCATGATAACAATATATAATTATCAAGTGACTCCAAGGGGATTTGAACCCCTGTAACCGCCGTGAAAGGGCGGTGTCTTAACCGCTTGACCATGGAGCCATAACTCCCCGAGCAGGGCTCGAACCTGCAACACCGCGGTTAACAGCCGCGTGCTCTACCATTGAGCTATCGAGGAATGCTTGAAAGCATATATAGTATACCCTCAAAACCGCATACAGTCAATATATCTTCTACATCCATTCCCTTCTTTTAAAACCGGACCTCTGGTCCAGCCCTCGACCGATTAGTAACGGTCAGCTCCACATGTTGCCATGCTTCCACCTCCGCCCTATCTACCTCGTAGTCTTCAAGGGGTCTTACTTCATAAACGAATGGGATATCTCATCTTGAGGGGGGCTTCACGCTTAGATGCCTTCAGCGTTTATCCCTTCCGGACTTGGCTACCCGGCCATGCACTTGGCAGTACAGCCGGTACACCAGCGGTCCGTCCATCCCGGTCCTCTCGTACTAAGGACAGCTCCTCTCAGATATCCTACGCCCACGCCGGATAGGGACCGAACTGTCTCACGACGTTCTGAACCCAGCTCGCGTACCGCTTTAATGGGCGAACAGCCCAACCCTTGG
>JBGVQN010000007.1:0-56262 GCA_045127535.1 Lachnospiraceae bacterium | reverse complement strand
CAGAAAATACAACTGATTATTGCTTTGCATAACCGAGCAGGGAGTAAATGCTGAAGTACTGACGTTTGACTTTTCTTTAGTTGGATTGTAGAATATTACATCCGTCATAGATGTGCGAGTGAACTTAGTCATATGGAAATTATATGTTCCATTATCTACCAGCTGACCAAGGACTTATCCATAGAAGAAATCAAAGCATCCGGCTTTGACAAATATTACGTAGACCATACCACTGCATTATGGCCCCAGGCTGCAGGGGGTACACCTTTTAGCGCAACTGTATTCCAGAGCAAAGGGGATGCCATTACAGACCTGACAGAGGATCTGGCAGCAGAGCAAAAGGCACGTACAACCTATGACAATATTTTGCGTCTCATTGATGATCCGGAAATCTGTGACCCCATCCGGTTCTTAAGAGCCAGAGAAATCGTACACTTCCAGAGATTTGGGGAAGCTTTAAGGCATGTACAGGAAGAACTGGATTCCAGAAACTTTTATGCATTTAATCCGGAGTTTGACAAACCGGTTAAAATAGACTGATAAATGTTTGAATATCGATACAGATAAATAGGCAGCCGCTTCCGTCTGAAGATGGAACAAATGGAGTCATAACCTGTAGATGGTATCATCTCAGATTATGACTCCATTTTTGTATAATCATTCAATTGATTTGCAAAATTGTGTATTCCTGCCCATGCAGTGCAGAAACCAGGTAATCATGCTGATCTATTCAAGGCACATCACGGTCATGGAACACAGAAAATGGTGGAAGCCGTTAGCTTTACTGAATTTCAGAATATCTGGACAGGAATCTTCTGGTGCGTTCTTCCTTTGGGTGGTCGATGACCTGGTGGGAATCTCCCTGTTCTACGATAACACCTCCATCCATAAAGATAACCTGATCGGCTACATCACGGGCAAAAGCCATTTCGTGGGTTACAATAATCATGGTAGTTTTTTTGTCTGCCAGAGAGCGGATGACCCGCAATACCTCACCGGTCAATTCCGGATCCAGAGCGGATGTAGGTTCATCAAAACAGAGAATATCCGGCTGCAGGGCCAGCGCTCTGGCAATGGCTACACGCTGCTGCTGTCCACCGGACAGCTGATGCGGATAGTGGTCTGCACGGTCTGCCAGACCCATCTGTGCCAGCAGTTCCCTGCCTGACTGTATAATGGATTCCTGGCTTTCTTTGGTTTCCTTTGCCATAAGTTCACGAGCCAAAGTGACATTTTGCAGGGCGGTATATTGTGGAAACAGGTTGAAATTTTGAAAAACAAGACCAAAATGCAGGCGTTTTTTACGAATCTCTTTTTCCTTCTGGGTGACAGAATCAGCGGCATCAAAGACGATATTGTTGTTAACTTTGATTACACCGCTGTCTGGTTTTTCCAGAAAATTCAGACAGCGCAGCAGGGTGGTTTTTCCGCTTCCAGAGGAACCGATGATAGACAAGACCTGCCCTTTTTCCAGAGTGAAACTGATATCATTCAAAACCTGAGTGGCATCAAAGTGTTTTTCAATGTGATGTACTTCTAAAATAGACATGTCCGCACCTCCTTATTTAAAATAGTCCAGCTTCTTTTCCAGCCAGTTAAACAAAATGGTTAAGATTCCTACAAATAACAGATAGAAGATCATTGTGTAAAACAACGGCCAGGTGATGCCATCAGACTTCATATAAGATTCACCGGCTTTTACCAATTCTGTAATGGCAATGATGCGGGCAAGAGAAGTATCCTTGACTAAGGTGATGATTTCGTTGGACATGGAAGGAACAATACGTTTGATCACCTGCAGCAGAGTGATTTTAAAGAAAATCTGCGATTTTGTCATCCCCAGTACTTCTCCGGCTTCCCGCTGGCCCTGGGGAACGCTTTCAATGCCGCCACGATAAATAACAGAAAAATAACAGGAATAGTTTAATACAAATGCCACTACGCAGGCAGCCATACGACCATTTTCAAAAGACCAGATATTGTTGTCAAACCACATACCGGGGCCATAGAAGATAATGATGAGCTGAAGCATCAGGGGCGTCCCCCGAACGATCCAGACAATTGTATTGGTCAGTGCACTAATGGGACGAAATGCAGACAGTCGGGAGCCGGGTTTTGCCAGATGACGGAAAGGAGTCCATTTGTTCATGGAACCAAATGCGATCAACAGACCCAGAGGCAGTGCAAACAAAAGAGTCATTAAAAAAAGCTGTGTAGCAGCCCAGAGTCCCTCTAACAGAGACAGTGTAACAGAAATAAACATAGGGAACTTCTCCTCTGATATTAGAATTTATAACACAACGGAAAGGCAGAGGGCTTTTCGCCGCTCTGCCTTCCAGTATCAAGGAAAATATTATTTGGTAACAACTACCTGGGCATTGTTGCAGTAAGCATTGGTGCATTCCATGGCTTCCATTACAGCGTCAGTCAATGTCATGCCATTCCATACAACATCAATGTTGCCGGAATTCAATTCCATAATCTTACTGTCCCAGTCAATTTCTATAAACTCGATCTCTACATCAAGCTTTTCTGCAACAATTTTGGCCATATCGGCATCAAAACCGATCCATTCGTTGGTTTCATCCAGATAATCCATAGGAGCGAAATCTGTGATACCTACAACCAGCTTGCCTTTCTTTTGAATAGCAGCTACATCACCGTCATCAGCAGGTGTATATTCGTCAGGAGCAGACTGTTCTACCAGAGCTTCCTGTACACCATAGGTCTTAGCAATTTCCAGCATGGTGCCATCTGTATAGGTCTCTGCAAAAACATTGTTTATGTAAGCAGCCAGATCAGAACCTTTGCGGCAGCCAACACCATATAATTCCTCGGTCAGCTTTTGATCTGTGCACTTTAAGTCAGGATAACTGGTTCCTTCCCCAATCATGGCACCTGCCATGAGAGAGTCGATGATGGCTGCATCAGAAGTACCAGCCTGTACTTCCATCAATGCCTTGGCCTGTGTATCCACACTGTTGATGGTAAAGTTGTTTTCCAAAGCAGCAGCCTCACCAGCGGAGCCAGCTTCTACAGCGTATACCATTGCAGCAGTCTTGTCGGAAATGTCAGAGTTGTCAGATGAGTTACAGCCGGCAAATGAGAAAACAATTGCCAGAGTCAGTAACAGCGAAAACAATTTTTTCATAGGTGTTGTCCTCCTGAAATTGAAAACATTTTATTCATAACCACAAAAAGCACGCAAAGCGTACTTTTTGTGGTTTATTATAGTAGCAGTTTATCATACTAAACCGGTTATTGTAAAGCCTTTCATCCAACAAAGAACAGAAAAATAAAAAATATTGGTAAACGAAGTCGGAAGGAATGGCAGATTCCGGTTTTACAGATGGTAGAAAACGTGATAAAGTGTAGGGAGAACAGACTTTCGGGGAAGAGCCTGATGTTTTTTTGATACCATATGCAGGAGGCTGATTATGAAACAGCAGGAAGAAAAAGTTCAAAAACGAAACATTCTATGCAAATTGTTTTTCAGTACACTATACATCAGCGCCTTTACCTTTGGGGGAGGGTTTGTAATTGTCACATTTATGAAGCGTAAATTTGTAGACGAGTTGCACTGGCTTACGGAAGAAGAAATGCTGGACATGACAGCCCTTGCCCAGTCCTCACCAGGGGCCATTGCAGTCAATGCTGCCATACTGGTGGGCTGGCATGTGGCTGGATTTCCCGGAATGGTGACAGCAGTCATAGGCACCATTCTGCCGCCTATGCTGATCCTCACAGTGATTTCCTTTTGCTATACGGCAGTAGCATCTAATGTGTATGTAGGATATGTGCTGAAAGGCATGCAGGCAGGTGCAGCAGCTGTGATATTAGATGTGGTGTGCAGTATGGGCGGCGGCATTATAAAGCAGAAACGACCTGTGTATCTGCTGATCATGGCCTGTGCATTTCTGGCAGCTTATGTCTTTGGAATCAATGTGATCTATATTATTTTGGCAGCAGCAGCTGTGGGGATTCTGCTGGAGGTATGGAACAAAAGGAGAGAAGCAAAATGACCGTTTATCTGCAGCTGTTTTTCAGCTTTGTACAGGTAGGATTGTTCAGCATTGGAGGAGGATATGCAGCAATGCCTTTGATCCAAAATGAAGTGGTGACAAAGCATGGCTGGCTCACAATGAATGAGTTTACAGATCTGATTACTATAGCTGAGATGACTCCGGGACCCATAGCAGTAAATTCCGCAACCTTTGTAGGCATACGGATCGCAGGAGTGCCGGGAGCTGTTTTGGCAACCTTTGGATGTATCCTGCCTTCTTGTATCCTGGTGTCCCTGCTGGCATTTGTGTATTTCCGGTACAAAAAGCTTTCTCTGCTGCAAAGCGTGCTTGCGTCTCTGCGGCCTGCTGTGGTGGCACTGATCGCAGGGGCAGGATTGTCTATTTTGCAGACTGTGGTGTTTCAGGAACAGGGCGTGGCATGGGGCAATGTAAACTGGATGGGAGTTGTGCTGTTTCTGGGGGCATTTGTATGTCTGCGGTGGAAGAAGTGGAATCCCATATTGGTGATGGTGCTTTGCGGTGCAGCGGGGTTGTTTGTGAATCTGATGTTAGAGTGAATGGATCCAGATACTGATTTAAGACAGGATTGCTGCAGAAAATTTACAGGAAAATTCGTATAAAAGATTTTGCTGTCATTATAATAACAGACAGGTCATTAGGCAATTGAGGGGATATTCATGATTTGGAAAATAAATTAACTGGGAGGAAAATTTTATTGAGTCAGTTCACGAAAAAGCGCACATCTGCCCTGTGAGACAAATGTGCGCTTTTTGTGACGGAGAGTGTGGGATTTGAACCCACGTGCCCCAAAAAGGCAACTCGATTTCGAGTCGAGCTCGTTATGACCACTTCGATAACTCTCCTGATCGTATATTCTGCTTCTGTACAAAATACAAACAACAATATCATATCTGAAAAAATTGCAAAAAGCAAGTTCTTTTTCTGCTTTGGAAAGGCAGGTATGTACTTTCTGTTGCAAAAAAGGCAAAAAAGAATTAATATAAGAGAATAATGTGTGCACCTAGCCATTAGCCAGTGAGATCATACATTAAGAGAAAGAGATTCTGAAACGGAGAATTAGGATGAAAATCAGAGACATTTTAAACAGCGGTAAAGTAACGCTCTCCTTTGAGGTGTTTCCGCCAAAGACCAGTGATGCCTTTGAAGCAGTTGACGAGGCTGTGCATAAAATAGCAGCGCTAAAACCGGATTTTATGAGCGTAACTTATGGGGCAGGAGGCGGAACCAGCGAGCATACCGTGCGGATCGCAGCAGATATCCGGGAAAAATATGGTGTGACCTCTATGGCACATCTGACCTGTGTATCTTCTACCAGAGACCATGTTCATAATATGTTAGACCAGATGAAAGAAAAAGGCATTGAAAATGTACTGGCACTTCGTGGTGACATTCCAAAGGACAGCAGTTTTCCTATGCCAAACCAGTATCATTATGCCAGCGAGCTGATTGCAGAGATCAAAGAATATGCACCTGGACTTTGTATTGGAGCTGCCTGCTATCCGGAAGGACATACAGAGTCTGCCAATAAGTCTGCAGACATCCGATATCTGAAGGAAAAGACAGATGCAGGGGTGGAGTTTATTACCACTCAGATGTTTTTTGATAATGCAATTTTGTACAATTATCTTTACCGGATTCGTGAGGCAGGTGTACAGGTGCCTGTATGTGCAGGAATTATGCCTGTTACCAATGCGGCACAGATGAAGCGTATTTATCAGTTGTCCGGTACATATCTGCCAGCCAGATTTAAAGCTATCTTAGATCGGTTTGGAGACGATCCGGCAGCCATGAGGCAGGCAGGTATTGCTTATGCCAGTGAACAGATCATCGATTTGATTGCCAATGGAGTAGACCATATCCATGTATATTCCATGAATAAGCCGGAAATTGCTGCCCAGATTCAGTCTAATTTATCTGAGATCATAAAATAAATGCAGTACTTGTATGCAGCAGAAAACAGGTGTATGGAAGCAGTCTGATCCGGTAATCTGGAAGGATTTGGAACACAATGAGAATGGAGGCACACCGATTGGAGCAGAAATCATATGTCATCAACAGAAAAGAAGTATACCGTTACATGGGACTGCGGGGACAGGCACCAGAGGAAGCCTTGCAGCAGATGACAGAGGAATGCATTGAGCAGCTTGAGCAGGTGGCAGAGCCAAAGTATGTGTATGCATTTTTTCCTCTAAATCAGCTTTCACAGACGGAGCTGGACTTGGGATTCACACAGGTATGTTCTCAGAATCTTTCCAAAAACCTCAAAGACTGTGACAGGGTAGCTGTAATGGCAGCAACCCTGGGTACGGGAGTGGACAGACTGCTCCATCGCTATGAAGTGACAGCCCTTACCCGGTGTGTGATACTGCAGGCCGCCGCAGCAGCTTTCATTGAGGCAGTTTGTGATGGATGTCAGGAGGAAATTGCCGGGATTGCCAGGACAGAGGGCTATTTTCTGCGTCCCAGATTTAGTCCTGGATATGGAGATTTTGATATTGCCAATCAAAAACCGGTGATTGAAGCGCTGCAGGCATCTAAGAAGATCGGTCTGACACTCACTGACAGCTGCATGATGGTACCTACCAAATCGGTTACAGCAGTGATTGGACTGTCAAGAAAGGCTGTCAGATGCCACAAAGAGGGTTGTGAGTCCTGTACCATGGAGCAGTGTGCATATAGAAGAAATACCTGACCTGCATTCTGGAAAATGCAGGTGTATTGCGTATGGTTTATGACGACAGAATATGCACAAAATAACTTTTGGTGTCCGGGATATTGGAAATATAACAGGTGTTGATTATGATAGAGCTGCTTATCTGGCAGCAGAGCGGAGGATTGTATGAGGATTACAGAAGAGCTTGGAAAGCGGATTCTGTTTTTTGACGGAGGAATGGGAAGCATTCTGCAGGAAAAGGGACTTGCAGCAGGAGAACTGCCGGAGACCTGGAACCTGACCCATCAGGAACAAATTACAGAAATTGCGTATGCCTATCTGGAAGCAGGCGCAGATATTATCAATATGAATACCTTTGGGGCAAACCGGTTAAAGTTTCCAAAGGGCAGTAATTGCGATGTAGAAGCAGTGATTACTGCTGCATTTGAAGCAGCAAAAGAAGCGGTAAGAAGGATTCAGGAGGCCCAGCCAGAGCGTAAGTGCTACATTGCATTGGATGTGGGACCTACTGGCAAGCTGTTAAAGCCTATGGGTGATCTGGATTTTGAAGATGCAGTGGACATTTTTGCAGAGCAGGTGAGGATCGGTGCAAGGCTTGGAGTGGATTTGATTAACATTGAAACCATGAGTGATTTGTATGAAGCCAAAGCAGCAGTGCTGGCTGCCAGGGAAAATTGTGATCTGCCTGTATTTGCCACTGTGATTTTTAGTGAAAATGGAAAGCTGCTGACAGGAGGCACACCGGAAACAGTTGTGGCTACTTTAGAAGGAGTGGGAGTCAGTGCCCTTGGTGTAAACTGTGGTCTGGGTCCTGTTCAGATGAAGCCTATGGTAGAAAGACTGCTGGCTGCAGCATCTGTACCGGTAATTGTAAATCCAAATGCAGGCCTGCCCCGCAGTGAAAATGGACGGACAGTATATGATATTTCTCCTGCAGAGTTTGTAGATGAATTGTCTGAGATCATAGATATGGGTGTATGGGTAGCAGGGGGCTGCTGCGGTACCACACCGGCTCACATCAAAGAGCTGGTAATCCGCTGTCAGGATAAGGTACCAGTTCCTATTGCACCGAAAAATAAAACCATCATCTGTTCCTATGCAAAGGCAGTGGAGCTTGGAAAGCGCCCGGTACTGGTAGGAGAGCGTATCAATCCTACAGGTAAGTCCAAGTTTAAGCAGGCACTGAGAGATCATAATATAGAATATATTTTACAGGAAGGCCTGAATCAGGAAGAAAAAGGCGCCCATGTACTGGATGTCAATGTAGGACTGCCGGGTATTGACGAAACAGCTATGCTGACTACTGCAGTGACCCAGTTACAGAGTATTCTGGATCTGCCGCTGCAGATCGATACCTCCAGTGCAGAGGCCATGGAAGCTGCACTGCGCCGTTATAACGGAAAGGCATTGATCAATTCTGTCAATGGAAAGCAGGAATCCATGGATATGATTTTCCCACTGGTGAAAAAATATGGCGGTGTAGTAGTTGCTCTTCTGTTAGATGAGTCCGGTATTCCAGAAACTGCAGAGGGCAGAATTGCCATTGCAAAGAAGATTTTGCAGGAGGGAAGCAAATACGGTCTGACTGCAAAAGATTTCCTCTTTGATGGATTGGCTATGACTGTCAGCTCAGACAATCAGGCGGCTCTGGCCACTCTGGAAACCATTTACCGCATTACCCATGAACTGCATGCAGGTTCTATCCTGGGAGTATCTAACATTTCCTTTGGACTTCCAAGAAGAGATATTATTAATGGAACTTTCTTTACCATGGCACTGCAGAACGGCCTCAGTGCTGCCATTATGAACCCTGGTGCAGAAAATATGATGCAGGCTTATGATGCATTCCTGACACTGACCGGACAAGATGATAACTGCCAGGCATTTACAGAAAAATATGCAGGAACAACAGCTCCTGTGGCAGCACAGAAAGGTACTGCACAGGCAGCGGGAGGCGCCATTTTGGCAGGTTCAGGTGCAGGAGGTGGTCAGACAGGCAGCCGTTCTCTTGGAGAATGTATTGAACGTGGCTTAAAGGAAGCAGCAGAGGAAGCAACTGCAGCTTTGCTGAAGGAAAAAGATTCTCTGACCATTATCAATGAAGAAATGATTCCGGCCTTAGACCGGGTAGGACAGGGGTTTGAAAAAGGTACTGTATTCCTGCCGCAGCTGTTAATGAGTGCAGAAGCTGCCAAAGCCGCCTTTGCAGTGATAAAAAATATTTTAGCAGCTTCCGGCAAGGGAGATGAGCCCAAGAAGGGTACCATTATTCTGGCCACGGTAAAAGGTGATATTCATGACATTGGCAAGAACATCGTAAAGGTACTGTTAGAAAATTATGGATATGATGTAATTGACCTGGGCAAGGACGTGCCTCCGGAAACCATTGTAGACACTGCCATGGAAAGAAACATCCGTCTGGTAGGCTTAAGTGCCCTGATGACCACGACAGTAGTCAGTATGGAAGAAACGATCAAACTGCTTCATGAGAAAAAGCCGGATACCAAGATCATGGTAGGCGGTGCTGTATTGACAAAAGACTATGCAGAGTCTATAGGTGCAGACTGCTATGGAAAAGATGCAATGGCTTCTGTCCGTTATGCGGAATCTGTATTTTCAGCAGTACAATAGGGTTTCAAATAATTTTATAAAAAATGCGTATACTAACTGCAGGAGATACATCTGTTTACAGGGACAGAATGGTTCCTGCAGTGAAAAGAATGCCTGAAAAATGTCTGATTTTGCAGAAAGCAGATCGTATCTTTTTATATAAGGAGCTGTAGCCGCTGGATCATCAGCAGAGACAGCTCCCTTTTCACAAGGAGGTACAATATGGCAAAAGATTATAATGCAGAAGAAAAAGCCCAGGAAAAGGTAGAAAAAGAGCTGGATCAGGAGGAACTGATCCGGGAAAATGGGCAGATCACCCTGTCAGAAAATCATCATCATTACAAAATACATCTGCTGTCTGTGATAGGAGAAATTGAAGGACATGAATGCCTGGGCACCAATGTAAAGACCACAAAATATGAACATGTGCTGCCGCAGCTGGCTATGCTGGAAGACAATCAGGAAATGGACGGGCTGCTGCTTTTATTAAATACTGTGGGAGGGGATATTGAAGCGGGGCTGGCCATTGCGGAAATGATATCTTCTTTAAGTGTTCCATCTGTTTCTCTGGTATTAGGCGGCAGCCATTCCATTGGAGTGCCTCTTTCTGTCAGTACAGATTATTCTTTTATTGTGCCTACTGGCGCCATGCTGATACATCCGGTGCGTATGAACGGAATGATCATTGGAGCACCCCAGACCTATGAATACTTTCAGCGTCTGCAAAACAGGATCACGGGTTTTGTAGCCGCCCATTCCCATCTGCGTCAGGAAAGAATGGAGGAAATGATGCTGGAAACAGGAGAAATGACCAAGGATCTGGGTACCATTCTCATAGGAGAAGATGCAGTCAGAGAGGGGTTGATTGACAAGGTAGGGGGAATCCGCCAGGCATTGGAAAAACTGTATCAGCTGATTGCAGAAAAGCATTAGAAAATATTTGACGTTTTTCCATTATTGTACTATGATTATGAATAAGTGACTATTTCCCTGGAACTCCCTTTTCCATATTTAGGAGAAGGGAGCATTGGAACATATACAGGCAGAGTGCCTGAGTGCAGAAATCAGGAAAATGAGAATTACATAGAAACAAGAGGGTAAAAGAATGAACAGTGAAAAGAAAAAGGCAATCACAAAAGAAATCATAAGCTATGTTATTACATTTGCCGTGGCTCTTGTAGTGGGATTGCTGATCAATCGGTTTATCATTGCCAGCATTCATGTACCGACCGGTTCCATGGAGCCTACTATTCATGTAGGTGACAGACTTTTTGGCAATCGTCTGGCATATATCAATTCTGAACCACAAAGAGGAGATATTGTAGTATTTCCATGGCCGGATAATGAAGAAGAGATCTATATCAAGCGTATCATAGGAATGCCGGGGGAAACCATCAACATTGTAGATGGAAAGGTATATATCAATGATTCAGAAGAACCGTTAGATGAACCTTATCTGAATGAGACGCCTTATGGCAGTTTTGGACCTTATGAAGTGCCGGAGGGATGCTATTTTATGTTAGGAGACAATCGTAATAGTTCTTCTGACTCACGGTTCTGGAAAAATCCATATGTTGAAGGAGATAAGATTCAATCCAAAGCGATCTGCGTATATTTCCCCAGTCCGAGAATATTAGAGTAAGAGAGCAATGGAAAGAAAGCCGGATGGTTTTATATTGTTATGAATCAGGACAGACTGCATCATCCATCAGGAAGCGTGGTGCAGTCTGTTGTATTTATAGAGATTCTATTGTACTGCAGTTGGTATGAATTTGCAAAAAAGATAAAACGTGTAGAAATGTTGTATATAAATTAAAAATATTTTACTTGACATCTTTACAATTTTGGAAATACAGGATATAATAACATACTGAGACGTTTCACCTGAAAAATGGCCGGAGAGAAAACCGGTGATAAATGATGATGAAGCAGGGACGTTTCAGAAACAACAGGGAAAAGGTCTGTTTGCAGAAAGGAAAGTGCTTTATGGAAAAAGCCGTTTTTACGGAACGCCTGAATAAGCTTGTTGAACTTGGTAACAGCAAAAATCGTACACTGGATTTCAATGAAATCAATGACTTTTTTGTGGGAGAGGTGCTGACTCCGGAAGAGTTGGACTCAATTTACAAGTATCTGGAGACAAAGGGCATTGATGTACTCAAGGAAGATATTGTAAGCGATGATGCTCTATTGTTGGACGATTCCATTCTTCTTGACCATGATGGTTTGGATTTTGAGCCGGATGAGGAAGAGGAAATAGATTTAGATGCCATTGATTTATTAGAGGGAATTGGTACAGAAGATCCGGTACGTATGTACTTAAAGGAAATCGGTACAGTACCTCTGTTAAGCAATGAAGAGGAGTTAGAGCTGGCAAAACGTAAGGCAGAAGGAGATACTTATGCCAAGGATAAGCTGATTGAAGCCAATTTAAGACTGGTAGTCAGCATTGCAAAGCGTTATACTGGCAGAGGCATGAGCTTCCTGGATCTGGTACAGGAGGGCAATCTGGGTTTAATTAAAGGCGTAGAGAAGTTTGATTATACCAAAGGATATAAGCTTAGTACATATGCTACCTGGTGGATTCGTCAGTCAGTGACCAGAGCACTGGCAGATCAGGCACGTACCATTCGTGTACCGGTACATATGGTAGAGACAATTAATAAGATGTCTAAGATGCAGCGTAAGCTGACACTGGAATTGGGCTATGAGCCTTCTACTGCAGAGCTTGCCAAGGCTCTGGATATGTCTGAGGAAAAGGTAAATGAGATCATGCAGATTGCCAGAGAACCAGCTTCACTGGAGACTCCCATTGGCGAGGAGGACGATTCCAATCTGGGCGATTTCGTGGCAGACAGCAATGCGCTGACTCCCGAGGGCAATGTAGAATCTGTTATGCTGCGTGAGCAGATCAATGTACTTTTAGGCGATTTGAAGGAACGTGAGAGACAGGTGATCGTATTACGTTTCGGCTTGGAGGATGGACATCCACGTACTTTAGAGGAAGTAGGTAAGGAGTTTAATGTCACCAGAGAGCGTATCCGCCAGATTGAGGCCAAAGCGCTGCGTAAGCTGCGCAATCCGGTGAGAAGTAAGCGCATCCGGGATTTCCTGTAAAATACACATTGATTTAAGTAAAGACCCAGAGGTTTCATACTTCTGGGTTTTTTTTGAGAATTTGCCCAGTGGCTTTAAAGACCAGATCTATAAAAGTGTTGTGATTATGAGGCATTGAGAGAAAGTAGGGTAGACTGAATGAATCGCATGAATTATCAGAAGGTATTAGAGCAGACGATCAATCAATTACAGAAAGAAGAAAAGGTTCCTTCACTGCTCCTGCACAGCTGCTGTGCTCCCTGTAGCAGTTATTGTCTGGAATACTTGTCTCGGTATTTTCGGATTACTGTATTGTATTATAATCCCAATATTTTTCCACGAGAGGAATATGAATACCGGGCAGCGGAGCAGGTACGGCTGGCAGAAACCATGGAATTTGTTCATCCAGTGGAGGTGATTTGTGTCGGGTATGAACCCCGGGAGTTTTATGAAGCGGTGAGAGGATTGGAAAAGGAGCCGGAAGGTGGGGCCCGTTGCCTGGCTTGTTATGAACTGCGGCTTAGAAAGAGTGCAGAGGCAGCGCGGGAGAAAGGTTTTGATTATTTTACCACTACCCTGAGCATCAGTCCTTTGAAGCGGGCAGATAAGCTCAATGAAATCGGGGCCAGACTGGCAGAGGAATATCAGGTGTCTTATCTGTTCTCGGACTTTAAGAAAAAGGGAGGCTATCAGAGGTCTGTAGAATTGTCTGCAGAGTATGGACTTTACCGGCAGAATTTCTGCGGCTGTGTGTATTCCAGGCAGGAGGCAGAGAAAAGAGCTGCTGGGGCACAGGACTCTGAATAAAAATCTGATTTTCTATGTACGAAAATCAGTGCAAAGACGTTTTGTTGGAAAGTTGTGGGACTTTTCCCTTTACAGAAATTAGTATTAAGAGTAAAATAAAGGTAGTCATGACAAAATCCGGAAGTCTTTTCGGGCTTGTCGGTGTAATAGATTGCTTTATTGCATAGATGCAGGAGGTATAACATGAAAGTATTGGTAATTAACTGTGGAAGTTCTTCTTTGAAGTATCAGCTGATTGATTCTGTAACAGAAGAAGTAGTAGCAAAGGGTCTTTGTGAGCGTATTGGTATAGATGGACGCCTGACTCATAAGCCTGCTGGAAAGACTCCATATGAATGCAGTGATCCAATGCCAAATCATACAGTTGCAGTCAGCATGGTGCTGGCAGCGTTAACAGATGCAGACCATGGTGTCATTGCATCTTTAGATGAGATCGGCGCAGTAGGACACAGAGTGGTACATGGCGGTGAGCGGTTTGCTTCTTCTGTAGTTATTACAGATGAGGTGCTTGCCAATGTGGAGGCTTGCAATGACCTGGCGCCGCTGCACAATCCGGCCAACCTGATCGGTATCAATGCCTGCAAGGAGCTGATGCCAGGTGTACCTATGGTTGCAGTATTTGATACTGCTTTCCATCAGACCATGCCAGATCATGCATATCTGTATGGTCTGCCATATGAGTATTATGAGAAGTACGGTGTAAGACGTTATGGATTCCATGGTACATCCCACAGCTATGTATCCAAGAGAGTAGCAGAGATCTTAGGCAAGGATCCTAAGAATCTGAAAATCGTTGTATGCCACCTGGGCAATGGTTCTTCCATCTGTGCAGTAGACGGCGGCAAGTCTGTAGATACCTCCATGGGTCTGACTCCATTAGAGGGTGTACCAATGGGTACCAGAAGCGGCAGCATTGACCCTGCCATTATGGAGTACATTGCAGGTAAGGAAGATCTGTCCTTATCTGAGGTAATGAACGTGCTGAATAAGAAGTCTGGTGTACAGGGTCTCTCCGGTGTATCCTCTGACTTCCGTGATCTGAAGGCAGGAGCTGAGGCTGGGGATGCACGCTGTGCAGCAGCACAGAGAGTATTCAGCTATGCAGTTGCAAAGTATGTAGGTGCGTATGCAGCAGCAATGAATGGTCTGGATGTAGTGGCATTTACAGCAGGTGTAGGTGAAAACATGGGCGTGATCCGTTCCATGATCTGCCAGTACTTAGGCTATCTGGGCATTACTCTGGACGAGGAAACGAACAAGGTCCAGGGTGAAGAAATGATCATTTCTACTGAGGATTCTACCCGTCTGGCTATGGTAGTGCCTACCAATGAAGAACTTGCCATTGCGAGAGAGACAGTAGCTTTGATTTAATTGCATGAAATATTTTATCACATAAGAGAAAGGGACCACCTGTGGGATACAGGGGGTTCCTTTTTTCATAGAAATTTTTCAAATGGAAGGGGTATGATATATGAAAAAGAACAGGTGGAGAATTCTGCTGTTAGGGGCATTTGTTTCTGGTGTGTGTCTTGCATTTTTTTTCTGGCCATATATTACCTCAGCAAGACAGTTTTCTTATGTAGAGGGTATCCTGGAAGAATGCAGCTTTGATGTACAGTACCATATTGCCAGTATACAACAGGAAAACCAGTTGTGGAAATTGTTAAAAGATATGGGAATTTCTGCTGATTTAGGCAGAATCACAGGGGAACGGGATGAGGAAACAATACACATTAGCTGTTATCCCCAGGGGGGATCTGAAGCAGCACTGGAGGCCTATGGAAATAAAGCAGATATTATGGTGAATATTATGCCTATATATGAATACCTGCGTACTCAAGGCAAACTTTCCAGCCTTGTGAACAGTATTCTTCCGGAGATGACCGAGGACGGATTTGTATCTGTTTCCCGATTCACAGGAGAAAGTAAAAAGGGAATTGTGATATCAGATGAACTGCTGTCTCAAATTGACTGGGAAACTGCCCTTGCTTTGAAACGGTGCAGTATGCCGGAAAATACAGTGTTTGCAGACAACCTGAACAATATGTACTTTTTTACACTGGAAGGAACACAGGGAGAAGTGTATATACTGGGGATCGATAAGCAGGTACAGAGAAATGTACTGAACTGCTATATCCATGTCAGCAGTGAGCAGATGGAGGCAGAGGCGCTGGTGGTTTGTAAAGAAGCAGAACTGTCCCTGTCAGTGCCGGAAGAGTCGCTTTCTGCATGGCAGCTGCAGTTTATAGAGTGGCTTGGAGGATTGCTGCGCAGCTGAGTGGAATCAGCGGGGCGATAAAATATGCATATGTCAGTCTTGTTTTTCCAAAGATGAAAAAGCTCTTATGTTATAGAAAAAATGGTTATACTATATCTGCGTAAAGGGGAATTTGAAAAAACTTCATGCCCCTGCAATCCCTATGATAAGGAGTACACAGATGTATAAGAATGCCATATGGATCACCGGTGCCTCAGGCAGTATGGGAACGGCACTGAAACGGCTGTTAAAGCAGAAGCCGGGATGCAAGATCATTGCCACTGACCGGGATGTAGATATAACAGATATGGAGGCAGTTGCACAGGCGGCAGAGATATATCGCCCTTCTGTAGTAATCAACTGTGCCAGTATATGGGATCCGGAATATTGCAGACAAAATATGGTGGAAGCGTTTCGGGTCAATGGGCTGGGTGCCAGGAATCTGGCTTCTGTATCCAGAAGGTATAATGCAAAAATGATTCAGATTTCCACAGATGATGTATTTGATGGCATGAAAACCGGCCGTTTCACAGAGTTTGATCCTCCAAACCCCAAAACCGTTTATGGTAGATCAAAGCTGGCAGGAGAAAACTATGTGCGTGAGTTAAATCCCAAGCATCTGATCATACGAAGCTCCTGGGTGTATGGTGCAGGAAAAGAGGATTATCTCTCAGAAGTGCTTAGGCTTGGAATGCGCCAGGAGCATTTTACAGCACCAATTGATCAGGTCAGTACCCCTACCAGCGCAGGGACACTGGCAGATCTGATTGCTTCTATACTGGAAAAAAGCGAGTATGGTATTTTTCATGCATCCTGTGAGGGAATGTGTTCCAGGTATGATTTTGCCAAAGAAATCCTGCATCTGGCCGGATATGAAACAAGTCTGGTGCAGGGAACTGTTTCTGAAAGCGGCAGGAATGCTTCCTCCACCTTATTGGAGAATCTCATGCTGAAAATGACAGGACTTTATGAAATGCCCATGTGGAAAGAGGATCTGTGTGCATATATGGAAAGGGCAGGAGAGGAGAAACGCAAATGAACACAGAGTGGAAATCCAGAAGACAGGACACAGGCAGGCCAGGGCAGAGAGGGAAGAGGGAAAAAACCAGCCAGGGAAAAGAAGTATTTGGAAAAAGAAAAAAGCCAGGTCTCACTGCAAAAATATTTGTCGGCCTGATTGGAGGTCTGGTTCTTGGAATCGTTTTTAATTTATGGATACCAAATGGCTATATCCGGGATACGCTTCTTATAGACGGCATTTTCTATGTAATTGGAAGTGGATTTATCCGGCTTATGAAAATGCTGGTGGTGCCCCTTGTATTTTGTTCCCTGGTATGCGGCAGCTCTGCCATTGGAGATACCAAAGCTCTGGGCAAAGTAGGAGGAAAAACCATTCTGTTTTATCTGGTAACCACTGCATTGGCAGTTACGGTAGCCATTGGGATTGCTGCAGTCATTCGCCCCGGTGTGGGACTGAACATGTCAGATGTGGCACAGGAGGAAGTGGCTGCAGGTGAAAATACCTCAGTATGGGACACCATACTAAATATCATTCCCGAAAATCCAATTGCATCTTTGGCTGATGGGACTATGCTGCAGATCATTCTGTTTGCACTGCTTGTAGGGGTTTTGCTTGCAAAAATGGGAGAGCGGGGAGAATTGGTTTCTAATTTTCTGGGGCAATGCAATGACCTGATGATGGAAATGACCAATCTGGTAATGAGGCTGGCTCCTGCAGGAGTATTTTGCATGATCACCAGAACCTTTGCCAATTTGGGATTTGAGGCTTTTGTTCCGCTTTTGAAATATATGGGCAGTGTGACAGCAGGTTTGCTGATTCAGTGCCTGGTGGTGTATATGCTGCTGCTGCTGGTTTTTGTCAGATTGAATCCAGTGCAGTTTTTGAAGAAGTTTTTTCCGGTTATGGCATTCGCTTTTTCCACTTCCACATCTAATGCCACCATCCCTCTGAATATCGATACACTGGAAGAAAAGGTTGGAGTCTCCAGAAGAATTTCTTCTTTTACCATTCCCCTTGGGGCTACCATAAACATGGATGGTACTTCTATTATGCAGGGAGTGGCAGTGGTGTTTGCGGCACAGGCCTACGGCATCCAGCTAGGAGTGGGAGGATATCTCACTGTCATTGCCACAGCCACACTGGCATCTATTGGCACTGCCGGGATTCCCTCTGTGGGACTGGTTACATTGTCCATGGTATTTTCGGCAGTGGGACTTCCTTCAGAGGCTATTATGCTGATTATGGGAGTAGACAGGATCCTGGATATGCTGCGGACAGCGGTAAATATTACAGGAGATGCCGTATGTACAACCATTGTGGCATATCAGAATGGTGATTTGGACAGGGATGTATTTTATGGAAGGATGGAAGAAAATGCATAAGGCATGATGGAATAGGGAAATTTGCAAATCTGACCATATTAAAATTTTATAATTTGAGTATTTTAACATGACCAGAAAACGGTATACTCTTACTTGTATAGATTCTATTCAAATTCAAAGATGATTTACATGCATGAAATCACAGGGCAGCTGAATGTGACAGCATATGCAGCCATGAACCTTCAATCAATATAATAATAAAGGAGTATCAGGCAAATGGAACAGAACCGTTATGAATTAAATAAAGAACTGGCACAAATGTTAAAGGGTGGTGTGATTATGGATGTGACCACACCGGAACAGGCTCGTATTGCAGAGGCAGCAGGTGCCTGTGCAGTTATGGCGCTGGAGCGGATTCCGGCAGATATCCGTGCAGCTGGTGGTGTTTCCAGAATGAGTGACCCTAAGATGATCAGAGGTATTCAGGAAGCAGTATCCATCCCTGTTATGGCAAAGTGCCGTATTGGACATTTTGCAGAAGCCCAGATTCTGGAAGCCATTGAAATCGATTACATTGATGAAAGTGAAGTCCTTTCTCCTGCAGATGATGTATTCCACATTGACAAGCGTAAATTTGCAGTGCCATTTGTCTGTGGTGCAAAAGACCTGGGTGAAGCACTCAGAAGAATCAGTGAAGGTGCATCTATGATCCGTACTAAGGGAGAACCGGGCACCGGAGATATTGTGCAGGCAGTTCGCCATATGCGTAAAATGAACCAGGAAATTGCCAGAATCGGTTCCATGCGGGAAGATGAATTGTATGAAGCAGCAAAACAGCTTCAGGTGCCTTATGAACTGGTACAGTATGTGCATGACCATGGAAAACTGCCTGTGGTAAATTTTGCAGCAGGCGGTGTAGCCACTCCTGCAGATGCAGCATTGATGATGCAGCTTGGTGCAGAAGGTGTATTTGTGGGCTCAGGTATTTTCAAGTCCGGAAATCCGGAAAAGAGAGCTTCTGCTATTGTAAAGGCAGTGACCAATTACAATGATGCAAAGCTGTTGGCAGAGCTGTCAGCAGATTTAGGAGAAGCAATGGTAGGAATTAACGAGCAGGAGATTGCACTGCTTATGGCAGAAAGGGGAAAATAAATTGAAGGTTGCAGTATTGGCAGTACAGGGTGCATTTATAGAACATGAACGGATGCTGGCAGAATTGGGGATCGAATGCATTGAACTTCGTAAAAAAGAAGATTTAAACCAGGAGTTTGACGGCCTGGTGCTGCCAGGAGGGGAAAGCACAGTACAGGGAAAGCTTCTTCGTGAACTGGATATGTATGATACTTTAAAGCAGAAAATCCAGGAAGGGCTTCCAGTACTGGCTACCTGTGCAGGCCTGATTTTACTGGCAGAACATTTGAGCAATGATTCCCATGCGTATTTTCAGACCCTGCCTGTAACCGTAAAGCGCAATGCTTACGGCAGGCAGCTTGGAAGCTTTCATACAGATGCAGAGGTTGCCGGGATCGGTACATTTCCTATGGAATTCATACGGGCTCCTTATATTGAATCCGTATCAGAAGGAGTAGAGGTATTGGCTCAAGTAGATGGCAACATTGTAGCAGTGCGCTGCAAAAACCAGATTGGAATGGCTTTCCATCCGGAATTAAGCCGTGATCCCCGCATACATAAAATGTTTGCAGATCTGATGCTAAAGGCTCCAGAAACCTCCAGCATACCTGCTTAACCCAGTTCCTTTTCGTACAGGGCAAGATGCTCCTGAATATGGAATCCAAATGTCCTGTACAATTCCATAGCAGGCAGGTTGCTGCCGGATACATGTACGGCAGCTGTGCCATACTGATCTTTCAGTGTGGTACAGATTTCCTGCAAAGCAGCCAGTCCCAGTCTCTGCCTGCGGTACTTTGGCAGAATGCCAAAAGAACAAAGATAAACTGTGTGGCCGTGAGAAATGAGGCCAAACATCCCAAGAATCTTTTTCTTAGACAGAAAATTTCTGCTTCTTCCAATATTTTTGCGGGAAGGAGCGCAGGGAATAATACCGGAAAGCGTAAAAAATTCTACAGAGGATTCCTCCGTGATAGAATCAATATAGACAGCCGCTTCCTTTTTGCTGGTGCCAAAAATATCCTGATAGAGTTTTTTCAGTGTAGATTTATCGCTGCAGGCGCTGTATCGGATAGAGCAGGGGGCAGTTTGCACAGGAGCTTGGCTGAAATCCAGCTGCATGACAAATTCCTCACTTGTACATACATATTCTTGTTCCTGTAACATCTGTATGGTACTTTCAGCGGATCCGTTTACATAACAGGAAAGCAGCAGAGGCACTTTGTGATCTTCCAACAGCCGTGCTTCCAGATTTTTACAAAGTACAGGACCAATCTGTTGCCTCTGCTTTGGGAGACACCAGGGATAAAAATAATACTGACTGCGGTCAAAAGTCACAGCACTTAAAGCGCCCAAAGTGATATCCTTTTCCCTGCAAAGAAACAAAAACCCTGTCTCTCCTTCTTCATCTTCCGGTATTGGAAAATCCCCCTTTTCCTGCTCTCTGCACATAGACGCCAGCTGCTCCCAAAGTCCACGCTGGGATACTTCATATTCCAAACAAGACCACTCCATAAAACCCTCCATTTCAGCACAATCAAAAACAGTTTTTTTTATCATATCATCTTTTCTTAAACTATACAATGAAAAACAACACGTATCCGATCCTCTCAGCCATACCATACTTTGCTCCGGATCTCTTTGCAAGCGTCTGCATAAAAAAATGCAAAAGAGAAATACTATCACAGTGCCCGGCAGATTCGGGCAATGAGGAGGGTTTATGAAAATCAGTCCTACCATTCAGGAAACCATGAATTATATGGAGCAGGAACTGCGGGTCGGTTCTAATTTTGATATTATTTACCGTGTATTTACAATTAAAGACAGGACAGCCGTTATTTACTGTGTTGATGGATTTACAAAAGATGATATGCTGGAAAAACTGCTGCAGTATATGATGCGGGGAGTAGGAGAAACATTTCCAGCAGATGCCCATGAATTCTCTAAAATCCTGCTGCCCTATGCAGAAATCGGTCTGGTAGACCGGTATGCAGATGTCATAAAAAGTCTGCTCAGCGGTATATCAATTTTATTTGTAGATGGTTATGAAAAATGTTTTACCATAGACTGCCGGACGTATCCTGCCAGAAGTGTACAGGAACCGGACAAAGATAAGGTTATGAGGGGATCCAGGGATGGTTTTGTGGAAACTCTGGTATATAATACTGCGTTGATTCGTCGGCGTATACGGGATCCAAAGCTGACTATGGAAATCCATAATGCCGGACGACGTTCTGTAACAGATGTGGTAGTATGCTTTATTGAAGACAGAGTAGACAGAAGACTTCTGGGCGAGATCCGCAAACGGATTGATAACCTGGAGGTAGATGCGCTGACTATGAATCAGCAGAGTCTGGCAGAATGTCTCTTTCCTTATAAATGGTACAATCCATTTCCTAAGTTTAAGTATACGGAACGGCCGGATGCAGCAGCAGCCGCTGCTTTGGAAGGGAATATTGTAATTCTGGTAGATAATTCCCCATCGGCTATGATTCTGCCATCATCTGTATTTGATATCATTGAAGAAGCAGACGATTATTATTTTCCGCCTATTACCGGTACCTATCTGCGTCTGTCACGTATGATTATTGGTATTCTGACTCTGCAGCTGACCCCGATCTGGCTGCTGCTGGTTCAAAATCCACAGTGGCTGCCCAAGTGGATGGAGTTTACAGTGATTAAGGATGCGATCAATGTACCCATTGTGGTTCAGCTGCTGGTACTGGAACTGGCCATTGATGGTCTGCGTCTGGCGGCAGTCAATACACCAAACATGCTGTCTACTCCGTTGAGTGTAATGGCAGCATTGGTTTTAGGGGAATTTTCTGTAAGATCTGGTTGGTTTAATACGGAAACTATGCTGTATATGGCTTTTGTTGCAGTGGCCAATTATACCCAATCCAGTTTTGAACTAGGCTATGCGTTGAAATTCATGCGTCTGATTATACTGATTCTCACAGCACTGTTTAATGTGTGGGGATTTGTGATTGGAGAAGTGATTGTGCTTCTGGCTATTGTAACCAATAAAACCATTTCCGGGAAGAGTTATCTGTATCCTATGATTCCGTTTAGCTGGAAGGAATTGAAAAGGATCTTTTTTAGAAACAGACTGCCTCATACGGAAAAGAATAAAAATGCATAGTAACTGTAGAGAACAGATTATGATTCTATAGGGAATTTGAAAGAATTTCCTATAGAATGAATCAAAGGATGTGAATTCTGAAATTCGGTTCAGAAGCCACATCCTTTTTGGATTCATGATAAAAAAGAGTTTGGAAAGTGTGCGTTCTATTATTGATATCTGTATATCAACTATTGGGCAGTTTGTTCAGAGGCTGCGTCTGCAGCATGAAATGCCTCATCATCCAGGTTTTGGAACAGTACCTCTAACAGCTGTCTGGCCAGAGACAATTCCTGCGGAGTACGATTGTTCAATAACTCTGTAATACGCATCATCTGAGAACTTTCAATTGGAGAGGTTTTTCCATAAAAAAGCTCATCTGTGCCTACATCCAGAGCCATGGAGATTTTATGAAGGGTCTCTAAGCTGGGACGTTTTTTTGCTTTTTCGATTTCACTGATAAAAACGGTAGAGCATCCAATCTGCTGTGCCAGCTGCTCCTGGGTGAAGTTTTTTTCTATACGGGCAAGTTTGATGTTTTTTCCTAAAAATGTATAATCCATAAGTACCCCTCCTGTGTCGGGAAAATCTCTTTGTAGTGTTGCCTGTTCCGAGAATCTTATGCGCAGAAAATCGGAAAGGAATCGCACAAAATGTATCAGTAATAAGAAGATTGTACACATAATGTAGCAGGTTTGTCAAATTGTTTTTCGGCCAGGATAAAAGCAAAAAAGGGCATTTATGAAAATAAGTATTCTGCACCCATTTAATGGAAATATTGTTCTGTGAAAAAACTTCTGTGAAAAAAGATCGTTCTAATACAGAAAGTGCTTGTCAGAAAGGCAGGAAACATTTATAATCTTATATTACTGGGAAGTCTGCGTTTCTGTATATGCAGGGCAGACTGGAAGGCTTAAACGTGCAGCTGATGCCAGATATCAGACTGTGCTTTGACATAACGGACGATGACCGTTCGTTTGATTTTATGCCTGTATAGTATAATAGAAGAAACAGGCAATGGAAGGATATGGTAAGTTTATGAGTAAAGTCAGAACAAGATTTGCACCAAGTCCTACAGGACGGATGCATGTTGGAAATTTACGTACAGCATTGTATGAGTATTTGATTGCAAAGCATGAGGGCGGCGATTTTATCCTGCGTATTGAGGATACAGACCAGGGACGTCTGTTAGAAGGTGCTACAGATATTATTTACCGCACACTAGAGATGACTGGCCTGATACATGATGAGGGTCCAGATAAGGATAAGGGATATGGTCCTTATGTACAGAGTGAAAGACAGGCTACCGGTATGTATTTAGAGTATGCCAAGCAGCTCATTGAGATGGGTCATGCATATTACTGCTTCTGTACCCCGGAGCGTCTTGAGACTTTAAAACAGAATGTGGAGGGCAAGGAGATCTCTGTATATGACAAGCATTGCCTTCATCTTTCTAAGGAGGAGATCGAGGCAAATCTGGCAAGCGGCATGCCTTATGTCATCCGTGTGAATATGCCTACTACCGGCACTACCACATTCCATGATGAGATTTACGGAGATATCACGGTACAGAATGAGGAACTGGATGATATGATCCTCATTAAGTCTGATGGATTCCCAACCTATAATTTTGCCAATGTCATTGATGACCATTTGATGGGCATTACCCACGTGGTAAGAGGCAATGAGTATCTGTCTTCTACACCTAAGTACAATCGCCTGTATGAGGCATTTGGCTGGGAGATTCCAAAGTATATCCATTGTCCATTGATTACAGATGAGAGCCATAAGAAGCTGAGTAAGCGTTGCGGACATTCCTCCTTTGAGGATTTATTAGAACAGGGCTTTTTGACAGAGGCCATTGTAAACTTTGTGGCACTCCTTGGCTGGTGTCCGTCTGACAATCAGGAGTTCATGACCATGGATGAGATGATTGCTAAGTTTGATTATCATAACCTGTCCAAGTCCATGGCAGTATTTGATTTTACAAAGTTAAAGTGGATGAATGGTGAGTATATTAAGCGTATGGACAAGGCTGCTTACTATGAAAAAGCAGTGCCGTATGTACGTGAAGCAGTAGGAGCGGATCTGGACGCAGAGAAGATCGCGGATCTGGTTCAGGGCAGAATTGAGACATTCTTAGACATTGCTCCGATGATTGATTTCTTTGCAGAACTGCCGGAATATGATACTGCGATGTATACCCATAAGAAAATGAAGACCAATGAAGAGACATCTTTGGAGGTATTGACAGAGCTGCTGCCATTGTTAGAGGCACAGGAGGATTACAGCAATGATGCGCTGTATGGTGTACTTTCTGAGTATGTGGCACAAAAAGGCTGTAAGAATGGATATGTCATGTGGCCGGTTCGTACAGCGGTTTCTGGTAAACAGAGCACTCCTGGTGGAGCTACCGAGATCATGGAAGTGCTGGGCAAGGAGGAATCCTTACGCAGAATCCGTATGGGAATTGAGAAGCTTTCAGCAAAATAATAGAAGGGCAAGTTGTGGCCCTTTGCTGCTGCAAATTATGAGAGATAGTTCTGGACAAGTGGGTTTTGCCTGATTTGTGCCAGAGTCTGCCAATTATGGTGATTTACTTGAGTGATTTCTGGGTTTGTTTTAAAATAAATCCGGAAATCACTTTTTTATAATATTGATTTTAATGGAAGAATAAAAGTGTCCAGGGAAAGGAGCATATCAGCATGAAAACAGTAGAAATGACAATGGCTCAAAAACGTGCCATAGAACATGGATCTGGCCCTGCCCTGGTACTGGCAGGCCCGGGCAGCGGAAAAACTTTGGTAATTACATACCGGGTTCGTCATCTGATAGAGCACTGGAGGGTATCACCTTCCAATATATTGGTCATTACATTTACCCGGGCAGCAGCGGAGGAAATGGAAGAGCGGTTTGTACAGCTGGCAGGAGGGGCAGCATCGGCAGTTACTTTTGGTACGTTTCATTCGGTATTTTTCAGAATATTGCGCCATGCGTACCATTATGATGCAGGAAATATTTTAAAAGAGGAAGAAAAAAACAGCATCATGCACCGGCTGGTAGCAGGTCTGCAGATGGATATGGAGGATGTAAGCGAATTTGCAGGTGGGGTACTGGAGGAAATCAGCTGTTTTAAAAACAGCAGGAGTTCTCTGGAAAAATTTATTCCGCAAAACTGTACCAAAGCAATATTTGAGCGATTGTATATCGGATATGAGGCAGAACTTCGCAGGCTGAATAAAATTGATTTTGACGATATGCTTCTGATGACCTGGGAGCTGCTGTCTCAGAGACAGGATATCTGTCAGATGTGGCAGAGAAAATATAAGTATATCCTTATAGATGAGTTTCAGGATATTAACCAGGTACAGTATGATGTAATTCGCCTTCTTGCGAGAGAGAACCAGAATTTATTTATTGTAGGAGATGATGACCAGTCAATTTACAGATTTCGGGGAGCCAGGCCGGAAATTATGTTAGGCTTCCAAAGGGATTACCCTGATGCAGTCAGGATCGTGCTGGACTGTAATTTTCGCTCTACAGAAAATATTGTAAAGGCTTCAGAGAATCTGATCGTACACAATCAGGTGCGGTATGAGAAAAGTATACAGGCTATGGGCGAACCAGGAGAGCCAGTGGTAATTATCGAGTGTGAAAATCTGCAGGAAGAAAATGAAGAATTGATCGAAAAAATACGGATGCATGTACAGTCTGGTGCAGCGTATTCAGATATGGCTGTTTTATATCGTACCAATACTGCTGCACGGGCAGTGGTAGAAAAACTGGTTTCTTATAATCTGCCTTTTCACACCAGGGACCGGCTTCAGAATATTTTTGAACACTGGGTGGCTAAGGATATTATGGCTTATCTGGAAATGGCATCAGGAGACAGAAGCCGCAGCACTTTGCTGCAGGTGATGAATCGCCCTAACCGGTACATTCACAGGGAAGCGTTGGCTTCAGAACAGTTCAGTTTTGAGCAGCTAAAGGAGTTTTATCATGATAAGGACTGGATGCAGGAACGTGTGGTTGCCCTGGAAAAGGATTTGCTGCTGCTTGGAAAAATGCGGCCTTTTGCAGCAATTAATTATATCCGCAAGGGGATCGGATATGATGCATATATAGAGGCATATGCAGGTTACCGGCAGATGAAGCCGGATGAATTCTATGAAATCCTGGATGGACTGATGGATAGTGCGGCAGCTTTTGATACTTTGGATAGATGGAAAGCTCATATTGCAGAGTATACCAGACAGCTGCAGGAGCAGAGCAGAAGGCAGAGAGAAACTGCAGATGCCATTACACTGACCACAATGCACAGTGCCAAGGGATTGGAATATCCAATCGTTTTTGTAGTAGATGTAAATGAAACGGTGATCCCTCATCACAGGGCAGTGGAAGAGGAAGATATTGAGGAGGAACGCAGGCTGTTTTATGTGGCAGTTACCAGGGCAAAGGAATATTTGTATCTTCTGTATACCAGGGAACGGTACCATAAGCGGTTAAAAGCCAGCAGGTATCTGTATGAGCTTACGGATACCAGGGATGTTACAGTATAGGTGGAATGGCATCAGAAAAGAACCGGATCCGGACACATAAAAAACACAATTAAGTTGCAGAGAATACACAATTTCCAGATATGATATTGTACAGAAACAGGCGGAATGTGTTGTCTGTTGGTCAGGAAAAAGGAGGATGTCATTGTGATTGAAGTAAAAAATCTGGTAAAGCGTTATGGAAACCATACTGCGGTAGATCATTTAAGCTTTACTGTGGAAGACGGTCAGGTGTATGGCTTTTTAGGACCCAATGGTGCAGGAAAGTCTACTACTATGAATATTATGACCGGTTATTTAGGGGCAACAGAAGGTGAAGTCCTGATTAATGGTATGAACATACTGGAGGAGCCGGAGGAAGCTAAGAAATGTATCGGCTATCTGCCGGAGCAGCCTCCGTTATACACCGATATGCGTGTGGAAGAATACTTAAAATTCTGTGCAGAACTCAAAATGATTCCAAAGAAAGAGCGAAATGCAGCAGTAGAAGATGCCATAGAAAAAACCATGCTCACGGAAATGCGTAACAGACTGATCCGTAATCTGTCTAAAGGTTATAAGCAAAGAGTCGGTCTTGCCCAGGCGATTCTGGGTATGCCCAAAATTATTATTCTGGACGAACCTACAGTAGGTCTGGATCCTATGCAGATCATAGAGATTCGTGAACTGATCAAAGGCTTGGCCAAGGAGCATACAGTTATTTTAAGTTCTCATATTATGCAGGAAATTACGGCAGTGTGTGACAGGGTCATGATCATTGCCCATGGAAAACTGGTGGCCAATGATACACCAGAAGGATTGGAAAAGATGCTTACTGGCGGCACGATGATCGATGTGGAAGTAAAGGGTACTAAAAATGCTGTGCGTGCAGTATTGGCAAAGTTTAAAAATATCCGGGATATAAGGATGAAGGACGATAATGGTATTTGCAAGGTGACTCTGACTATGAAGAACGGTGAAGATATCAGAGAAGAATTAAACTTTGCTTTTGCAGATGCCAGACTGGCAGTGTTGACCATTAAGGCAACGGAAATTTCTCTGGAAGATGTATTCTTAGAGCTGACTTCCCAGGAAACAGCTTTGGATGAGGAGGTAAAGTAGGATGCTGGCAATATTTAAAAGAGAGTTGAAGGCCTATTATAATACCATGATTGGTTTTGTGATTCTTGCTTTCATGGTGGCAATTATCGGTGTGTACTTCCTGGTAATGAATTTAACTTATGGATATCCTTACTTTTCTTATGCTCTGTACTGTATTACAGTGGTATTTATGCTTTTGATTCCGGTGCTGACTATGAGAAGTTTTGCGGAAGACCGCAGAAATAAAACAGACCAGCTGCTTATGACAGTTCCAGTAACCACGACCCAGATCGTAATGGGTAAATTTTTGGCTATGGCAGCAGTTTATCTGATACCAATCTTGATTGTATGTATTTGTCCGCTGATAATTGAATTTTATGGAACAGCTTATTTGTTGGCTGACTATGCAGCTATTTTGGCATTTTTCTTGATGGGATGTGTTTATATTTCCATTGGTATGTTTATTTCTTCCCTGACGGACAGTCAGATTATTTCTGCTGTATGCTCTTTTGGGGTAATGCTGTTGATACAGATGTGGTCCTCGCTGATATCTTTGATTCCAACAACAGCAATGGCATCTGCAATTGGATATCTGATCATGATTACCGTTGTCTGCGTTATTTTCTATGCGATGACCAAAAATTTTGCCATTACTGCAATCGCAGAGGTTGTGGGTATGGCAGTTGTGCTGGGTATTTATCTGATAAAATCTGAATGGCTGGAAAATTCCCTGCCTAACGTATTGTCTGCTTTGACCATTACAGATATTTTTACAAATTTTTCCTATAATTATGTATTTGATGTAAGCGGACTGGTGATGTACCTTTCCATTATTGCAGTTATGATCTTTGCAACCGTGCAGGCGCTGCAGAAGAGAAGATGGAGCTAGGAGGTTGACCATGAAAATCAAAAAATCATTTGCAAATAATTATTTTAAGAAGGGCGGTTACAGCTTTGCTATGATGGCTGTGGTAATTGCCATTGCCATTGTGGTAAATCTCGTTGTGAGAGCACTTCCGGAAAAATATACCAGTATTGACATGAGTGCCACACAGATTTACAGCATTGGTGAAGTGACAGAAGGTGTGCTGGCAGAACTGGATAAAAAGGTAGACATTTATGTTGTGGCAGAAACCGGTACGGTGGACACCAGAATTGAAAATTTTATTGATATTTATGGTTCCGAATCTAATCAGATTACAATTACTGATATGGACCCGGTGCTGCATCCAAGCTTCCTGGAGGATAACGGCATTACGACTAACAGTGTTTATGTAGTGTGTGAGGAAACTGGCAAGAGCCGCAGCATTGCCTTTGATGATATTTTAATTTATGATATGTATACCTATTATTATCAGGGACAGTATTATTATACAGATTTTGATGGTGAAGGTTTGTTAACCAGTGCTATTTCTTATGTAACCTCTGAAACCGGCAATGCGATTTATGTAACAGAAGGTCATGGAGAATCAGATCTTTCTTCCAGTGCATCTGATATGCTTGTGAAGTCGAACTGGGATGTGCAGTCTGTAAACCTGTTGATGGACGGCGGCATTCCAGAGGATTGTAAGCAGCTGCTGGTCAATGCACCTGTAAGTGATTTTGCAGATGATGAATTGGAAATGATTCGGGAATATCTGCAGAATGGCGGCAATGTAGTATTGATCGTGGGATATTCTTCAACGCAAAGAACCAATCTGGAAGCATTGATGGAAGAGTATGGTCTGGTTCTGGAAGATGGTTATGTAGCAGATACCCAGGCATATTATAGAAATTATTATCAGATCTTCCCACAGGTGGATACTTCCAGTGAGATTGGTTCTGCCCTTGGAGAAGATGCTATGATCTTATTAGATGAGGCCACTGGTATGACAGAGACGGAACCGGCAAGAGATACCATTTCTGTTGAGACATTTATGCAGACCAGTGAAGGCGGTCTGCTGGTAAAAGGAGAGGAAACAACAGAAGGTGTTTATCTGCTGGGTGCAACTGCAACAGAACTGATTTCCAGTGAGGACAGTGAAACTGAAGAAAGTGCTGAGGAGACAGAAGAAACAGAAGAAACGGCGGATAGTGAGGAAACAGAAGAAATATATGCTTCACTGACTGTCATTACTGCAGACCAGATGTGCTCAGACAGCATTACACAGTATTTTACAAACATCAATAACCTGGATGTGCTGGTGGAGGCAGTAAATTATAATAATGATGAAATGGAAAATGTCAGTATTCCAGTTAAGAGCCTGGATATTCCAACCAATACCATCACCAATGGAATGTTCTGGAGTGTTCTTTTGATCGCTGTCATTCCTGTAGGTGCTTTGATCATAGGGTTTGTCATCTGGTTAAAAAGAAGAAAAGCATAAGGAGTTGCACTATGGTAAAGAAAAAGAAGAAAAAGGGAAATTCCCTGCTGATACTGCTGCTTGTACTGGTGGTTCTGATTGCCGGATATTTTGGTGTGGTAAAATATGTTGAATATTCCGATGAAAAGGCAATACAGGAGTCACTGGCTGAAGAAGAGGCAAATACGCCTTATCTGAATAAGATAGATGCGTTTGTGGCAGTTTCCTATACCAATCAGACAGAAACACTTCATTTTACTCTGGATCAGGAGACAAGTCAGTGGTCCAGTACAGAGGTCCCGGATTTCCCGGTAAGCAGTGATTCGTTTTCTGTAGTAGCAGGTGCTTTGGAAATGCTTGCAGGCCAGCGCAAGTTAGAAAATGTAACAGAAGAAGATCTGGAAGAATATGGTCTGGATTCCCCTGCTTATACGGTGGAAGCTCAGGATGCAGATGGCAATGTGTTTACAATGTATATAGGCGGGCAGAATGCTACTACAGGAGATTATTATGCGCAGGTAGAAGGAGAAAATGCGACAGTATACACCATTAGCAGTGATTTGGTGAGCTATCTGGAATATGGTTTATATGATCTGATTCAGATGGAAACTTATCCTTCAATTACTGAGGATACCTTGCAGAAACTGGAGTTTATATCAGAAACCGGCAGCATAGCTATGGAGCGCCAGGAGGAAGAGACTGAAACAGAGGAAGAAACCGAATCCCAAACTGCAGAGGAAGAGACTGTACAGTGGAGTGTTACAGGAGATGCGGCAGCAGATGATCTGATTTCTATGGTAAGTCAGATTTCTTTTGACAGCTGTGTAGATTATAAAGTGACAGAAGATACCAGAGAAACTTATGGATTTGATGACCCAGCAGGGGAGCTGACTGTAACCTATACAACTTCTTCCGGAGATGTGGAAACGGTTACTCTGACCATCGGCGGATATGATGAAGAAACAGAAAGCTATTACTGCCTGATGAATGATTCTGCAATGGTGAATCTGGTAAGTGCATCTGCATTCAGTACGGTGATTACACAGTAAAATCGTTACGAACAAATTTACAATTATTGGTAATATGGAGGTTTTGATATCCAAAATATGAGTTTCATGATACTTCCGCATAATTCTGCAAAAGCAGTACAGAATAGTAAGGTAAACAAACCGATGCTGTCTCTGTATATACAGAAAGCATCAGATGGAGGATGTTATGAAATTCAGAAAGTATTTGCTGGCAGCTGCTGTAGTTACAGTAATGAGTATGGCTTCCGGCTGTCGTAACAACCATGCAGGAAATGGCACCAATACTACAAAAGGTACCATAAATCATACTACAGAAAGTAGTACAAAGCATACTACAGATGGTACCACAAGTCATACTACAGATGGTACCACAAGTCATACCACAGATGGCACCGGAAGCAGTGTCCACAATGAAACAAGAGTGGATGGGACAACGACAGATAGCACTCGACACAATACTGTAGAGAGTACTACTGATGTCTATCATGAAACTGCCAGGGCAACAGAAGGCCTTTTGGATGAGATGGTAGATGACATCGAAGGACACACTGAAAAAGATAATGTAACCAGTACCGATCATACCACCAGATAAAATGTAACGGCACATTTGGCAGAGTAAGAGTGAAGATAAATTTTCACTCAGCAAGTTTGAGGGGCTGATCCAGACGCAAACTTGATATGCGCAAAACAGTGCAGAAATGAAGAATTTTTTGAGAAAATACAGGCTTTTGCATGCAGCTGGCGGCAGAAGTCTGTATTTTTGAATGAAAAAATTTTGGACTAAAAACACACAGAAAAATTGCAGCAAAAAATATTTTATGCAGTTGTTATAAAACAGTTGCACGTTTATCAGATTTGTTATAAAATTTGAATAAGGTTTTGGCTCAAAAATAGAATGAGAAGGATTGCTTATTTAAAATAGTTTTGTTGGGACAATATCCTCTTCCTGAGAAGAAGGAATTCATTGGATTTGGTGGATCCAGCCGGGAAGAGGCTTACAGAGAAACATTGCGCATGATTACAGAAGCGGAAGAGCTCCCTGATGCTCTGCTTTGTGCCAATGATGATATGGCCTTTGGCTGTATGCAAACCCCGGAAGCAGGAAAAAGCCAGCAACTGGTCCCTTTGATAGCTGTCCGGGATTCCAGTATGCCCAAATAAAATCACATTAGGCCAGTTGAATAATAAAGTTGGGATCAGATCAGTAGAAATCAGTGTTTTTGTGCGGACAGGGTTCGTTAAAATGGTTTTAGTGTATCAAATAAAGTAAAAAAATACAAAAAACATAAAAATCTGTACAAAGTATTAAACAAAAAGGCGAAACACTCCAAAAATGAAAACAAAATGTATGTATACTTTGATGCTTTGATAAAAAACAATAGATTTTGTGTAATCTTTGTGGTATGATAGAAATGTCATGTCGTAGGATTATGCTATATGAGTCTGTGATAAAATGCAGATCCATGTGACTGATATGTAGAAACATGACGTTTTTTGCAGAACGAGGCAGAAGCAATAGTATGACTGTTGCACAGGTGATGCAAGAAAGGATTTGGTTGTTATGAAGGTGATAGATATTCATCAGCATATATTGCCAGCGGTGGATGACGGCGCAAAGGATATGGAGCGTACGCTGGAGATGCTGAGGATCTGTCAGCAACAGGAAATTGATACGGTAATTGCCACACCGCATTTTGACAGATGCAGATACCGCTCAGAAAAGACGGATTTGCCGCTGTTAACAGAACAGGTAAATGAAGCCTGTGCCAGAGAAGGCATTGCTGTAAAAGTTCTTTTGGGGGCAGAGGTGTTTTGTGAACCTGGTATATACCAGAGACTGAAGGTGGGGAAAATTCCTACATTGGCCGGTTCACGATATGTATTGATGGAATATGGATATGAAGATTCATTTTCTGAAATACAGAAAAATGTACAGAGGCTGGCAGAGGATGGATTTACTGCGATTCTTGCACATGCGGAACGTTATAACTGTATTCGGAAAAACCCGGATTATATTCTGGAACTGAAAGAGGATTTCAGGGTGCTGGTACAGGTAAATGCATCTGATTTGGCTGGAGAGGCCGGATTTTGGATGCAGCGATACTGTCAAAAACTTCTAAAGAATGACTTGATTGATTTTATTGCAACAGATGCCCATAACATATCAGGCAGACCGCCGCTGATACAGAAGTGTGTGCAGTATGTAACTGGTAAAAAGGGGCAGGATTATGCAGAAAAAATCTTCTGGCAAAATCCACAAAATGTTATTTTGAACAAGCGTTTATAGTAGGAGGAATGGGAATGGAACCATTAATGGATAACGGAAATGAAATGTATCAGATTCCAACTGAGAAAACAGAAGAATTTGAAATAGATGTAATGAATTTGTTGATGGCACTGCGGGATAACATCATCAGCATTCTGCTCAGTGCCTGTTGCTTAGCACTGGTGGGATACTTATATGTAAGTCTGGCTATGGTGCCTACATATACAGCATCAGCAACCATGTATGTAATTAACGCACAGAATTCGGATGCATCTCTTACATATTCTGATCTGCAGTCCAGTACACAGCTGATCAGTGACTCTAAGCAGTTGGTTCTCAGCGACAGGGTAATAAAAGAGGCAATCAATAATCTGGGGCTTACGGATGTGACTGTGGACCAGGTAAGAGGCAATCTGAGTGTTGCGATTGTGGATGGAACACGCTTTCTGAAAGTTGCAGTTGTAAATACAGATCCTTATTATGCAGCAGATCTGGCCAATATGATTTGTGAGGTTTCCTGTGAGGCATTCCAGGAGATTATGAGTATAGACAGAGCTAATGTAGTAGATACTGCTACAGTACCAGAAGCTCCGTCAGGTCCCAGCGTAAAGAAATATGTATTGGGCGGTGGACTGATTGGCGCAGTGCTGATGATTCTTTTTGTTATGATCCGTTATCTGATGGATGATACCTTAAAGACCACTGAAGACATTGAAAAATATCTGGGACTTAGTGTTTTAGGCAGCATTCCGGAAATGGAAGCTCTTTCTGAAAATAAGAAATCTAAGAAGAAATCCAAGAAGAAAAAACACAAAAAATAATCAACGGCGGATTTCAAAGGGTTTTATAAATGCAGTAAATTGTGCACAGTAACAGCTTCAGGGAGACCTGCAGCATGTTTGTGGAGGATGCTATGTATAAGATTGAAATAGAATCAGATATTAAATTAGATTATAATGCGAGTGAAGCTTTTAAAGCATTGAGAGCAAATGTTGAGTTTTGCGGAAAGGAAATTTCCGTTATAGCAGCTACCAGCTGCGTACCAAATGAAGGAAAGTCTGTTACTACATATCAGTTGGCAAAGACTTTTGCTGCATCTGGTAAAAAGGTTTTATATATTGATGCAGATATGAGAAAGTCTGTATTTAAGTCCAGATTTGGTGTGACCGGGAAAAATTGTGGTTTGTCTCATTATCTTTCCGGCCTGGTAGAATTAGAGGAAGCAATTGGTGTGACTGCTTTCCAGGGAGAGCAGAGTGACTATGCGCAGATGGATGATTTGAATACTTATGAATTGCATATGATACAGGCAGGTGCGGTTCCGCCCAACCCTTCTGAACTGCTGGGCAATGAGCGTTTTTCCAAGCTGCTTGCTTATGGTAAGGAAAAGTATGATTATGTGATTATTGATACACCACCTATTGGAGCTGTTATTGATGCCGCTGTAATCGCACAGCAGTGTGATGGAGTGATTCTTGTTTGTAAAAATAGTTCTATTAGTTATCGCCTTGCACAGAAGGTAACAGAACAGCTGCGTATGGCACGGTGCCGTATCCTGGGTGTGGTATATACCATGGTGGCATTAAATGGAAAAGGCGGCGGTAAGTATGGTAAAGGCTACTATGGAAGTTATTACGGTGGCTACTACGGCGGCTATTATGGCTATTACGGAAAGAATGAGTCCGAAGAGTAAAATAGTATCATAAAAGTAGATGGAAATGCCAGTATCATATTGTAAAAGAGTATTTCTTGATCGGATGATGTGCTGTGGAAATTACAGAGATGTATGAATAAACAGTAAAGGAAAGGTAATTTTATGAGAAATAAACAATTAAATATGGTATTATTGTGTGTATGTATTGCACTGGCTATTATATGCTGTATTTCGGCAATGAAGGGACGTAATGAGGATCCATATTTTCGGGTAGAGAATACAGATTTGGTTTATGCCGAAGGCATGTCTGATCTGGTGTTGTTAGAGGGAATATCTGCCTATGATAAAGAGGACGGAGAAATTTCAGATAAGATCGTAATCCGATCCAAAATGAAATCAGCAGAAGCGTTTACTGTCGTTTATGTTGTAAAAGATAGCAATAATAATATGGCTACTTATACCAGGATATATCAGCTGAATTCCGAGAAAGAAACCAATATATCTGTGGAAGATGAGACTTCTCCGGCTGAAAGCGAAGAAACAGAATCTATGACAGAAGAAAGTTCTCAGGAGTTAGAAGCTGAAAGTGAAATCGAAGCTTCACAGGAAGCTGAGGTATCAGCGGATATAGATCCAGAAGCCCCTGTGTTGGTATTAAATGGAAACAGTGCAGTGATTTCTGCAGGAAGCAATTTCAATTACTGGGATTATATTGCATCTATAGGAGATAATAAGGATGATACGGGATATCTCAGTGGACAGATTGTGGTGTCTGGGCATTATGATAAGAATGTACCAGGTACATATGAGTTGGAATTTTGGTTATTGGACAGCGATGGAAACAGATGCATTCCTCAGAAATTTCAGTTAACTGTTCAATAGTGCCGTTGGAAAACTGTCAATCAGGATTTTCATCTCTCAGGATATGGAACATCAATGTTTTTGTAAAGAGCTGTCTTCTGTCTGGCCTGACCAGACAGAAGACAGCTCTTTTCTTTCTAAAATGAATCATTACAAATTCTAACACCCAGAGACCTAAAGATATCAAAATTGGAAAAAGACCAGTACTTTTAAAAATTGTGAAAAATAAGATGAAGAAATAAATTTATACAAAAAAAGCCATAAGAATTGTGCAAAGATACAAAAAATGCTATTTTACATTTTATTGATGACATATTTATAATTTTATGATATAGTAAAAATGACAAGGCAGAAGTTTGCAAAAAGCTTAGAAAAGTTCTGCATGGTGGTACGGAAGTAAAAGTTTTGAAGTAAGGGGCTTCAAAATATGTCAAAAAGGTTTTTGGGAGGAAAAGGAATATGTTGCAGAAATTCTATGGAAGGTTATGGGAAAGTTTGCATAAGGGGTATGGTTTTGATGAAATTGGCCAGTGTCTGTTGTGTTTTTGTTCCATATTGGTTTTGATGCTTTTGCTGTTGGAAAACAGGTTTTTGACTGTATTGACCGGTATGATTGCGTCAGCGCTGTTGATATGCATTTACTATCGCATGTTCTCAAAAAACATCGATAAAAGAGCAGCTGAGAATAATGGGTATTTGTATTTTTGCCGTAAGATAAGACGTATTTATTTGCATGCGAAGCGGAGTTGCTATAGGAGAAAGAAGTGGGGATATAGTGCGGTGAGATCGTGTGGTTTGCATATCTGTATACTGGCACAGGCCAAAGAATGCTCTGAGGCAGGCATTGCAATGGTGCATCTGGTACAGTGTCACATGGATTACCCGCCTAAGACGTTTTGATAAAAAACTTACGCTTCCTCAAAAACACAATCTCTCCACATTTTTATGATATACTCCCTGTATTATGATACAATAAGATCACTTGATGTTCCCTAAGCAGAAAGGAGCGCATCCATGGAACAGTTAAAAATATTAGTAGTAGACGACGAAAGCCGCATGCGCAAATTGGTAAAGGATTTCCTTGTCCGCAAAAACTTTGATGTCATTGAAGCCGAAGACGGTGAACAGGCTGTAGAGATTTTTTTTGCAGAAAAAGACATTGCCCTCATCCTTCTGGACGTAATGATGCCCAAGATGAATGGCTGGCAGGTAGTTCGTACCATCAGAGAATATTCCTCCAAAGTCCCCATCATTATGCTCACTGCCAAAGGCGAAGAACAGGACGAGCTGCAGGGCTTTGAGTTAGGGGTAGATGAATACATTTCCAAGCCTTTCAGCCCCAAGATCCTGGTAGCCCGTATTGAGGCGATTTTACGTCGCAGCAGCAATGCAGCAACAGATATCACAGACATAGGTGGGATCGTCATGGACAAGGCTGCTCATACCGTCACCATTGATGGAAAAAATGTGGAATTAAGCTACAAAGAGTTTGAACTTCTGGCTTATTTTATGGAAAACAGGGGGTTGGCGCTGTCCCGTGAAAAAATCTTGAACAATGTGTGGAACTATGATTATTTCGGAGATTCCCGCACTGTAGATACTCACGTAAAAAAGCTGCGCAGCAAAATGGGCAGTAAGGGAGAATACATTAAGACCATCTGGGGGATGGGCTATAAATTCGAGGTAAACAATGAATAAGATCTCACTTCGATTGAAATTGACCTTGATTTTTGCCGGACTTCTGGCATTGACTCTTTGGCTCATTGTGTTTTTGAACAATCAGTTTCTGGATGATTTTTATTATAAAGAAAAGACCCAGAAAATGATCGACTCCTACGAGACGGTTAAAGGAATGGTAGAAAGCGAATCGTACAGCGATGATGAAATTGAGCTGGAAATGGACAGGATCCGTGACAAATATAATATTTCCATGCTGTATATGGACTCCCAAAGGAAGATTATCGGCAATTATGCTTCCCGGATAGAGGAAACTACTATGCAGCAGAAGCTGGTACAATACATGCTTGGCTCATTGGGCGGCAGAGTAACCATATATTCTGATGAGTTTGCTGTAGAGAAGGTGGTATACAGTGATGAAAATATGCAGATCTGGGAGACAGCAGCGCCGAATACTCAGATGTCTTATTTAGAAAGCTGGGGTTTTTTTAATTCCCAGATTGTGTTTGTTATGTCTACACCTTTGGAATCCATCCGGGAAAGTGTAGAGGTGGCAAACCGGCTGCTGGTTTATGTGGGTGTGGCAGTTATGTTGTTTACTGCCGTAGTACTCATGCTGGTAACCAGGCAGTTTACCAAGCCGATATTGGAGCTGGCAGAAATTTCCGAAAAAATGTCCCAGCTGGATTTCCAGAAACGGTACATGGGGAAAGAACAGGACGAAATTGGCATTCTGGGCAACAGCATCAATACCATGGCAGACCGGCTGCAGCTAACCATTGAAGAATTGCAAAGTGCCAACGAGCAGTTAAAGCGAGATATCCAGGAAAAAGTACAGATTGATGAAGTAAGAAAAGAATTTCTCTCCAATGTATCCCATGAACTGAAAACCCCTATTGCACTGATTCAGGGTTATGCAGAAGGTCTCCAGGAGGCTGTCAACGATAACCCGGAAAGCAGGGATTTTTATTGCGAAGTGATCATTGATGAGGCTGATAAGATGAATAAGATGGTGCGTAAGCTGCTGACCTTAAATCATCTGGAATTTGGACAGGATGTATTAGATATTACAGAGTTTGATATGGTCAGTCTGGTGCAGTCTGTAGTGGATGCCAATGCCATTACCATGAAGCAGAAGGAAGCAAAGCTGAAGCTGAATCTGCCTGAATTGGCAGTGGTAACAGGAGATGAGTTTAAGACAGAGGAGGTCATTACCAATTTCCTGAGCAATGCCTTAAATCATCTGGCATATGATAAGATGATTGAGATTGCGGTCATAGAGTTAAGCGGCAAAATTCGTGTCAGCGTTTACAACACTGGTGACCCAATTCCAGAGGGAGACCTGGATAAAATCTGGGAGAAGTTTTATAAGGTAGACAAAGCCAGAACCAGAGCCTATGGAGGAAGCGGCATTGGTTTGTCTATTGTAAAGGCTATTATGGATTCTATGGGCGAAAAGTATGGTGTATGGAACCGTCCTGGAGGCGTGGAGTTCTGGTTTGAACTGCCTAAGGCAGAAATCAAGGCAGAGGATATGTCTGGATCAGACTGAACATATAACTGCAACAAAATGATGAAAAAATGATTTTTGTGGAAAATCCTTGACAAATATAAAAAGGTGGATTATCATAATCACATATTATAGTAAAACTGATGAAGAGAAATAGTAACCATGTGAAACATACGCAGAGAGCTGCAGGAGGTGGGATTGCAGCATTGGGAAGCTTGGTGAATGGTTCTTGGAGGGCGATCCGAAACGATTTGGAGTAGGTGAGACGTGGCTGCACGTTACAGCAGGACATGTATGATAGTACATGGCAGAGCGTATCCGTTGGATAAATTTAGGTGGCACCGCAGAAGTAAATATACTCCTGTCCTATCAGTTGGTAGGATAGGAGTTTTTTGTGCATGACAACGGAAAGCTTGCAAAGCGTACGTTCCGTTGTTTATGATAGCAGAAAGTGTACAAGAGATACGTTCTGATACTTATCACAGCAAAAAAGGTGCAAAATGTGCTTTTGGCTGTTGTGGGAAGCAAGAGAAAGTGAGGAAATAAAATGAATAACACGATCCCTTATAAAATTTACCTGGAAGAGCATGAAATGCCAAAGCAGTGGTACAATGTCCGTGCAGATATGAAGCAGAAGCCGGCACCGCTGTTAAATCCTGCAACACTGCAGCCGGTTACAGAAGATGAACTGGCACAGATATTTTGCCGGGAACTGGCAAAACAGGAATTAGATGATACCACACCATACATTGATATTCCAGAGGAAATACGCGATTTCTATAAGATGTACCGCCCGGCACCACTGGTACGGGCATACTGCCTGGAAAAGAAGCTGGGGACACCTGCACATATTTATTATAAATTTGAAGGCAACAATACCTCAGGCAGCCATAAGTTAAACTCTGCCATTGCACAGGCGTACTATGCAAAGAAAGAGGGACTGAAAGGAGTTACCACAGAAACCGGCGCAGGACAGTGGGGAACTGCACTCTCCATGGCATGCTCCTATTTTGACCTGGACTGCCAGGTATATATGGTAAAATGCTCTTATGAGCAGAAGCCATTCCGCCGTGAGGTGATGAGAACCTACGGTGCAAAGGTAACCCCATCTCCATCTATGGAAACCAACGTAGGCCGTCAGATTAACAAAGAATTTCCAGGTACAACAGGAAGCCTTGGCTGTGCCATCTCAGAAGCAGTGGAAGCTGCAACCACTCAGGAAGGATATCGCTATGTATTAGGTTCTGTACTGGCCCAGGTACTGCTGCATCAGTCAGTCATCGGTCTGGAAACCAAAGCAGCGCTGGATAAGTACGGTGTCAAAGCCGATATTATCATTGGCTGTGCCGGCGGTGGTTCCAATTTAGGTGGCCTCATTTCTCCATTTGCAGGGGAGATGTTAAGAGGTGAGGCAGACTATAAGCTGATCGCGGTAGAACCTGCCTCCTGTCCGTCACTTACCAGAGGTGTGTATGAATATGATTTCTGCGATACCGGTAAGGTCTGCCCGCTGCAGAAAATGTATACCCTTGGCAGCGGCTTTATTCCTTCTGCAAATCATGCTGGCGGTCTTCGCTACCATGGTATGAGTTCTGTCGTTTCAGAGTTATATCATCAGGGCCTCATGGAAGCCCGCAGCGTAGAGCAGACTGCAGTATTTGAAGCAGCTCAGAACTTTGCCAGAATCGAAGGCATCCTGCCGGCACCAGAAAGCAGCCATGCAATCAAAGTAGCCATTGACGAAGCCCTCAAGTGCAAAGAAACCGGAGAAGCAAAAAACATCGTATTCGGCCTTACCGGAACCGGATATTTCGACATGTATGCATATCAGAAGTTTAATGACGGCATTATGAGCGACTATATTCCTACCGATGCTGAAATTGCAGCCTCTGTTTCAAAACTTCCTGCAGTAAAATAAGACCACCAAAACAAAGATGAATCCAATTGCCGAACAGACAATCTATATGTAAATTGTCTGTTCGGCAATTTGCAATTAATCCATCACCAGCTTTCAAAGTATATGGTCGGATGGGACAGCACTGTCCCATTAACCATACACTTTGAAAATATTCATTTGGCGTTTGGATTTTGTCAATAGTAGATTGTTCCAAAAAATGTGAAAAATAACTTGTGAAATTCTGAAATATGATTATAATAGAATTGAGGATAGTGTAGAGTGAAAACTTTACGATAATAATTACTAGGGAGGATTAGTATTATGCCAAAGAGAACCGACATTCACAAGGTGCTCATTATTGGTTCAGGCCCGATCATCATCGGCCAGGCCTGTGAGTTTGACTATTCAGGAACCCAGGCTTGTAAAGCCCTTCGCAATTTAGGATATGAGATTGTTCTGGTGAATTCCAACCCAGCAACCATTATGACAGACCCAGAGATTGCAGATGTGACTTACATTGAACCTTTAAATGTGGAACGTTTGGAGCAGATCATTGCCAAGGAACGTCCTGATGCGCTGCTTCCTAACCTGGGAGGCCAGTCTGGTTTAAATCTGTGTTCAGAATTAAATCAGAAGGGAATTTTGGATAAATACAATGTCAAGGTAATTGGTGTACAGGTGGATGCCATTGAGCGCGGTGAGGACCGTATTGCATTTAAGCAGACAATGGATGCTCTGGGAATCGAGATGGCACGCAGCGAGGTTGCTTACAGTGTAGAGGAAGCCCTTGCAATTGCTGATCAACTGGGTTACCCGGTAGTGCTGCGTCCTGCTTATACCATGGGTGGTGCCGGCGGCGGCCTGGTATATAATAAAGAAGAATTAAAGACAGTCTGCGCAAGAGGTCTGCAGGCCAGTCTGGTTGGCCAGGTACTGGTAGAGGAATCTATCTTAGGCTGGGAGGAGTTGGAGTTAGAGGTAGTCAGAGATATTGAAGGCAATATGATCACTGTCTGCTTCATCGAAAACATTGATCCACTGGGTGTACACACCGGTGACTCTTTCTGTGCAGCGCCAATGCTGACCATTTCTGAAGAGTGCCAGAAGCGTCTGCAGGAACAGGCATACAAGATCGTAGATTCTGTACAGGTCATTGGTGGTACCAATGTACAGTTTGCACATGACCCGATTTCTGACCGTATCATTGTAATTGAGATCAATCCAAGAACCTCCAGATCTTCTGCACTGGCATCCAAGGCAACCGGTTTCCCCATCGCCCTGGTTTCTGCAATGCTGGCAACTGGTCTGACCTTAAAGGACATTCCATGCGGCAAGTACGGTACTCTGGATAAGTATGTACCGGATGGAGATTATGTAGTAATCAAGTTTGCACGCTGGGCATTTGAAAAGTTCAAGGGTGTAGAGGACAAGTTAGGTACCCAGATGCGCGCAGTAGGCGAGGTTATGAGTATCGGTAAGACCTATAAGGAAGCATTCCAGAAGGCTATCCGCAGCTTAGAGACCGGACGCTACGGCCTGGGTCATGCCAAGAATTTTGATTCCTTAACCAAGGAAGAATTATTAAAGAGACTGATCACTCCTTCCAGCGAGCGTCACTTCCTGATGTATGAGGCGCTGCGTAAGGGTGCAACAGTAGAGGAGATCTTTGAACTGACCAAGGTAAAGAGATACTTTATCGAGCAGATGAAGGAGCTTGTAGAGGAAGAAGAAGCACTTCTGGCAGCCAAGGGCAGCATGCCATCTGATGAGCAGCTGATCTCTGCAAAGAAGAATGGTTTCTCTGATAAGTATTTAAGCCAGATCTTAGAGATCTCTGAGGAAGATATCCGTAACCGCAGAAAGGATCTGGGCGTAGTAGAGAACTGGGAAGGTGTACACGTTTCCGGTACTGAAAACAGCGCTTACTATTATTCTACTTATAATGGCGCTGACAAGAATCCGATTTCTGAGGACAAGCCAAAGATCATGATCCTGGGTGGCGGTCCAAACCGTATCGGTCAGGGTATTGAGTTTGACTACTGCTGTGTACATGCAGCAATGGCGCTGAAGAAATTAGGCTTCGAGACCATTATCGTAAACTGCAACCCTGAGACCGTTTCCACTGACTATGATACCTCTGACAAGCTGTACTTTGAGCCTCTGACCTTAGAGGATGTATTAAGCATTTATGAGAAGGAAAAGCCACTGGGCGTAATTGCACAGTTCGGTGGTCAGACACCTCTGAACCTGGCTGCAGAGCTGGAAAAGAATGGTGTGAAGATTCTGGGTACCTCTCCAGCAGTTATCGACCTGGCAGAAGACCGTGATCTGTTCCGTGAGATGATGGAGAAGTTAGAGATTCCAATGCCTGAGTCTGGAATGGCTGTAAATGTAGAGGAAGCCATTGCCATCGCAAACAAGATTGGTTACCCTGTAATGGTTCGTCCTTCCTATGTATTAGGCGGACGCGGCATGGAAGTGGTATATGATGATGCAGCCATGACTGAGTACATGAATGCTGCGGTAGGTGTCACACCTGACCGTCCAATCCTGATTGACCGTTTCTTAAATCACGCTTTAGAGTGTGAGGCAGATGCAATCAGTGACGGAACCAATGCATTTGTACCGGCAGTTATGGAGCATATTGAGCTTGCAGGTGTACACTCCGGTGACTCCGCATGTATCATTCCGTCTGCACATATTTCTGCAGAAAACGTAGCAACCATTAAGGAATATACACGTAAGATTGCAGAGGAAATGCATGTAAGAGGTCTGATGAACATGCAGTATGCCATCGAAAACGGCAAGGTATATGTACTTGAGGCAAATCCAAGAGCTTCCCGTACCGTGCCGTTGGTATCTAAGGTATGCAACATCCGTATGGTACCGCTGGCTACAGATATCATTACCTCTGAAATTACAGGCAGAACCTCTCCAATTGCTGAATTAAAGGAGCGTAAGATTCCTTACTACGGTGTAAAGGAAGCTGCATTCCCATTCAACATGTTCCAGGAAGTAGACCCAATCTTAGGACCGGAAATGCGCTCTACCGGTGAGGTATTGGGTATGTCTGCATCCTGTGGTGAGGCATTCTACAAGGCGCAGGAGGCAATTCAGTCCAAGCTTCCATTAGAAGGAACTGTACTGGTTTCTGTAAACAACAAGGACAAGAAAGAAGTAATTGAAGTGGCAAGAAGCTTTGCAGAGGATGGGTTCCGTATTATTGCAACAGGAGGAACCTATGATGCCATTACTGCAGCTGGTATCCCGGCTGAAAAGGTAAAGAAGCTTCAGGAAGGCCGTCCGAATATTCTGGATATGATTACCAATGGAGACATTCAGCTGATTGTGAACTCTCCAATTGGCAAGGACAGCGCTCAGGATGACAGTTATCTGCGTAAAGCTGCTATCAAGGGTAAGATTCCATATATGACAACTCTAGCTGCTGCAAAGGCATCTGCAGAGGGTATTCATTATATTAAGACGCATGCTGAGGGAGATATGAAGTCTCTGCAGGCATATCATGGTGAGATTGAAGGCTAAATTGGATTCTGAGTTCAAAAATCAGGTTCTATAAGCCTTTGAGAAATGCTTTTAAAAGTCCCACAGTGAATTGGACAAAGGCTGCAATAGCTGATTGTTACAGTTGACTGTGGGGCTTTGTTTTTGATATAAGAGGAAATTGTACAGGTTTGAAAGCAAACCGATGTATGAGATACAAATACCCTGACAGGGAATGTGATTTGCATTGCTGTCAGGGTATTTGTTTATTATAAAAAGCGATTTTGCACAATTTCTTTTCTAAAATGAGCAAAAAAAATGTGTAATAGACAAATATCTAAAAATATGTTCTAATATAATAAGGAGTTTTGCACAAAAAAATAGGAACAATAAAATAAAAAATAATTGAAATGGAGAGAATAACATGTCAGAGCAATATTTTATCAATCTTTCGAATCATCCTGTATCATCTTGGGGGGCTGAACAGAGGGCAGCCGCTGAGGCATATGGAGTAATCATAGAAGTACCCTTTCCGAATATACCACCTGAATGGACAACAGAAATGGTAAATACGTTGGCAGAAGAATATTGCAGTAAGTTGTCCACATATCCGAATGCCACAGTAATGTGTCAAGGAGAATTTTGTTTTAGCTATACAATTGCTTCCAAGTTGAAAATGCTTGGATATCGGGTTGTAGCGGCATGCAGCAACAGAGTAGTGGAGGAGGAAACAAATGGGGAGGAGAATATTAAAAAAGTAATCTTCCGGTTTGTACAATTTCGAGAATATTAGAATATGACAAAGAAAAGGTGAGAATGATGGATTTTCTGAATATCCGCTATGTAAAGTTGCAGTTTGTGCTTCGCCTTTTGGGTGAGGCAAAATTACCGGCATATAAAGTTTCTATGATTCGCGGAGGAATTGGAGAAATGCTGATGCAGCAGCACTGTATCAATGGCCGGTTGTGTGATAAAGAAGGTGTGTGTGAATATGCACAGGAATGTATTGTACAAAGAATCATGTACGCATCTCCAAAAGAACAGCTTGCATTTATGCAGAGAGGAAACAGCGTAGGCTATGTGATTGAATGTGGCAATCATCAGACAGATTTTAATAAGGACAATTTGTTGACCTTTCATCTGCTGATTTTTGGGAAGAACATTGTATATTTCAATGAATATACTCAAGCGATTCATTTGCTTGGGATGCAAGGATTGGGTAAGGATAAGATCAAATACAAGATTGAAGGGATATTTAATCAAAAGGGAGAGGCGATTTTATCAGGAAACGATATTTTATTAAACCGGTATCAGCCGGAAAAAGTATATGATTATGCAATAAGACGTAGAAAGGAATTGTGGCAAAGTGGAAATTCTTTTCAAGTACGATTAAAAACCCCTCTTTCCATTAAATATCGGGGTGAGCTTATCAGGGAATTGCAGGAAGAACCGCTAAAAGAAAGTCTGATGCGTCGTATTGCGATATTAAACAGTTTTGAGGAGCTGGAAGAGTGTGTACCTGAAATTGAAAGCCGGTTTCCTGTTATTGCATATCAAAAAACCAGATGGCAGGAGATTCCCAGATTTTCTTTTCGTAATCAGGAGAAAATCTGGCTAAAAGGGTTGATTGGAGATTTTTTGATAGAAAATGTATCGGAGGACTGGTTATTGCTTTTGTGTGCAGGAGAGCTTGTGCATATAGGAAAAAGTGTAACCTTTGGATTTGGGCAGTATATACTGCAGGAAGTGGGTAGCAATCATGAACTGAGATAGGCTGACATAAAAAAGTATACAAAACTGTTCTGTCAGACCTTCCAGTACTTTTTAAGGAGGTTTTCAAATGGGTAGAGAAAAGAAAAATGAGTATGTGCTTGCGATGTACGATATCAGAAGCAAGCAAAGTTTTATCTACAAGAGTACGCGTATGAAGGAAATTGTAGGGGCTTCGTTGTTGATTCGAGATTGCTTTAGGATGTTTCTTTGTTCCGCAGCAAAGAATATCAAAGAAGGAAGCAAAGGGATTTATGGCTTGTATGAGATGCATGAAGAGGTAAAAGAACCTGATGCTTTTACACAGAAAAAATTCATCAAGCACGTAGAAGAAGATGGCTATGTAGGAGAGGTAGTATATGAAGGCGGCGGTAATATATTCGTGCTGTACAAAAATGAGGAAATGTATCAAAAAGTGAATCGGCTTTTCTATTATGAAGTGCTGAAAGGTACCTATTCCATGCGTGTGCTCAGTACCTATATTGTCGGGGTGAATTTTGACGATTACAACAGTGATCAAACAAGGCTGTATGCCCAGCATCGCATAAACGAGCGCAAAGAGTGTGCCATTCATCCGGTGAATACATTGCCTATTGTGCAGGTGGACTATCATAGTTCAATGCCTTTGGCGAAAAAATACCTTCCGGGTATGTTTAAGGAAGGTTTTAAAGCATATGGTGAGGTAGAAAAGAAAGGTGAAAAAGTCTCATATGAAAGTTTTAAGAAGTATGAAAAATATGAGGCTGTTATGAATAATCGAAAAGAGAAAGATTATTGGATTGAAGGAGCAAAAGTCCTGGATAATATGATTACCGAGAAAGGAAAGGATAGCCATCTTGCCATCGTTTATATTGATGGAAATAGTATGAGAGCGAAAATTGCTGCTTCCACTAGGGGAAAAAAGAGCTATGAAGAATGTATTGGTGCAATGAGAGGCTATTCAAAGAAGATTCAGGAGAATTATATAGATAATCGAATTCCAGAGATTGACAATACATTAGGTAATAAAGCTACGGATAAATCGTCAGAGTCATCAAATAAAGCTGCTGCTAAAGAAGTAAGAGAACTGAGACGTTTTGTTGTATATGCTGGAGATGAGATTACATTTATTTGTAATGCAAAGCAGGCATATCAGCTTACAAAAATATATTTATCCGGATTGCAGGGGGGAGATTTGTTTGAGGAATTGGATGAAGATGGAACTGTTCAAAAAGTAATTCCTACTTCCTGTGCCGGTATATCCATATTCCACAGCCATGCTCCTTTTGCAGATGCCTATCGAATTGCAGAAGAGTGCTGCGAAAGTGGTAAAAAGTATATGCGTAAGAAGGGAGCTGAGGCTTCATTTATGGATTACCACTATTGCCAGGGGGCAATTGGCATAAGCCTGGAAAATATCCGCAAGCACGAAGGTACAGAGGAAAACACCAGACCTTGGGGATTATATGTGGAGGAAAACAAAGAACCTAAATATGCGCACAACGTAGATAAGGAGAAGTTGGGTGATACGGTCACCACCAATCAGTTGGAAGACATGGCAAAAGAATTAGATAAAATCGGAAGAAGTAATATCAAAAGTCTTGCATCAGCAGCAAAGCAGAGCAAGGCAGATTTTAAGAAAGAATTGTCACGAATCTATGCCCATCAGGAAGCAGAGAAAAAACCCGACTTTTCGTTGGAAAATACCTTCAATGAAGCACAGCAGATGAAGCTGATATATGATTTGGTGCTGGTGTATGATTTGTGGGGTGATAGTATGATTGCAAAAAAGAGTAGCGAGACTATTGAAGGATAAAAGCGTCATAGGTAAAACGGAGGATGAAAGTATATGGAAAATGAGACCACGAAGAAAGCAGTCACAGGAGATTTGACAATAACACTCAAGTCAGATTTATGCGCAGGCTCCGGATATGCATATGCAGGTATTATCGACCAGGACGTGTGCTATGATGCATTTGGAATACCATATATACCGGCCAAACGTATCAAAGGATTGCTGCGAGAAGCTTCAGAGTTGATTGGGGTTTCAGAAGAAGAGAGAAAGCAGCTTTTCGGAGAAAGCGGAATGAAGGATGTACAGGGGATTTATCTGGAAAATGCCTATATCAAAGGGTATGATGCACTTGTGAATGAATTGTCAGCATTTCAGAAAAGTGTCGCTGTGGACAAGCAGGCAATAGAGCATCCATTCCATACCCAGAATATATTGGAGCAGTTTACTACAGTAAAAGCCCAGACAAAGATTGGGAAAGACGGAACTGCAGATGATACCAGTCTGCGGTTTACCAGAACGGTGAACCACTATACTCCTTGGACAGAAGGAAATAAAGCCAAGGAATTGGAATTTGTATCACGTATTACATATTATAATGAAAACCTGAATGAATTATTAGAGAAAGTCGCCAAAGCCTTACGAAATATAGGTTTGAATAGAAACCGAGGTCTGGGCAGTGTCAGCTGTACTTATCAAGTTGTATCAGAAGACAATCAAGGTACCAGTCAGATGGGTCAGATTGAGGGAGAGATTCAGGATGATGCAAAGGAATATATTCTGGAATATACCATTGAGAACACGGCGCCTCTGATGTTAAGCGGTGGAAATGATTCCATATCAGAGAAATATATTAGTGGTCAAAGCGTATTGGGATATTTTGCAGGAGCTTATATTAAAAAAGGCTGCGATAGTGATTCACAAGAATTTCGGGATTTGTTTCTGAAAAATCAAATCATTTTCTCAAACCTTTACCCGGTGTGTAAAAACACGACATGCTATCCAGCACCGTCCTATATCAATAAGTATAAGAAAACAGGCGAATTGCTGAATGTCAGTCACTGGACGCAGGAAATAGAAGATAAATCTAAAGAGGGCAACCAGCCCAAGAAGCTTCGTGGAAAATTCCTTGGTACAGATACAGCAGGAAGCATGTATGTACATGAAGTAGAATCTGAGATTGTATTCCATCATTCCAAAAGTGCGACAAAGAGTATAGATGTCCATAGAGGAAATCAAAAGCAGGGACAATTGTATTCTCAGGAGGTAATCAGTGTCGGTCAGCAATTCCGGGGACAGATACAGGGAAGCGGCAAAGTATTAAAAGACATCAAAGAGATTTTGGAAAATGCATCATTGCGTTTTGGAAAATCCAAAAGCGCGCAGTATGGCAGCTGCCGCTTGGTAAATGGTCGTGTGACGGAAGTAAAGGAAGCAGAAACCATCCAGTGTAACAAAGGCGATAAGATTATGGTGGTACTGCGAAGTGACGCCATATTTATGGATGAGAGCTGCGGATATACAGTTCGCCAGGATAAGGTAAGAGAAGAAATAAAGTCAACACTACATATCCTGGAGGATGAGAACTCTGAAAGTGTATATTCGGAAATAGAAGTGAAGGAACTGACCGGATATTATACCAAGTGGAATCTGAAACGTCAGGCAATCCCTGTGGTAGAGGCGGGCAGTGCTTTTGAATTCATTGTAGGTGAAGATGGACAGCAGATTGTGACAAAAGCAGCAATAGGTGCGCGAATCGGAGAAGGATACGGTCAGCTGGAAATTTTGAAGTCAAGTGCAATTCAGATATGTGATGAAAAGGAAGAGTCAGATGAAAAGTCGGTTGAAACTGAGAGTATCCTACAAAGCGACACTGTGACATCTGCGTTAGGTGGTGTGAAGGAGCTTCGTCTAAAGGAAATGTATCTGAATATTCTAAAAGCAGAAATAAAAGAACAGCTGTCTGCAAAGGCATTGGATGAATATAAAGCTCGTGCAAAAGAATCTGGCTGGAATTCAGCAGCACTGGGCAGAGTGATTTTGATGCTGACAGAAAGCAGAGAAGAAAAGTCTGGGGATGCAGATGCGGCATATCAAGCGTTTAAAACACGCATCTACACGATTAAAAACCTGAACACACAGGAGCGGGCAGAAAAACTGATTGGCGAATATATATGCTCTATCAAGGAGGCAGACTTGAAACAGGCTCAATTAAAATATGAAGATCATATAGATAAGAAAATGAGAGACTGGTATCAAACACTAGCAGGTGAAGAAGCATATAAAAAGATGCTAATAGATTGCTGGATGGATTACATGCTGTTGGTACTCACTGGTATAAAGTATGGATTGAAATAAAAAAGGAGAGACCCATGAAAAAAATCATAGGAAAGAAATATTATCGCATCGTCTTTCGCAATACTTCTCCCTTATCCATTGGGAAAGGCGAAAGTGAATTGACAGACCAGGATATCTTGCTGGACAGCTCAGGAAAGCCATATATTCCCGGTTCAGCTTTGGCAGGTGTGTATCGCAGTATGTTTGAAGCAGAGAATAAGGAGACTGCGAACACATATTTTGGCTATGTAGAGATGCCAAAAGGAAAAGAAGAAGAGCAGCAGAGTATCGAAAGTCTGTTGATGATTTACGATGCAGTGATGCCTTTGGGCATTGAGCAAAATATACATATTGTCAGCAGAGATATGGTAGCTCTGGATGAATATAAGACTGCTAAAGATGGGGCAAAGTTTGATTTTCAGGTATTGGAGCCTGGTGTGCAATTCGTAACTTATATCGAGCAGAACATAACAAAAGAATGTGATAAGGACGGTAAGAAAGAGACGAGCCTCTATCATGAGGACATTGCAGGTAAGATTGCAAAAGCGTTTTGTGAAGGAAAGCTGCATATAGGAAGTAAGACTACCAGAGGATTTGGTCGGGTAAAGGCCGAAGAAATCCATGTAGCTGAATTCTCTTTTGAAAATGAGAATGCCGGAGAGACATCTTACGGTGTAGAGGAATGGCTGGATTTTTCCATGTATGAGAATCCTGAGAAGCCTTCCAGTTGTTGGGGGAAAGTAAATCAGGATGATAGGAGATTGCCAGAGCTGAATGATGAGATGAATCGTTTGCACATTACGATGGAACTGAAGCAGGCCGGCGGTATTTCTATCAGACGTTATTCTACAAAGGAAAATGAGGCCGATTATGAGCAGCTAACCATACGAAAGTCAGAAATGAAGGATGGAAGCATACAACTTACGGAAGTTCCTGTCATTCCGGGAACTTCCTGGGCAGGTGCTTTTCATGCCCAGATGCTGAAATTGTATTCTGCCTATGATACAGTGGAAAATGCTGCTCAGGAATTGAAGTTATTTTTCGGAGATGTAAAAGGGAAGAAAGAAAAGGCTGCGGATGGAGAAGCATCAGGAAAGGCATATTATAAATCAAGAATATCCTTTGAAGAAAGCCAAATTGATGATGCAAGAGAAGCCACCTATACCCGGAATGCCATCGACCGTTTCTCCGGAGCAGCAGCGGATAGTGCGTTATATACAGAAAAGACATGGTTTGATGGAAAGACAAAGCTGGAAATTGTGTACGACAATCTGACAGCGTATGCTGCTGATTCAGAAGAAGGAAAACGACAGAAAAGATTTCTTCAGACACTGGCAGCTGCCATTACGGATTTGAAGGAAGGGTATATGGCAGTTGGTGGATTGACTGCTGTAGGCAGAGGCTTATTTACCTGTGAGAAAATTACATTGCAGTGCGGAAATCAATCTGCTGTCACAAAAGAGCTGAAAAACAATCAGATTGTGGAAGAAGATGCTGGAAGTTCAAGGGTATCGAATGAAATGGATTCGGTATATCAGTGGCTGGTAACAGAATTTGATAATATGGCGAAAATGCAAAATGATGAGAGCGAACAGTAAAACATGAATTAGAAAGGAGGACCAGGATATGGGAACTGTAGATACAGATGCAACAATGAAATGTGAATATGAAATACAGGCAGGAGATCTGGATGGGTTTCAGACATCATTGGTGAGTGGCATGACTGCTTTACAAATGTTAAAAAAGGAAGATGCGCCAGCATATGCCATGCTTATGCTGACAGATCGATTTTTGCTGGAAGACTTGAATGTATGGGGAGCCACATTGCAAGACAAAGACAAGATAACAGAGGAGAGCCGGGGTGAATTAGAGGATATACTTGAAAAAGTATTGGAGATACGCTTGTTTCATGAAGATGGTGAAGTGAGATGGTTTCGCAGCACAATAGACAAGCCTTTGAAGCGAAGGGACTGTCTGGAAGATGCAAATAAAAGCGCAATGGAGTATTGGGATGAGGAGCAGTATCTGGATATAGATACAATAAAAACAGAGCATTTAAGAAAAAACAGAGAGAGAAATGCTATCGTCCAGGCGACCGGTGGAGGTAAGTATCAGCTGCCGGGCGTTGCATATGACAAAAATCCTAAGGTCACAATACGAAATTATCTTGCGTATGAGTCCGACGGAAGATGTTATGTGAAGGACTGGAGGATTGTAAAATTCTCACCAGTAGATTCAAAAGAAAACGAGAGGAGGTAGACAGATGCAGTTTATCAATCCATATAATTTTATTGGTTTGTCGGAGAAAGAACCTGACCGCAAAGTAGAAGTTGGTATGAAGAATGTAAAAATGGAGACATCTGGACAAGAGGAACAAAAATTAACAGGTGTAATTCACTATACTTTAACAACTCATACTCGTTTACATGTACCGAATACAACAACAGATAAAGCATTTTCGTGTAGTAATTTGGAGAATCAGCACAAGAGTTATGATTTCTTTTCATATAATGATTTATCTAAAAAAAATAATAGTAACGATTCAAGAACAGAAGGATCGTGTTTTGCCCCTGTCATTCCAGGAAGTGAAGTGCGAGGCATGATTCGCACCATTTATGAAACGTTAACTAACTCTTGTCTTCCAGTTGTGGATAACACAGTAGGAATTGGAAGAAGAACAGTAGAAAAGTTTAAACCTGGTATACTAATCCGAACCGGAGACCAGATTGCGTTATATAATGCAATAGACTGGCAATATCGTGATGCTACGGATTTTACGAAGAAAATCTACAGTACTGAGAGAATATTGGATGGAAGTCTTGTGTATTTTCGGAGGAATCGTTACAGCGTTCAAGTGCGCAATCGTACAGTTACAAAAAGAGAAGCTGTTGATGTTTCAGAAGAAAGGAAGGCGAGCAGCAATGCCCAAGGATATTTATTGAAAGGAGAAAAAGGCCCTGATATTTGCAGAAACAGAAGACAAAATAAATGTAGAGATTGTGTACATAATAGTCCGAATGCAGCAAAACCGTGTGCAATTGCGCAAGAAGGAAGGAGAGACCATTGTTATGCTGATGAAAAGCATTCTGCACATGTATTTGAGAGAGGGCAATTGGAATGTAATCAGAAAGAGCATATTGCATATGAAGGATTACTTCATATCATAAAACAATATCAAAAGAATGCCGATACAGCACCAGCGGATAGAAAGAGTGAGTATAAGGAATACGAACAAACATACTATAAGTTTGACAAGGGCGAGGTAGAAGGTATTCCAGTATATTTTTCCGTAATGGGGGAGTATTACATGTTGTCACCGGCATGCATTACACGTGAAATATATGAACATACAGCTGAGAGTATCATAAAGAAGCATAGTAAGTGTGGCATGGCTGAAGAAGATACTGTTAGCAAAAAAGAACATAAGAAATCGGTAGCATTATGCCCGGCATGTAGATTGTTTGGTATTGTAAGTGAAAGTGTAAACAAAGGTAGTAAAATTCGTTTTTCAGATTTGCAATTAAAAGAACCAGAAAAATATGAAAAAGATGGACAATATGAAGATTGTTACAACAATGACTTATTAACTTTAGAAGAACTCTCAATACCTAAAATTACGGCAACTGAATTCTATTTGCAGAAACCCCCATTTCCACGTGATTTAAGCGAGCAAGGAGAGGAAGGTGAAGTATGGTTTTGGACATATGATTATTTTACGGTTAAGTTAAGAAATGGAGAGGTGCGTTTAAGAACCTATGATCCTACAATATCTGGAAGAAAATTTTATTGGCATAACTGTACAGAAATTGAAAATGCAAGAGAAAAAAACAAACGCAATCGTACTGTACGTACAGTAAAACCTGATGTGGAGTTTTCAGGTAAATTGTATTTTGACGGTATTACAAAAAAACAATTAGATCAGCTTATGTATATTTTGCAGTACACTTCAGATAAAAAACATGGATATAAGTTAGGAACTGGAAAGCCATTGGGGCTTGGGAGCGTAGATCTTGCTGTTTCTGCGGTGGTGTTACGTGAGTATACAGAAGAAAAAGGCTATCAAAATGTAGTTAAAGAGATGCCCAAGAAGATGTGTGAGTTTAAAACTTTGGGATTTGATAAGAATGTGGAAAGTGCATTCAAAAAGATAACCAGCTATATGGATAATGAGACAGAAGATAAGATACGTTATCCGTTTGTCGAAAATAGAGAAGGAGGATTTGAATGGTTTAAGAATAACAGAAAGTCGTACAGGGGAGGTTTTAATGGGGATAGATATAGTATTCAGGATCCGATGATAAATGAGCGTAATCCGAATAATAGAAGACAAACAAAAATAATTGAAACATTGCCTTCTATTATAGACGAAGATTGCAATACGTTGGATATTGATACAAATGGAACAGCAGATGCGAATACTGATTCTTAGGATAATGAATCTGTTTTGCAGATTGGGGTGATTGGTGCAGATAAAGTGGAGTATCAAAAGCAGACCCCATCAAAAAGTATGATACAGAAAGGAATTTCAATAAAGGTAAGAGCAAAAGTACATGGTAATGATAAAAATAGTAAAGTAAGCTCTTGGTATAGAGTGTGTAAAATGCCCTTATCTATGAATCTCGTTCCCTATGCGTAAGCTAGGGGACGAGTACGGGCAACTATCACGAAAACAGTTAGTTAGACACCGCATTGATAGAAACATTCGGATATGCGTACGGGCAACTGTACACGAAAACAGTTAGCCATTTCTACCTAATTGTGACCAAAGTGTGAACATGTCAAAAAATGCCCCGAAAAAATGAATTATCAGAATATTCTGATAAATACCTGCAAAAATGGCTTCTGAAACCCTTATAAATCAAGGGGGCTGGAGAGAGGGCGTAGAAATGGCAGTTGCCCGACTTAGGGCATTGACACCCATCGGTTTTCCAATATATTACGAATATATTGATTAGTAGAAATGGCAGTTGCCCGACTTAGGGCATTGACACAAATAACCTTCTAGTTTATAACCATTCCCGATATATGCGTAGAAATGGCAGTTGCCCGACTTAGGGCATTGACACATGAACCACATTACCATTTTCATCATAATCATACCGTAGAAATGGCAGTTGCCCGACTTAGGGCATTGACACTCTGCTTGTCAACATGATAAATGCATCCACAGCAGTAGAAATGGCAGTTGCCCGACTTAGGGCATTGACACACCACCAATAGCCCGTAAGGTCTGATCTATTCCTGGTAGAAATGGCAGTTGCCCGACTTAGGGCATTGACACAAATTGTTAGTATTGAAGCATAGTTCTGCAAACACAAGTAGAAATGGCAGTTGCCCGACTTAGGGCATTGACACAATACTGGTAATAAAAAAGTTGCCAAAGTTTGAAATAGTAGAAATGGCAGTTGCCCGACTTAGGGCATTGACACGCCACCAGCTTTCGCTGCCTTATTTATGCATTCACCGGTAGAAATGGCAGTTGCCCGACTTAGGGCATTGACACAATAACCGTTTTAATTATACAGGTCTTTTTCGGCTTCATGTAGAAATGGCAGTTGCCCGACTTAGGGCATTGACACCTTGTATCCAAATATACCCTTAGTAATCGGAGTTACCTGTAGAAATGGCAGTTGCCCGACTTAGGGCATTGACACCACCAGTACCGCCGGTACCACTGCTGCCCGTGTCGCGTAGAAATGGCAGTTGCCCGACTTAGGGCATTGACACAAAAACACAACAAAAGCCAACATTAACCAGATTATCAATGTAGAAATGGCAGTGCCCGACTTAGGGCATTGACACACCCTCGTTCAGCTTGGTAGTAGGCAGAATGAAGATAGGGTAGAAATGGCGGTTGCCCGACTTAGGGCATTGACACTACCGGAACGACGTCCACCCAGTAGTACTGGGTAAGTAGAAATTGCAGT
>JBGVQN010000006.1:0-93465 GCA_045127535.1 Lachnospiraceae bacterium | reverse complement strand
AAGATCATATCTATGGGTTATAAGAATAAATGGCTTGTCAATAAAAGAAAAAGTGAATATAGTATAAGCAGATATTAGTCTTAACACAAGTCATAGGTGCAGTCTGCCTATTAAATTCCTACAGTAAATTTACGCTATCATTGCAAATGTATTTTATTGACAAAACTGCTTCGTTTGGTAAAATGATATGAAAGGAGAGTCCTGCCACAAGTGGACATTAAAAAGCGTTCGTGTCGCTACGGTGACACAATAAAGGATATTCCGCTAGAGAATAATCTTTAGCGGAATATTTTTGTACATAACAATAAATAGCATTTAAAAACAGAGATCATTCAAAACGCATTTTCTGCTATCATAACAATTATAACAGCAAAAAATGAATTTACAAAAAAAGTATCTCTTGACAAGATCAAGAGAATTATATAATATAGCTAATGTGATTAGCTTTTAAGAAAAGGAGATTAGCAACATGAGAGCCGGACTGGACAAGGACATCATTTTAAAAGCAGCAGCAGATATGGCAGATACCAAGGGCATTGCCAGCGTCACGTTAAAAGCGCTGGCAGATGAACTGGGGGTAAAGTCCCCATCCCTGTACAAGCATATCGGAGGATTAGAGGAGCTGAACAAAGAGCTGATGTTATACGGCTGGAAAAGCCTGGAAACAGAGATCCTGCATGCTGCAGTAGGCAAGTCCAGGGATGATGCCCTCCGGGTGATATTTCACACCTATCGGGATTATGTGATGGCACACCCCGGCGTCTTTGAAGCAATGCAGTGGTACAATATGTACCTCTCCGACCAGGATCTGCAGGCAACAGAGGGGATCGTTGCCATATTGTTCCAGATACTGGATGCTTATGAGCTGACACACGGCCATAAGGTACATCTGGTGCGGACGTTCAGAGGTTTTTTGCAGGGATTTATGTCCATAGAATGCCACGGCGGCTTTGGTAATCCGCTCTCTACTGTAGACACCTTTGATTTTGCGCTGGATATTATGCTGAAGGGAATCGGGAATATGAAGGGAGAAAAATAGTGAAACAGTTTTTAAAAAACATCAATCCATTCCACAACGGGACAGACATGCCCCTGGTGCAGCTGATCATCAAAAAGATCCTGGCATTCTGTCTTTGCTACATAGGAGGCACCATCATTGCAACCATTGCAATGATCCTGATCCATTTTCTGTTGGGGAAAAATATGCTTGCAGGGGAACAGCTGGAGCTGGAGACCATGACACTGATCAAGTATTATGGCTTTGGACTCTTTGCACTGGTGATGATCCTCTATTGGAAAAAGGTGGAGAAAAAGTCTCTTGGGGAGCTGGGACTGACCAGGAATTTTGGCAGCTATTTTGTAGGCGTAGCACTGGCAGTTGTCATGGTGGCTGTTACTGTGTGGGGCAGTATCCTGAGCGGAAGCATGGAATACTGCGGTGTGTATGAATCGATCAATGTATGGATCATGGTGCTGTTTGTAGGCAGCTTTGCGATCCAGGGGGCAATGGAGGAGATCTTCTGCAGAGGATTTTTGCTGCATGGACTGAAAAAACAGACCGGTACAGCTGTGGCAGTGGTACTCAGCACCATCATGTTTGTGCTGCCTCATTGCAGTTCTCTGTTTGCAGAGGATACGATTTATGGTATCATTGGTATTATCAACCTGATCCTGATCTCTGCAGCGTTTACACTGCTGACCCTGCAGTATGAAAATCTTTGGGCAGCCTGCGGTCTGCACTCCTGCTGGAATGCATTGGTCTATTGTGTCCTTGGGTTAGGATTAAGCGGAAATGACGGGGCAGTGACTGCCATATTTGACATCAGGCTGGTAAAACACAATATTTTCAACGGCAGCGTTTATGGGATCGAGGCAAGTGTCGTGATCCTGGCGGTGCTGGCAGTCTCTGTGAGCATTATGTGGGTACTGTATCAAAAAGCAGCAAAAAAGAGGGAAAACAATGATCAATCTACTATCTGATTATATCTGGCGCAGCATACCGGAAGAAGACACCTTTACCACCAGTCCGGGACTTGTGAAAAAGGTGGATGCAGCAGGACGACTTTTGAAATACAAAGGCAATACAGTGGTGTTTGTGCTGGATGAGGTGACAAAGGCAACACTTTTGGAACTGCAAAATGAACTGTATGAGGCAGCTGCAGAGGTACTGGCGGAAAGGCTTGGAGCGGAGACCTTTCACATGACACTGCACGATCTGGTCAACGGCTCAGAGGGAGAAGCCGGGCTGGAGGGATGGATGCAGCGCATACAGCCCCCGGTGAAAGCACTGGTGCAGCAGTGGCAGAATCAGGAACCCCTGCATATGCGTGCCACATGGATGTTTAACATGGTCAACACCAGCATCGTCCTTGGTCTGGCTCCTGCAGATGAGGACAGCAGCAGGCGGTTAAATGAGCTGTACTGCAGGCTGGAAAAGGAGCTGACGCTGGGATATGGGCTGACGCCCCACATTACGCTGGCATATTTCAAGCCAGGGACATATTCTGCGCAGGAGATCGCAAAGCTGCGCAGCGCATTGCGCCCGGTGGAGCTGGAGGTGACCTTGTCCATGCAGAACCTGGTTTTTCAGGAATTTTCAGATATGAATCATTATGTGACGGTTTAAAGTCAGGCAGAGCGCCAGTCGTTTGGAAAAGGCTGGCGCTTATTACATATGCTGTGTCTGCATCAGGCATGGGCAGGGTAGCTGGTGATTGTTTACGAGAGGCACGCTCTCGCTTCGGTGAAAACGCAGCGGTACTAAGGTATCAGATAAGCAAAAGAAGCAGAAAGTAAATTTCTGCTTCTTTTGTTTATCTGATACCTTAGTACCGGCGTTTTCAAGAGCCTCTCTTAAAACCAATCACCAGCTGCCCTGCCCATGCCTGATGCAGACACAACATATGCACAGCCTTCCGGCAGGTTATTGGTCTGCTGGTGGGTCACAACTGTCGGTATCTTTTTGTGTGCTGCACAGTCTGCGCTGAACTGCAATGGTGGCCAGGGTATCCCCCAGCTGTGAAAACATAACGGCTGCCAGTTCTAAGTCATCGTCAGAGAGCTGGCAGGCGATGGTGTTGGCAAGTGCGGTTATTGTCATGGTCAATTTGCATGGATTCATAGTATCACCCTGTATTAGGGTATGCGGTGGGAGGGGAAGATGGCAGAGAAGTACAGGTTGACGAAGTGACTCTGTGGAGATACAATGTATATAAGTGACTCTACAGAGATACAGGAGGCAGAGATATGGGGAAAGTGATTTTATATCATGGCTCATCGGATGTGATAAAAAAACCGGTATTTGGCAAAGGAAAGGTATATAACGATTATGGATTCGGTTTTTACTGCACTGAACATCTGGAACTGGCAAAGGAATGGGGAGGTGTGTTTAGATGACTTGCGCTTATAACGAAATATATCTGGATGATGCCATGAGAAATCTGGGGGAAGCCTTTGATTATGTCTCCAATGCCTGCCAGATAGAGCTGGATCTCTTTATGGACATGTTTATTACAAGTGACCTGGCAAGACAGTTTGGTGTTGGGGTGCCAGGCGTGATTTGCGGAAGATCAGGGACAGAGCTTGTGAGGGAGGTACTTGAAAGAACCGGTATAAAAGATGCACTGCCAAAAGCACAGGTAGATTATGGCTGTTCTGTAGAGTACTGGTGTGGATGGGTATTGGCTTATTACCAGTGGTATACAGGGCGGAGCTTTCAGGATATCCGGAGACATTTTTCCATGCAAGAGCTGGTAAAGCTGTATCCCACCTTACATGAAGCAGCAGAGGAAAAGTTTGTAGACACACTGAATGCCATGATTCGCAGGCAAAATCTGCCGGTGCGCCTGCAGGAGCTGCGAAAGCTGGCAGGGTATACCCAGCGGCAGTTAGCAGAGAAGTCAGGAGTAAATCTGAGGAATATTCAGCAGTATGAGCAGCGTGTGAAGGATATCAACAAGGCCTCCGGGGAGCATTTATGGGCACTGGCAAGGGTGCTGGGGTGCAGGATGGAGGACTTGATGGAGTATGAGGTAAGGGATGCCGGTGTGGAAGTACCAGCAGAGACATGTGCAGGAGATGACCGGGTAGCGTATGAATTGGAGGGACAGGAGTGCTTTGTGGCAGAAATGTCTGCGGATGAGGTGTATAGAGTGTGAAAGACACCATGGTATAAATCAGGCATGGTTCTGATGATCAGGAGTTATCAATCATGGTGAGTAAATCACAGAGATTCAGGAAAAGTGCCGGCAGTGGAAGTTGTCGGCACTTTGTGCAGCCAGGAATTATATAAAATCAAATCAGGTCATGTATGGGCTTGTACTACCAACGAACTGCTGATAGCGTAAGGAGCTTACCATGCAAGCTCAGGTCATACGCAGGTGTGACAGAAAGAATTACAAATAAACTGACAAAAAAGTAAGAAAATGACCGTTGTAATATGGTAAAAATTCTTGAAAACAGAGAAAAATCCAGTTATACTATCAATAAAGCACAGGACGAAAATACAAATTTACTTGATATAGAAAACTGTGGAACCATCCACAAGAGAGGACGAAAGAATCATATGGCAGGCAGTTGGAATCAAGACGTAATGGATGTGATCAGCGCCATTCTTACAAACCGTTTGGATAGCGTTCTGGTAAGCGCCGGGTCAGCAGCCAAAAATATGTTGATGAATCTGAAAAATGCGCAGGAGCTTCATCACACGATGTCAGAGGTGTCCGGCGACAGCAGGATAGAGGGGCTGATTCGTGGATTGGAGGGGTATCAGCTGGAAGAACTGTGTACAGGTCTGGAGTATCTAAGCAGCCAACAGGGCAAGCAAAAGTTACGACAACAGCTGCAAAAGGTGTCTGTATTTGGATTAAAGGAAACCATCTATAACTGGGCATATGATGCAGTAGGCAGTAAACGATTACAACACAGTGTGAAGCATGAATTTGCGGACTGTTACACCGAAGCCTATGCTGGATATTTGGAAGCCAGGGAGCCGGAGATCTACAGGGATTACTGGGCACAAGAGCAGATCGACCGTATCATGCAGCAATATGGCAATATTCAGGCATATCTGGAAAATGTAGGATCCGAAACGGTACGGATGAACCAGGCAATAGACGAATTGAAAACATGGCTGACAGAGCGGCTGGGAGAACCGGTACAGCAGTCCCTGTCCAACATGCCCCACAATCTTACCACACCCCCTCCAATGGTAGACTCTGCCTGCTTTTTAGGCAGGGAAGATGCCATGGAGGAATTGCGTAAAAAAGTGCTGGAAGAAAAACAGGTAGCCATGATTTCCGGTCTGGGCGGCATTGGCAAAACCACTATGGCAAGACAGCTGTATCATGAGATGCAAGGCAGCTATCCATATGCAGCCTGGGTCGTATACCGCAACAATCTAAAAGACAGCATACAGGAGAGCTTTTTGCTGTACGATCAGGGAGAGTGTGCAGACGCAGAGGAACGCTTTGAAAAGCTGTGGCAGTTTATGACAGACCATGCATCAGAACTCCTGCTCTTTATTGACAATGTCAATGAGCTGACAGATGATGACCGGGAAATGCAGCTGCTGCGCAGCTATCCAATTACCAGAGTCATCACCAGCAGATTAGAGAAAATGGATGGGTATGTATCCTTCCCGGTGGATTTCTTATCCAGAGAGGTGTGTGTCAATATTTTCTATCAGCATTACAGAAAGGACGCAGACCGCAGAGAGCAAGAGATCGTTGAGCAGATCATTGACAGAGTCAAGTGTCATACTCTGTCTGTAGAATTGGTGGCAAGGTATGCACAGGAAAAGGTAAGCTATACCAGTCTGCGTCAGCTGCTTGCGGAATTGGAGCAGAAAAACTTCTATTACCCGGAGGACATCAGGGTCAGCACAGACCATGCAGGACGGTCAGAATCCATAGCAGCGCAGCTGGCAAATCTCTTTGATATATCAGAGTATAGAGAGGGCATGCAGCGCATTGCAAAAGCATTCTCCATTCTGCCTGCAGAGCAGATCCCAAAGGACATCGCAAAGTATATTGAGGCAGAGGAAAAAGATTTTGCCGAGCTTGTGAAGCTTGGCTTACTGAAGGATGAATTGACCGGGTATTCCATGCAGCCGGTGGTGCAGGAATCCATACGGCATCAGGAAAGAGTGACAGGAGCGGATGGGAAACCAAAGGTGGTGATTACGGTAGAGGACTGCCAGAAGTTGATGGATCGGTTCTCTGATAATGACTTTTTAAATGGACTGTCCACTGTAGAGGCGTACAGGAGAGCATCATATATAGATGCATTCCGGACACGGTTTACAGATCAGGAGGATGTGGAAAAACGAGTAGTGCTGTGGTTATATCGTGCGATAGGGGATCTGTATCAAAATATAGGTGAATGCGGAAAAGCATTACTGTATTTTAAAGAATATATGGAAATTGCAGAAAAACAGGCACGATACAGACAAACACCCGCAAGTAAAAGGGAATTAAGTTACAGCTATGGCCGAGTAGGAGATGCGTACCGAGATTTGGGAGCCCCCAAGGAAGCGCTGAATTACTATGAAAAAGCACTGAAGCTGACAGAGAAATTGAATGAGGAGAACCCCAGTGCGAGCAACCGAAGGTATTTGAGCATCAGCTATAACCGAGTGGGAGATGCGTACACTGATTTGGGAGTCCCCAAAGAAGCGCTGAAGTATTATGAAAAAGATTTGAAGCTGACAGAGGAATTGAATGCCGAGAGTCCCAGTGCGAGCATCCGAAGGGAGTTAAGTATCAGCAATAATAAAATGGGAGATGCGTACCGAAATTTGGGAGCCCCCAAGGAAGCGCTGAATTACTATGAAAAAGCACTGAAGCTGACAGAGGAATTGAATGAGGAGAGCCCCAGTGCGAGCATCCGAAGGGATTTAAGCATCAGTTATTATAATATGGGTCGTTGTTTTGCAGAGACAGAAGACTTTGCCCAAGCCCTCAAGTATCTCCGCTTGGCAGAGGAAGGTTTCCACTTTGTGGACAGTCAGGTAAATTCCCCAGCCAGCCGCCGTGAACTGGAACTTGTACGGAATGCAATACAAGAGGTTAATGAATGCTTATAACTTGTAAGAAAAAACATTGGCAGGTGAAGAAAATCTGGAAGAAGCTCTACAATCTCTCATAGTTCCCCCCGACTCAGACACCTAACTCACCTACCCACCAAAAATATACATACCAAAGGAGAAAAACTATGCTATCAACCATCCAAGGCGACATCACCCAAATCACCACCGTCACCGCCATCGTCAACGCCGCCAACAAAACATTATTAGGCGGTGGCGGCGTTGACGGTGCCATTCATCGTGCCGCAGGCAAAGGCCTCTTAAAAGAGTGCCTGACGCTCCACGGCTGCAAGACCGGCGAAGCCAAACTCACAGGCGCTTACCGGCTGCCCTGCAAGTACATCATCCATACTGTAGGCCCCGTCTGGCATGGCGGCACAAAGGGCGAGCCGGAGCTGCTTGCTTCCTGCTACCGCAATTCCCTGCAGGTGGCTATGGAGCATGACATCCGCAGTGTTGCCTTTCCCTCTATCTCTACCGGCGTCTACAGCTATCCTGTAGAGCAGGCTGCAGAGATCGCCATCAGGACAGTGAGAGCGTTTTTAAGTGAGCATCCGGGGCAATTTGATGCAATTGTCTGGGTACTCTTTGATCAGGAGACCAAGGCTGCTTATGACAGGGCGCTGGCTGCCTCTTGACCCCGCCCCATCTAATCCATTATAATAACAACAGACAATTAAAAATGCACCTTCTCCGAAGCCCCCAAAACCGGCTTTTGCCAAGGTGCATTTTTATTTCAACTATCACACGGAAAAGAATTGGAGCCCACCCGCCATGAAAAATCTGGTACTTGGCATGCTAGCCCACGTAGACGCAGGAAAAACCACCCTGTCTGAAGCTATATTATATGAAACCAAAACCATCCGCACCCTGGGGCGTGTTGACGCAAAAAACGCCTTTTTGGACACCGATGCCATGGAACGCAAGCGCGGCATCACCATTTTCTCCAAAATGGCCCGCATCCGGTCAGAGGATCTCTGCGCCACCCTGTTAGACACCCCGGGACATATCGACTTTTCTGCAGAGATGGAGCGTACTCTGCAGGTGCTGGACTATGCCATCCTGATCATCAGCGGCGCTGACGGTGTCCAGAGCCATGCACAGACAGTGTGGAAGCTCCTTGCCCGTTACCAGATACCGGTGTTCCTCTTTGTCAACAAGATGGATCAGCCGGGTACCAACCGCAGACAGATATTAGAGGAACTGAAAAACCGCCTGTCCTCCTCTGTAGTGGATTTTACCTATCCGGATCAAGAGGAGATCGCCCTTTGTGACGAGGAGGTGCTGGACGCATTTTTGGAGACTGGCACAGTAGAGCAGGAGTCCATTGCCCGGATGATTCAAAACCGCCAGCTGTTCCCCTGCTACTTTGGCTCAGCCCTGAAAATGACCGGCATCTCAGAATTTGTCAAGGGACTGCAGCAGTACACCAGAGCGCAGACCTATCCTCCGGAATTTGCTGCCAGAGTGTTTAAGATCACAAGAGACGATCAGGGCAGCCGCCTGACCTGGCTCAAGGTCACAGGAGGCACCCTGCAGAGCCGTATGCAGCTGACAGATACAGAAAAGGTAAATCAGATCCGCCTGTATTCCGGTGAAAAGTTTAAGACTGCTGCTGAAGCACAGGCAGGTACCATCTGTGCTGTGACAGGTCTGGAAAGCAGTCAGTCCGGTCAGTCCTTTGGTGCAGACAAGCCCTCTCTGGTGCCCATGCTTTCCCCGGTGCTGGCCTATAAGCTGCAGCTGCCGGCAGGGGTAGATGCGCTGCAGCTGCTGCCAAAGCTGCGTCAGTTGGAGGAAGAAGACCCTCAGCTGCACATTGTATGGAATGAACTTTCTCAGGAGATCCAGGTGCAGGTCATGGGAGCTGTGCAGGTGGAGATCCTGCAGCATATGATTCAGGAGCGGTTTGGTGTGGCAGTGACCTTTGGCAACGGCGCCATCATTTATAAAGAGACCATTGCAGATACAGTGGAGGGAGTGGGGCATTTTGAACCCCTGCGCCACTATGCAGAGGTACATTTGATCATGGAGCCGGGAGAACCGGGCAGCGGTATGGAGTATGTGTTGGACTGCAGTGAGGATGTGCTGGATCGGAACTGGCAGCGGCTGATCCTGACCCATTTGTATGAGCGTACCCACAAGGGGGTGCTGACAGGGTCTGCGCTGACAGACATGCGGATCTCTGTGGTGGCAGGACGGGCCCATGCCAAGCATACAGAGGGGGGAGATTTCAGACAGGCCACCTACCGGGCAGTGCGTCAGGGCTTGATGCAGGCCCAGTCTGTACTGTTGGAGCCGGTGTATTCCTATACATTGGAGGTGCCCCAAACTGTGGTAGGCAGAGCCATGACCGATCTGGAGCGGATGTATGGCACCTTTACCCTGGAGACAGAGGGCGAGACTGCAAGGCTCACCGGCAGTGTGCCGGTGGCGTCTCTTGGGGATTACCAAAAGGAGCTGATGTCCTATACTAAGGGAGCAGGACGGATCACCCTGCAGATGAAAGGATACGAGGCGTGCCACAATGCAGAGGAAGTGATGGCAGCCATTGGGTATGAGGCAGAGCGGGATACCCTAAATCCTGCATCCTCTGTATTTTGTTCCCATGGAGCAGGTGTGACAGTACCCTGGGATCAGGTGTATGACCATATGCATCTGGAAAGCGTGTTGGAGGCCAGAAAAAAGACCGGCAGTTCACAGGTGTCTGCCAGTACCCCCGGGCAAAACCGCACAGTTTCCGGCAGGGAGCTGGGCACAGAGGAAGTGGACGATCTTATCCGCAAGACCTTTTATGCCAACAGCAGCAGCCCGGAGGAGGTGCGCAAGGCTCTGGAAAAGAAGCGCATTGCCCAAAAGGCAGCCCCTGTATACAAGGGCAAAGAAAAGTCCCCCAATCTGGCAAAGCACTATCTGCTGGTGGATGGATACAATATCATCTTTGCATGGCAGGAGCTTCGGACGCTGGCTGCAGACAATATAGATGGGGCAAAAGGCAGGCTGCTGGACATTTTGTGCAATTATCAGGCCATCAGAGGGTGTGAGGTCATTGCAGTGTTTGACGCTTACCGTGTCAAGGGACATGCTACGGAGATCTCTGATTATCACAACATCCATGTGGTGTATACCAGGGAAGCAGAGACTGCAGACCAGTATATTGAGAAGTTTGCCCATGAAAAGGGACGGAAGTATTATGTGCGTGTGGCAACCTCTGATGGCATAGAGCAGGTGATCATCCGGGGAGCAGGCTGTACTCTGGTGTCTGCCAGAGAGTTTGAGGAAGAAGTGCGGCAGGCAGAGAGTCAGCTGCGGGAGGAATATCTGAACCGGACGTATTAGACAGGGTACAGGAATATAAATATGATTCAGAAATGATACAGATGCAATATATTTTAAAACAGAGCACAGCAGCAGACAAGAAATTTCTTGCCAGCTGCTGTGCTTTTTATGTGGGAGCATGAAACGATTCCGGAGTGTATTTTCTGATGCCTGGTATCTCTGGCAGAAACCAGAAGAAAAAAGGCACACAGATACCACGGTATGTTTGCTAAGAAAATAAGGTGCTAGAGTGAAAAGAGTACTATAGATGGTGAATTCTTACAAAAAAAGGAAAAATCCGCTGTACTATTTATACATATTGTGCTACAATAAAAACTATAAGAATGATTTTGAATTGTGAAAAGTAGAAAGGCAGGTGAAATCAAAAACATTTTATAGCAGGTGAAACCTACAGGAGTAAATTGTTTCGGTAGAAAGAAATTTTCGGAAAAGGAGGAAATGATGAGAAAACGAGTGAAACAGGGAATGGCATGTCTGCTTACAGTGGTGCTGGTGATCGCTTCTATATGGATCGATCCAATAGATGCAGCAGCTGATACTACAGGAGTAAATGTTACATATCATACCCAGGAGGAGATCATCAATTATATCGAACAGAGCGGAGGACACATTGGAGATGCTGTCACCTATGCAGCGGAGCCATCCACAACACAGCCTTATGCGGCGGGAACGCTTTCAGATGAGACATTGGAAAGTGCATTGGCTGTACTGAATCAGATCCGCTATATTGCAGGTCTGGACAGTGTGACATTGAATGATTCGTATAATGAAATGGAGCAGGCAGGTGCATTGGTGAATGCAGCAAATCATGATCTGGATCATTTTCCAGTTCAACCAGAGGGTATGGATGAAGAATTGTACAGCCTGGGATACAGTGGTACCAGTCAGGGAAATCTTGCATGGGGACTGTCAAATCTGAATAAATCTATTGTGTTTGGTTGGATGGCAGATGAAGATTCCAGTAATATTGACAGAGTGGGACATCGCCGGTGGGTATTAAATCCAAAGATGTCCGCCACTGGATTTGGCGCAGTAGATAATTATTATGCCATGTATGCTTTTGACAGCGGCAATACATCAGCTGCCCAGACTGGTGTGGTATGGCCTGCACAGCAGATGCCGGCAGAGTATTTTGAGGATGATTATCCATGGACATATTCTCTGGGAAGTACGGTTGATGCATCTAGGGTAAAGGTTACTTTGGTAAAAGAAACTACAGGAGAAACCTGGGATTTTTCCAGCAGTTCTGCAGATGGATATTTTAATGTAAATAATGATGGCTACGGACAAAAAGGCTGTATTATTTTCAGACCGGACAGTGTATCCTGTCAGGCTGGAGATGTATTTGATGTTACCATTACCGGTTTGAGTACTCCTGTACATTATACAGTTACATTTTTCTCCATTGGTGATTTGGGACATGTGCATAGTTATTCTGTAGCAAGAACAGAGTGGTCCGCAGATTATACAGAGTGTACAATATATTATGCCTGCGACGGATGTGGAGAGGAAGCGGCAGTTCCAAGTACAGTTACGATAACCAGAGATACAAAAGATTGTACGCAGTATGGCTGGATTCATTATAAGGCTCAGAACACTTATGAGGGTATCACTCGTTGGTATTCCAGGTCAGTTACCGGAAAAGAAAGCAGTCACGCATATGGTACTCCGGTCTTTGCTTGGTCAGGAACAGACAGTTGTACGGTTACAGTTACCTGTACCAATGCAGGCTGTGAGGTAAGTAAGAATTGGGACTGCACGATTACTGCAGAAGTGACAGAAGCTACCTGTCTGGAAGGCGGCTCAACAATTTATACTGCATCTGCTGTGATTGATGGCAATACATATACAGACAGTAAGGAGTCTGATTTCACAACTGCAGCTGGACATACTCCAGGAGAATGGGAAGTGACACAGGAAGCCACCTGCGAAACAGAAGGAACCCGTGTGCAGAAGTGTACAGTATGTGGAGAGACTTTAGCAAGTGAATCTATTGCAAAAACTGGACATACTCCGGGAGAATGGGAAGTGACACAGGAAGCCACCTGCGAAACAGAAGGAACCCGTGTGCAGAAGTGTACAGTATGTGGAGAGACTTTAGCAAGTGAGTCTATTGCAAAAGCTGGACATACCCCGGGAGAATGGGAAGTGACACAGGAAGCCACCTGTGAAACAGAAGGAACCCGTGTGCAGAAATGTACAGTATGTGGAGAGACTTTAGCAAGTGAATCTATTGCAAAAGCTGGACATACCCCGGGAGAGTGGGAATCTGTAGTCACAGCTACCTGCCAGACACCGGGAGTACAGGTGCAGAAATGTACTGCTTGTGGAATTGTGTTAGAAAGCCGTGAGACAGAGTTGGCAGAACATACGTATGGAGAATGGACAGTTGAGACGGAGGCAACCTGTACAGAAGCAGGAGAAAGGATTTCTACCTGTACCATTTGTGGAGACACATGTGTACAGACGATTGATCCGTTAGGACATGATTTATACATCAGCAGCAATGAAGAAGCGGCTTGCACCCAGGATGGTCAGGTGGTTACAAACTGCCATCGCTGTGATTATACTGATATAGAAAATATACCGGCAACCGGGCATAATCCAGGAGAGTGGGAAGTGACACAGGAAGCTACCTGTGAAACAGAAGGAATCCGTGTGCAGAAATGTACAGTATGTGGAGAGACTTTAGCAAGTGAGTCTATTGCAAAAACTGCCCATACCCCAGGGGTATGGGAAACTGCAGTGACAGCAACCTGTCAGACTTATGGCCTGAGAACCCGGAAATGTACTGTGTGTGGAGAAGTGCTGGAAAGTGAAGAAATCGATTTGGCAGATCATGTATATGGTGAGTGGATTATTACAACAGAACCTACCTGCCTGAATGATGGCGCAAAGGAAAGAACGTGCGGTGTCTGCGGTGCGGAGCAGACAGAGATCTTGATGGGATTAGGACATGATTTCTATACGCATATTACACCTGCAACATGCACTGAATCAGGACTGAACGAATTGCTTTGTACCAGATGTGATTACAGATTTGCAGAAACTACAGAGGCATTAGGACATACTCCGGGAGAATGGGAAGTAGTCAAAAAAGCAACTGTGGATGAAACTGGTTTGAAGGAACAGAGATGTGTGACCTGTGGCTCCATCTTAGATACCCAGGAAATCAGTAAACTGTTGCCGGAAGAAAGCGAAGAAGAAAGCACACCTGCAGAAGAAGAAGAAAGTACTCCAGCAGAAAGTGAAGAAGCAGGAAATGATTCTGGTCTGGATCAGGATGATGCAGCAGAAACAGGAAACTTGTATTCAGGTTATTACTTTGTTGTTCTGCTTCTTGCTGGTGCAGGAATTGGTCTGACATCGGTAAATCGCCGCAAAGAAAAGAAGAATATGTAAGATGTATTTTCTGTAAATGTTATAAAATCATAAGGCACACCCTTGTGAGACATAGATAACGGTTGAAAGAGATGCCATGTACGCAGATATCGTACCTGGCATCTTTTTGCGTATGACGTATGTTTTGGAACTGGAAAGAATACATTAGAATGACATTTTCTATCAGGTGTGTTTATGATACATTTCCGAAACAGATTTACAGCAGTGGGTATAGCAGCCGGACTGTGTATTGCGCTTCTTGTTCATATATGCTGTCCTGTCACAGGATATGGAGAAGAACCAGAGGAGGAAAAGCTGTATGCCCGTTCGGCAGCTTTGTTAGATGCAGATACCGGACGGGTGCTGTATGGCAAAAATGCGGATACAGTAATGCCCATGGCCAGTACCACGAAAATCATGAGCTGTATCATTGCGTTGGAATATGGAAATTTGGAAGATGTATATACAGTATCTTCTTATGCAGCTTCCATGCCCCAGGTAAAAGCGGGTTATAAAAAGGATGAGCAGTATCGATTGGAAGATTTGCTCTATGCCCTCATGCTGGAGTCCCATAATGATGCAGCTGTTGTCATTGCAGAGGGAGTAGCTGGTTCAGTGGAAGGATTTGCGGCTTTGATGAACCGTAAGGCAGCTGAACTGGGATGCAGTTCTACTCATTTTGTGACACCAAATGGGCTAGATGCAGAGGGACATCAGACGACAGCAGCGGAGCTGGGGAAGATTGCAGCATATGCCATGGAAAATGAGCGGTTTTGTGAGATCATCCAGACCCGTAGTTATACATATGCAAGTGTTTCCGGGGAGCATACCCACAGCATTAACAATAAAAATGGGTTCCTGGACCAGTATGAGGGATGCATTGGCATAAAAACAGGCTATACAGGAGATGCGGGCTATTGTTATGTAGGCTGTGCCAGAAGAGGTGATGTTACGCTGATCAGTGTAGTGCTGGCTTGTGGCTGGCCGCCCAATAAAACGTACAAGTGGCAGGATTGTCGTGTGCTGCTTGATTATGGATTTGCAGATTTTCAGAAAAAGGAAATACTTTCTCCCCAGAAGTCATTTGATACCATCACCGTAAATAACGGAATTGAAGATGTCATAACTGTAAGTACAGTAGATAAGCTGACGCTGCTAATTGGAGAAGAGGAAACTGTCAGGATAGAATATCAGCTTCCGGAAACAGTGGAAGCTCCTGTTTCGGCAGGGGAGCAGGTGGGTACCATGGAGCTGTACCTCAATGATACGCTGTACCAGACCTATCCGGTACAGGCTGACCAGTTTGTAGGAGAATTTACCTGGAAATATGCCTTAGATGTAATCGTCAAATATTTTCTGGATACAGAATATTGGCCGGTACTGTTTGGGGAAAATTAAAAGATAAAAAAATGCAATAAATGGAATCCTTTTCTGTTATTGTAAGAAAATTAGATGGATTTTGTAGGAAAATGCAGTTGATAAATTGTAGAAAAAGGGTTAAAATGGTAATCGGCATAAATTTTATAGCAATATGTTTTTCATGTTTGTTGCTATTTTAATTTTACTAATCTTACAAATGGAGGTTTAGATATGAGCGACATGTCTCAATCATCAGCAATCAACAGGATAGCAACACTGTTAGATGACAGCAGCTTTGTTGAAATCGGTAGCTATGTGACTGCCAGAAACACTGATTTTAATCTGCAGGTAAAAGAAACTCCCGCAGACGGTGTCATTACAGGATATGGTACCATTGAAGGCAAGCTGGTGTATGTGTACAGCCAGGATGCTTCTGTGTTAGGCGGCTCTATTGGTGAAATGCATGCAGAAAAAATTGTACATCTGTATGACCTTGCATTGAAAATGGGAGCACCTGTAATCGGTTTTATTGACTGTGCAGGACTGCGTCTGCAGGAGGCTGCAGATGCGTTAAATGGATTTGGAAAAATATATTTAAAGCAGACCGAAGCTTCCGGTGTTGTTCCACAGCTGACCGGAATTTTTGGTATCTGTGGTGGCGGTATGGCATTGGTGCCTACTCTCACTGATTTTACTTTTATGGAGAGCAAGAAGGCAAAGCTGTTTGTCAATTCCCCAAATGCCTTGGAGGGGAATACAGCAGAGAAGAATGATACAGCTTCTGCAGCATTCCAGAGTGCTCAGGCTGGTATTGTAGATGGAACCGGAGATGAAGCGGAAGTGATTGCACGTATCCGGGAGCTGGCAGCCATTCTTCCTTCCAATAATGAGGAAGGTGTAGAGTATACGGAGTGCAGTGATGATTTAAACCGCTACTGTAATGACCTGGCTCCATCAGCCGGTGACAGTGCCATTGCCCTCTCTATGATTTCTGACAGCGGATATTTCTTTGAAATGAAGAAAGCTTATGCCAGAGAGATGGTAACAGGCTTTATCAAATTAAATGGTGCCCTGGTGGGTGCTGTGGCAAACCGCAGCGTGGTTTATGATGAGGATGGCCAGAAGGCAGAGGAATTTGCACCTGTCCTTACAACTGCAGGAGCAGAAAAAGCAGCAGAGTTTGTAAAGTTCTGTGATGCGTTTGAAATTCCTGTACTGACACTTGTAGACGTAAAGGGGTATCAGGCTGCTGTAAGTGAGGAAAAAACCATTGCAAAGGCAGCAGCAAAACTGACTTATGCATTTGCAGAGGCTACTGTACCAAAGGTAACAGTTATTACAGGTGCAGCTTATGGCAGTGCAGGAGTGGTTATGAATTCCAAGTCTGTTGGTGCAGATATTGTATATGCATGGACAGATGCTTCCATCGGTATGATGGATCCTGCTTCTGCTGCAAAGATTATGTATGCAGAAGAGATCCAGTCCTCCGGCAATGGCGCGGCAGTGGTACAGGAAAAGGCTGCAGAGTATGCTGCATTACAGTCCAGTGCCCTGGCAGCTGCAAGAAGAGGCTATGTGGATGATATTATTGATGCGGCAGAGACCAGAAAGCGTGTCATTGCATCCTTTGAAATGCTTTATACCAAGCGTGTAGACCTGCCTTTAAAGAAACATGGCACAGTCTGACACAAAGCCGTATAACGGCAGAATGAGAGGAAATATGAAAAAGATTAAACTGTTATTATGTATGATAGTCTGCATCTTTGCCTTATCTGCCTGCTCAAAGGGAACCGATGTCACTCCTATTGCTGAGGATGAGGCATTAAAGACTTCCGTTACTACCATGCTTCAGACCTATGGTGGATATACAGATGAAGAGCTGGTTGCTTATGGAGAAAATGCAGCAGAGAATGGTTATGAACAGATTTCTGCCATGATGAATTCTCTTTTGGCAGCCAGAGCAGATGCCGGTGCTTATTGTTCTGTAGGTGATGACTGGAAAATTGTGTATGGTGAGGGTACTGCAGATATTACAGTAACGACCCAGTTTGAAATGAGAAACGTAACTGTGCACATGACTGTTTCCGAAAGAGAAGACAGTGAAAAACTGGGAATCGACAGTGCAACCTTTACCCCTGAATATTCCATGGGAGAAAAGTTAAAAAGTGCAGCAGCCAATTCTTTATTTGGCATTGCAACGGTAGCAATTATTTTAACAATGATGATAGGTGTGATTTCCTGTTTCCGGTTTATTCCTATGCTGGAGGCAAAATGTACTGTCTGGGCAGAAAAACGTGCAGCAAAGAAAGAACAGAACAGAAGAGCAAAGCAGGGACTTCCGGAAGTTGAGGAGACCCGGGAGGAAGCAGCGGCACAGGCAGAAGAAGAGCCTGCAGCAGAGAATCTGGCAGCAGATTTAGAACTGGTAGCTGTGATCACAGCAGCCATTGCAGCAATGGAAGATGTACCTGCAGACGGACTGGTGGTACGTTCCATCAGAAGATCTTCCAGAAACAAATGGAACAGGGCATAGGAGGATAAAAACATGAAAAGCTATACAATTACAGTAAATGGCAACGTATATGATGTAACCGTAGAGGAAAATACAGGGGCGGCACCAGCTCCAGTATCCAGACCTGTGGCAGCACCTGCAGCACCAAAGGCAGTAGCTCCTGCACCTGCACCAAAGGCAGCAGGGGGTGAAGGCGCAGTGAAAATTACTGCTCCAATGCCAGGTAAGATTCTGGGTGTGAAGGCAAATGCAGGAGATAAAGTAACCAGGGGACAGGTAGTGGTGGTCCTTGAGGCAATGAAGATGGAAAATGAAATTGTAGCACCACAGGACGGTGTGATCGCTGGTGTCAATGTAAGCGTAGGAAGTGCAGTAGAAGCCGGTGATGTAATTGCATCCATGAACTAGTAAGTGATTGACTGACAAAAGCTGCAGATATCCTGCAGCAATGGAGGAAACAAAACGATATGATAGAAACATTATCAAATCTGATTCATCAGACTGCCTTCTTCAATCTGGAATGGGGAAACTACGTGATGATCCTGGTAGCTTTCGTCTTCCTGTACCTGGCAATCAAAAAGGGATATGAGCCCCTTCTGCTGGTTCCAATCTCTTTTGGTATGCTTCTGGTAAATATGTTCCCGGATATTATGCAGTCTATTGAAGAATCCGAGAACGGCACTGGTGGATTGTTATACTATTTTTACCTGTTAGATGAGTGGAGTGTTCTGCCGTCCCTGATTTTCATGGGCGTAGGTGCAATGACAGACTTTGGCCCTCTGATTGCCAATCCAAAAAGCTTTATTTTGGGAGCGGCAGCACAGCTGGGTATTTATGCAGCATATTTTATGGCGATTCTCATGGGCTTTAGCGATAAGGCAGCAGCGGCTATTTCCATTATTGGTGGTGCAGACGGTCCTACTTCCATCTTTCTGTGCGGCAAGTTAGGGCAGACAGAATATATGGGACCTATTGCAGTAGCAGCATATACATATATGTCTCTGGTACCGATTATCCAGCCTCCGATCATGAAGGCTCTGACCACAGAAGAAGAGCGTAAGATCAAGATGGAACAGCTTCGTCCGGTATCCAAGTTAGAAAAGATTCTTTTCCCTATCGTAGTAACGGTAGTAGTTGTTATGATTCTGCCGACGACAGCACCATTGGTAGGTATGCTGATGCTTGGCAACCTGTTCCGTGAGTGCGGCGTAGTAAAGCAGCTGACAGAGACTGCTTCCAATGCATTAATGTACATCGTGGTTATCCTGTTAGGTACTTCTGTAGGTGCTACTACAAGTGCACAGGCATTTCTGCGTCTGGATACATTTAAGATCGTAGCGTTGGGACTGATCGCCTTTGCAATCGGTACGGCAGGCGGTGTGCTTTTTGGTAAGATTATGTGCAAGCTGACACATGGCAAGGTAAACCCATTGATTGGTTCTGCCGGTGTATCTGCAGTGCCAATGGCAGCTCGTATCTCCCAGAAAGTAGGCGCGGAAGCAGATCCAACCAACTTCCTGCTGATGCATGCTATGGGACCTAATGTAGCTGGTGTGATTGGTACAGCAGTTGCAGCAGGTGCTTTTATGGCAATATTCGGTGTTTGATCATATGCGGCAATCGAACGCATTGGTATAGTTTCAGATTTTTGATCGTGCAGCGGTATTGGAGAATGTGATTGGCAGTAAGGCAGGCAGCCTGCGTGTTTATGTCTGTGAATGCAGCTGTCATATGATCCCTCAATAGCGCACACGAATGTTAGACAGAATGAATTATGGAGGAAAATATGTCAGAAATCGTAAAAAAACCGGTTGGAATTACCGAAACTGTTTTACGTGATGCACACCAGTCTCTGATTGCTACCCGTATGACAACTGAGCAGATGCTTCCCATTGCGGAGAAGATGGACAAAATCGGTTATCATTCTATCGAGTGCTGGGGCGGAGCAACATTTGATGCATCACTTCGTTTTTTAAAAGAAGACCCATGGGAAAGACTGCGTAAGCTAAAGGCAGTCATTAAAAATACACCACTGCAGATGCTGTTTAGAGGACAGAATATCCTGGGATACCGTCCTTATGCAGATGATGTAGTAGAGTATTTTGTGCAGAAGTCAATTGCCAATGGTATTGATATTATCCGTATCTTTGACTGCTTAAATGACCTGCGCAACTTAGAGACCGCAGTCCGTGCAGCCAATAAGGAAAAGGGACATGCACAGATCGCTTTGTCTTATACATTAGGCGAGGCGTATACACTGGATTACTGGAAGGACATTGCAAAGCGTATTGAGGATATGGGTGCCAACTCCATCTGTATCAAGGATATGGCAGGTCTGCTGGTGCCATATAAGGCAACAGAGCTGGTATCTGCATTGAAAGAGGCAACTGATCTGCCGATCCAGCTTCATACCCACTACACCTCCGGTGTGGCTTCCATGACCTACTTAAAGGCCGTAGAAGCAGGCTGTGACGTAGTAGACTGTGCCATGTCACCATTTGCCCTGGGTACCTCCCAGCCGGCAACAGAGGTTATGGTAGAGACCTTTAAGGGCACTCCATATGATACTGGGCTGAATATTGATGCACTGGCTGAAATCGCAGAGTATTTCCGTCCGATTCAGGAGGACGCATTAAAGAGTGGTCTGTTAAATCCAAAGGTAATGGGCGTCAACATTAAGACACTGCAGTACCAGGTACCAGGGGGTATGCTTTCCAACCTGGTGTCCCAGTTAAAGGATGCCCATCAGGAAGACAAGTATTATGAAGTGTTAGAGGAAGTGCCTCGTGTACGTAAGGACTTTGGTGAGCCGCCTCTGGTAACGCCGTCTTCCCAGATCGTAGGTACACAGGCAACATTAAATGTACTCATGGGTGAGCGTTACAAGATGCTGACCAAAGAAAGCCAGGCACTGTTACTTGGCAAGTACGGCCAGACCGTAAAACCGGTCAATCCAGAAGTACAGAAGCTTGCCATTGAAAAGACCGGTGAGCAGCCAATTACCTGCCGTCCTGCAGATTTATTAGAGCCTGAACTGGAAAAGCTTGAGGCAGAAATGTCACAGTATAAGCAGCAGGATGAGGATGTATTAAGCTATGCATTGTTCCCTCAGGTAGCTACAGACTTCTTTCAATACAGAGAAGCACAGCAGACTGGTGTAGATGCAGCAGCAGCAGATACTGAGAGCAAAGCTTATCCGGTGTAAGGAAGTTGAACTGAAATAGAAATGTCATATGCAATAAAACCACAAGGAATATGCTGAAATATAGCATAAAAATCTCCCTTTTGTTTTCTGGTTTGTACAGAGACAAAAGGGAGGCTTTCTGATCAAATAATAGCATGCTATTGACAGCATGCTGTTGTTTGATCATAACAAGGGATTTGTGAGATAAAAATGGGATGCGGAGTACTTCTGAATCATATACAGATAATGTATCCATTTTGTATTTAAATTATGTAAATTTAAAGGGGAGTTTTAAAATGAAACAGTTAATTCCAATTTTTTTCTCAGTAGATGATAATTATGCACCATATCTTGCAGTAGCCATGAAATCATTGATTGAAAATGCATCTCTAGAACATGAATACCACATTGTGATATTGCATCAGTCTCTGTCAGATGAGAATAAAAAAAAGTTAAGCAGTCTGAGAAAAACTGGCTTTGAGATTCAGTTTGCAGACATGGAGCAAAAGCTTTCGGGTATCAGCGATAAGCTTTCTAACAGACTGCGCTGCGATTATTTTACAATGACAATTTATTTCCGCCTGTTTATTCCTGCTATGTATCCGGAGTTTGATAAGGGAATCTATGTAGATAGTGACATTGTGGTACCTGGTGATATCTCTGAACTTTACAATGTGGATCTGCAGGGAAATCTGATAGGCGCCTGTACAGACTTTTCAATTCAGGAAGTAGGGCCTCTTACACAATACATTGATGAAGCAGTAGGTGTAGATCACAGGCATTACATTAATTCAGGAGTGCTCCTTATGGATATGAAAGCACTTCGTCAGATTAAATTTGACCAGCGTTTTCTGAAACTTATGAATACATGGCATTTTGACAGCATTGCTCCTGATCAGGATTATATCAATGCCATGTGTTTTGGAAAAATACATTTTCTGGATCCTGCATGGGACGTTATGCCCGATGAAAAGCATAGAAATCAGGGGACACCAAAGCTGATCCATTACAATCTTTTTGCCAAGCCATGGTGCTATGATAACATTCAGTATGGGAATGTGTTCTGGGATTATGCCAAGGATAGCGGATATTATGATCTGCTTCTTGCAGGTAAGAACGATTATTCTCAGGAACAGAAGGATTCTGATAGTAAGTGCCAGCAGGAAATGGTAGTCCGGGCGCGTGAAATCATAGAAAAAGGAATTACGTTTTCTTCAGCATTTAATACGGGAAAAGAAAAAAGATTGTAAATATAAACATTAAAATTGGTTTAATAAACAAGCTTTTTCCCAAAGAACCACATCCGGCCACCCTTCTGTATCAAAATGGAACCGAATATAATCGCACAGATAGTTTAACTTCTTTGCAATGTTTGGACAGTCAGAACCCAAAAATGGCCCTCTGTAAAACATTGCATTTTCAAAGATTCTTGCACGATCCTCCATAGGCGTGATCTTGGAGTAGTTATCAATAAAGTAGATCTGCTCAAGGGAATCAGCCAGCAGGATATCAAAAGAAGTGTCAGACGTGTCTAAGTCCATATAAGCAGTATAATCATAGGTATAGGCAAATCCCTCTGCATTGCATGCTGCCCATTTCTCCTCAGAAAATGCATCTGGCTGGGCACTGTCATAATACAGGCTGGAGATGTGATGGTCGATCACATGCATGGTCTCATGATAAAAGCTGCTCATATTGAAGTCGTTGCTGCAGTCCAGTGCCAGAATATGCCGCCCATTGTCTGTATAAGTTACGCCCCCGGCTGTGGTCAGGGTAGCAGAGTTGCGCCCGGTCAAGGTACCGCAGAGATAGATCACAAGCCCTTCCGGATACAGATCAGACTGCAGCTGCTGAAAAAAGCCGGGTGGAAAGGCAGCAAGCCCCTCAGTTAGAATATATAAACTGTTTTGTATGGCAGCAACATCTCCAAGACACTGTACTGCATAATCCGGAGGATTCAGACTGCTGCATTCTTCTGCAATTTTGATCTGCACATGATACACACGTTCCATATCATTGGCAAATGCCCGAACCTCATCATAGGCTGCATCCAGCACCACCTCCTGGGTTTCCGGCAGGCTCTCAGCAGAAGTATCAGGGACAGTATTTTCTACAGAGCTATCATAGATGGTAGTCTCTGCAGACGCATCACTGACAGTGGTCTCAGCAGAAGCATCATGGTCAGTCATTTCTGTAGAGCCATGATAGATAATGGACTCAGTGCTTGAATCCTCCTGGCCAGAGGTATCGGTTTGGATCACCCCTGAGTCAGAAGAAACCTGTGTGGTCTCTGCCGGAGCTTTCTGGCAGCTGCAGAAGCACAGACACAACAATAAACAAATAAAAATGGATTTTGTAGAAGAATTCATGATATCCTCCTTTCTGACTGACAGTCACTTACAAAGCTGATAGTGAATAAAGCTTCGCAATTCCCTCAGGGTATGTATGAGCGTTTCTGTATATATCTCTATTATCATTATACTGCATCCCGAAAAAGAGTTCAATCAAATCTTGCGATTTCAAAAAAGAGTCCAATCAAATCTTACGATTTCAAAAAACATATTCAAGAAAAGACATTGCCAAAGTGTGCAAAAAAGATTAAAATACTTCCAGTGACCAGGGTGGCAGGTGTCTGCAAAGACAGAAGATGCCTCCTGTTCTTTGTGATGATTGACAGGCAATTGCAAAACAGTATTCAATATCAGCTTTGAGAAGTACTTGTAAGAAACTGTTTTCTAAGCAGGGCTCTTGAAAACGCCGGTACTTTAAATTTTGTGCCACAGGCGCAAAATTTATTAGTACCGCTGCGTTTTCACCGAAGCGAGAGCATGCAAACGTATCGTTTACGATACGTCGCGTGAAAACAATTTCTTACAAGTACTTCTCAAAGCATCCGTTCAGATATTTTGCAATTGCCTGGTGATATTTGATCTATGATACCCGGCAGACACCCGGAGTAAGGAGCAGTAAGATGAAGCAGGTAATAGTGATCGGCGGCGGCGCAGCAGGGATGCTGGCGGCTTTGCAAAGCGCCAGATGCGGCAATCAGGTGCGGCTGATAGAGAAAAACGAAAAGCTGGGAAAGAAAATATATATTACAGGTAAGGGACGGTGCAACGTAACCAATGCAGGAGACATGGAGACTTTGTTTCGCAACGTCATTACCAACCGAAAGTTTTTATACAGTGCATTTTATGGATTTACCAACACAGACATGATGGATCTGTTAGAGGAAAGCGGATGCCCTTTAAAAACAGAACGGGGCAATCGTGTGTTTCCAGTATCAGACAAAGCATCCGATATTACCGCTGCTCTCCAGAAGCAGATGCAGGCAGCTGGAGTGGAAATTATGCTGCGGACAAAGGTGAAGGGGCTGCTGTTTGAAAAAATTGCAGATGACAGCTTGTCTGATGAAATGCTGAGTGAAACTTCTGCGTCTGTGACAGCAGAGCTGATAGGTGGACAGACATCCAAGGCTGCTGCCGACAATCAGGCATCAGTGAAAGCATCTGGCAAATCATCCGTGCGCACCAGCAAGAAAAAGCAGCTGCAGCAGGAAAAACGCTGCATCGGTGTCGTGTTGGACAATGGCAAAAAGCTGTTTGCCGACAAGGTGATCGTAGCAACCGGCGGCTTGTCCTATCCATCCACCGGTTCCACAGGTGATGGCTACCGTTTTGCCAAAGAAGGGGGACATACAGTAACCGCCTTATCTCCTGGACTGGTACCATTTACCGTAGCAGAACCCTGGGCAAAAGAGCTGCAGGGACTGTCTCTGCGCAATGTAGATGTAACCATTACAGACGGCAAAAAGACCATTTATCAGGAATTCGGCGAAATGCTCTTTACCCATTTTGGGGTCAGCGGCCCTGCAGTGTTAAGCGGCAGCAGTGTGGCAGCAAAGAAGATCGCAGAAAAAAATCTCCAGCTGCACATTGACTTAAAACCGGCCTTGACCCCGGAACAGTTAGATGAGCGGATCCTGCGAGACTTTGAAGCTGGCAAAAACAAGCAGTTTAAAAATGCCCTAAATCAGCTTTTCCCTTCCAAGCTGATTCCGGTAATGGTATCTTTAAGCGGCATAGAAGGTGAAAAAATGGTTCATTCTATTACAAAAGAAGAACGCCAGCAGCTGGTATCTCTGACGAAAAATTTACAGTTGACCTTAAACGGTCTTAGGGATTATAATGAAGCCATCATTACTCAGGGTGGTGTATCCATCAAAGAGATCAACCCGGCAACCATGGAATCCAAGCTGGTACAGCATCTGTACTTTGCAGGAGAGGTGTTGGATGTAGACGCCCTCACCGGCGGCTATAACCTCCAGATCGCCTGGTCAACGGGCTATGCAGCTGGTTGTGAAAGTGAAGGATAGTGATCATCGTATGACTGCCTTAACGCATGCTCCTGCTGTGCAGATAAAATAAGGATACCCCAACTATATATACAGATGATTCAAAACCAGCAATCAGGAGCACCTGTATACCCGGGAGTGCAAAAGAGAGGAGCGAGTATGGGTTTTAATATTGCAATAGATGGACCGGCAGGAGCCGGAAAAAGTACCATTGCCAAGCGGATCGCCGCAGAGCTTTCCTTTATCTATGTGGACACAGGCGCCATGTACCGTGCCATTGCCTACTATCTGATCCAGCATGGCATCAGCGGTGAGGACGTAGCCTCCATTACCGAGGCCTGCCAGGATATCGATGTGCGCATTGCGTATCAGGATGAGGGACAGGTAGTGCTGTTAAATGGAGAAAATGTAAATCCATACATCCGCACAGAGCAGGTAAGCAAAATGACCTCTATGGTCAGTGTATATCCGGTGGTCAGAGAAAAGCTCCTTGCATTGCAGCGTAAGTTAGCAGCAGAAAATGATGTGCTGATGGATGGCAGAGACATTGGTACCTGCATTTTGCCAAATGCAGATGTCAAGATTTACCTGACTGCATCCTCCAGAGTCCGTGCAGAACGCAGATATTTAGAACAGACTGCCAGAGGCACAGCGTGCAGCTTAGAGGAGATCGAAAAGGAGATCATTGACAGAGATTACCGTGACATGCACAGAGAAATCGCACCATTAAAGCAGGCAGAGGATGCCATTGTGGTGGATTCCTCAGATATGACCATTGATCAGGTAGTCAGCGCAGTGGTAGCCATTGTAAAAGAAAAGCAGCAGTAAAGCAGTCGGTCCCATCAGGTACATTTGATTTGTGAGAACAAAATGTGAGCTGATGAGAGATCCATTGCTGCGATAAATAAAAACCAGGAGGCTTTCAGATTTGGAAGTTGTAGTAGCAAAAACAGCAGGATTCTGCTTTGGAGTACACAGGGCAGTAGAGCAGGTGTATGAACAGATTGAAAAAAATCAGGGTATGCCTATTTATACTTTTGGTCCTATTATTCATAATGAAGAAGTGGTGCGGGATCTGGACAGTAAGGGTGTGAAGGTGATCGAGACAGAAGAAGAATTGGCGGCTCTTACAGAGGGTATTGTGGTCATTCGTGCCCATGGAGTTCCCAAACGAATCTTTGATTTACTGGAGAAGAGAAATATTACGGTGGTAGATGCCACTTGTCCATTTGTCAAAAAGATTTACCGGATCGTGCAGGAGCACAGCAGGGACGGCAGACAGATCATCATTGCCGGAAATCCCAGCCATCCGGAGGTGCAGGGCATCATGGGATGGTGTGAAACCCCTGCCATTGTCGTTGAAACACCGGAGGATATCAGCAAATATACCTGGGAACAGGATCAGCAGTACTGTATCGTGGCGCAAACTACATTTAATTTTCAGAAATTTAATAAATTGATTGAAATTTTCTCAGAAATGCGGTATGATATGGTATGTGTAAACACAATCTGCAATGCAACGCAGGAGCGACAGGCAGAAGCAGCCCAAATCGCATCAGAAGTGGACGCCATGATCGTCATCGGCGGGCAAAACAGTTCTAATACGCAGAAGCTGTATGAAATTTGCAGAGGAAAATGCAAGGATACTTACTATATACAAACGGTAGATGGTCTCGACACTGGTTGGCTAACTTCTATGAAAAAGGTAGGTATTACAGCAGGGGCTTCTACCCCAAGAAACATTATTCAGGAGGTTGTAACAGAATGTCAGAGATGAGTTTCGAAGAGTTATTAGAGGATTCTTTGAAGACAATCAACACAGGAGATGTCGTAAAAGGTACAGTAATTGATGTCAAGGATGATGCAATCGTATTAAACATTGGCTACAAGGCTGATGGCATCATTTCCAAAGCCGAGTATACCAAGGCTCCAAACGCAGTATTAACCGAGATGGTTAAGGTTGGCGATGAGTTAGATGCCAAGGTATTAAAGGTAAACGATGGCGAGGGTCAGGTACAGCTGTCTTACAGAAGATTACAGGCTGAAAAGTCCAGCAAGGTAATCGAGGATGCTTACAATAACAAGACTGTTATGACAGCAACTGTAAGCCAGGTATTATCCGGCGGTTTAAGTGTTATGATCGATGATACCAGAGTATTCATCCCAGCAAGCCTTGTTTCCGATACATTCGAGAAGAACTTAGAAAAGTATGCCGGCAAGGAAGTTGAATTCGTAATTACCGAGTTCAATCCAAGAAAGCGCAGAATCATCGGTGACTGCAAGCAGCTGATTGTAGCTAAGAAGAAGGCTATGCAGGAGGAACTCTTTGCAAGACTTGAGGCTGGTCAGACCGTAGAAGGTACTGTAAAGAACGTAACTGACTTCGGTGCATTCGTTGATTTAGGCGGAGCAGATGGTCTGCTTCATATTTCCGAGATGTCCTGGGGACGTGTTGAGAATCCAAAGAAGGTATTCAAGAGTGGTGACAAATTAAAGGTTCTGGTTAAGTCCATTGAAGGAACCAAGATTGCTCTGAGCTTAAAGTTCCCGGAAACCAATCCATGGGCAAATGCTGAAGAGAAGTATGCAGTTGGCAACGTAGTAACTGGTAAGGTTGCTCGTATGACAGATTTCGGTGCTTTCATTGAGTTAGAGACCGGTATTGATGCACTGCTTCACGTATCCCAGATTGCCAGAGAGCATATTGAGAAGCCATCTGATGTATTATCTTTAGGTCAGATCGTTGATGCAAAGGTAGTAGATTTCAATGCTGAGACCAAGAAGATCAGCTTAAGCATCAAGGCTTTACTGAATTCTATTCCGGATGAGGATTTTGAATAATTTTCTGTGTGGCTGACAGAGAGAGGCGGCTGTGCCCTTTTGGGGCATAGCCGCTTTTCTGCTTTTTGGCAATAGAAACTTTTATGATTTACAGGAGCGTGTGATATAGCTGCAGCAGGTAGGAAAGATACCATTTCAAAAATGCTGCCTCCTGAGAAAGGGGTGTATAGGCTTCCTTAGAATCATATGCTTCTCTCAATATATGAAAATTCCCGGCTTCCGTCTCCAATATGGAAGTCTTTTTCTTTTGCACCCCAAGGGGCACAGCTATACCATGAAACCTGCTGAAAGCAGTTGACGGAGTTGCCTTCACCCGATGCTCCTTATCCACGAACTGTGCGATTTTTTTATGAACGGCATATCCTTCTGTAGGCAGGTAGTAATAATCCTTATAATCCGGGTAAAAATAAAACAATTCACCCTGCATCACTGGCACAGCCGCTTGTATCTGTCCATGGGAAACCGTAATCTGAACTCCATGGGCAGAAAACTGCACAGGTACTGGGACGGGACAATTCCCAGCTGCCTCAATCTGCAGCAGTTGATCAGTGCAGCCTGCTTTCTGAATTGCAAAATCCATTTTTTCCAGATCTGCATAATGCAGCACAGACAGCAGCGCTGGCATATTTTTGATATCTTCTGCATTGTGCAGCAGTAAGATCTTCTGTAGTTCAGGGTCATGGTTTTTGACATAATTATGATAAACTGCAATCAGCTCCCCGCCGTGATACAAATCCTCTCTGTCAATTCCAAGGAACCCTTCAATGGTTTTTAACTTCAGATCCTGGAGGGATAATCTGCCCTTTAGTGGACGGATCCGTTTTAATAAATCAATGCTTGCCATCCGGTCAAAGGGATGGGGGATACTGTAATTTTCCGCACATTTGCGCAGAAAAGGAATGTCAAAGGTATCTCCATTAAAATGAATCAGGGTATCAAAATCTTTACAGTAGTCCAGAAATGCTTTTACAACCTGTTGTTCCTCAGAAAAACGTTCTGCCATCCATTGGATCAGCTTCCAGCGTCCATCAGAGAGACATAGACAGCCAATGAGATAAATGGCAGCAGTTTTAGCAGACAGACCGGTGGTTTCAATGTCAAAAAACAACAGCTTTTCAGGAACCACAGGAGCGTTCGGCGTACCTAACTGCTCTAATGGATATAATTGCGGGGCTTTAAAAAATGCTTCTGTATAAATCATAGTGACCTCTTTCAAACAGTTCAGTAAGCGCATTGCTTGTGATCCATTGGGCGCAGATGTGCGTATAGATGGGCTGCGCAGGTGTCTGCTGGCAGTGTACAGATGCTTCTGCACACAGATTTACAAAAAATGGATCTGGTTTTTTAGCAGACATCTGCCTACAGTATAACATGAGAACAGAGGTTCGTGTGATTTTTTTGAGCCAAAATGGAAGAAACCTGAAAAAGCGAATCGAACATCTGTACTGTTGTGGTTGTCAAATGAACTATGTTATGATAAGATAGTAAGAAATAATAAAGGAACAGACGAGGTGTTTTCGTGATAGCATATATTAGAGGCGAACTGGCAGAAGCCGGAGAAGATTATATCGTAGTAGAATGTCCCTCAGGCGTGGCATATCAGGTACGGGTTCCTGCATCCCTGCTGCCCGGGCTGCCGTCCATTGGCAGTCAGGTCAAGATCAATACATATCTCCATGTAAGAGAGGATGCCATGCAGCTCTTTGGTTTTCTCACCAGAGATGATCTAAAGGTATTCCAGCTGCTGATTGGGGTCAACGGTATTGGCCCAAAGGGGGCGCTGAGCGTACTGTCAGTAATCACACCGGATGATCTGCGCTTTGCAGTGCTTTCTGAGGATGTAAAGACCATCTCCAAAGTACCGGGCATCGGCAGCAAGACTGCCCAGCGGATCATCATTGAGTTAAAGGACAAGATGAAGCTGGAGGATGTACTGACCGGCAATGCACCGGCTGAGACTGTGCAGGGAGCAGCCACAGCCGCAGGAGAGGCCAAGTCAGAAGCCGTGTTGGCACTGACCGCCCTTGGTTATTCCAATGCAGAGGCATTAAAGGCAGTGAATCAGGTAGAGGGTGCTGCAGAGATGGATACAGAAGCCTTGTTAAAAGCAGCACTGCGGAAGCTGGCGCTTTTTTGATGTATGTTATAAAATGTGACTGGAGAAAATGAGGAAATTTATGAGAAGACAAATTGCCACCAGTGCAGCAGATGCTGCTGAGCAGGCCGCAGAAGCTAGCCTGCGTCCCCAAAGCCTGCAGGAATACATTGGCCAGGAAAAGGCCAAGGCCAATTTAAAGGTATATATAGAAGCTGCCAGATCCAGAGGGGAGTCCTTGGATCATGTACTTTTTTATGGCCCTCCGGGACTTGGAAAAACCACCCTGGCAGGTATTATTGCCAATGAAATGGGAAGTAATTTAAAAGTAACCTCTGGTCCCGCTATTGAAAAGCCGGGAGAGATGGCAGCCATTTTGAATAATTTAGAGCCAAACGACGTACTGTTTGTAGACGAGATCCACCGCTTAAACCGTCAGGTAGAGGAAGTACTGTATCCTGCCATGGAAGATTTTGTCATTGACATTGTCATTGGCAAGGGCGCCCAGGCACGTTCCCTGCGGCTGGATCTGCCCAAATTCACACTGGTAGGCGCCACCACCAGGGCAGGCCTGTTAACAGCACCGTTAAGAGACCGCTTTGGCGTCATACACCGCCTGGAATTTTACACCCCACAGGAGCTGCAGACCATACTGCTGCGTTCTGCCTCTGTACTTGGGGTCACTTTGGAGCCGGAGGGGGCTTACGAGCTGGCCAGACGTTCCAGAGGCACCCCCCGAATCGCCAACCGTCTGTTAAAGCGTGTCCGGGATTATGCCCAGGTACGCTATGACGGTACCATCACCAACCAGGTGGCACAGGAGGTGCTGGATCTGTTAGAGGTAGACAAGTTAGGGCTGGACACTGGTGACCGGCTGGTTCTGCGCACCATCATGGACAAATTTTCCGGCGGTCCTGTAGGCTTAGATACCATAGCAGCCGCAATTGGAGAAGACGCAGGCACCTTAGAAGATGTATACGAACCATACCTGATTCAAAATGGCCTGCTGCAGCGTACGCCAAAGGGACGTGTAGCAACTGATCTGGCTTACCAACATTTTGGACTGTGATCCATGCTCATCAAAAAGCAGCATATCCAAAGAACACAAAAGTACTCAAAACTTATGAATATCCAAGAAACAGCATTCGGGAGTATCCGCTGCGTTTTCACTGAAGCGAGAGTGTGTGGCATGTGAATCCAGTTATCTGCCTGCCATGGCACTGCACCTATCCGACCGGGGATCCTCCTGAATGCGTCCCTCTCAAGATAAAGAAAGGTAAAAACTATGGAGAAGCAGACATACACAAAAGTAGTGATTGACGGGAAAGTGTATAATCTGGCAGGACAGGAAGAGGAAGCGTATCTGCAGAGACTGGCTGCATATGTGAACCATACCATTGCAGTATTAAAGGAGCAGGGCGGTATACAGAAGCAGACCACCGAGATCCGCAACCTGATGATTTTCCTGCAGATGGCAGACGATTACCTGAAAGAAAAGGATGCAGGAGAACAGAAGAAACAGCATTTAGAGGAACTGGAAACCCAGACCTATGATTTAAAACACAATCTGGTTACTTGCAGGATGCAGTTAGAACAGTTAGAAAATCTGAAAGTGGAAACAGAGCAGATGAGAGAAAAGCTGTCCTACGCTGAGGAAAAAACTGCAGATCTACAGGGGCAGGTAGCAGATTTGCGTGCTCAGATCAAACTGCTGACAGAAACCAATCAGGCACTGGAAAGCAAGAACCGGGCATTGGCAGAACGGTATACTCAGTTAAAGAACAGAAACCGTACCTAATAATGGAGGAAGTGAACTTGGCAAAAATAGAATTACTGGCACCAGCAGGCTCCTTTGAAAGCATGCAGGCTGCCATAGCTGCAGGTGCAGATGCAGTTTATATGGGAGGCACACGGTTTGGTGCCAGGGCATATGCAGAAAATCCAGAAGAGGACAGGCTTTTAGAGGCCATTTCTTATGTGCACATTCATGGCAGAAAACTGTATCTGACAGTAAATACGTTGTTAAAAGAAGATGAACTGGAACAGTCACTTTATGAATATTTGCTTCCATTGTACCAGGCTGGATTGGACGCAGTGATCGTACAGGATATGGGGGTAATGAGGCGGATCAGGCAGTGGTTTCCTGATCTTCCTATACATGCAAGTACCCAGATGACCATGACAGGAGCCGGAAGTGCAAAGTTTTTATATGATCTGGGTGTTTCCAGAGTGGTAACGCCCAGAGAACTGAGCATGGAAGAAATCCGGGCAATCAGGAAAAGCTGTCCGATTGAAATAGAAGTGTTTGTCCATGGTGCATTGTGCTATTGTTATTCCGGACAGTGTCTTTACAGCAGCTTGGCAGGAGGCAGAAGCGGCAACCGGGGCAGATGTGCCCAGCCATGCAGAATGGAGTACCAGTATTATACCCAGGCAGAGGGGGGACGAAGCGTCAATTCCAGAGAGGAAACGTATCTGTTAAGCCCAAAAGATATGAATGCATTGGACTTACTGCCGGAGCTCATAGAAGGGGGAGTGCACTCCTTGAAAATTGAGGGACGGATGAAAAAGCCGGTGTATGCAGCGGGTGTGACTGCAATTTACCGCAAATATTTGGACAGATATGAAGCGTTGGGAAAAGAAGGTTATTTTGTAGAGCCACAGGACAGACAGAGACTGTGGGATTTGTTTAACAGGAAAGGTTTTACGGAGGGATATTTCCACAAACACAATGGCAGAGATATGATTACACTGACCAAGCCTGACTTCCGCCCTGGAAATGATGAATGGATTCAGTCTCTCCAAACCCGCTATATCGACACGAAACTGCAAGAGAAAGTAAAAGGAAATGTAATAGTCCGTCAACATTTTCCTGTTACAATGAAACTGAACTGCCGCGGCATTCATGTGACCTGTCAGGGAGATGAACCTGTAAAAGCAGACAGGCAGCCTGCCACAAGGGAAAGCATTGGAAAGCAGATGCGTAAATTTGGAGGGACTTCTTTCTGTCTGGAACAGCTGGATATAGAGGTAGAGGATGGTTTGTTTGTACCAGTGGGTGCGTTAAATGCACTCCGCAGGCAGACCATTGAGCAATTAGAAGAAGCACTTACAAGACAGTACGCAAGGACAACTGATACCCAGTATTCTGATATTTGTGCAGAAAATGCACCAGATATCCATTGCTGTACTGAAAAACAGTCTGGAAGAAAGAATCCGGCAGCCAGCCAGCCGCTGGTGAGTATTTCCGTGGAAACGTTAGAACAGTTAGATGCTGTGCTGAAATGGGGCGGCTGCGGACGGATCTGTTTAGACAGTCTGATAACACCGCCTTCCCAGTGGAAGCTGCTGGCAGAACAGGTGCATGAGGCAGGATATCAGGTATTTCTTACCATGCCCCGTATTTTCAGAAATCAGGCCATGGATTATTTCCAGAGATTTGAAAAAGAATGGAAACAGGCAGGTTTTGATGGCTTTCTGGTAAGGACCATAGAGGAACTGACTTATCTGCAGGCACGTGGGCAGACTGGTATGTTTACAGGAGACCATATGCTGTATGCCTATAATAGGGCAGCAGAAGAATTTTTTAGAGAACAGGGCATTGCACAGGTAACGATTCCTGTGGAACTGAATGCAGGAGAGTGGAAAACCAGAGGCATAGAAGGTGCAGAGGTATTGTTATATGGACGGCTTCCTATGATGGTTTCCGCCCAGTGCCTGAAAAAGACTGCCGGGAGGTGCAATCACAAACAGGAATTGACTTATCTGCAGGACCGTACCAGAATACGGATGCCGGTAAAAAGCGTCTGTCCATACTGTTACAATGTGATCTATAATGGATATGCTATGTGTCTCTTTGACGAGTGGAAGACCATTCTACAAATGGCTCCCGGTTCGGTACGGATTTCATTTACTGTAGAGACGGGAGAAGAAACTGCTGCAGTTTTAAAAGGCTGGGATCGTGCCAAGTCAGGGCTTTTGGCAGAGATTTCAGAAATACCCTTAACGAAAGGACATTTCAGACGAGGCGTACAATAAAAAGGGGGTGCTTTTTTGGAGACTGTAATTATCAATAGTGCCAAATATATCATTATGATGGCAGGTGTGTTGTTTGCCATATTGTCTGTATACAGTACAGTAAAAATGGAGCGCTATAAAGGAAATGCGGTGCTTCATGGACAAATGATACTGATTTTGATTATCCAGCTGTGTGCATTGGGCGTGGTGGCAGTACGTTCTGCTTCTATAGAACGGATCGTATTCTGCCTGATGCAGATGCTTTATGTACTGTTGTACCGGGTCTTATTTCGGACAGTGTATAAAAAAAGTTTTGCGCCGCTGTTAACAACCATGCTGTTTTGTATCAGCATCAGCATGATCTGCATGACCAGACTGAATTTTGATAAGGCTGTAAAACAGTTTATTATTATCTGTGCAGCCTCTATTCTGACACTGGCAGTTCCTGCTTTAACGGTAAAGCTGACGCATGTAAAGGTGCTGGCTGGCACATTTGGTGTAGTGGGACTGATTTTGCTCATTGCAGTGCCTTTGATCGGATCTACAGAGTATGGTGCCAATTTGTCTTTAAATCTGGGCTTTTTCAGTCTGCAGCCATCAGAATTTGTAAAAATCACTTTTGTGCTGCTGATTGCAGTGCTGTTACGAAAACGGGATGATTTCAGGCGTGTATGTTTTGCCACATGTATTGCAGCAATTCATGTTCTGGTTCTGGTTGTGTCTACGGATTTGGGAGGTGCTTTGATTTTCTTCCTGACCTACTTGTGTATGCTGCAGGTGGCCATCAGAAAGCCCATTTATCTGATTTGCGGCATTGGGGCAGGATGCGCAGCAGGAGTAGCGGCTTATATACTGTTTTCCCATGTAAGGGTAAGAGTATCCGCCTGGCAGGATCCATGGTCTGCCATTGACACCACAGGTTACCAGATTGCCCAATCCCTGTTTGCCATTGGCAGCGGAGGCTGGTTTGGAACAGGACTTTATGAAGGCAGTTCCAATACCATTCCTGTGGTAATCAAAGATTATATATTTTCCGCCATTGCAGAAGAATTTGGAGGAATTTTTGCCTTGTGCCTGATCGCAGTATGTTTCTGCTGCTTTTGTCAGTTTATGCTCATTGCTTCCAGGTATTCTGTGAAATATTTTCGGTTGATTGGAACAGGACTTGCTGGTATTTATGGGATACAGACCTGTCTGGCAATTGGTGGTGTGATTAAATTTATTCCGGCAACCGGTGTTACCCTGCCTCTGGTCAGTTATGGAGGCAGTTCTGTATCCAGTACGTTTATTCTGTTTGAACTGATGCAGGGACTTTATATTATGTATCAGAATGAAGAAGAACGGCACAGGTTGGCAGAGGAACGGCGCAGGTTAGAGGAAGAACAGCGAAAGGCCGAAGAAGCAAGAGAAAAAACACTGCAGGAGGCCAGACTTAGAGAACAGAAGGCAGCCATGCAGCAGCAGATACAGTCTATGCAGTATCAGGCATATTTTCAGAATAAACAGCAGGCACAACGTTCTCCTGGACAGAAAAATGCAGATGGAAACAGCAAATCTTTATAAAACCATTGATAAAATCATATATTTTCTGAAATCTGTATGCAAAGGAGGGATCAGTAAATATGCAGGAAAATCGTTCTTATGAACAGCAAAAGCCAGACCGTCAGTCAGCCAGCCCGGCGGATCATACATCAGGCAGGCAGTCAGATAAGCAGAAAGCGCGTAAAGAACGCTGGAAAAAAAATGGAGCTGTGTATGGTATGCTTATTACCATTGGCATCTTTTTCTGCGGTATGGCACTTTACTATATTTATTATCTGGTATTTGTCAGCTCTTCCGTAGTCAATAATTCTTATAATACCAGAATCAGCAGTGAATCAGCTACAGTAAGCAGAGGCTCTATATATGATTCAGCAGGGAATGTGTTGGCGTATTCTCAGGAACAGGAAGATGGTACTGAGGTTCGGTATTACCCTTATGGAGAGGTATTTGCCCATCCCATAGGATATGCCAAGTTAGGAGCGGCAGAGATGGAAAGCAGTTATAATTATTCCCTGCTGACTTCTTCCATACCAATCTGGGAACAGCTGTATAACGATATTATAGGGGAGAAAAATCCGGGAAATTCTCTGTGTACTTCTTTGAATGCTTCTTTGCAGCAGTACTGTTACAGCCTTTTGGAAGGATACCAGGGGGCAGTAGTGGTTATGGAGCCTTCTACTGGAAGAATCCTGGCAATGGTATCCAGGCCAGGCTATGATCCCAATACCATTGCTGAAAACTGGGACTGGCTGATTTCTGATGAAAATACCAGTGCCAATTTGTTAAATCGTGCTACACAGGGAGTATATCCTCCTGGCTCTACCTTTAAACTGTTGACAGAGCTGGCTTATATCAGACAGTACGGAGATACATGGCAGAACCTGCGCTATAATTGTACTGGTACATTCAGTTATAACGGACTGACATTAGACTGTCATGACAAGCATGTACACGGAGAAGTAGATTTACGTTATGGTCTGGCCAATTCCTGTAACGGCATACATGCACAGATGGGACTGAACCTGAATAAAAGCGATTGGGTGTCCATGTGTGAGTCATTTTTATTTAATCAGAAGCTGCCTATAGATCTTGCCAGTTCGGTAAGCACCATTTCCCTGAATGAGGAATCTTCTGACTGGGAAACCATATTAACCAGTATTGGACAGGGCACAGTTACAGAGACCCCGTTGTTGAACTGTATGATTACTGCAACCATTGCCAACAATGGCGTAATGATGAAGCCGCAGCTGGTAGACCGGATCGTAAATGCAGAAGGAAAGCTGGTACAGGAGACGGAACCGGAAGTATATGCCACATTGATGTCAGAAGCAGAGGCTTATACTCTGGGACAGTTTATGGGTACAGTAGTCAGTGAGGGGACAGGTGCTGGTGCCGCCAGTTCATATGGTACCGTGGCTGGTAAAACAGGTTCGGCAGAGTATACACAGTCTGGCAGTATGCATGCATGGTTTACGGGATATGCTCCTATGGAAGATCCTAAGGTGGCAGTGACTGTAATCCTGGAAGGTGCAGGCACCGGAGGAGATGTAGCCGCTCCGGTAGCAAAACAGATTTTTGATTATTGCCTAAGTAATGATATTGGGTTAACGGAATGATATGGGGTGTCGTACAATGCTTTGGAAGAAAAAACAGAGCAGTGTGCGATACCTCCTTTTTTAATACCAACACAGGCAATTGGGAGATGCGTTCCTGTGACAGAAACCAAAGCTCAAAAAAAACAAGGAACAAAAATGCACAAAAAGTTAGTTAGCACGCGCTAACTAATTGGATGACCTGCTGAATCTGTGGAAGAAAAAGGAAATTTCATCTAAAGTCTATTGACAAATAAAATTGAAATGTATATACTACCTATAGTTAGCGATTGCTAACATATATTTTTGTGTTTAAGTTAGCATGCGCTAATTTAATATCCACTTCAGGAAGAAGGTAGAGAAAATGATGCCGCTTACACTCACAGATGTTGGAGAAGAACATATCATCAAAAAAATCGGTGGAAAGCAAGAGGTGAAGACACATCTTGAATCACTTGGTTTTGTTGTGGGAGGAGCCGTTACAGTTATAAATACCATCGGCGGCAATGTAATTGTAAACGTAAAAGAATCCCGTATTGCTATCAGTAAGGAAATGGCACAGAAAATCATGGTTTGATTTTCTGGGACAGTTATTCTTAAAAACATATTTCAAGGAGGAGAACAGGAATGAAGACACTGAGACAGACAAAAGTCGGTGATACAGTGAAGGTTGTAAAGCTCCACGGTGAGGGTGCAATCAAGCGTCGTATCATGGATATGGGTATCACCAAAGGGGTTGAGGTATCTGTCCGTAAGGTAGCGCCTCTGGGTGATCCGGTCGAAGTGACCGTCCGCGGCTATGAGCTTTCCCTTCGCAAAGCTGACGCAGAAATGATTGAGGTTGAGTAAGATACATATCATAAACGGGGGGTAGACCCCCGGTATTTTTTGAAACATCGGTTAGCCGATGCTAATGAAAGTGAGGAATAACATATGAATTTGCGTATTGCCCTTGCGGGTAACCCGAACTGCGGTAAAACGACCCTGTTCAACGCTTTGACTGGTTCTAACCAGTTTGTTGGCAACTGGCCAGGTGTAACAGTAGAAAAAAAGGAAGGTAAGCTGAAAAAGCATGAAGGCGTGATTATTACTGACCTTCCAGGTATCTATTCTCTTTCTCCATATACCTTAGAGGAAGTGGTGGCAAGAAATTACCTGATCAGCGAGCGTCCGGATGCGATCTTAAACATCATTGACGGTACCAACCTGGAAAGAAACCTGTATCTGACCACTCAGTTAACAGAGCTGGGTATTCCTGTAGTGGTTGCCATCAACATGATGGACGTGGTGCAGAAGAATGGTGACAAGATCAACACCGCAGAGTTGTCCAGAGCTTTGGGCTGCAAGGTGGTGGAGATCTCAGCACTGAAGGGCACCGGTCTGACAGAGGCTGCTGAGGCTGCCATTGATGCAGCCAAGAATGGCAAGACTGTGCCAATGCACACTTTCTCTGGCCCTGTGGAGCATGCCATTGCACATATTGAAGAAGCAGCAGTACACAGCATGCCGGAAGAACAGCAGAGATGGTATGCCATCAAGATCTTTGAGCGTGACGACAAGGTGTTGGAGCAGATGAATTTAGATTCCAAGATTCTTGCACATATTGAAGAGGATATTAAGAAGGTTGAGGATGAAATGGATGATGATGCAGAATCCATTATCACCAACGAACGTTATATTTACATTGGACAGATGATCAAGGGCTGCTACAAGAAGAAGTCCGCCGGAAAGCTTTCTACCTCCGATAAGATCGACAAGGTGGTGACCAACCGTTTCCTTGCACTGCCGATCTTTGCAGTCATTATGTTCCTTGTATACTATATTTCTGTATCTACAGTAGGTACCTATGTAACAGACTGGACCAATGATGGTCTGTTTGGTGACGGCTGGCATCTGTTTGGTATTGGTACTTCTGAGTATGAGGATGCCATGACAGAATATGCAGCAGAACATGTATGGGTAGAGGAAATGGTTGCTCGGGTAGACGCAGCTGTAGAAAATGGTGTAACTGGTGCAGAAGATATTCAGTTTGCAATAGCAGATGAGGACTTTGGTGCATTTGACGAGGCATATGGATCCTATGCAGATGCTCTGGCAGAGGCAGGGTGTGATATTTCTGCAATCTATGAAGAAACACTGGGAGAAGAAGCAGAGGGGGTTCCGGATACTGCTGAGTATGGTATCTGGGTTCCTGGTATCCCTGTACTGGTAGAGAGTGGTCTGACTGCATTGCATACACCAGAGTGGCTGAACAGTTTGCTGCTGGACAGTATCGTGGCAGGTGTTGGTGCAGTGCTTGGATTTGTGCCGCAGATGCTGATCCTGTTTATTCTTCTGGCATTCTTAGAGGCTTGCGGATATATGTCCCGTATTGCCTTTGTACTTGACAGGATCTTCCGTAAGTTTGGTCTGTCCGGTAAGTCCTTTATCCCAATGCTGATCGGTACCGGCTGTGGCGTACCTGGCATTATGGCATCCCGTACCATTGAAAATGAGCGTGACCGCCGTATGACCATTATGACCACCACATTTATTCCTTGTGGTGCAAAGCTGCCGATCATTGCACTGATTGCTGCTGCACTGTTTGGCGGTGCATGGTGGGTTGCTCCAAGTGCATATTTTGTAGGTATTGCAGCAATTATTGTTTCCGGTATTATGTTAAAGAAAACCAGGATGTTTGCAGGTGATCCGGCGCCATTCGTTATGGAGCTTCCTGCTTACCACTGGCCAACCGCAGGAAATGTACTTCGTTCCATGTGGGAGCGTGGCTGGTCCTTTATTAAAAAGGCTGGTACCATCATCCTGCTTTCTTCTATCATCATCTGGGCAGGTTCCTGCTTTGGTATCGTAGACGGTTCCTTTATGTTTAGTACAGAGATGGAGCTGGACAACAGTATTCTTGGTATCATTGGCGGCGCACTTTGCTGGATCTTTAAGCCTCTGGGCTTTGGCAATGCCAAGGCGACCATTGCAACCATTATGGGTCTGGTTGCCAAGGAAGAAGTAGTTGGTGTATTTGGTGTCCTGGATTTTGAGGGTCTGACCCAGCTGGCAGGCTATTCCTTCCTGGTATTCAATCTCCTTTGCGCACCTTGCTTTGCTGCGATCGGCGCTATCAAGCGTGAGATGAACTCCGCTAAGTGGACCTGGTTTGCAATTGGATATCAGTGCGGATTTGCGTATGCAGTATCTCTGATGATTTATCAGATCGGTTCTGTGTTTGCTGGAAATATGAATGTACTCGGACTGATCGCTGCCATCGTAGTATTGGCTGGTATGCTTTATATGCTCTTTAAGCCATACAAAGAGTCTGTGAAGCTCACCAAAACTGTTAAGGTAAAATAAATGCTTTATGCAGAACAGGAGGTTTGTAAATGTTTACGTGGATTTATGAAAATTTACCAACGATTATCATCTGCGCTATACTGATCCTGGTGGTGGCAGCCATCATTGCCAATATGGTGCGGGATAAGAAAAATGGAAAGTCCTCCTGTGGATGCGGATGTGCAAATTGTGCTATGAGCGGCACCTGCCATCCTAAGAAACAATAGAAAGCACATGCTGGGAACTTTTCTAAGTGCATCATCTCCTGTTGAAATGGGATGCAAATATGATTCAGTGTCATGAATAAGCATGTTAGGAGGCGTAGCGTAAAGCCTGCGTCTCCTGCTTTTTAACAAGTGGTTAGTTATAACTAACAAAATGTACTGCCATATTGTTTCGCAATTGCGAAACACATTACCGGATGCTTTGGGAAGTATCTGCAAGAAAGTATTTTCACGCAGGACGCGCTCTCGCTTCGGTGAAAACGCAGCGGTACTAATAAATTTTGCGCCTGTGGCACAAAATTTAAAGTGCCGGCGTTTTCAAGAGTCCTGCTTAGAAAATATTTTCTTACAGATACTTCCCAAAGCTGATGTTGAATACAGTTTCGCAATTGCCTACCGTATTGCTGATAGAAAGGAGACACAAAATGTCCGGTGAATTGTTAGTCCGTCATTGCTCGCCTACCCTTGCAGGGATGAAAACCGGAACGATATTTCCATGTTCTTTTGAGGATGTGGAAGATATGAGGGAAAGCATCCGGAGCCTGAACCGAATTCTTGTAAAGAAAGGACTTCGCGTGCTGCCGCTGCAGTTTCAAAACAATCGTGCATTGATTTATGTATATCGTCCATCCAAACTTTCACAGGACTTGCAGCATGATACAGCCTGCCGGCTGCTGCAGGAGAGAGGGTACACTACAGAAATGCCGGAACGTTGTGTGATTCATCTAATGCAGCGGCTAAATGACAGCCAAGGATTCCCTCATGAAATTGGCCTGTTTCTTGGATACCCGCCAGAGGATGTGAATGGTTTTATTGAAAATGGAGCAAAAGGGTGTAAATGTGTGGGATATTGGAAAGTATATGGTGATGAGGCAGCAGCACAGAAAACATTTGCAAAGTTCAAAAAATGCACCCAGGTCTACTGTGACCTGTGGGCAAAAGGAAAGTCAATCGAGCGGCTCACAGTAGCTGTTTGATATATATTAAATTTAGGAAAGGTTGGAATACAACATGAGTAAAATTGCAGTGGTTTATTGGAGTGGAACTGGAAATACAGAGGCTATGGCTATGGCAGTTGCAGAGGGAATCAAAGAAAGTGGTGCAGAAAGTGTAATGTGCACAGCAGCTGAATTTGATGCATCTATGGTAGATAGTTATGATGCAATTGCCTTTGGCTGCCCATCTATGGGAGCAGAAGAGTTAGAAGAGTGTGAATTTGCGCCTATGTTTACCTCCTGTGAGCCGAAATTGAAGGGTAAGAAAATTGCGCTGTTTGGTTCCTACGGATGGGGTGACGGTGAGTGGATGCGCAACTGGGAAGAAACCTGTATTTCCGACGGTGCTGTGATGGCCTGCGGCTTTGTCATCTGCAATGAAGCACCAGATGATGATGCAGTAGCGGCATGCAAGGCATTAGGGGCAGCTCTGGCACAGTAACATCATTACTATATCAGACCGAAAGGCAGCTTTTTGATCAATACAGAAAGCTGTCTTTGCTGTTTATCAGGAGATGGGAGAATCATTCCCAAATCGGAATAGGTATTTTAGAAATATTGGAGGAACAAATGGTTAAAATTACAATAGAAGTAGAAGGAATGGCATGTGGTATGTGCGAGGCACATATCAATGATGCAGTGCGCAGGGCTTTTGCAGTAAAGAAGGTTACATCTTCCCATACAAAGGGGAAAACAGAAATTATATCAGAGCATCCACTGGATGATGAAACAATAAAAAAAGTAATTGCGGATGCCGGATATACCGCTGCAGCAGTGTATACCCAACCCTATGAGAAAAAAGGCTTTTCATTTTTTAAAAAATGAGAAACCGGAGGTTACAATGGGATCGTACGCACTGAGTTCCACCTGTCTGTTATATATAGCAAGCTGGTTCACCAGATGATGCAGTTCTTCGGCTGTATGAATGTATTCATTATGTTCATGCAGCTCTATTTGTGTTTTTACAGGCAGAGATAAAAAATAGTTACGGGTACTGCTGCTTCTCTGAATTAACTGGTTTAAATTTTGAAATCTCAAAGAAATCACCTCATAGTTAGTATCTGAGGCAACAGAAAAAATATGTATGGGAATAAAAGTGAGAAAATAGTTGTAAAATAGTATAAAACTGTAAAATATCTTGCATGAGCAAAGAAAAAGGGGTATACTTTTTAACAGATATATGTCACACCAACAGACAGGAGGAATTGCAATGGTTGAGGCAACAAGCTGTGGCGGTGTGGTTATTTTTCGAGGCAAGATACTTCTGCTTTATAAAAATTATAAAAGCAGGTATGAAGGATGGGTTTTGCCGAAAGGAACTGTCGAGAGCGGAGAGGATCATCCCCAGACTGCTCTCAGAGAGGTCCGGGAGGAAACTGGGGTAACTGCTTCTATTGTAAAGTACATTGGAAAAAGCGAGTATACTTTCCACATTCCACAGGGAATGGTAGAGAAAGAGGTACACTGGTATTTGATGATGGCGGACAGTTACTACAGCAAACCGCAGCGAGAAGAGTTTTTCGTAGATTCTGGTTATTATAAGTTTCATGAAGCTTATCATCTGCTGAAGTTTACCAACGAAAAGCAGATTTTGGAGCAGGCTTATGACATGTACCTGGAGCTGAAAAAGGAAAATTCCTGGGGAATAAAAAAAGCATAGTACCTCTGGGCGGCGTCTGTCGGAGTCTTTGGATACCGGCAGGCGCTTCTTAGTTATAGAGGGATGCCTTTTTGGATGAGGCGTAAAGAATTGAGGGGACAAGGATTTGCAGATGCGTAAATTTTGAAACAGAAAGTGAGGATGAATAGGTATGAATCAGGATTATGAAAAATTACAGATGTATCTGGATAAGCAGGCAGCCCTTGGTGCGGCACTGACTTTGTTGGAGTGGGATAATGAAACTTTGGCGCCGGAGAAGGCTATGGACAATACTGCCAGATGTGTGGGGATTCTTTCAGAGGAGCTGTATCGATGTCTGGTGAATGAGGAAGTGCCGGGACTTTTAAAAAAGCTGGGACAGGCGGAGGATTTGACAGAGATACAGGCTGCTGTAGTAAGGGTACTGAGCAAAGAACTGGCAAAGATAGAGCGGATTTCTGCTAAGGAGCAGAGGGAGTTTAGTGAGCTGTTGTCCAAAAGCGGTATGATGTGGCAGAAAGCTAAGGCGGAGGATGATTTTGCGCTTTTTGCTCCGTATCTGGAACAGGTGGTGGCGGCGATCAGAAAGCACAACAGGTATCAGTTGGAAGGGGATAACGGAGATGGTACCGGCAGCCTCTATGATGTAAGCCTGAATGAATATGAAGAGGGCTTTGGCAGGAAGGAATTGGACACTTTTTTTGCAGAACTGAAGGAGACCATTGTGCCGTTACTGGGCAGGATCCAGAGCAGCCAAAAAAAGATGGACACCGCTTTTATGCATCGCAAATATGATGTGGAAAAACAGAAGCAGTTTAACAGATGGCTGGCTGAATATCTGGGTTTTGATTTTAGCAAAGGTGTGATGGGAGAAAGTGAGCATCCATTTACCACCAATCTCCATAACAGGGATGTGCGTATTACCACACATTATTATGAAGACAATTTGATCAGCGGCATTTTTTCTACCATTCATGAGACAGGACACGCACTGTATGAAATGAATGTTCCAGATGAACTGACATTAACGCCGGTAGGAGGAGGAGCAAGCTGCGGTATGCATGAGTCCCAGTCCCGTATGCTGGAAAATATGATCGGCAGAAGCAGAGAATTCTGGGAGTCTGTTTTTGGAAAACTGCAGGAGACATTTCCAGAGCAGTTGTGTGATGTGGATCTGGAGCAGTTTGTGCAGGCAGTGAACTGTGTTATCCCGGATTTGATTCGTACCGAAAGCGATGAGCTGACATATTGCCTGCATATCATGGTGCGTTATGAAGCAGAGAAGAAGCTCATTGAGGAAGAATATCCGGTCAGTGAGCTGCCAAAGCTGTGGAATGAGCTGTATCAGGAGTATTTGGGTGTGACACCAGATAGTGACAGAAATGGTGTGCTTCAGGATGTACATTGGTCAGGTGGAATGTTTGGCTATTTCCCTTCCTATGCACTGGGCAACGCTTTTGCAGCACAGTTATATAATAAGATGAAACAAGAAATGGATGTGCCACAGCTGCTTCGCAGCGGCCAGATCGGCCAGATCATAAACTGGCTGAAGGAACATGTACACTGTTATGGTGCTGCAAAGCCTGCAGGGGAGATTTTGAAACTGGCAACGGGAGAGGATTTCTGTCCCGCATATTATGTACAGTATTTGAAAGAAAAGTATACAAAATTATATGAACTGAACTAGCAGGCATCATGCTGCTGCTGTATGAGGAAGCAGCAATGAAGCAAGGATCAGACAAAAGAAAACAGAAAAGAAAACAGACATCAGGCAGTATAGGGCAGCAGGATTGCTGCTCTATAACAGAGCCGTGCTGCCGGAAAGAGGAAAAATGCGTTTTAGACCATGTATTGATATTCATAATGGAAAAGTAAAACAGATCGTAGGAGGGACTCTTCAGGACCAGGGCAATCAGGCAGTAGATAATTTTGTTTCTGACCAGGACGGTGGATTTTATGCAGAGTTTTATCGTCAGGACGGATTAAAGGGGGGGCATATTATTTTGCTCAATCCCCCGGAAAGTGAATATTATGAAGCTACCAAAAAACAGGCCATGTCTGCACTGGGGGCTTACCCCGGGGGACTGCAGATTGGAGGGGGTATCCGGGATACCAATGCAGCTGAGTTTTTAGATGCAGGTGCTTCCCACGTGATCGTAACTTCCTTTGTATTCAAAAACGGCCAGATTTCCTATGAAAATCTGAACCGGATGGTAAGTGCTGTAGGAAAGGATCATCTGGTCCTGGATTTAAGCTGTCGTAAAAAAAACGGCGCTTATTATATTGTAACAGACCGCTGGCAGAAGTTTACAGATGTGAAAATTACACCTGAGGTGCTTACAAAGCTCTCAGGCAGCTGTGCAGAGTTTTTGATCCATGCAGTAGATGTAGAGGGAAAAGCTTCCGGTATTGAGCAGGAACTGGTAAAAATGTTGGCAGAATGGGATGGGATTCCGGTTACCTATGCAGGAGGTGTAGGCAGCTTTGCAGACCTGGCACAGCTAAAGGAATTGGGACGAGGAAAATTAGATGTTACCATAGGAAGTGCATTAAGCCTGTTTGGAGGGCAAATGGACTACAGGAAAGTACTGGAATTTATTCAGCAGTAGCCTGCTGTGCCAAAAGCGGTTAGGAATAAACCGGTTTTGGCACAGTGGTATATGGAAAAATGGATGAGGTCAATGGCTGCATACATAGTAAAATAAGATGCAGAGGAGAGACTCCTTTATTGTACACTTGTTCCTGTATCTGAATACTGTTTTCCGGCAGCATCCATATGGAAGCTATCTGTATAAATCAGTTCGGAAATAGGAACGATAGTGTATCCTTTTTCTTTCAGTCCGGTAATGACTGCATCCAGTGCCTGGGCAGTATACTTGGCGCCATTGTGCATCAGGATAATGGCGCCGTTTTCCAGATTTTTGTGATTCAGCACCCGGTTGATAATATCGTCGACTCCATAATTTTTCCAGTCCAGACTGTCAATGCTCCATTGTATGGTATAATAACCGCAGCTGGTGGCAGTAGTGATCAGGTTGTTGTTATAATCTCCGTAAGGAGGACGAAACAGTACCATATCCTGGCCTGTAAGTTCTTTTACTTTGTTATGTACTTTCATCAGCTCGTCAGTACAGTTGGCTGAATCCAGTTTGCTCATTTCTTTGTGATTTTCACTGTGGTTGCCCAAGTCGTGTCCTGCAGCAGCAATGGCTTTTACATCATCTGGGTAAGATTCTACCCAGCCGCCTGTCATAAAAAATGTGACTCGTACGTCATGTTTTTTCAGAATATCCAGAATTGTCTGGGTATCTTCGTTGCCCCAGGCTGCATCAAAACTTAAAGCAACCTTTTTCTCCTGGGTATCTACGCAGTAAATAGGCAGTTCCCTGCCATTCACTGTAGTATTGGCAGTAACGATTTCCGGAAGTGCTTTCAGAGAACCCAAAAGCAGAATCAGAAATAAGGTACAAATGAGAATACTTTGCATGACCATAGGCAGCTTGCTGTCTGCATGTGGTCTGGATAAATCATTGTTTGATTTCATAAGCGCTCCCTGACAGAGTATTACTCTATAACATATGCAGGGAGTGAAAAAGTGAGAACAGGGTTTGAGAAGAAAGGGGGACGTATGAATGTATTTCATATACATCATACAAATTTTTTATGACAGAATCAGAAATTTTAAGAGAAATTCAAATATCATATAAAAAAATACTAAAAGACAACCTGATCGGAATTTATGTACACGGTTCTATTGCATTTGGTTGTTTTAACTGGGACAAAAGCGACATTGATTTTCTGGTTGTAGTAAACCACGCACCTTCTTTCCAGGAGAAAGAGGCTCTGATCAGTGTACTGTTAAAATTAGATTCCCAATGTCCGCCAAAAGGACTGGAAATGAGTATTGTACTGGAGGAAGTCTGCAATCACTTTCAGTATCCGACCCCATTTGAATTACATTTTTCTAATTTCCATAAAGAAAGATGTATGGCAGACCTAAAACAATACTGTCTGGATATGCATGGTGTGGATCGGGATCTGGCTGCCCACTTTACAGTGGTTCGAAATGCAGGCATGACTCTTTGGGGAAAACAAATCAGTGACGTGTTTGGTGAGGTTCCAAAAGCGGATTACCTTGACAGCATTCGAAGGGATATAGAAGATGCAGTCAATGAAATCAACGAAGATCCCGTATATATCATTCTGAACTTGTGCAGAGTCCTTGGGTATCTCAGAGAAGGTCTGGTTTTGTCCAAAGAGCAGGGCGGAAAATGGAGCATTGAGAACCTTCCAGGGGAATATGCTTCTGTGGCTGCAAGTGCAGTGGGCAGTTATTGTCAAAATGATCCATTTGAAGCAGATCAGGTATCCAGATACAGCTTTGCCCAGTATATGTTACAGCAGATTTTCCCAGAGGCAGGGAATTGACAGAGCTTCATGAAATAAGTGCGTCTGCAGGGCAGAGATCAATTGTATGCTCGGCTTTCAGCGTTCTTTATGATTGTATCGCGGAAGGGAAAAAATATGCTGAGAAATTTGTAAAAAAGTGGTTGTAACATGTTTGGGAATCCATTATAATCGTATATGCACCAATCGATAAAGAATGGGCAGAAACTGTTTTGACCTTTTCTGCGCATATTTTTACAAAATACAGGAACTATAGTTAGGATGAGGAAAAAATGAAAAACACAATGAAAAAATGGCTTACGGCAATGTTGTTGGGCATGCTGATGATCAGTGGGATCTGTTCCCAGTCTGCTTTTGCAGCGCCGGAGGATTATGAAGGGTTAGAGGATATATTAGATGGACCTGATATTCATGGGGAAGGATACTGCGTGATGGATGCAGATACCGGGGAGGTATTGTTATCCAAAAACATGAATTATGAATATTATCCGGCCAGCATTACTAAGGTAATGACCGCCCTGGTGGTATTAGAAGAAGTTTCTGATTTAGATGATACGCTGACCTTTTCTGAGTATGCCATCAGTTCACTGACAGGAAACAGCTCTACTCTTTCACCTGTGGCTGCAGTAGGAGAAGAGATGACTGTAAGAGATACTTTGTATGGCATGATGCTGGCTTCTGCCAATGAATGTGCTACAGCCCTGGCAGAGTATGTAGCTGGCAGTGAAGAAGAGTTTGCAAAACTGATGAATAAAAAGGCCAAAGAACTTGGCTGTACCAATACCCATTTTGTAAATGCCCATGGACTTCATGATGAGGACCATTATACCACTCCTTATGATATGCTTCTGATTTTCCAGGCTGCATTGAAGAATGAGAGATTTTATACCATTGATACTACAGTAGACTATACTATGGCTGCCACCAATATGTATGGAGAGCGGACTCTGCGTACGGGACATGCTATGGTAAATGGTGATGAAGCAGGCGAGGGCGTTTATGCAGGCAAGACAGGACGTACTTACTATGCAGGACGCACGTTATTAACTGCCGCAGAACATGAGGGAAGAAACTTGCTGTTCTGCGTCCTGAAGTCTGATGATTACAACTGCTATATTGATACACGTATTTTGATGGAGTATGCGTATGGTCTCACAGATGGCAGTCTCCCTGTACCATTTGAATGGCATATGAAAACAGAAACTGTAGTTGCAAGGAATTCTGTCAATATCAGAGAATTTCCAAGTGTAGAAGCTCTTTCCAAAGGAACTGTTCCAGCAGGAGAGCAGGTGACCAGACTTGCAACTTATGGCAACTGGAGTATGATCCAGTGTGAGACAGGCAATTATTATGTATCCAGCTCTTATCTGATGCGTGTGGATGCAGATGGCAATGAGATCACAGAACCAGAGGAAACGGTTTCTTCGGAGTCTGTTACCAGCCAGGAGACTGTATCTGCAGGCAATGCAGAAGAGACCATATCAGAGGCAGAATCCGTTACTGCATCAGATGCAGAAGATGCAAAAGTAGTGATTGGTGATAATTTCCTCTCCAAAGCAGGAAAAATTTTTGGCAATATGAGTTATACTACTCTGGTAGTGCTGATGCTTGTATTTTTTGGAATTTCCGTGATACTGCTGTTGGTACTGATCGGCCTGCTGATTTACTGGAGACGGAAAAAGTGATTTTGAGAATTTTGTAAAATAATACCACCGATTACCACTTGTATATCGGGGCGAAGTGAGTTATACTATATATACATCCTGGGGTGTTCGAGGTCCTGTCATGTTTGAACCTACATGACACAAAACGGGATTCCTATATTATCAGGCGGATGTCAGGCCTCCATAGCAGTGGAAGGCAGAAGCTTGTTTGCGGTTGCCCACCTAGCTTTGCTAGGAGTCAAATGGGCAGGGACGGCATTTTGGGATTTGCAAAAGAAAATAGGCTGTCGCAGGTAGCTGCGGCAGCCTATCTATCTTCATAAGGATTTTAATAAGATAAGACTGGTATCTGGAAAAGGTGCCGGTATCTGGCAATACAAAGGCTGTAAAGTGAGGCACAAAGGCTCCCGTTATTATGTGATTGGGATAACATCCATAATGACGGGAGTGTTTTATTTGAAAAAGTTTTGGCTGGTAAGCGGCATTATATTTACTGCAGTGGGAATTCTGGTGTTATGGATGCTTCGGGTACAGGATGCGTCTGTGTCTGTGGCAGCCACAGAAGGAATTTCAAGAGGAATGGCATGTAAGGCCATTGCACTGGCAATAACGGACAAGACCGGATGTGAACAGGTAGAAAGAAACATGATTACAGTGGGTGACCAGGAGGATTGGTATGCACCTTATTATGCGTTTCTATATCAGCAGGGAATTGTGAACCCAGAAGAAATGGATTCTTCCCAGCTTTCCATGGAGCAGTTTATTACCACAGGGGAACTGGCCAGGATGCTGCGGCGGATGCATTTTACGGAACTGGCGGAGCTTTGCCTGCAGGCCAAGGAAAATGAGCCTGTAGACAGCGGGCGGTTCTGGTCTTTGTACCAGAGGCTGCTAGAGGATTTGGATACAGGAGGGCAGGTGGCTGTGAAAACTGTCCAGATTTACGGTACAGCAGCCAATCTGACAGAGGCAGTGGCATGGCAGACTTATACCAGCGAAGGAATTATGGGGTTTGACGGCATTGCTTTGGATTATTACATAGACCAGTGGATACAGGTACTTCAGAGAAATGGAGAAATCATCCGGGTGTTAGGAATGACGGAAGCCCCGGAAACAGAAAATGGGGAGAATGGGCAGGAGCAGGAACCCATTTTAAAGGATGCGTCCGGAATTCCTATGATCCGGGTATTGCTAAAAACCACTGGATACACTTCCTGTTATCATGAACAGGTAGAACTGGTGTGTGAAAAAGACTGGCTGTTACAGTATGGGGATCAATTTGAACAAATAGAAGCAGGTGAACATGTGGTCATTACCCCGCAGGATGAGCGTTTTGCCAATGGAACCATTACAGCCCATGCTACGGAAGAAGAAATCAGCATTTGTACCATTACCCGTGCACTGGGAACTCCAAGCTATGGAGGAAAAATTGAAATTACAAATAGCGCAGAAGGGCTGCTTTTGGTGAATGAACTGCCCATTGAAAGTTATTTGATCAAGGTGGTGCCCAGTGAAATGCCCTCCAGATATGGTCTGGAAGCTGCCAAAATCCAGGCAGTATGCGCCAGAAGCTATGCCATCCGTCAGATGGAGCAAAATGCGTGCAGAGCGTATGGCGCCCATGTAGACGACAGCACTTCATTTCAGGTGTATAACAATGTTTTAGCCCAGGGTGTTTCTGTGCAGGCAGTACAGGAAACAGAAGGAGAGGTACTGACAGATGGAACAGGTGCACTGGTGTCTACCTATTATTTTTCTACTTCCTGTGGCTATACCACAGATATTACTTCCTGGAACAGAGGAATTGCTACACCTGCATATTTAAATGCCAAGTCAGTAACCACGGCCCAGGAAGTACTGGATATGCAAAATGAAGAGGTGTTCCGAAGTTTTATTATGGATTGGTCCAGACCTGCATATGAGCAGGGGATGGTGTGGTATCGGTGGAAATATGCGTGTTCCCTGGAGGAGCTGACAGCTGTGATACAGGAGCGTCTGCCTCTTTGTCTGGCAGAATGTCCTGGTATGATCGGAGTAGAGACAGAAGATGGGATCTGTACTGCAGACAGTACAGCAGACCTTGGTACCATAACGGCTATGGAGGCCATTACTCGCGGCAGCGGAGGTATTATGCAGGAGCTTCGCATTGTAGGCAGCAACCAGGACCTGCGGATTTATGGACAGACTGCCATACGGAAGCTGTTAGGCTCACCTGACCAGATGTACGACAATTTTTCTGAAGAAGGGCGCAGTAAGGGAGAAAGTGCATTGCTTCCAAGTGCATTTTTCTGCATGATTCCGGAGTATACAGATGGTGTGATCACTGGCTATACTTTCTGGGGCGGTGGTAACGGCCATGGCATTGGCATGAGCCAGAATGGTGCTTATGCGATGATTTGTCAGGGAATGACTTACAAAGATATACTACAGTTTTTCTATAATGGGTGCCAGATTCAGAAGATTTCAGAGGATTTTTCACAAAGTTAGACAAGAATGTCCGATTTTTATTGCGAAATGTTTTTGGGGAATGTATAATGAACGAGACAAACAAAAGTCAGTTGAGACCTGAAATTAGGAGGCAATTATGGCAAAGATTCAGATGACCACTCCACTGGTAGAGATGGATGGAGACGAGATGACCAGAATTCTCTGGAAGATGATTAAGGATGAGTTACTTACTCCTTTTGTGGACTTAAAGACAGAGTATTATGACCTTGGACTGGAATACAGAGATGAGACCAATGATCAGGTAACCATTGATTCCGCCATGGCAACCAAGAAGTACGGTGTAGCAGTTAAGTGTGCTACCATTACCCCTAACGCAGCAAGAATGACCGAGTACAATCTGAAGCAGATGTGGAAGAGCCCTAACGGAACCATTCGTGCCATCTTAGACGGTACTGTATTCCGCGCTCCGATCATTGTAAAGGGAATCGAGCCAAATGTAAAGACCTGGAAAAAGCCGATCACCATTGCAAGACATGCATATGGTGATGTATACAAGGCAACTGAGATGAAGATCCCGGCAGCAGGCAAGTGTGAGCTGGTTTATACAGATGCAGAGGGCAATGAGACCAGAGAGCTGATCCACAACTTTACCGGCGCAGGTATCATCCAGGGACAGCACAACGTAGAGGCTTCTATCGAAAGCTTTGCCAGAAGCTGCTTTAACTATGCATTAGATACCAAGCAGGATCTGTGGTTTGCAACCAAGGATACCATTTCCAAGAAGTATGACCATACATTCAAGGATATTTTCCAGGAGATCTTTGATGCAGAGTATAAAGAGAAGTTTGATGCAGCAGGCATCGAATACTTCTATACATTAATTGATGATGCTGTAGCACGTGTGATCAAGTCTCAGGGCGGTTACATCTGGGCTTGTAAGAACTATGACGGAGACGTGATGAGTGATATGGTCGCTACTGCATTTGGTTCTCTGGCTATGATGACTTCTGTACTGGTAGCTCCGGACGGAACCTACGAGTACGAGGCTGCTCATGGTACTGTACAGAGACATTACTACAAGCACTTAAAGGGTGAGGAGACCTCTACCAACTCTGTAGCAACCATCTTTGCATGGAGCGGTGCTTTAAGAAAGCGTGGCGAGTTAGACAACCTGCCAGAGCTGATGGCTTTTGCTGATAAGTTGGAAAAGGCAACCATCGATACCATCGAGAGTGGTACTATGACCAAGGACTTGGCTATGATCACTACTTTAGAGAATGTCAATACTGTTAACAGCCAGGGATTTATTCAGGCCATCGCAGCAAATCTGGCTGCTATGATGTAATCTGCCGGAGTCAATAACCGTGCATATGCAGATGGATAAGGATATTTGATAAAGTTGCAGTGCAGTCTGTAAGGGACTGCACTGTTTTCATGTAAAAATGCCTCCGTGGAATTGCGTAAAAGACACAAATCAGTAACATCTTGCGTGACATGATATACAAATCAGGAGAAGATACGAGGAAAAAACAGTATGAAAAAAGAGAAAGTGCGGTACTCACTTAAAACCGCAGAAAACAGAACCGCTTTCTGCAGCGGCATAAAGGACGGCATCCCCATTGGCCTGGGATATCTGGCTGTTTCCTTTTCTTTGGGAATTGCAGCCAGAAATATTGGCCTGACCCCGTTTCAGGGCTTTTTGGTCAGCGCTTTGTGCAGCGCTTCAGCAGGAGAGTATGTAGGCTTTACCATGATTGCAGCCAGTGCATCCTATATTGAAATGGCCATTGCCACATTTGTGACCAATGTGCGGTATCTGCTGATGAGCTGTGCCTTGAGTCAGAAGTTTCAGCCTGGTACCTCCCTGCTTCATCGGCTGTGCGTGGCATTTCATGTGACAGATGAACTTTTTGGCATAGCCATAGCCAGGCCGGGGTATCTCAATCCCTGCTACTCCTATGGGGCAGCCATAGTAGCGGCAGCCTGTTGGTCATTTGGTACCATGCTTGGTGTCATTGCAGGCAATCTGCTGCCGGCCCGTCTGGTCAGCGCCTTTGGTGTGGCGCTGTATGGAATGTTCCTGGCAGTGATCATTCCACAGGCCAAAAAGGATAAGGTAGTGGCAGGTCTGATCGTGATCTGTTTTGTAGCCAGCTATTTTGCAGCCTATATACCAGGGCTTTCCGGACTGGCAGAGGGCACCAGAAATATGATACTGACAGTGGTGATCTCAGCAGCAGCAGCCCTGTTATTTCCAAAGAATACAGAGGAGGAAGCAGCATGACACATAATGTTTATATTTATATATTGATCATGGCGGCAGTGACATATGCAATTCGTGTGCTGCCTCTGACCCTGATCCGCAAGCAGATCAAGAATCAGTTTTTGCAGTCTTTTTTGTACTACGTGCCGTATGTGACCCTGGCAGTGATGACCTTTCCTGCCATACTGCATGCAACCCAAAGTACCTGTTCCGGTGCAGTGGCATTGATTGTAGGGATGGTGGCAGCATGGTTTGGATTTGATTTGTTTAAGGTGGCGGTGTCCTGCTGTGGAGTGGTGTTGATCGTGGAGCTGTTTTTGCATTGATATTATTTATATTAAAATTGATTCGAACCGGCACACATAGTGATTTGTTCTAAGGATCAGAAAGGTATCTGCACAGCATTTATGTTGCGGCAGATACCTTTTTTTAGAATAAAAAGCTATTTAGGCACGTTTTTTTGTTGCTGAGTGGTTGAAAAAGTAAATAAAGACATGATAGGCTCCTGCAAAAACTCCTTGACATATTCCACTTGTGGAATTACAATATATTCAACAAGTGGAATATAGCAGGAGGTGCATATGCTCAAGCATGGTATATTGGGATTGTTAAATTACGGAGATATGACCGGTTATGAGATCATGGAGGTATTCCGGGATTCTCTGAAATACTTTTGGCCGGTACAGACAAGTCAGATCTACAGAGAGGCCCAGAACCTGAAAAAGCAGGGATGGGTCAGCGATGTATGTGTCCCCCAGACCGGCAGGCCTGATAAAAATGTGTTCTCCATTACAGAAAGCGGCAAAGAGGAGCTGCGTAGGTGGCTGTTGGAGGACAATACCGGTTTTGATACCAAGTGTCCCCTTTTGATGAAAACCTTTTTCCGTGGAGAATTGACGCCGGAGGACAACATTGCATTTTTCAGGCGCATACAGACAGATGTACAGGGGACACTTTTGGAGCTGCAAAAGACTCCGGAGGAAAATATGGAGCAGTACCAAAACCAGATCCCCGATCCCCAAAAGGCACTCTATTGGAAAATGACCATTGCATATGGAGTGATGTACATGAAGATGCTGCAGGAGTGGAGTGCGCAATGCATTGCAGAATTGGAGGAGTTAACAGATGAACATTCTTGTGATCAACGGCAGTCCTAAGGGCAAGAGAAGCAATTCACTGAGATTAACAGATGCATTTGTGCAGGGGTTGTGCAGCCAAAAGCATGCCTCCGGTGAGGAGACTTGCGTAGAGCAGCTGCATATCAGCCAAATGCACATAGAAAGCTGCAGAGGCTGCTTTGCCTGCTGGAAAGCCACCCCCGGTACCTGCTGCATCAAAGATGATATGTCTGCAGTCATTGAAAAGGAGCTTTGGGCAGATGTCATTATTTATAGCTTTCCACTATATTATTACAATGTACCAGGGGCAATGAAGACCCTCATTGACCGTCAGCTTCCCATGGTGCTTCCTTTTATGAGTGAGCGGAAAGACGGCGTGGGAAGTGGCAGTCATGAGGACAGATATGACATGAGCAGAAAGCAATACGTACTGATCTCTACCTGTGGATTTTATTCTGCAGCAGGCAATTATGACAGCGTGCGGAGCATGTTTGACCACATTTGCGGAAAAGACAATTACGAAGGGTTGTTTTGCGGCCAGGGGGAACTGTTTTCTGTAAAAGAATTGTCTGCCAGGACAGACAGCTACCTGAAGCTGGTAGAACAGGCTGGAGCAGAATATGCCAGGGGGGAGATTTTGCCAGAAACCAGGGAGCGGTTACAGGAGCTTTTGTATTCCAGGGATGTATTTGAAAAGATGGCAGATGCCAGCTGGGGGATCAGCAGGGAATCCGGAGAGGCGGAAGAAGAAAGTTTGATTTTTACAAAGCAGATGGCTGCCCTGTATCAGCGAAACAGCTATGACGGTACAGACCGTGTGCTGGAAATCTGTTATACAGACATTGACAAGACCTATCAGATCGCCATGACCAAATCAGGAAGTGAAGTGTTTACAGAGAAGCGCCTGCAGTATACCACCAGGATCGAGACCCCTTATGCGGTCTGGCTGGACATTGCACAGGGCAGGATCAGGGGAGATGAAGCACTTGCAAAGCAGATGTACAGGGTGATTGGAGATTTTTCCCTGATGCTGCACTGGGACACTTATTTTGGAGCAGGAGCAGATGCAGAGCCGGTAAAGAGCAGTGCAGACCAGGCAAAAGCCAAAAAGCATCCAAGCATGGCAGCTATGCTCATCCCATGGATCACCTTCTGGGCGGCTGTTTCCATACATACCCGGATGGGAGCCTTGATCGCCCTGGGCATCTGTGGCTGCCTGCCTCTGGTCATGACACAGTATGAAATGGTGATCTATGATAAGCTGTCCATTGCAATGACTGCTTTGCTGTCCATTCTGGCATTGGTGACGGATCAGGGGACGCTGGCAGTCACTGCAGGGTATCTGCTGTTTGGTCTGTTGTGGCTTGGCTCCTGCCTGACAAAAGAGCCCTTGTGTGCCTGTTATGTGAAATATCATTATAATGGTGAAGATGCGCTAAACAATCCAATCTTTATGAGAACCAATTATATACTGGCAGCTGCATGGGGCATACTGTATCTGCTGGTTGCAGGATGGAACTGGCTGTTGGCAGGGACTGGTGCAGCTTCATGGCTGGTGGTGCTGAACAATGTGATACCGCTTTTGATGGGGCTGTTTACCGGATGGTTTCAAAATTGGTATCCCAAGTGGGTTGCAGGCGGAAAGCGGCATTGTAAATAAAACAAAATAACTACTATAAGGTAAACATCGTTGGCAAAATCAGCACCTCCATTAGAAGGGGTGCTGATTTTGCAGTACAGTTATTAGGAACGCATCACCAATTCTCTCTCAGCAGAAAGTCTGCAATATGGACGATTTCAATTCCATTGTCGTTTCCAATTGCAAGAGGATCACGGCAAATAACATATTTATGATAATGATCTCTGATTTCCATAAGATTATCAGTTTCCCGGGAAGAATGTGTAGGCAGTTCCACGCACACCTGTATATAAATCTTTTCGTTTCTGCGTATGCCTACAAAATCAATTTCTTTTGTGTTGTTCTTGCCAATGTATACATCATAACCTCTGCGCTTCATTTCAAGGAAAACAACATTTTCAAACATGGCAGAAAGCATTTTTTGATCAAAACCCATTTGGCAGTATTTGAATGAAATATCAGAAAGGTAATACTTTTCCTGCGTTTTTAAAAATGCTTTGCCTTGTAAATCATATCGCTGACAGGGATAAATAATAAAGGCTTCTGTTAACCATTTCAGGTAATTGTAAATGGTTTCAACAGAAAGTGTGCGGTTTTCGCTTTTTAGAAATTTTACGATAGAAGAAGCAGAAAATGTCATGCCTACATTCTCCACAATATATCGTACTACACGGTCAAACAGTTCTTTGTTTCTGATTTCGTGACGTTTTGAAATATCTCTTGTAATGACAGAGGCGTAAATTCCGTCTACGATCTGATAAGCAGAATGGGTATCAAAATTGCTGATACCGATAATGGGAAAGCCTCCGTATTGGATATATTCGTCAAATATGGTTCTGGCCTGAGACAGATCCTTGTTTTTGAAATGCAGATACTCTCTAAAAGAAAGTGTATAAACAGGAATGGAAACATACCTGCCTGTGAGATAGGTAGAAATCTCACTGGACATCAGTTTGGAATTGGAGCCTGTTACATAAATATCTACATCATAGTTTTCAAGAAGGGTATTTACAACCTTTTCCCAGCCTGTAATTTCCTGCAGTTCATCAAGAAAAAGATAGCATCTCCCTTTGCTTTCAATAGCAGATACCAGGTCACAGTACATATCTTTGGCTGAAAAATCTTCGCTAATCGTGATTTCGTTATATCTGCGTTGGATGATATTTTCGGGACGGATGCCACGGCTTTTTAACACTTCCGTCATCATAATCAGGATAGTAGATTTGCCGCAGCGGCGTACACCTGCCAGTATCTTTACCAGTGGAGTGTCAATAAAAGGTGTAATTGCATTTATATAATCCGGTCTTTCTATCATTTAATCACCTCCTGTTTTCTTTATTATACTGAAAAAGTATCAAAAAGTAAACAGTTTATACTTGTATAGAAATAAAAACTTCTGTTTATATACAAGTAAAAACTGTTTTAGACGCAAAAATATGATTCATATGTATTTGTTTCTATTTTATGGAGAGGCAGAATTTGATATACAAAATAAGAAGTGGTAAGATGTGTATGCATGCAGATGCGTCTATTGCCGGCAATCTATTGTCTGGAAACTGCGTGAGGATTCGCAGCGTACTGTCACTACCAGATGTCTGTTTGCATCAAAAAGCAAAACAGACGGAGCATTTTTGAAAACCCTATATAAAAAGCACCGTGTATCTGCTCTGATACACGGTGAAAAAAGATCAAGGTACTGCCTTTTACTGCACCCCAAGAATTTTCTGTAAATCTGCCTCCGGCGTGGTCACCGGTGTAATATGATACTGCTCCACCAGAAACTGCAGTACATTTGGTGATACAAATGCCGGAAGGGACGGGCCAAGGAAAATGTTCTGGATCCCCAGATGCAGAAGGGTCAGCAGGATACAGACTGCTTTTTGCTCATACCAGGACAGCACCAGAGACAGAGGCAGATCATTCACACTGCATCCAAAAGCATCTGCAAGCGCCACTGCAACCTGAATGGCGCTGTAAGCGTCATTGCACTGTCCCATATCCATCAGCCGCGGCAGACCGCCTATACTTCCCAGCTCCAGGTCATGAAAACGATACTTGCCGCAGCCCAAGGTGAGAATGATGCTGTCAGCAGGTGTCTGCTTTACAAACTCTGTATAATAGCTGCGTCCAGGCTTTGCACCATCACAGCCTCCTACCAGGAAAAAGTGCTTGATCGCACCTGTTTTCACAGCCTCCACCACCTGCTCAGCAGCAGAGAGAATGGTATGATGTGCAAAGCCAGTCATAACCTTATGTCCTCCGTTGATGCCGGTAAACTGCATATCAGAGGAATAGCCTCCAAGAGCCAATGCCTTTTGGATCACCGGTGAAAAATCCATATCCTGATCGATATGCACGATCTCAGGATAAGATACCATCTCAGTGGTAAAAACACGATCCGCATAGCTGGCCTTTGGCGGCATCAGGCAGTTAGTAGTAAAAAGGATGGGAGCTGGAATCTCTGCAAATTCCTTTTGCTGATTCTGCCAGGCTGTACCAAAGTTGCCTTTCAGATGAGGGTATTTTTGAAACTCCGGATATGCATGTGCCGGAAGCATTTCTCCATGGGTATAGATATGGATGCCGGTATCCCTGGTCTGCTCTAACAGCTGTTTCAGGTGATACAAATCATGGCCGCTAATGACAATGAATGGGCCTTTTTCTACAGTCAGGGTCACTTCTGTAGGCGTTGGATCGCCATAGGTTTCAGTATTGGACTGATCAAGAAGTGCCATACATTTCAGATTCATTTCCCCTACCTTCATTACAACAGGAAGCAGCTCATTCATACCCCAATCCTCCATACCAATGGCAGAAAGCGCCTCATAGAAAAACTGATTGATATCTTCATCCCCATATCCAAGGACAGCAGCATGATACGCATAAGCAGCCATTCCCCGGATGCCAAACAGGATCAGGGATTTCAGAGAACGGATATCTTCCTCTGCATTCCACAGACAGTTCATATCATAATCGTTTGTTGAGATCAGAGAAGCAGAGCAGCCCAAATCTCCAGAGATCAGCCTTTGCTTTTCAGCTTTTGCACGCTGTATCAAGCGAGAAATGCTGTCGTTGTTGAAGTTCACATTGGTAATGGCAGCAAAAAGACCTTCCAGTACAATGGTGTGGGTGGAGGGGGTGAGCCGGTGTGGATGGATTTTGGCAGCCCTTGCAAGTCCGATCAATGCCCCTGTAAGCTGATCCTGCAGTGCAGCAGTATCTGCCTGTTTGCCGCATACCCCTGCGCCTCCTGTACAGCCCTTACATCCTGCTGTCTGTTCACATTGAAAGCAAAACATTTTCTGTTCCATTGAGATCCTCCATTTAAATGCAATGAATTGCACGTTTTTTGTATGTGTATTGCACCATCATCTGTTCATCAGTGAGCAGATGATGGAAAGAATAGTGACTTTCAGATGTGAGTATAATAAAATCGTTCAAAGAAAGCGGTTGTTTTTACAACAGAAAGGGGATTTGTGAAAGAATATATTGCTGTATTAAAGGAAACCCAGCTGTTTGCCGGAGTGGGAGAGGAAGAAATAGGTGCCATGCTGCACTGCCTGGGGGCAAGACAAGGCAGTTACAAAAAGGGAGACTATGTATTTCGTCAGGGAGACTATGTAAGTGACATCACAGTATTGGTAAAAGGAAGCCTGCATATCCAAAGAGATGACTATTGGGGCAACCGAAGCATTGTTCACAGCATTGGCATTGGTGAACTGTTTGGGGAAGCATATGCTGCACCTGACAGCGGAGCATTGTTAAATGATGTGGCAGCAGTGGAGGACAGCACCGTTCTCTTTTTTGATATAGGCAGGATCCTGAGGGTGTGTTCCTCCGCCTGCAAATTTCATGGGCTGGTGGTACAAAATCTGTTTTATGCCATGTCTGAAAAGAATCGGAAGCTGCTGCAGAAGCTTGGATATATGGCAAAGCGCTCCACAAGAGAAAAACTGATCTCTTATTTGTCAGAAGAAGCCAGACGGCAGCACAGTGGAACCTTTACCATTCCATTTAACCGTCAGCAGCTTGCAGACTTTCTCTCTGTAGATCGCAGTGCCATGTCCAATGAGCTTTGTAAAATGCGTGATGAGGGGCTGCTGTTGTTTGAACGAAATCAATTTACATTGTTGTAAAAAGTGTTGGTATCAGGAACGGTCAGGAATGCCGCAGCGCTTTCTTTAAGGATACTCCAAGAAAGGAAGCAATCAGGCATTTCAAAATATCTCCCGGAATAAAAGGGATAGATACGGACAGCAGTGCCGCCTGTATATGAAACCCATTGTGAAAACACATAAATATGACAGCAAACAGATGCTGAATGGGCATGCCTGCCCCAATGGTGATAAGGGCATATGGAACCCAGTGATTCTTTCGGCCCTTCAGCATACTGATGACAATTACCGATACCAGAAAGCCAAAATAAAATCCTCCGGCAGGCCCAAACAGTTTTTCTGGTCCACTGGTACCGCCTGAAAACACAGGCAGTCCAATCAGTCCCATGAGCAGGTAAGTCAGTATGGCACAGGCTGCATGCTTGGGCTTTAAAAGCAGTCCGATTAGATTGATCATAACGGTTTGTAAGCTTAGTACAATAGGAGTAAAGGGAAGGGGGATTACCAGATAGGAAAATATACATAAAATTGTCACACACAATGCCATGGTTGTCATATTGGCTGTGTGGGAGGGGTAGTCACCTTTTGGGATTTTTTTGTAATGTAGTTTCATTCGATGACTCCCTGTTCCGTCAATTTCAGCTTCGGATGTATAAAATCCATAAATTCCTTGGTAGCAGTATTGGGTGTTACATTGGCAGACATGACAAACCCAATGGTACGTTTTGGAATATCCCCCTTAACAGGCAGCTCGATCAGTTCACCAGATGCCAATTCCTTACTGACACACTCCTTGATGCAGCAACCGATCCCTACACCAATTTTGGCAAACTCAATGAGCAGATCCATGGTAGAAAGCTCGATCAGATGATGAATATCGATCTGCTGTTCCTTCAGATACTTATCCATAAAAGTACGTGTCATATTTTTTTGATCCAGAAGCATAATGGTGCCGGTCTGAAAATAGTCTGTATCCTTACCAGCTCTCAAATACAGATTTTCCATATAGCTGGGCGCTGCCACAAACGTATCCACAATATCCATCATAGGCCAGAACTCCATACGCTTATTCTGGGGCGGCATGGCAATAAATCCAATATCGATAGACTGACTTTCCAGCATGGCCAAGGTCTCACCGGAAGACTGATTCTCAATGGTAAAAGAAATGTGCGGATGGGTACTGATAAACTCCTTCAAAAAAGGCGTCAGCATATACCGGCACAGTGTGGTACTGACCCCGATCCGGATATGCCCGATCCCCAAAGAACGGATCTTTAACAGCTCATTCTCTCCATAGCTCAACTCTGCAAAAGCATTCTTTACATGATTATACAAGATCTCCCCTTCACTGGTCAGTGTAACCCCCCTGGAATTGCGCAAAAACAGAGTCGTATTCAGTCCCTCCTCCAGCTTGCTGATGGCTTTGGAAATGGCCGGCTGACTAATATAAAGCTCCCTGGCCGCCCGGGAAATATTCCCCGCCTCCGCCACTGCATAAAAAATCCGATACAAAGAAAGATTCTGTTCCATAACATCCACCTCACACTTGCTTTCGGGGTTCCAACCCCTTATTATTTCTTTTATTCATAATAGTTATAATATGTATTCTTAATATGTATTTCAATTATAGCATATCTCATGTTAGAATGAAACAGAAAAAAACACACGATGCAAATGCAAGCGAAATGCAGGTCTTGTTTTCCACGGTAAAAGCGTCCTTTTTTGTGCAAAGCAGGAATGTATATAGAGGAAACGGGCTTGCAATCGTTGTATAGGAGGTAACTTTATGGGTATGACAATGACGCAGAAGATCCTTGCTTCTGCAGCAGGTTTGCCAGAGGTAAAGGCAGGACAGCTGATCGAGGCTGATTTGAGTCTGGTACTGGGAAATGACATCACTTCCCCGGTAGCGATTCATGAAATGGATAAATTCAGCAAGGAAGGCGTATTTGACAAAGACAAGATCGCTCTGGTTATGGACCACTTTGTGCCAAACAAGGACATTAAGTCTGCAGAGCATTGTAAATGTGTACGTCAGTTTGCAGGTAAGCATGACATTACCAATTTTTATGATGTAGGACAGATGGGTATCGAGCATGCACTGCTGCCGGAAAAAGGTCTGGTAGTAGCAGGTGATGTAGTCATCGGTGCAGACTCTCATACATGTACATATGGTGCCTTAGGTGCATTCTCCACAGGTGTGGGCAGTACCGATATGGCAGCAGGTATGGCTACAGGCAAGGCATGGTTTAAGGTGCCTTCTGCAATCAAGTTTGTATTAACCGGCAAGCCTCAGCCATGGATCAGCGGTAAGGACGTGATCTTACATATCATTGGTATGATCGGTGTAGACGGCGCTCTTTACAAGTCCATGGAGTTTGTGGGTGACGGTATTGCCAATTTAAGCATGGACGACCGTTTCACCATTGCCAACATGGCAATCGAGGCAGGCGGCAAGAATGGTATCTTCCCTGTAGATGATGTGACCATCGCTTACATGAAGGAGCATTCCACCAAGGAATTTAAGGTATATGAGGCAGATGAGGATGCTGAATATGATGCAGTATACACCATTGATTTAAGTACCTTAAAGTCTACGGTATCCTTCCCACATCTTCCGGAAAACACCCACACCATCGATGAGGTGCCGGAGATCGCCATTGACCAGGTAGTGATCGGTTCCTGTACCAATGGACATATCGAGGACTTGAGATGTGCAGCAGCTATCTTAAAGCAGTTCCCGGTAAAGAAGGGGCTGCGTTGTATCGTGATCCCTGCGACCCAGAAGATTTATCTGCAGGCGATCGAGGAAGGACTGGTGCAGACCTTTATTCAGGCTGGCGCAGTGGTAAGTACACCTACCTGCGGACCTTGTCTGGGAGGCTACATGGGTATTCTGGCAGCAAATGAGCGCTGCGTATCCACCACAAACCGTAACTTCGTAGGCCGTATGGGAGATGTAACCAGCGAGATCTATCTGGCAAGCCCTGCTGTTGCAGCAGCCAGTGCAGTAACCGGAAAAATCAGCGGACCTGCTGAACTTGGATTATAGGAGGTGCGACCATGCAGGCAAAAGGTATTGTATTTAAGTATGGAGACAATGTAGATACAGATGTAATCATCCCGGCAAGATATTTAAATTCCTCCGATCCGGCAGAGCTGGCAAAGCACTGTATGGAGGATATTGACAAGAAATTTGTCAGCAAAGTAAATAAGGGTGATATTATTGTGGCAGATAAGAACTTTGGATGTGGTTCTTCCAGAGAGCATGCACCAATTGCCATTAAGGCTGCTGGCGTAAGCTGTGTCATTGCAGAGACCTTTGCAAGAATTTTCTACCGCAATGCCATCAATATCGGTCTGCCCATCATTGAGTGTCCGGAGGCTTCCAAGGGCATTGAAGCTGGGGATGAGGTGGAGATCGACTTTGACAGCGGTATGATTTATAACCGTACAAAGGGTACCTCCTTCCAGGGGCAGGCATTCCCTCCTTTTATGCAGAAGATCATTGCAGCGGAAGGGTTGATCAATTATATTAACAATAAATAAAGTTAGCGTATATGAATTTCTGAACTATGTTTCAGAAAAAGCCGTATAAGCATAATTTGGGGACTCCTATCATTGAGTATATTGTCACAAGTTGACTCAATGATAGGAGCTTTTTAAATGAAAAACTGGGTGATTGTTGTTTTTAAATATAGAATGTGATGAAGTTGTCTATAAAATGTTATAACAGATGCCAGTTACATTATTGTAATGCATTATTTTGGGTATTGTATCCTGGACTTGATGCAGAAATCGTTGATATGTTGTATTTGTGTGATGCTGCAGCAAGTTCTAACACAATTTTATATGTTACTTTTTTACTGAGAAAATCAGGAGACTTGTATACTTGGAAATCTGTATATGACATTGTTAGCCACACATAATAAGGATATTTCTTTTTCTATGACGTATGAAAAGAATCCGTCTTTATTTGATAAAAGCATAAAAGAAAGGTTGAAAAGAAAATGAGAGAATCAGTATGGTTGAAACAATATGAAAAGGAAGTAAAAAGCAAACGAAACGACAGCAATAGTAAGAAAAAAATCATATTAATTGTGATTCCGGCAATGATGTTATTATTCCTGGCACTTGCAATGATGAATGGAGACAGTGAGGCTGCTCAAGGACAGAACTATATTGTATATTTTATTGGAATCTTTGCAGCGCTCATGATCTTTGCAATGATTATGATGTATGTAGGTAAGAAAAAGGATGTAACCAAGCAGACAAGAGAAGACGTAATGGCTTTACTTGGCAGTGACGAAGAAGTGGTCCTTTTTGATCAGCAGATGTGTGCTGCTCCAATCAAGGAAGTAAAAATAAGCACTGAAACTACTATTTTTCTGACACAGGATTATTTGGGAATGAAATATGTGAATATGGGAGATTTGCACTATCGTTTTATACATAGAAGCGATATTGTATCTTATAATTATTGCAAAACAGCAAGTACCACAGCAAACCTGCTCAATGCAGCTTATTTCTTTGATATCCGTAATATGCAGAATCAGGTGATTTTAAATGGTCTGGCAGACAGCGGAGCACAGCTGGCAGATCTGGAAGCGTTGCTGCGTATGGCTCAGCCAGCCATTCGGAGAGGATAGAAAACCGGAATGAGACAATAAAAATAATAACAAAGTGCTAAAAACAAAAGGAAACGTATAGTATGGCAACCTGGAGTACAACCAAAAAGAAACTAGAAAATGATTATTTAGCTGATTCCCTAAAAGGCCGGATCAGCTATTTTGCAACCTCCTATAGTTATGCCCCTGACCACGTAGGACGTGCTGCAATTTTATTAGATGGTGTGGAGATCGTGAAAAGCGATTATTTCAAACTGCAAAAGCTGCAGTGGGAGAGCTATCAGGAGTTGACAGAGACAAGCAGTGAGACAGACAGTGCAGCTCTTTGGAAAGAATCCTGGCTGGCAGCTGTGGAAAAGGGCGGATTTGATCAGCAGTTCTTTTATACTGCCTTTGCGGAATATGACAATCAAAGCATTGAGCAAAGCCTGGAAAGCCAGAATGCATTGGTGCGGATGTTTGCAGTGATGGATAGGCGGGTAGGCAAGAGAAGATTAAAAGCTTTGGCAGAGACCTGGAAGCATGAGCCGGAATGGATCAGGCTGTTTCTGGATCTGCGGTTGGAAGCAGAAAAAATAAAATAGAAAAAAAGCATTGACATTGCCCTAAGGGCAGGGTCTAATCTATAAAAGAAGGATTTTTGCATTAGGCCTGATCACAAAAAATCCCTGACTAATACAATGAATAGGCACTTGCGCAATGCGTTAACGGACGCTTTGGAAAGTAGCTGTAAGAAAATATTTTCACGCAGGACCCGCTCTCGCTTCGGTGAAAACGCAGCGGTACTAATAAATTTTGTGCCTGTGGCACAAAATTTAAAGTACCGGCGTTTTCAAGAGTCCTGCTTAGGAAATATTTTCTTACAGCTACTTCCCAAAGCTGATGTTGAATATCGTTGCACAATTGCCTATAAGACAATGGTAATTAGAAAGGATTGATTCAAGATGGAGCAAGTGTTTTATACAGCGGGAGAATTGGCAAAGCTGACAGGGGTTTCTTATAAGACCATTCGGCATTATCGGGAAAAGGGGTTGTTGGAGCCGGAGGAGCGTACTGAGAATGGGTATCGGCTTTACAGCAGAAGATCGGTGGAAAGATTGCAGCGGATCCTGATGCTGAAATACCTGAATTTCTCATTGGAAGAAATTAGGGAAATGCTGCAGAGGGAGGAGATACAAGAGCCTTTTTTAAAGCAGGAAAAATTGCTGCGTGCCCAAATGCAGCATTTAGAGCAGGTGTTGTCCGCAGTGCAGAAAATGCAGCAGACAGCCAGGGAAGATCGCTGGGAACAAATGCTGCATATTATCCGTATGACACAGCAAAAAGAAGAAATTATAAAGCAATATACAGAGTGTGAGAACTTGCAGAACCGAATCAACATTCATGCGTATTCTACAGCAAAAACAGACTGGTTCCAGTGGGTGTTGGATGGATTGGCATTAAAAGAGGGCATGCGGATCCTGGAAATTGGATGCGGCAATGGGAGGCTCTGGAGCAAGATGCATGGTCAGCTGCCCAGAGATCTGCAGCTGATCCTGACGGACAGCTCGGAAGAAATGATAAAGGCTGCAAAGAGGAAGCTGGCAATCTATGAAAAAGAATTTCAGGATAAAAACATTCAGATTTCCTTTATGATAAAGGATGCAGAAGCGTTTCATATGGAGGAAGGGGAATTTGACCGGATCATAGCAAACCATATGCTATATCATGTCTCCAATGAAAATCGCCCCGGCCTGTTGGAGACCTGTGCAGCCCTGTTAAAGGATGACGGGATGTTTTATGCATCCACAATTGGCAATACCCATATGCAGGAGATCTTTGAACTGATCAGGAAAATCGACAGCAGAATCGAGGCACCTGGTTGGATGTCTGCCGGTTTTGAACTGGAAAACGGCAGAGCCCAGTTAGAGCAGGTATTTTCCAATGTTTTGATGGATACCCATGAAAACGATCTGTTAGTGCCTGATCCACAGGCGATCATTGACTATATCGAATCTCTCCCTGGAAATGCAAAAGAGATCTTGCAGGAGAAGAAAGAAAAATGCAGGAAATGTCTTGGGGAAATCTCAGAAGACCATCCGTATTTTATCCATAAATCTACAGGGGCTTTCCGGGCATATAAGAGTGGATCGCCAGTTTGAGAAATCAGGTTGTATGCATATGTGGAATAAGCTATAATCAAAGTATCAAACAAAAGGGGGATGCTTATGATTATTGATACACATGTGCATACTGGATTATTTGAATCAGACGAAAAGAATGTAGATATGAGTGAAGAGGTTGTGCTGAGATCTATGGAGCTGTACCACATAGATTTTGCACTGGTGTCCAATGCTGCAGCAGAATTTGATTGCTCCTTAAATCCAATTCCACGCAATCAGCAGATCAGCCAGGAAGCGTCTTTTTTGAAAAGCATTGCATTTGCCAGACACAATCAGGACAAGATCGGCATCATGCCATGGATCAAGCCGGCTACAGAATGTGCAGATGAACGTTTTGAGGAAATTTTAAAGGAAAATCTGGATGTGGTCTACGGGATCAAAGTACATCCATTTCATTCAAACACAGCCTTTGATTCTGAAAAGGTAGAGGCGTATATCAGGCTGGCACAAAAGTATCATTTGCCGGTGGTTTCCCATACAGCGGACATGGATGAGGCCAGTCCCAGGAGAGTGTACAATATAGCCCAAAAATATCCGGAGGTTGATTTCGTCATGGTGCATATGGGACTGGGGACGGATAATCAGGAGGCCATTGCATTACTGGGAGAACTCCCAAATCTCTACGGTGACACGACCTGGGTACCGGTGAAAAGCACCCTGCAGATTTTAGAAAAATACGGCAGCAAAAAGATATTTTTCGGAAGTGACAGTCCCATTGATGGATTACACACTTATGCCCGGAATATGCAGGGAGAACCATCCCTGTATCAGCAGTATTTTCACGGGCTGGAAGAACAAATCGGAACAGAAGCATATGAGGATATGATGTATAAAAATGCCATGAGGGTGTTTGGGATCAAACTGTGAGGGTAACAGCAAAAGCATACCCATTTAAGTGCAGCTCATGGCTTTGTATTTATACTTTTATATACCTTTGATTCTTGCTGTTAGGCTTATTTGGGATTGTCATTTGAATCAGATCCATATCCAGGGCTGGACGCAGATAATTTCTCCGAAAACCCTCTTTGGATTTTAGTTCCAGTTTCTCCATGAGAAAATTGCTTGTATAAGGGACATCATATTCCATAACTGCAAGCAATTTTTGAATGCAGTCCGTAAGCTGCTGGTTTTCCTCTTTGATCTGTAAAGAAATATCGTCAAGAATCTGATCAATTTGAGAAAGCATGAATTCAATGAAAAAAGTAGAGGAACCGTCTATATGACATTGGGCAATTGCATCGTAATAGGCGTCCTGGAATTTTTCAATCTGGCTTTCTATAGGGATGTATTCGAAAATTGGTTTCCACTTTGAAAGGATAGCAGTGTGCCACAGCCTTGCCATTCTTCCATTTCCATCAGAAAATGGGTGGATGAAAACAAACTCATAGTGAAATACACTGCTGAGGATGAGTGGATGGATCGTTTCTTGAGATTCTTTCATCCACTGGAAAAGTTCGTTCATCAGCTGTGGGACAAAGCGTGCAGGTGGTGCCATGAAAATGCATTGATCTCCGTTAAAGACTCCTTCTTCCCCTCTGCGGAAATCACCAGATTCCTCTACAACATATTTTGTCATAATTCCGTGAAACAATTTCAGATGCTTTATGCTGTATGGATCGATTTCAGAGAATCGTTCATAGGCAGAATAGGCATTTTTGACTTCTTGAATTTCCTTTTGTTCTCCCAGAACGGTTTTTCCATTAATGACATCTCTGACCTGACCAAGAGAAAGAGAGTTGGCCTCGATCTTTAGAGAGGAATGAATGGATTTGATTCGGTTGTTCTTCCTCAGGTGTGGTTTGGATTCCAGATTGCTTACTGCTGAGAGTCTTCCGATTTTTTCAGAAATGGAGGACACGTATGATAAAATTTGATTGGTTATTGTAAAGGGTGGCTGATATTCTCCCATGAAACACCTCCATCAACTTGCGTATTATCTTGCGTACTTTCTTCCTCAATTATACAGTCAGAATGTGAAGAAATCAAATATTTTCAGTGAAACCAACCCTCATTTTTTCCGAGATATTATATGAAGGCGCCTGACAAAAGGAAAGGAGGATCGCCATGCAGGATGAAGAAATCGTTGCACTTTACTGGCAGAGAAATGAATCTGCCATACAGGAAACCCAAACCAAATACAACCGCTATCTGACAAAGATCGCATACAACATACTGGCAGACTTAGAAGACAGCAAGGAAAGTGTCAATGACACCTATCTTGCTGCATGGAATTCCATGCCCCCGCATAAACCGGACAGATTATCTACATACCTTGGAAAGATCACAAGACGGATCTCCATCGATATTTTCCGCAAACGGACCTGTACCAAGCGTCAGGCATCTGAGTATGCCCTGTCTCTGGATGAGCTGGGGGAGTGTATCTCTGCTCAGGGCACCCCGGAGCAGTCTGTGGAAGCAGAGCTGCTTGCCAAAACCATCAATGATTTTTTGCGGACGCTGTCAGAGGATGCCCGAAATACGTTTATTGGAAGATATTATTTTCTGGATTCCCTGCGGGAGGTGGCACGCTATTGCGGTATGAGTGAATCCAAGGCCAAGAGCATGCTGTTTCGTACCCGGAGTGGACTGCGGGCGTATTTGAAAAAGGAGGGATTTGATATATGAATCTGGAGGATCTGCATGATGCGCTGAATCTGCTGGATGATGATATGGTGGAGGCAGTAGAGCGGATGAGAAGCAGGAGAAGAAAATACAGCTGGATACGCATCTTATCTGCTGCTGCCTGCCTGTGTATTGGGGTCATGGGGATTTATGCAGCAGGACGCTTATTATTCACAGCAGGAAGCAGTTTAGACGGAGCATGTGAATATGTAGGCTCCAATGACCAGGAGCTGCAGTTAGGCATTCCTGAGGATGGCGTGGAGACAGAGGCTGTCAATGGCGCAGGCATTACAGAAGCCCTGGCGACAGTGCAGTTAGAGATCATCACATTGGAATCTGATGGATTTACAGGCAAGGTGACAGAGGCTGAGAACGAGGCAGGATTTGCCCCAGGGGAAATATTGACGGTGATATTGTCCGAAGAACTGGATGCTGACATCATAGGCAGCCTGCAGGCAGGAGACTGGGTGGTGGTTCGGTATTCCATAGATCAGGAGGCAGCAGATGGCATCACTGCGTATGAGGTCACTTTGTCAGAGTCTGGAAAATAGGCAACAGGAGGAACGTACATGAAAAAAATCATTTCTATTATATTAACGGCAGCAGTTCTGGCTTCCATGTCTGCATCCCTGACCGGATGTGCAAAAGAGGTAAAGGCGGAGAATTTGATGGAGGGGATCAGTGGAAGTCAGATCTCAGTAATCTCTGATTTATCATCCGGTAACCAGGCAGTGACGGATTTTGCAATTCGTCTGTTTCAGGCCACTGCAGAGCAGGGGGCAGATGCCAATACCCTGATCTCCCCGCTGTCTGTGCTGTGTGCCCTTGCAATGACTGCAAATGGTGCTAAGGGAGAAACATTAAGTCAGATGGAAACCGTTCTTGGCATGCAGGTAGAGGATCTCAATGCATATCTGTACAGCTATGTACAGGGATTGCCCCAGGGGGAAAAGTATCAGCTGCGTCTGGCCAACTCCATTTGGTTTACAGAAGATGACCGTTTTACTGTGCAGCAGGATTTTTTGCAGACCAACGCGGATTATTATGGAGCAGATGTGTTCAAAGCACCTTTTGACAAGTCTACGGTACGTGACATCAACAGCTGGGTCAATGACAAGACTGACAAAATGATTCCAAAGATCTTGGACAATATATCAGACGAAGCAGTCATGTATTTGATCAATGCACTGGCCTTTGAAGCAGAATGGCAAAGTACATATAAAAAGTATCAGGTGGAGGAGGGTATCTTTACCCTTGCAGATGGTCAGGAAAAGAAGGCAGATTTTATGTACAGCACAGAATATGCCTATTTGGAAGATGATCTGTCTACCGGTTTTATCAAATATTATAAAGGGGAATCTTACGCATTTGTGGCGCTGCTGCCCAATGAAGATGTAACCATGGCAGATTATACAGCCTCTTTGAACGGAGCGCATATCAGTGCCCTTTTGTCCAATCCTGAAAGGGAGATGGTCTATGCAGCCATACCAAAGTTTGAAACAGCATACAGTGTGGAAATGAAGGATATGTTGGCAGAGATGGGGATGCCGGACGGGTTTGACATTGCAGCAGCAGATTTTAGCGGCCTTGGCAGCTCCACAGCAGGCAATATTTATATCAGCCAGGTACTGCACAAAACCTTTATCTCTGTAGGAGAAAAGGGGACAAAGGCAGGGGCTGTCACAGTGGTTGTAGCAGGAGATGGTGCAGCAGTACCGGAGGAACCCAAGACAGTCTATTTGGACAGACCGTTTGTATATATGCTCATCGACTGTGAAAACAATGTGCCGTTTTTTATTGGCACCATGATGGATGTATCTAAATAACTTTAGGCAATGGGCAGTTCACAGGAGGACGCCATGGAAAAAAAGAAACTACATATAATACCGGCCTGCATCCTTGGAGTCCTGCTGCTGGCAGTCGTGACAGCAGTGATAGGCATCGGGATCCTGCTGCAAGGCGGTTATGGGATAACAGTGGGCAGATGCCTTGTGACAGACAGTGGCTCTTACATGCTGATTGATGACAATTCTCCAATTGTCATGTCAGACCGCAGCAATGGACAGAAACTGTTTTTGAGCCTTGAGACAGGAGACCAGATTCTGGTGGTACATGATGGGATCAATGAAAGCTATCCGGGACAGACTGGGGCATATGCCTGTCTGCGGATTTCCAAAGGGGATATAAGTGATATTCCGAAAAGTGTCATTACTTCGCTGACAGATCTGGGCTGGCTGCGTGCAGAGGAATAATTGCCTGTCATCAGCTTATTGGGCACTTTTATTTGTCATAGATCAAGTAAATTTTTTACACCAGACGACATAAAAACTGAAAAATATTCCGGTTTTGCGAAAAAACCTTGCCGATACCTGTCGGAACGTCAGAAAAACGCAGTTTCCTGCGACCAAATTTGCTTTCGAAAAGTGCTTCACTGTAGTTTAATAGCATATGTTGAAATAAGCCGTACAGCGGCACTAAGATACAGTGGAGGGAGACATACGATGTCAGAAAAAGTAATCGAAAATAACCGCGTGAGTGTAATTGGAGAAATTGTGTCAGAATTTACATTCAGTCATGAAGTGTTTGGTGAAGGATTTTACACAGTGGATATGGCTGTGAACCGCCTCAGCGACCAGATGGATGTGATTCCCCTGATGATCTCCGAACGCTTGATTGATGTAAAGGCTGACTACCGTGGACAGACTGCAATGGCAACCGGACAGTTCCGTTCTTACAACCGTCATGAAGGTGTAAAAAATCGTCTGGTGCTGTCAGTATTCGTCAGAGAGATCGAGTTTATGGAATCATTTACAGACTATACCAAAACCAACCAGATTTTTTTGGATGGATATATCTGTAAGCAGCCTATTTACAGAAAAACACCTCTTGGCAGGGAGATTGCCGACTTACTGGTAGCAGTCAACAGACCATATGGCAAGTCAGATTACATACCCTGTATTGCCTGGGGCAGAAATGCAAGATATGCCTCTAATTTTGACGTAGGAAACAGACTTCGCATTTGGGGACGGGTACAGAGCAGAGAGTACACCAAAAAGCTCAGTGAGGAAGAGTGTGAAAAGCGGGTGGCATATGAAGTGTCAGTAAGCAAGCTGGAAGATGTGGAACTAGAGGATTGATTCCAAAATCCAAATGCAGTGAAATGCAAATGGAAAATTGGGAGTGAAGATCGAAACTGTCTTAAAAAAGCATAGCAACAGCCTGTAAAAAAGCTTACAGAAAAGTGGAATAAGAAATTACGTTCTGCCTGTAAAAAGTAATTGACGCAGCAGAATGCATGTGATATGATTGTGAAAAGTGAAAGAGAGTAGAGGTTGCGCCGTTTATTAGTAAGTATCTGGATGTGTGTGGCACAGAGGATGGATACAGAAAGGAGACCGCGCCGAAATGGGAGGATTCCACAGGTCTTTCTGTTGGGCATAGAGTGAAGAACTATATGACTGTCATCTGTAATAGATGGGGAGCTACTTAAAGATTTTTTACTGTTGTATTACGGTAAATTATATTTGTGTCTTTAAGAGCTGACCTTAGTCTGTCGGCTCTTTTTTCACATTTAAAAATATTTTTGCCAGAGGCAGGGCACAGACAGGCAGCTTAGGGACTGCTGGTGCCGGAAAGGATGAAATCATGTCTATTTTTACAGGTGCAGGTGTAGCCATTGTAACACCATTTGATGAGAATGATAACGTAAACTATGCAGCGTTGGCACAGATGATCGATTTCCAGATCGAGCAGGGAACCGATGCCATCATCATCTGCGGTACTACAGGTGAGTCTTCTACTTTAAATCATGAGGAGCATGATGAGTGTATCCGTTTTACAGTAGAGCATGTAGCTGGCAGAGTACCGGTCATTGCTGGTACAGGTTCTAACTGTACAGCAGAGGCAGTACGTCTTTCTATCCATGCAGAGCAGTCCGGAGCAGATGGACTGTTATGTGTAACTCCTTACTACAATAAGGCAACGCAGAAGGGCTTAAAGGAATATTTTACAGCCATTGCCAACAGCGTATCCATTCCGGTGATCATGTACAACGTACCTTCCCGTACCGGCTGCAACATTCTGCCTGAGACAGCAGTAGAGCTGGCAAAGACTGTGCCAAACATCACAGCGATCAAGGAAGCCTCCGGTAATATCAGTCAGGTTGCAAAGTTAGCAGCATTGGCAGATGGATGCTTAGACATTTATTCCGGTAATGACGATCAGATCATTCCATTGATGTCTTTAGGCGGCAAGGGTGTTATTTCTGTATTGTCTAACGTAGCGCCAAAGTTTACTCATGATATGGTTGCAAAGTATTTAGAGGGAGATACTGCAGCTGCTACAAAGATGCAGTTAGAGGCAATTCCGCTGTGCAATGCACTGTTCTGTGAAGTAAATCCAATTCCTGTAAAGACTGCTTTAAATATGATGGGTATGAACGCAGGCGGCTTCAGAAGCCCATTATGTGAGATGGAAGATAAGAATAAGGAAAAGTTAAGAGCAGCTCTTGTGGATGCAGGCTTGCTGTAATGTGCATCCTGTAAGGATGTGGGGACAGATCCCCACAGGCCTGGAAATGATCACAACAGAAATCTGATCAGTCATTTGTTCTGTTGCGTGATACAGTGACTGAACCGGACTGAATGAGGCGTTACAAAACTGCTTGTCAGCAGTATATGCCAATATCATGTCCTGAAATACAAATTAGAATTACATGGAGAAAAAAGATGATTAGAGCAATCATAAATGGCTGCAACGGAAAGATGGGCCGGGTGCTGGATGAAGTCATTGCAGCAGAGCCGGAGATGGAGATCGTTGCAGGAGTAGGTAAGGAAGATCTGGGCACTACCTCTTATCCTGTATTTACCAGTATTGGTGCATGTGATGTGGAGGCAGATGTAGTCATTGATTTTACAGTAGCAGTCATTGCAGATGATGTAATGAATGCCTGTGCAGAAAAGAAGCTGCCTCTGGTACTGTGTACCACAGGTCTGTCTGAAGCACAGCTGGCACATGTAGATGCAGCAGCAAAGGAGATACCCATCGTACAGTCTTACAATATGTCTCTTGGTATCAATACCCTGATCAAGCTGTTAAAGTCTGCAGCGCCACTTCTGGCAGATGCCGGTTTTGATATTGAGATCATTGAAAAGCACCACAACCAGAAGATCGATGCACCAAGCGGTACTGCAATCTTACTGGCAGACAGCATCAATGCATCTCTGGACAATCAGTATTACTATCAGTATGACCGTACCACTCAGCGCAAAAAGAGAGAGCGCACTGAGATCGGTATCAGCGCAGTTCGTGGCGGTACCATCGTAGGTGAGCATGAAGTGATTTTTGCAGGCAGAGATGAAGTGATCTCTTTGACACATGAGGCACACTCCAAGGCAGTGTTTGCCAAGGGCGCAGTGCAGGCAGCCAAGTTCCTGATGGGTAAGGACAGCGGCAGATATACTATGGCGGATGTGATTGCATAAGGCCTGTGTCAGTGCATCTTGCAGCTGAAAAATGCATCTTACCACCTGAAATATTGTTATTTTTGCAAATCCCACTTATAGTCATCTTGTCAAAGAAAGGGACAGGTGATTATGATGGGATTTGTTTTATTAGGATTATTTGCTGTAATTGAGATCGTACTGCTTGCAGTGACGTTTACAGGACAAAAAGAAAAAGTACAATGGCTGCGAAATCGGGTGTTTGTGAGAGCAGGGGAGATGGTTCTGTTTCTGCTGGTACTTTTGCTGCCTCAGGCTGCATGGGATCTCAGGTTTAAACTGTGCTTTTTTGTTTTGGTGATACGTATTGTAACAGCGCTGGTTACGTATCTGCTAAAGCGTCAGAAAGCATCCGGCAGTCAGTCAAAAGCTGGTGCAGCAGCAAATATGTGTCTTGGTATTTTGGTGCTTGGTTTGGCGTTGATTCCTGCATTTCTCTTTAACAGGTATGAGGGACTTGAAACCACTGGTACATATGATGTGAAGGAGACATCCGCCATTCTTGTAGATGAAAGCAGACTGGAAACATTTGAAACAGACGGGTCTAACAGAGAGGTTCCGATACATATTTACTACCCGGATATAGAAAATGCTGGCGACGACAGCTTCCCTCTGGTCATATTTTCTCATGGAGCATTTGGATATTATCAGAGTAACCTTTCTACTTATATGGAGCTTGCAAGCCATGGTTATGTGGTCATCAGTCTGGATCATCCGTACCATTCCTTTTTTACAAAGGATTCAGAAGGCAAGCTGATTACTGTAAATCCGGAATTTCTGCAGGAGGTAATGCTGGTAAATGAGGAAAGCATTTCTGAAGAAGAAGTTCTGAAACTGTCCCGGAAGTGGCTTGAACTCCGCACAGCAGATATGAATTTTGTTTTAGACAGTGTAAAAGAAGCCAAGGCAGAAGATAAGTGCGGGGATGCATGGTTTACTATATCAGATCAGGCAGAAAAAGAAATATTGCACATTCTTGCAATGACAGATACGGAGCAAATCGGTCTTATGGGTCATTCCATGGGTGGTGCAGCAAGCGTAACAGTAGGCAGAATCCGTGAGGATATTGATGCAGTGATCGACTTGGATGGTACAATGCTTGGAGAACAGCTATCTTATGAGGATGATGCATATCAGTATTACGAGGAGCCTTATCCGGTACCGCTTCTGGCCATTGATGATGAAAACCATTATCTGGAAGGAGAATCGGCAGGTGTGCTTTATGTAAATCGATGGGTACTCAAAAATGCCATTGACAGTGAGCATACTTATTTTGTGGGCAGCGGTCATATGAATTTTACTGATTTACCATTATTTTCCCCTATTCTTGCATCCCTGTTAGGCACTGGAACTGTGGATGCAACAGAATGTGTGCAAACAATGAATGAAATCATTCTGCAATATTTTGACCAGTATCTGAAAGGAATGGGTGAAGCGATTATAATGGAAAGCTACTGATGAGACAAGAGGCACTTTTTATCGTGAGGCAAGGAGAAGCAAATGGATATAAGAGTCTTGAAAATCCCAAAAAATCAGACGGAGCAGCTGGAGATCCGTTGTCATGAGGTGACAGAGCAGGTCAGGGAGATCGTGACCTTTGTAAAGTCCAGGCAAGGGCAGCTGACAGGTGTGATTGAAGGAAAACAGTATGAGGTTCCTGTGATGGATGTATATTATATCGAGGCTGTGGACAATAAAGTGTTCCTCTACAGCAGCAGGCAGGTGTATGAAACCAGACAGAAGCTGTATGAATTAGAGGAAGTTTTAAAGGAGAAATATTTTCTGCGTGTTTCCAAATCCCTTCTTCTGAATCTGATGAAAGTAAAGTCTATAAAGCCTGCATTAAATGGACGGTTTACTGCTGTACTGCAAAGCGGAGAGGAAATTATGATTTCCAGAAAGTATGTGCCGGAACTGAAAAAGGCTCTGAAAGGCGGTGTTTCATAATGCGTGGAAAAGAATTTATTCGTGATACGATGATATCATATTTTACATTGGTTACATTGATTACAGTCGCCATCCCTGTATTGGGATTCTACTTTGCACCAGATGCCAGGTTCGGGTATGATGCATTTGCTGCTCCATTGGTCTATGCAGCCTGCGGCATACTTCCCAATGTGGTGCTGTATACAAAGAAAGAACTTACAGTAAAGGAATTGCTGGTTCGTAAGGTAATACAATTTGTATTGATAGAGGTCATTGTGTTTTGTGCTGCGTTTTATGGCAGTGATCTGCATACGAAGCAGCCGGGCGTGATCTGTGGAGTGGGGATCAGTATATTTGTCATTTATGTTGTTTCTCATATTCTGATTTGGGTGTTTGAGTATATATCTGCCAGACATATGACAGAAGCGCTCATCAAAATGCAGCAAAGAGTATGCGGTAGGGAAGATTAATGCAGTATTGCATTGGATGATCAGGCATGATTCATATGTTTCAACGGATGCTACGATACGTAGCGTCCGTTTTTTTGTATTTGCAAACAGGTGTTGGTGGTGCTACTTTGTGGTTTTGTGTAGGATTGGGGGGTGTCAGAGCAAGACGCAGACGGAGGTATTACGATGAACAGCAAAAAAGAAATCATGATCAAAGCGACGCAGCTCAAAAAGAGCTTTTGTACAGGAGATACAGAGCAGATGATTTTTGAAAATCTCAGCCTCAACATATATAAGGGTGACTTCACAGTGATTATGGGGTCGTCCGGGGCAGGCAAATCTACTCTTATGTACTCACTTTCAGGAATGGACAGACCTACTGCAGGAGAGGTGATATTTAACGGCAAGTGCATTACATCTTTAAGCGATGATAAGCTGGCTGTATTCAGACGCAAAAACTGCGGCTTTGTATTTCAGCAGATCTATCTTCTTGATAGGATGAGCCTGATGGACAATGTGCTTACAGCAAGTGCGCTGTCAGGAGCCAATAAAAAGGAAGCAGTCAAACATGCCAGGGAGCTTTTTGAACTTGTGAACATTCCTGAGATCACACGCAAAAAGTTTCCGTCTCAGGTGTCAGGCGGTGAGGCGCAGCGGGCAGGCATTGTAAGGGCAGTGATCAACAGCCCGGAGGTATTATTTGCTGACGAGCCAACAGGTGCGCTGAACTCCAACAACTCAACAGCAGTGCTGGATGTTTTCACAAAGCTTCACAGCGAAGGTCAGAGCATTATTATGGTAACCCACGATAAAAAAACTGCTTTAAGGGGCAACCGAGTGCTGTATGTGAAGGATGGGAAGGTGTACGGCGAATGTGACCTTGGGTTTTACGCAGAGGATCGTAAAGAAAGAGAAGCAAAGCTCAACAGCTTCTTAGCAGAGATGGGATGGTAATATGAAACAGATAACAAATCAGATTTTATACAATTTAAAAAAAGAAAGAGCTTCCTTTTTGTCTTTCGGCGTGATCATTCTGATCACTGCCTTGATCCTGAACTGTGCAGCGGTTTTGATGCGTCAGGTTGACAGCGCGTATGATCAAAAGTCTGAAATGCTGAGCGCAGCGGCCCTCAATGCAATCGTTCCCAAGGCGCAGAGCAGCAGCGCCCTTGCACAGGCCATTGCGGAAACCTACAAGGTAGAGAAAACCGAAAGCCACGACGCAATTCTGACGGAGGCTACCGTTTTGGATTTCAACGGTGCGGATTTTTCAATGAACACAGTGTTCTATAGCCTGGATGACAAGCGTACCTTAAACGATTTTGAGCTGGTCAGTGAAAGCGAACATGAGGTGAATGATCCGATCTATATTCCACTGTATGTTGCCAGCTTCGGCGGATTTGGGTTGGATGATGAGATCGTGTATGTCATGGATGGCAAGCCCCATCGTTTCACTGTAGCAGGCATTATTGAAGAAATGCAGTATGGCAACTACGGTTCAGGCCTGCTGTGTGCGTATTTGCCCAAAGAAGAGTATGCTGAATTGGCAGATTCCTATGGCAGCAAGGCTGTGGTGGAATATTCCATGAGCGTCAAGAACGGAGCAAATCTTGATGAGGCAAAAGAAGACGTCAGTCAAGCGCTGGAGGATAAGGGTGTTATGACACTATCCATTCTTGACAGTAAAAGTGTAAAGGGCACACGTACCATGGTCTGCGATCTGCTGATCCTGATCTTAACTGCCTTTGCACTGATCATACTGGTGGTCAGCGTGTTTCTCAGTAATTTCAAGGTCAAAAATTCCATTGAGTCTGAAATTACGAATATGAGCGTACTCAAGGCTTTGGGCTATACAAGCAGACAGATCGTAGCCGGTATCACACTGCCGTATGGGTTGGTTGCCCTGCTGTTTGCCCTCCTTGGGGTTGGGCTTTCCTATCTTTTGCTGCCTGTGCTTTGCTCGGTGCTGACTGTCCAGTCAGGCTTTTCATTTGACATCCGCTTTGATCTGTTGAGCTGCATTTGTGTTGCTTGTGTGCTTGCAGGAGTTGTGACCTTCTTCACCTTCCTTTCTGCAGGAAAGATCAAAAAGACACAGCCCATTGATGGATTGAGAGGCAATACCGGCTCCAAAAGTGCAAAGAAGAATCACTTGCCTCTTGAAGAAACTGCAGGCAACACCAAGCTCCTGCTTGTGTGCAAGCAGATGATCGCTTCCAAAAAGCAGAATATCATGCTCTTTCTTGTGTCTTTTGTACTGACTGTCCTGGTGGCTTTTTCCAGCACATTGTTCTACAATGTGGCAGTGAAGCCTGAAAACTTTATGTTAGCCTTGTCAGACGAAGCAGCAGATGTGGTCATGGTTCCGCAAGGGGACAGCCTAAGTGGGCTGGAAGCTGTGCTGGATATCGACCATTGTGTAGAAAATACATTGCGATATATGTCGGGCAATGTTAAAATCAAAGATAAGGCAGTCACAGCCTTTGCCTGCGAAGATTTTTCAAAAGTGAAAAATGATGTGTGCTATATGGGCAGCAATCCCCAAAAGGCTGATGAAATCGCCCTGGGCAGTGCTTTTGAAGAAAGCTTTCACATCGGAGATACGGTTGCTGTCAGTATCAATGACACCACAAAAAGCTTCCGGGTAACAGGCTTTGTTCAGAGTATAAACCTGCAGGGTGAGCTTTGTGAACTCAGCTTAGCCGGCTATCAGAGCTTTTTCACAGAGGAGCAGACCCCATCTCTCTATGTGTACCTTGCAGATTTCACTGATGCAGAAAAGATCACCAGGGAATACAAGGCACAATACCCTGATCTGGTGTCAGACACAGTCAACACCTACAAGCTGCAAAGTGAAGCACAGGATATGTATATGGGCATCACTTTGCAGCTTGTAGCAGCCATCTTTGCAGTAACGATCCTCATTGTGCTTTTTATACTGTATATTGTGATTAAGTCCTTGCTTGTGAGAAGAAAGCAGGAGTTAGGTATTTACAAGGCTATGGGATATACAAGCTCTCAGCTGATCTTACAGACAGCAGGTTCATGTTTGCCTGCGTCGATTTTGGCAACGCTGCTTTCCAGTATCCTGGCGCTTTGCTATATGCCCTGTATTTACAACATGGTTTTTAAGACAATGGGTGTTATGAAAAATCACATTGAGGTTTCTTTTGGATTTTTGATGCTGTTTGCAGCGGCTCAAATTTTGGTCAATATGATCATAAGTGTGATGATCTGTATGCCCATCAGAAAGATTTCGGTATACTCGCTGATTAAGGAATAAGGTGATAAAATGGATTTTGGTGATAAGTTAAAGCAGTACAGGTTAAGAGAGGGACTTTCTCAGGAGCAGTTGGCTGAGAAAATCGGTGTGTCCCGCCAGGCCATCACAAAGTGGGAGACCAAGCGTGGTCTTCCGGATGTTGAAAATATGATTATCCTTGCAGAGCTTTTTAAGCTCACCCTTGACGAGCTGGTGCTGGAAGAAGTGAAAAAGCAGGAAGAACAGGCTACGATCTTTGAAAGCACGACAGTGTATGACATCGACACCCAGAGGCACTTCGACATCAACTTAGGCGGTGCAAGAAAAATCACTTTGAAATCAGGTGTGGACGAGAAGATCCACATTGTGCTTTCTTCTGAGACCCTGACTGACATCGGCTCTCTTTTCAAGGTGAAGTTGGATGAAAAGTGCAACAAATTGGATGTGGAGCTTGTAAACAAACGGGATGTGAGCCGTTTTGAAGCGCAGGAAAGTGTGGATATTACGCTTTTGTTTCCTGAAAAGCTCACCCAGCACACAGAGGTATCAGCAAGCGTCAAGGAGCTGTTCCTTGAGGATCTGCGCCTGAGCCGTCTGGAGTACGACGGCGATGCAGAAAAGGTCTACATTCGTGACACTGAGGGCAGTCTGGAGATTACCTCAAAGACGGACTATGAGATCTATATTTCAGGCAGCTGTACAAGGCTGGATGTAAACCAGTTCAAGGCCAAGGCAGTGGTACACCTTGCAAGCGCAGATCACTACAGGTTTGTCAATAACGGCAGGAAATGCAAGCTCATCACGCGCAAAAACGGTGAAGCAGTTGAGCTGAGTGAAAACGAAATCGCAGAAAATACGATCAGCACATCAGGAATATTCTCTGAGTTGATTGTTGAGGTGGAGGGATAGATCGGAATTAGTAGGAGGCAGGTATACATGATGCAATTTTTGAATACGGATTTTTTGGAAAGTGAAGAAATCAAATTGGTTGTAGATCGATTGGCTGAGGGAAATCCTGAAAAAAATTGGGTACCAGCATATCATTTTCACATTTGCAATTTGCACGGAAATATAATGGGAGTGTGTGATTTACGAGTCGGATATACTGACCGACTTTACTATGGAGGACATATCGGATATAGAATTAATGAGGAATACAGAGGGCACCATTATGCCGCAAAAGCCTGTAAACTTCTGTTTTTCTTGGCCCGAAAACATGATATGAGTTATTTGTATATCACATGTAACCCTGATAATGCTCCGTCCAGAAAAACTTGCGAATGTCTGCAGGGAGAATTTCTTGGGGTAGTGGAATTACCCGAGGGCAATGATATGAGGATCAGTGAGGGTGCAACTCATAAATGCATTTTTAAGTTCAATTTATAAATGCTAATTTGTGGCGTGATGCATACGAAGCTATCGGATTTACATAATCCGAAAAGAAAAATACTAGGAGAATATATTTGTGGTACTGCGTGCCGGAAGGAGGATCTATATGAACTATATTACATTAAGAGAAGCCCCTGAGTTGATGGACAAGGCGGCTCAATGGTTTCACAGCAAATGGGGTGTGCCGAAGGAAGCGTACCTTGCGTGTATGGAGGATTATCTCAGCGGTCAGACGGAGTATGGCTGGTATCTTTGCTTGGACGGCGATAAAATCGTTGGAGGAATGGGTGTGATTGAAAACGACTTCCACGACCGCAAAGACCTGACACCCAATGTCTGTGCTGTTTATACAGAAGAAAGCCACCGCAAACAGGGAATAGCAGGTGTGCTGCTGAATATGGTGGTAAATGATTTAAGATCAAAGGGCATTTCTCCTGTTTATCTTGTGACTGACCACACAGGATTTTACGAGCGATACGGCTGGGAATTTTACTGTATGGCGCAAGGTGATGGTGAACTTGAAATGACAAGATTATACATTCACATATAAATTTTTAAAATAGGAGACCAATTATGAATATTAAAACAGAACGACTTGAAATCACAGAATTTACCCTTGATATGGTTGAGGCGGTACATCTCAACTCTCTTGACGACGACAACAGAAAGTTCAACCCGGACGAAGTGTTCGAAACCATCGAAGATGCACAGGGGACCGTAGAATTTCTCATGAGCGTCTACAAAAGCGGTGACGGCCCCCTGGTTTATCCGGTTTTACTGAAGGACGGCACGAACATCGGCTATGTGCAGGCTGTGCCGTTGGACGAAGGAACATGGGAAGTAGGCTATCACATCGCCAAGGCTTACGCAGGGAAAGGCTATGCCACTGAGGCAGTCAGTGCCTTTTTGCCTGTCATTATGAAAGCGCTTAACATAAAAGAAATCCTTGGTATCTGTGTTGCGGAGAATATCGCTTCCATAAAGGTATTGGAGAAAACAGGCTTTACAAAGGAATTCCAGGGTATGGGCATATATCAGGAGGTAGAAAGAGAAATTTGTAAGTTTGTTTATCGGCTCATGGATTGATTGGATCAGGACAAGGAGATTGGGGACTTATTTGTGGGCGGCTTTTATGAGTGTGCTGCGGACAAACGATGAGAAATACCCAAATAGAGCAAGAGAAATAGTAGACGCAGACATGATGTGCAGATCAATTATGTACAGATAGATCAAAGGCTGATGTGTTCCTGGGGGGATCATATCAGCCTTGTTTGTTGCTGTTTTTAATTTGCGCAGCGTATTGTAACTGATCAAAAATAAAAGGTGTATCTACAAAATATCCGCAAAAATTCCAAAAATACTCGAAGTTATGACGATTTTACTCACAATGGCAAGAAATGCTGTATGATTTTAAGCGTAAATGCTTGTAAAAGCCTGGAACAGTAAACTTTGGGAAAAGCATTGTAGACTTTGCAGTAACTTTTGGAAATGGATGATCTATATGAAAGCGTTTTGTAAAAAACATATTTTGTTATTCATTCTAATGATGTGCCTCCTGGCATTGGCCAGCAATTTTATCACAGCATTTTGTCAGCAGTATGGGACAAATCTGACAGAATCTTATGCTATAGAAGCTATATGCAAGTATATGATAGCAGCGTTTGCATTTATACTGATGCTCCGGTGGGGGTATGTAAAAAAGGCAAAAGGGAAAAAGGTGCTGCTTGGTATTCTGTTTGGGATCCCCACTATATTATTTGTAATTGGAAATCTGCTGCCAATGACTCTGGTGCAGGCAGGTCAGTTCAAGGTCTACTGGTCTGTGGTGATCAGTATCATCCTTGCCAAAACAGCTGTGAGTATGATGGAAGAATTTGGTGTACGCGGAATCATGCTTCCTCTGCTGTGTGAAAAGTGGCAGGGAGAGCAGGGGCATTATATGAAAGGGGCGTTGGTCAGCTCTCTGGTATTTGGCTGTATGCATTTTACATGGAGCATTCGTGAAATCATCACTTCCGGGAGCATTACACTGTCGCACTTTTTGGGAAATTTAAATCAGGTCTGTTATACCTTTTGTTTTGGAATGCTGGCAGCAGGTCTTACCTTATATGCGGGCAGTCTGATCCCTGTTACGATCTGGCATTCTCTTGTAGCGATATCCTCAGTTTTCTACAGTGGTTTGATGCATAGCACCACCTATTCATATTATTATAGAAATAATCTGCTGACTTTGCAGAATGTTTTTGAGAAGTATGGGATTTTAACGGGGATAGAGCATGGATATATGATCTGCAACATAGGAGTTGATTTGTTGCTTTTGACAGCGGGGGTGGTATTGGTGATGTGGGCGGAGAGAAAGGAGAGGATACTGACATATAATGCCTGACGGATGACTATACAGCTTATATTCTTTTGTTGAAAAAAGAAATCTTGACACTACCGAAAAGCGATACCAACAATTTATCCGTAAAAAAAATACGGAATAAGTTGAATTTTTTTGCAGATAATAATATAATAAAGAAAAAGGCAGGAAAGGTGATTGTTATGTTAAAGAAATTCAGCGTAAAAAACTTCAAAGGCTTTCAGAAAAAAATCACATTTGATATAGGCTTGCCAAATAATTATAACTTTAACTCCGAAATTATTGAAAATGGCTGTGTGACAAAGGGTATCATCTATGGCATCAACAGTAGTGGAAAATCCAATCTGGGATTGGCTATTTTTGATATCATCACCCATTTGACAGAAAAACAGAAGCTGCTTCCAAGCTATAATCCCGAGTTATTCATGAGGTTTTAATTCCCACATGATAATTCGATTTCTTGTATTTTGAACCAGCAAGCAAAGTCAGCGAAAGAAAAAATACCTAAAAAAGGGTATAGTATCCCCGTAAATTAAACGCCTGCTTCTTTTACTGTCAAAGTTCATTGATGTTGCTTATTCCAGCTTTGGCTGCAATCGACAGATGTTTTCCAACGTTTCATGGAATTCATCCTTATAAGGGCAGCTGCTGCAAAGCTTGAATACCAGATACCTTGCTGAACGAACAACCTTTGCGGCAATCTTCAGCAGTTTCAGGCGAATGGTATCAATCTGCTGCTTCCGCATCTTTGCAGGCAATACCAGTCGTTTAAACCAGTTAAATATGTTGTATGCCAGAGCATGTACCTGTAGGCGGTTGGCATTGACGATCTTTGAGGAACTGCTTACCGCGGCAAAATCAAATCCGTTTTTGCTTTCTTTAATAAAGTTCTCCATGGAACCACGCTTGCAGTAGAACCTAATCAGTTCCTCAGGCACTGAATCCATGTTCGTAACAACAAATGTATACATGTGGATCAATTGGCCAGTTGGTTTTTCGACTTTGCATACAACACGGCGTGGATACTTCCATGAACCTGCCTGGTACATGAATTCCCCATAGCAGACAGCGTAAGATACCAGATCCTTTTTTGTTGCCTCGTTCAGACGTTCTTCAATATCTGAGGCCAGCTCCCGCAGAAGATGATTCTCTTTCAGGCGGATCACATAGGATACTCCGTTTGTTTCGCACTGCTCATAGAGCTCCGGTTTGGTAAAACCACTGTCACCTCTGAGCAGTAAAGGAATATCCGGATAATCGGTTCCGAACTCATCCAGAAGTGGCTGCAGGAAATTTACAACACCGGTAGAGGAGTAATCGGTACCATTGCGCAGTTCTATTTTTAATAAATCTCCGGTTATTCCATCATAGCAGACAAGGGGATGGTAGCCATGATTTTGATAATGGAAGTTAAACCCCTCCCCTGCCTGATGCCCATAGGTATTAAGAAGGGTAGAATCCAGATCCAGCAACAGAAGCTGTGGTTTCTTTATGCCGTACACAACCTTACGGAACCTGCGCATAAGGTCATAAAACTGTTCCAGCGTGGTTTCATCCATCCGGTTGAAAAAACGGGACAGTGTAGGTTGTGAAGCAAGTGCCTTTTTATCAAGGATGGCTGTCAGTACAGGATCATTGGTAAGCTCATCTGCGCAGTCATCTTCAAAGTAGGCACCAAGGATCTGGTAGATCATCTGCCACAGGTTCTCGTCATCTTTGTGATAACGAAAGCGGGCACTGTCGTTGGTTTTGAATACAGACTTTAAAAGCTTTACAAAACCAAGCTTGCAGGCGAATTCTTTTATGAGAAGCAGACCTGCATCGGAGGACAGATCGCCTCCGTTAAAATTTATTTTAATTTTTCTATTGCTTTTAAGTGTAAAGGTGTTTAAAATATCCATAGAGACCCTTTCTAGTTAGGTATTTTATTGATTTGACACCTTTATTTTACCACAGAAAGAGGTCTTTTTCTTTATCACTTGTTGGGTGAAATGCAATATTCAGTTAAAATACAGTAACTATGTGGCATTGAGCTATTTTCACCATATGAGGGTGAATAATTCAGGTCAAGCACATTTATTTCGTGGCAGAAACAAAGGGGTCTATGAACTCTATGCAACTTCGTCTAATTGAAGAATCCAAGATTCATTGTGCCAAAGAACATTTCAAAGCAATCAGCAATTGCAATGTCATTTACGATGTGGTTGACAGTTACCAGTCCTTATTGGATAAAGTTATGAAGTAATCAGTGCAGGTGGGCTTGTTCTCAGGAGCGGCACATCTTATGAAATGCGTGTGGATTGGCATAGAGCAATTTGGGCTTTTTCACTATTTTTTGTATGACAGTAAAGCAAATACCACCGGCTCAGCCGGTGGTATTCATTTTACTGTAACAATTGCAGAATGATTTAAAGCTCATTGGGCTTTAGTACCTGATTACGCCAGGTATGAGGCTGCCCCTGGATGGCCTGGTCTGGTCTTTGGAAGATCATGGATTCTTTGTACATGATGTTTGCATACCCGCCCCGGAGAGGCAGACCGTTGGCACCCCGTTGCAGACCCAGGTAGGCTGGATCGCCCCGAAAAGCGGTAGAGATTTTTTCATCGGTGCGGGCCATGATCTCCTGGCAAAGCTGCAGGGCGTCGTCGATAATGGTGTTAGGGATGGGGCGAGGGTCGTGTCCACCGTACATGACATCAAAGGCCGGCTGCCAGGTTTTGAAATGCTGCAGGCTTTGATAATATTCCTGGATGGTAGTGGAGCCGTCTAAGCACAGCAGGGTGTTGCCGTTGCAGGCATCTCCAGAAAAAAGGATACGGCTGGCAGGGTCTAAGTATACAATGGAGCCGCTGGTATGTCCCGGCACATGGATGGCACGGATGGTGACGCCTCCCAGGTCAAAGATGTCTCCGTCATAAATTGGATAGGTTTTCACCGGGCAGGGAGGGATCACATCCTCCAGCTTGGGCATGTACTGCTTTACTGCGTGACGGTTGGCAGATGCCACAAAGTCATAGCGATTCTGAATGGCAGAGTGCTGGGGTGTGTACATCAAAGCAATGTCGTCAGGATGCATAAAGCACTCCTTGTATTCGTAAACTGCTCCTGCATGGTCAATGTGTCCATGGGTCAGGGTCAGAGATACAGGCAGGTCTGTCAGCTCCCGGACAAAGCTTTTCAGGGAACCAATGCCTGTAAGGCCGTCAATGAGCAGCGCACGTTCTGAGCCTTCGATCAAAAAGGCACGTTCTGTGCCCATACCGTCAATTGCAGTAATATACTCAGTCAATTTAGTGGCAGCAAAAAATTTACTTTCCATATGTAAGCTCCTTTCAAGGTGAATCCTGTTATTAGATATTTGCGAAACTGATTTTTCTGCATCCCTGAGCAATATATTTTCATGAAAAGCACGCTTGCGCTCTGAGTCAAACGCAGCGGTACTAATGAAAAATCCGCTTTCAGCAAATTTTTCAAAGTACCGGCGTTTTCCTACGGCTTTTCATCAAAAATATATTGCTCAGAAATGCAGAAAAATCAGTTTCGCAAATGTCAATGAATCCTGTTAGGCGATTGCGAAACACCATATTACCGAACGCTTTGTGAAGTCTAGTTTGCAGGCGGTACAGCAGGATTCACCATATTGCTTCAGTATAATAGATAACATCAGTATATCATGGAACCCTGGGAAAACAAATGGACTATTTTGTTTCACGGGCAGTTTGGCAGACTGCTCGTGCCACTTTTTTGTGGACTTCCAGATCTGTGGCATCTGGGATGATGTGATCAGGGGTCAGCTGATGGGGTGGAATGCTGTGGGCGATGGCAGAGGCTGCAGCCAGGCACATTTCCTGGGTGATGGCTTTGGCTTTTGCATCCAAAGCACCTCGGAAGATGCCGGGAAAGGCCAGCAGGTTGTTGACCTGGTTTGGAAAATCGCTGCGTCCGGTAGCGGCTACTGCAGCGCCTGCTGCCAGCGCTACAGGGGGCAGGATCTCAGGCTCCGGGTTGGCACAGGCAAATATAATAGGAGAGGGAGCCATCGCCCGGATCATGTCACCGGTCAGGAGGCCGGGAGCAGAAACTCCAATAAATACATGGGCATTGGTCAGCACGTCAGCCAGCGAGCCGGATTCCTTGTTAGGATTGGTCAGGGAAGCCAGTTTCTTTTTGGCAGGATTTAAATCGTGACGCTGGGGAGCCAGAGCGCCTTTCCGGTCACAGACGATCAGATTTTTTGCGCCTGCTGCCAGCAAAAGCTCTGCAATGGCTGTGCCTGCAGCGCCTGCACCGCTTATGACGATCTTTACGTCCTCCAGTCTGCGGTGGGTGAGGGTCAGGGCATTCTGGAGGGCAGCCAGTGTAACAATGGCTGTGCCATGCTGGTCATCATGAAATACAGGAATGTCACAGCATTCTTTTAAGCGGGCTTCGATCTGAAAGCATCTGGGGGCAGAGATATCCTCCAGGTTGATGCCTCCAAAGCTGCCTGCCAGCAGGGAAATGGTTTTGACGATTTCTTCTGTATCCTGAGAACGGATGCACAGAGGAAATGCATCAATTCCTCCAAAGGCTTTAAACAGGGCGCATTTGCCCTCCATTACCGGCATGGCAGCCTCCGGGCCAATATCTCCAAGTCCCAGTACAGCAGAACCGTCAGTGATCACTGCCACACAGTTGCCACGCCCGGTCAGTGCAAAGCTTTGGGCAGGATCTGCCTGAATGGCCAGACAGGGAGCTGCTACACCTGGTGTGTAGGCAAGGGACAGGGTTTCTTTGCGGTCTAATGACATTTTCGGGACAATGGACAGTTTGCCCTTCCATTCCCGGTGCAGCTGCAGGGCTTTTTCAGAAACATTCATAACAAATTCCTTTCCAAAAATCTCTGGAGAGATTTTCTTGCAAACGATAATGAATTGTGAAGCTTGGCAGACACAGGCTGTATTTCCTGCAAGTAGTGTCTGCGTTCCGGCAAAAAAACATACAGACATGATATAGAAAAGAACTGCCGTATATTGCAAAAATTGCCTGAAATGGTAAAATAAATATTGGAAGCATATACTATTTTTGAAACCATATCTGGCAGGGCAGTTAAGGCAAAAATACACTGATGCAGAATATGCATAATGAGACCTGGAGCTGTACAGCCAGGAGAAAAAGGAGTGGAACAGATGAAGAAAATTGAATTAAAAAATGAATCAAATAAGGAAAAGTCTTCTGTAGGATTGGTATTGCTGATCGCATGTGGATTTGCACTGCCTGTGGCAGCGGGAATTGCAATTTATAAGCTGGTGAAGAAAATAAAAGCCCATTCAGTACAAAATCTGCCTGAGGATACAGACGAAGAAGGAGAAGAAACGGAAGAATAATTTGTGTATGACAATAGAAAGCACGTCAGCGGGCTTTCTATTGTTTTTGACATTCCGCCCTGTTTATCTTACAATAGAGGACAGATACAGAATTAAAGGTGGGAAACAGATGAAGCAGAGACGATGCAGGCTTTTGGGGCTGGTTATGATGGCACTCCTTCTGACTGCCTCTGGATGCGGGCAGAATGCCGCTCAGAGCAATGAGCAGGGAGTGATCTTATATGAAGAAGAAAAATACGACAAAGCATTGGTAAAATTCAACCAGGCCATTACCCAGGATGGACAGAACAGTGGGTATTATACCAATCGTGGTATGACGTATCTAATGCTGAAACAATATGAGGCTGCAGAGGCAGATTTTCAAAAAGCATTGCAGATGGAGGATACCATGCAGGCGCACAGAGGTCTGGGGATTCTTTATATGAATATGGAAAACTATGAGTCTGCCATTTCTGAATTTGACCAGGCAGTGGCTTTGACAGGAACAGCAGTGGGAAAAATTGATTATGACATTCTTGCCCATAAAGCCACCGCTCAGATTATGATGAAGGATTATAATGGTGCAGTAGAGACTTATACCACCCTCATTCAGTTAAATGTAGAAACCAGTGAAAATTATCTGCGCCGGGGTATATTATATTTAAAAGGCGGGGAAAGCTATCTCCAGTATACTTTAGAGGATTTTGACAGTGCTGTAGCTGCTGCTGCGGCAGAGAATCAGGAGGAATCCAGCCAGGTATATGAGATTTATGAAATGATTTATGAGACACTGACCCAGTATGGGTATACTGCTGAGGCGCAGACTTACGTAGAGCAGGCAAAAACGCTGACTGCAGACAGCCTCCAGGAGATCTTCCAGAGGGGAAAGCTGTTTTATACGTTAGGGGAATATGATGCAGCCAAGGAACTGTTTGCAGAAGCGTCTGACCAGGGACTGACAGATGCGGATTATTATATTGCCAAATGTGCTGAAAAGCAGGGGAATTATGAAGCTGCCAAAGAAATATATGAAACGCTCATGCAGCAGGAGACATACCAGACTGCAGAAAGCTACAATCAACTAGGTGCCTGTCTGGTGATGCTTGGGGAATATACGGAAGCGGAAATTCTGTTTGAGCAGGCACTGGCACTGGACAAAGATAATACCATGGAGCCTTATATTCTATGGAATCAGGCAGTGATGTATGAAAGACAGAAAGAATACGAAAAGGCATATCAGGTGCTGCTGACCTATGAAAAGAAGTTCCCTATGGGGGAAGAAGAAGCCAGAAAACTAGCTTATCTGAAAAACCGTTGAGTAAGGGAAAAAGGATGCCTGCAGCTTACCATAAACCCGATATACGCGAAAAGTATACAAAAATGAGGTAAAGTATGATAGAAATAGAAGAAGTAAAAGAACGGGTCATCTTAGTGGCAGTATGCACTGCAGAGGAAGCCGCTACGGAGCAGTCCCTGGACGAATTAGAGGAACTGGTATCCACTGCTGGAGCTGTCACAGTAGGTCGTCTGGTGCAGAAGTTAGACCATGCCCAGTCACAGGCTTATCTGGGAACTGGCAAGATTGCAGAATTAAAAGAACTGGCACTGGAACTTGGTGCCACTGGCATTGTCTGTGATGATGAGCTTACTCCTGCACAGATGCGCAACCTGGAAGATTTCCTGGAGTTAAAGGTCATGGATCGTACTCTGGTGATCCTGGACATCTTTGCTGCCCATGCAGTCACCAGTGAAGGTAAGATCCAGGTAGAGCTGGCACAGCTGCGCTACCGTGCTACCAGACTGGTGGGCTTACGCAACTCTCTCTCACGATTAGGCGGCGGTATTGGAACCAGAGGCCCTGGTGAGAAAAAGTTAGAGATGGACAGACGACTGATCCATCAGCGCATCAGCCAGTTAAAAGCCGAATTAGAGCAGGTAAAGCAGCATCGGGATGTTGCCAGAAAGCAGCGCTCCAATGCAGGCATGACCGTAGCCGCCATCGTAGGCTACACCAATGCAGGCAAATCCACCCTCTTAAACCGCTTAACAGGAGCAGGTGTATTAGAACAGGATCAGCTGTTTGCAACCTTAGACCCAACCACCAGATTGCTGGAACTGGCAGAAGGAGACAAGATCCTTCTGACCGATACAGTAGGCTTTATCAATAAGCTTCCCCATCATCTGGTAGATGCTTTCCGCAGTACCTTAGAGGAAGCCAAATATGCAGACATCATCCTCCACGTAGTAGATGCCTCAGACCCAATGATGGACATGCATATGCACGTGGTATATGAGACCCTGCGCTCATTAGGGGTACAGGACAAAATTTACATCACTCTCTTTAACAAACAGGACAAGCTGAAAGCTTCTGTCATCCAGAAAGACTTCAAAGCCGACCACTGCCTTCCTATTTCTGCCCGCACTGGGGAAGGATTAGAAGCATTAGATTCCCTGCTCAGTCAGATCCTGCGCAGCAGAAAACTTTACGTAGAAAAAGTATTCCCCTATGATAAAGCCGGCAAGATCCAGCTTTTGCGCAAGTACGGTCAGCTGTTAGAGGAAAACTATACAGAAGAAGGCATTTCCGTCCGGGGATACATCCCGGTAGAATATTTTGCGGAGCTTATGAACTGATGCTTTCTATACTCGAATACTAAGCAGAAACAGCTTCCAATTTGCCAA
>JBGVQN010000005.1:0-57360 GCA_045127535.1 Lachnospiraceae bacterium | reverse complement strand
TAAGAAAGAGGCTTATTCCTCTTGATTACAAAGAAGACCAGCCAAGAGGAATAAGCCGGAGTCTGCCCAGAAAGAAAGCTGGGCTTGTTTTGTATACCAAAAAGATGTATATTAAACCCACAAGTCATTGTCTGATACTTTATCAGTACATCATGGGTGAACTCTACACCATTATTTCCGAAGGTAAATTTACGCAATCATTTGCTTCCCTTTGGACTTGAGGCTTAGAACAAATTATGTTAAAATAGTAGTGAATTTTGATTACAGTTTTTACAGTCTTCTGCATTTGTGGTACAGACCCATTGCTCATGATTTGCTGTAATTTAAGAAAGAAATCATTGCAGAGAATGTTTCTCTGAATATGGAGGATTACAATGGAACGTTATAAGCAGGAATTTATTGAGTTTATGATTGACAGTGAGGTACTGAAGTTTGGTGATTTCGTAACCAAGAGCGGACGCAAGACCCCGTTTTTTGTAAATACCGGATTCTACCGTACCGGGGCACAGCTGCGCAAGCTTGGGGAGTATTATGCAAAGGCTATTGCAGACAAGTTTGGTACAGAGTTTGATGTATTATTTGGACCTGCATACAAGGGTATCCCCCTTTCTGTAGCGACCTCCATGGCAATGAGCGAGATGTACGATGCAGACATCCGCTACTGCTCCAACCGCAAAGAGGTCAAGGATCACGGTGATGTAGGCATCTTATTAGGCAGCCCATTAAAGGATGGGGACAAGGTTGTGATGATCGAGGACGTAACCACTTCCGGTAAATCCATCCAGGAGACCTTCCCCATCATTCAGGCACAGGGCAATGTCAATGTACTGGGTCTGTGTGTATCCGTAGACCGTATGGAGCGTGGTCAGAAGACCGAAAAGAGCGCTTTGAAAGAAGTATCCGAGACCTACGGTATCGAAACGACCGCCATTGTAACCATGGCAGAAGTAATCGAGCATCTGTATAATAAGGAATACAAGGGCAGAGTCATCATCGACGATACCATCAAGGCAGCCATTGATGCATATTATGAGCAGTATGGTGCAAGAGCATAAGCCTGACAGCAACCCTTATGCATAAAAATTACAGGAGGTATCATAATGAGTGAGAAAGTATATCATTCTTTAGGATATGGCGGAGCTGCATGCATTGCAGTTGGTGTAATCGTTCTGGTAACCGGTGTAGCAGCCGGAGTGGTATCTATTGTAAATGGTGCCCAGTTATTAAAGAAGAAAAAGTACGTAACCTTTTAAGCAGTTATCGTTGTATCATTGCAGGAAATGCAGAAAAGGAAGGCAGTAAAAAGTGGAAACAGTTGCCGGAAAGTGGGTACGCAGGCTCATATTAGCGGTTTATCTGCTGATTTTATGTTATTTTTTGTTTTTTTCAGAGCTGATGGGGCGTACAGCAGGACAGGGAGAATATGCCTATAACCTGATTCCTTTCCGGGAGATCAGCCGGTTCCTGCGTCACTGGCGAGTGATCGGTATTAAGATGACCATTTTGAATCTGGCTGGCAATATACTTTGTTTTGTACCCTTTGGTTTGCTGATTCCTTATAATTTCAGGCATATGAGACACCCGGCAGCGGTAGCAACCTTATCCTGCCTGTTCAGTGCTGTCATCGAGACGATGCAGCTGCTGTTTCAGGTGGGTTGTTTTGATGTAGATGATATGATACTGAATACTTTGGGTGGATTTATTGGCGTTATATGCTACTGGCTGTTAGAGTGGGGAAAGGAAAATTATGGCAAGACAGGAGATTGATTTTGCTGCAAAAAAGCATGTCTGGCAAGGCTATGTCTCTTTGGGGTGTGTGGCGGCAGAAGCAGTAATATTTTTATACTGCGTCCTGTATTCCCTGTTTGCAAAGGGACAGGCAGGAATCCAGGTTGGCGCAGGATGTGTGCTCATTGTATTTCTTGGACTGATAGGTGCATATCTGGGCTATAGCGGCTTAAAAATAAAGGGAAGAATATATAAAAATGGCTTAAAGGCTGGGCTGGGCCTGAACCTGGCAGTGATTGCAGCAATGATGGCGCTGTATATCTGGGGCAGTACCATGAGTTAAGGGAATATAGAGAAGCAGGAGGACACCATATGTGTGATACCATGTCAGAACGATATGAGCTGGCTACAGAGCGTCTGGGGCAGATCGCTGCACAGGCAGAAGTGTCAGAGCCATACCGGGCATTTTTTGAAACAGAAGCAGCATTTTTGGGAATGTTAAAAGACTTGATGGAGGTTTGTGAGGCAGAGGACTTTTTGCAGATTCCTGCAGAGGAATTGGAAAATTGGAACCATCGGCTGTATGCAGATGTGATGCCGGATGCTTACGAAACCTCTTTTTTAAATCCTGCTTATACAGTCTCTCTGTTTGGAGAAGAAGCAGGACGGCTCCTTGCCATGGTGGCTGCAGAGCTGCGCAGAGGCATTGCAGCCTGCTTTGAAAGGCGTAAGGACAAGCTGACCATCTATATGGAGCTGTTTTTGGAGATCTATTCTGTGGCAGCAGATGATATGGATCTGCGCCAGATCCAGCAGGCAGTGTACTGGTTTAAGAGCGATTACGCAGATGTATTTGCAGCAGATGCAGTCAGAGAGCGTCTGGGTATGGCAAAGCTTCCTTATGAAGATATTATTCAGGAGGCAGCAGGGGATCTGCGGTATTTATACCGCTATGGACGTTATATTTCCCCAAGCACCAGAGAGCTGGCAGCCTATCTGTTTTCTCTGCCTCAGGCGGAGATCGACCACATTGCAAAGACCATTGTAGAGGGATACCATACCGGGTATGTAGTAGGCCGCAGAGATATTCATAAGAAAAATGCAGCGCCCCTGCTGTACTATGCAGGTATGGAGCGCATCCTGCAGGCTATGATGCCGCTGCTTGCAGACCTGGGCATCCGTCCGGTGGTCAGAGAGACATTTATTGACAGTCAGCCTGCCAACCGCCAGTACGGATATGACCACAGATTTGATGATGGTATTTATCTGGACAGACAGTACAAGGAGCGATATCTGCAGGTATATCGTACAGAGTTTGAAAACTGCAAAGAGGCTGCAGCCAAAATGGGCGGTCCCATCTGCTTGGAGGCATTTGGAGAAGCACCATTCTCTCCGGCAAGCAAGCCTGAAAATCTGAAATATACTGAAAAGCAGCAGGCCATTTCCATAGAGTTAAACAGCGAGCTGCGCCGGATCACCAATCAATATATTCCACAGGAGGAAAGCAGCTTTACCATTATGGCGCTGCCTACTCCGGAGATCGGAGCGCAGTTTACAGAGATCTTTGATGCATGTATGCAGGTCAATACCCTGGATGTCAATGTATACCGTCAGATTCAGCAGACCATGATCGATGTGCTGGATCAAGGAACTCATGTAGTCATTAAGGGTAAGGGCAGCAATGAGACAGATCTGCAGGTGGCGCTGCATCCTTTGGATGATCCTTCTGCGCAGACCAATTTTGAAAACTGTCTGGCAGATGTGAACATTCCGGTAGGGGAAGTATTTACCTCCCCGCAGTTAAAGGGGACAAACGGTCTGCTTCATGTCAGCAGAGTGTTCCTGCGTGATCTGGAATATGTGGATCTGCGGATCCGTTTTGCAGATGGTATGATCACAGAGTACAGCTGCGGCAATTTTGCAGACCCGGAGGAAGGAAAAGCCTATATTAAGGAAAATCTTCTGGACAACCGTGACACCCTGCCTATGGGCGAGTTTGCCATCGGCACCAATACCACAGCTTATGCCATGGGTATGCGCTATGATATTTTCAGACAGCTGCCTATCCTCATTGCAGAGAAGACCGGCCCTCACTTTGCCATAGGGGATACCTGTTATTCCTATGCAGAGGATGTGCCGGTATACAACCAGGATGGCAAGGAGATCATAGCCAGAGACAATGAGTGTTCCATGCTGCGCAATACAGAGCCGGAAAAAGCATATTTCTCCTGCCATACAGATATTACCATCCCGTATTTTGAGTTGGGAGAGATCTCCGCAGTGCAGGCTTCCGGCGAAAAGACAGCCATCATTCTGGATTCCCGCTTTGTACTGCCTGGAACAGAAGCATTAAATGAAGCGTTGGATGGTCTGGCACAGCAGTAACAAATCCAATAGAAATCAAGTAAATAAAGAAGGTAAACCAATGAAAAGAATCGGTATTATTGGCGGCGGACAGTTAGGAAAAATGATGATTCTGGATGCAAAGCGTTTAGACTGCTATTTTGCTATCCTGGATCCAACCCTCCACTGTCCGGCACACAGCATTGCAGATGCACACATCGTAGCAGGATTTGATGATATAGAGGCCATCAAGCGTCTGGCAGAAAAGGTAGATGTGGTGACCTATGAGTTTGAGCATATCAGCCTGCAGGCGCTGCAGGAGTTAGAGGCTATGGGACATAAGGTATACCCATCCTCAGAGACTTTGGCACACATTCAGAACAAATATGACCAGAAGTGCTGGTTAAAAGAGCATGGACTGCCGGTGCCTGCGTTTCAGCGTGTAGAAACCATTGCAGACATCCGTCAGGCAGAAGAACAGTTCACTTATCCAATGATCTTAAAGACCTGTACAGGAGGATATGACGGCAAAGGCAACGCAGTGATCTCCTCCAGAGAGGACATTGCCAGAGCCTATGAAGCCCTTGGCAACGGCTCCCTGCCTCTGATGATCGAAGAATTCATTCCGTTCACCAAGGAGGTGTCTGTGCTGGCCTGCCGCAGCATCAACGGTGCTACTGTAGTATTCCCTGTAGCAGAAAATGTACACAAAAACAGCATCCTGGATGAGACCACTGTCCCGGCAGTATTAAGCCCGGAAACCACAAGGGAAGCCATGGACGTAGCAGAGCGCTGTCTCCATGCATTTAATGCCTATGGCATGCTTTGCGTAGAGCTTTTTGTCACTGGAGATGGTCATGTACTGGTCAACGAGCTGGCGCCACGCCCGCACAATTCCGGTCACTACACCATTGAGGGCTGCGTTACCTCCCAGTACGAAAACCACATCCGTGGTATCCTGGGGCTGCCGCTGGGCAATCCGGATCTGATCCGTCCATCTGCCATGAAAAATATCATTGGCGACCATAACGCACCGGCAGAGGTGCTGGGCTTGGAAGAAGCCTACAAGGAGCCGGATGTGAAGATCCACATTTACGGGAAGGAAGAAGTGAAAACAGGCCGCAAAATGGGTCACATCACTGCCACCGCTGACACCGTAGAAGAAGCGCTCCGTCAGGTACGCAGTGCCCACAAAGCCCTGCGCTTCCGCTGATCAGTAAAACGGCACGCTCCGTTTTAAAAAACGATACCTGAATGGATCACTGAAATTCATAGAAATATGATATGTATCGAAAGATTATCAGAAAATAAAAAGCAAACACAAAAAGACTATAGTGAAAATACGGAAGGAAATGTAATTTTGCGGAACCTGTTTTCTGCAATTACATTTCTGCCCGATACATAAGCAACAATTATTACTGTAACTTATATTGTAACTTATATTGAGAAACCAGCTTTCTGGAGTATCTGTGGAGGCTTGGGGACGCTGTCAACGGGGTGACCGGGAAATTGTTTTTAAGCAGGGCTCTTGAAAACGCCGGTACTTAGATGGCTGACGGATAAAAGCAGCCGGAAGCAAACGCAAGTTTGATTGCGGATGTTTTTGTCCGGCTGACATCTTAGCACCGCTGCGTTTTCACCGAAGCGAGAGCGTGCCCAGCGTAAAACAATTTCCCGGCCACCCCGCTGACAGCGTCCCCAAGCCCCCACAGATACTCCTGAAAGCGTCCCCCTCCAAAAGAAAGGAAGAACAAAATGAACCCAGTTGTAGGAATTATTATGGGCAGCGATTCTGACCTGCCGGTTATGGCAAAAGCTGCTGAGATGTTGGATCAGTTACAGGTACCTTATGAATTGACAGTGGTATCTGCCCATCGTACACCGGATAAGATGTATGAATATGCTCACACAGCCAAGGAAAGAGGCTTAAAGGTCATCATTGCAGGAGCAGGCGGTGCAGCACATCTGCCAGGCATGACTGCAGCCATGACTGTACTGCCGGTAATCGGTGTACCGGTACAGACCAAGACATTAAGCGGCGTAGATTCCCTCTATTCCATCTGCCAGATGCCACCAGGGATCCCGGTAGCAACTGTAGCCATTAATGGTGCCTTAAACGCCGGCCTCCTGGCTGCCAAGATCGTAGCCATCGAAGATCCGGAGTTAAGCGCCCGTGTGGAAGCCTATGCAAGATCCTTAGAGGAAATGGTAGACAAAAAGGCAGCCAAATTAGAGGAAATCAAGTATCAGGCATACTTAGAGCAGATGTAAAAACAGGTTTGTACAGTCTGTTTCCCAAAATACAGATTCCAACAGACTGTTTTCAACTTTTTTCACAAAAATACAACAATATCTTGCACAAAATGCAAGATTGGGTTAAGCTAAGTTGAAGAAAGGCACTGCATGGCAGAAACAAAACCGCAGGAGATGAATACAGCAGGCACTGCTGCACAAGCTGCTGGATTTTGCCGGACAGAAGCCATTATTACACAGAGGAACTGCGTCAGTGCGGCATCCGCAGGCACTCTTACAAACAAGCTGCACAGAAATGGGGTTTACAATGGATTACAAGAATGCTGGTGTAGATATTGAAGCTGGATACAAGTCCGTAGAGCTGATGAAAGAGCATGTAAAGAAGACCATGCGTCCTGAAGTATTAAGCAATATCGGCGGATTCTCCGGCGGTTTTGCAATGGGCGCTTTTAAAGATATGGAAAATCCGGTGCTGTTATCTGGTACAGACGGTGTAGGTACAAAGCTGAAGCTTGCTTTCATTATGGATAAGCATGATACCATCGGCATTGACTGTGTGGCAATGTGTGTCAATGACGTTGCCTGTGCAGGCGGTGAGCCGCTGTTCTTCCTGGATTACATTGCATGCGGCAAGAACTATCCGGAAAAGATCGCTACCATCGTAAAGGGTGTGGCAGAAGGATGTCTGCAGTCCGGCGCGTCCCTGATCGGCGGTGAGACAGCAGAGATGCCTGGCTTTTATCCTGTAGACGAGTACGACCTGGCTGGTTTTGCAGTAGGTATTGTAGATCAGAAGGATATGATCACCGGTGCAGACTTAAAGGATGGAGATGTATTGATCGGTATTGCATCCTCCGGTGTACATTCCAACGGATTCTCACTGGTTCGTAAGGTGTTTGATATGACCAAGGAAAGCCTGTCTACATACTATGATGAGTTAGGCACCACCTTAGGCGAAGCGCTGTTGGCACCTACCAAGATCTATGTAAAGACATTAAAGAACATTAAGGAAGCCGGCGTAAAGGTAAAGGCCTGCAGCCATATTACAGGCGGCGGTTTCTATGAAAATATTCCACGTATGCTGCCGGAAGGCATCTGCGCAGAGGTAAAGAAGGACAGCTATCCGATTCCTCCAATCTTCACACTGCTGGCTAAGACCGGCAACATCGAAGAAAAGATGATGTACAACACCTACAACATGGGTCTTGGTATGGTGATCGGCGTAGATCCTGCAGATGTAGACAAGACACTTGCAGCCATTGCAGCAGCAGGTGAAAATGGTTATGTAGTAGGTAAGGCAGTAGCCGGAGAGAAGGGTGTGACCTTATGTTAAGAATCGGTGTATTAGTCAGTGGAGGCGGTACCAATCTCCAGGCCATCATCGACCGGATCGCAGACGGCACCATTACAGATACAGAGATCGGCTTTGTCATCAGCAACAATGCCGGTGCATATGCCTTAGAGCGTGCAAAGCAGCATGGGATCCCGGCACAGTGTGTCTCTCCCAAGGACTATCCGGATCGAGAGGCATTTAATGAGGATCTGGTAAAGATCATTGATTCCTATGAGGTAAATTTGGTGGTGCTGGCAGGATATCTGGTCAAGATACCGCTGCAGCTCATTGCCCGCTACCCATACCGCATCATTAACATCCATCCATCTCTGATCCCCTCCTTCTGCGGTGTAGGCTATTACGGCCTGAAGGTGCATGAAAAGGCATTGGAGAGAGGTGTCAAGGTGACTGGCGCTACGGTACATTTTGTAGACGATGGCATGGACACCGGCCCAATTATCCTGCAGCAGCCGGTTATGGTAGAGCAGGGAGATGATGCCAAGACACTGCAGCTGCGTGTTATGGAGCAGGCAGAGTGGAAGATCCTGCCTAAGGCCATTGATCTGATCGCCCATGGCAAGGTACAGGTCGTTGACAATAAGGCAGTGATCACTAAGTAACAGCAAGTGCAAGAGGGGCATGGATCATGGTGGAGGTGAGCCAGGAGGATCGTTCTGGTTTTAGTCCTGTATGAGATCAGCCGGTTTTTATACAAAGACCGTCAATGCCCTGATTTTGCCCTACAGATAAAAAGATTGGAGACCCACATGAAGGTATTAATCGTTGGAGGCGGCGGCAGAGAGCATGCCATTGCCTGGAAAGTAGCACAAAGTCCAAAGGTAGACAAGATTTACTGTGCGCCTGGAAATGCAGGCATTGCAGAGATTGCAGAGTGCGTACCAATTGGTGCCATGGAATTTGACAAGCTGGCAGCATTTGCCAAGGAGCAGGAGATCGATCTGACAGTCATCGGTATGGATGACCCGTTGGTAGGCGGTGTGGTAGATGTATTTGAAGCAGCAGGCTTACGTGTATTTGGTCCAAGAAAGAATGCAGCGATCCTGGAAGGCTCCAAGGCATTTTCCAAGGATCTGATGAAGAAGTACCAGATCCCTACTGCAGCTTACGAGACCTTTACTGACCCGGAAGCAGCGCTGGCTTATTTAGAGACAGCACCAATGCCAACTGTATTAAAGGCAGATGGTCTGGCACTGGGTAAGGGTGTATTGATCTGCAATACATTAGAAGAAGCAAAAGAGGGCGTAAAGACCCTGATGATGGACAAGCAGTTTGGTTCTGCAGGTGATAAGATCGTCATTGAGGAATTTATGACCGGTCGTGAGGTATCTGTACTGAGCTTTGTAGACGGCAATACCATCCGCATTATGACTTCTGCACAGGATCACAAGCGTGCTTTGGACGGAGATCAGGGACTCAATACCGGCGGTATGGGTACGTTCTCCCCAAGCCCATTCTATACCGAAGAAGTAGATGCATTCTGTAAGCAGTATGTATATCAGGCAACTGTAGATGCCATGAAGGCAGAGGGCAGAGAGTTTAAGGGAATTATTTTCTTTGGTCTGATGCTGACTGAAAAGGGACCAAGGGTATTGGAGTACAATGCACGTTTTGGTGACCCGGAAACTCAGGTAGTGCTGCCTCGTATGAAGAATGACATTGTGGAAGTATTTGAGGCTTGTATCGATGGTACCTTAGACCAGATGGAATTAGAGTTTGAGGACAATGCTGCAGTCTGTGTGGTATTGGCTTCTGAGGGCTATCCGGTACACTATGAAAAGGGCTTCCCAATTGAGGGCTTAGACAAGTTTCAGGAGCAGGATGGCTATTACTGCTTCCATGCAGGCAGCAAGTTTGATGCTGAGGGTCAGATCGTGACCAATGGCGGACGTGTACTTGGTGTAACTGCCAAGGGCGCTGATCTGAAGGAAGCAAGAAAGAATGCCTATGCAGCTACAGAGTGGGTATCCTTTGCCAACAAGTATATGAGACATGATATTGGCAAGGCCATTGATGAGGTATGATCTTTCTGATGCAAGAAATCAGGAAGGCTACTGCAGATAATGAGGTCTGAAAAACATAAATGAATGAAAAACACCCTGACTGGTGCTGAAATTGTGGGGAAGCACCGGGCAGGGTGTTTTTGCAGGATCCTACAGTTTGCAATCAGGGCATTGCATGGTGTCGTAAAGGGGAACTTTGGGGGTGGAGAACCAAAGGCTTCTGCGACAAATTCAGTATAGCGCAGGACGGCATGGTTGGCAATGCCAATGCTGTGCCAGAGACTGCCAATCTATCATAAGGAAAATAACTGTTGACGGCAGTTCCGGCTTTTGAAGCAGATACCCATAGCAGAAGTTACTGGAGCTGCTGCATATATTGTTGCAGGGTATCCAGACACTCTTTGGAAGTATATCCCCACAGCACAGAGCCAAGAAGCGTGACAGCCTCCTTCCTGCGCCTGTAAAAGGAACGGGTGGAGATAAAAAAACCATGCTGCTGTAATCTTTTCATCAATTCCGGCAGGGCAAGCTGACCTTCTTCAGAAAGATAACAGTAGTACAAAATCTGATAGTACAGCGCTCCTTGTGGATGCTTGCTGCGGATCAGGGCAATGCTTTTGTCAATATATTGAATCATCTGCCAGGTCAGGCGGACATTGGATGCCTGGCTTTGCAGATGACTGCCATAATAAGAAACACCGATTTCTTCTATGGAAAGGAGCCTGTCTTCAATAGATGTGCCAAAATCCATAGGACAGGATTCACAAATCTGTGACAGTTCCAGTTCTAAGTTCCAGCGGGCGGAGCGGTAATTACGCAGTAAAAGCTGTGTATTGTGGTAATGATCCTCAGGAACATGCTTTTCTTCGGAACACGGCATAGGTTCACCTCATTTGCTGTAAGCTATGTAGTAAAAGGCGGTTCATATGACTGCAGGGAAAGTGTATTCCGGAACGCAGACCATAGGAACCGCCTGATTCATGACAATAGAACATTTGTGAAACAGGAGCTCTATTGTTTATGTAGGCATAAACATGGCTGCATGTTGGTTGACATAATACCATGTTTAGTATACCATACCTGGGTAATAATGCAAGATAAATTAGCTATAGGAAATAAAAATAAGCTATAAATGCATATGCTGTGCACCGCTGGTTTCCTAAGATTCTTTGCAGGAATGCCTGGGTACGATTCTCAGATAGAGGGATGTTCTGACACCGGTCAGCTGACAGCCTCTGTGCGAACCCGGATCAATGCTTTCTGTACCTGTGGGATCATCAGTACAATCAGAGTAATGACTGCTTCCGGCAGAATATATGTCAGGTTGTAGGACAGAGAATACAGGATGGGATTCTGATCTCCTGCATAAGATGCGAAAAACAGGATTCCGGAAAGTACTGCAAAGCAGTAACGGCCAAATACTCCAAGCACATAACCAAGTGTCAGTCCGTTAAAGATGCCCTTGCCCTTTACTTTGCGCAGCAGTCCGGAAAGTCCCAGAGCACCAAATGCCAGGGGATAGTCTACTAACATCTGGGGAATGCTGTAAAAAACAGGATCCGTAATAAACTGCAGCATTCCATAAGCTACTCCAGCCATAATACCTACCCCTGCACCATACCAGTAACCAATGATGCTGATAAAAAACATACTGAACATGGTAATAGAGCCGCCAAAAGGCATTTCAAACGCCTTGATAAATGACAATACCATGGCCATGGCCACTGCCATGCCGCAGAATGTAAGCTGCTTTGCTGTCAGTTTTTTCTGCTCTCGCTTTAAAAAAGCAGCAAACAGTGCAAGGACAGCAGCCAGAAGTACTACGAGTAATACATAACCAGCAGTGGTGGGAACGTATACGATCTCCTCCCAGCTGTTGGTGGTCTGTGTGAAAAACCATTGAAACATAATAAAAAAACCTCCTTGGTATATTGCAGGAGGCTTGGTGATACGCAGACTGATATAAAACTGGATGATGAACTGCATATATAATATAATACATCATGTGTCATATAACATAAACAGTACATGTTATGGTACCAATACATCATATACAGCGAAATAGATGCTTCCTTACGCCAGTATTATCTGGTTCAAGTAATAAGGGTCAATCTTTCATTTCTCAGCCAAACGGCTCCCCTAGCTTCTGCGGATTTTATTATAATGAGGTGTTGGTACTTCGTCAAGTGCTTTTTGTAAAATGAAAGGTGCCAAAATTTCTTGTCTATACACATTGCAAATGATTGCTATTTGTGCTATTATATGTATAACAAATGGAAGTGACAGCCATACGGTTTTGATAAAATGAGCAGAAAAACAGTTACAGAACACAAGAAACGGCCGGTTGCGCTGATCTGTCGGTGAGAAAGGAGGCAGCACATGATTATTTTAAATGTGGATTTTAATAGTGATGAAGCCATTTATTTACAGCTGCGCAACCAGATTATATTGGGGATAGCCATGTCCCAGATACAGGAAGGAGATCAGCTGCCTTCTGTAAGGCAGCTGGCAGAAAATATAGGAATTAATATGCACACCGTCAATAAAGCATATACTGTACTAAGACAGGAGGGCTTTGTAAAAGTTGACCGCCGTAAAGGTGCTGTCATCAGCCTGGATGTGGATAAGATGCGGGCAATACAGGAGCTGCGCTCTGAATTGTCCGTGATTATGGCCAAGGCCATCTGTAAGAATGTATCCAGAGACGAGGTGCATGCACTGGTTGATGAAATGTTTGATGAATACGGCTTGTAGACTTTGCAAAGTACTACAGGAATTAGAATTGGGGAGTTACAAGGTATGTTGTGTGAAAGATGCCAGACAAGAGAAGCCAATATTATGGTGACAGAAATTATGAATGGGAAGAAGCGCCAGATTCACCTGTGTGGACAGTGTGCATCCGAGCTGGAAATTGGTAAGATCGGAGAAGAGTTTCCTTTGATGAGACTGCTGTCCGGTATATTTGGAAACAGGCAGACCACAGAGGATGAGGAATCGGAGGGCATTGGTCAGATTGCCTGTCCGGGCTGTAAGATGACTTACAGTGAATTTGTAAAGGAGAGCCAGTTTGGCTGTGCAGACTGCTATAATACATTTGGACCATTGATTGAGGGCAATCTGCGGAAGATGCAGATGGGCAATGCTCATACAGGGAAGCGGCCGAAGTACCAGCAGGCTGGAGTGGCTTTTGAAAAGGCTGCAGAGACTGTACAGCAGAAGGAAAACAAAGAAGAGCAGTTAAAGCTTTTGCAGGCCAGATTACAGGAGGCATTGCAGGAAGAAAATTATGAGCAGGCTGCAGTATACAGAGATGAAATTTATGCGCTGAAAGAGCAGATGAAGCAATAGAAAGCACATCAATGGGCGTTTTGCTGCCATAAGCAAAATTGTAACCGGCATTGCAGCATCTGTGCCGTCAAATGCGTTGGAATGAGGACGAATATGAACAAGTGGTATGAAAAAATTACAGATCAATCTGATATATATGTAGCCAGCCGGATCCGGCTGGTGCGCAACCTGCGGGAGTATCCATTTCCCGGCAGGTTGTCTGATACAGTAAATGGATTACTCACAGATATTCTCCAAGGTGTGTGCAAGGCACTGGAGGAGGAACTTGGAAAAGAGCTTCACTGCAGTACCTTTGCAAATTTTTCTGCCCTGCAGATGCAGGCATTAAAAGAGCGGAGAATCATTAATAAATCCATTCAGCAAAAAAAACATCCTATGGGACTGACGGTATCTGGAGATGAATCTGTAAGCATCGTATATAACGGAGATGATCATATCCGTATGCAGGTGTCTGTACCGGGATTGTCTTTAGAAGAAGCCTGGAAGACGGCAAATCAGCTGGATGATTTTTACAACCAGAGGTTTGAGTATGCCTTTGATGAAAAGCTAGGCTATCTGACGACATTTCCTACCAACGCAGGAACCGGTATGCGGGGGTATGTACTGCTGCATTTGCCTTTCCTGTCTGCGGGTGGAGGCTTACAGAAGTTAAACCGTGAGATGGGCCGGTATGGTCTGGTGATCAAGGGCGCTTTTGGTGATTTAGAGGAAAATCCGGGAGATATTGTGGTATTGTCTAATCAAAAGACTCTGGGGATCTCAGAATCTGATATTATGGAGGTACTTACCAACATTGCAAACCATCTGGCTTCACAGGAAATCAGACTGCGGGAAAAGAGCTTAAAGCAGAATTACAGCCAGCATCAGGACAGAATATATAAGGCCTATGGTATTTTAAAGTATGCCAGAATGCTGGATATGTCAGAAGCACTGAACTGCCTCTCCAGCTTAAAATGGGGCATTGGCAACGGTCTGGTAGAGACTGCTGCACCTACAAACTGTTACCGCATGATGCTGGAGTGTCAGGATGCCAACCTGCAGATGCTTTCTGACAAGCCTATGGAGGGGGATGCCCTTGCCAGAGCCAGGGCAGATTACATCCGGAAATATTTGCCGGATTTTGTATCATAAAATAAATGGATTTTTTAACAGGATTCCTGTATAATAGGGGAAACTGATATGAGTTTGTATCCAGACCAGTGGTTTGGAGTATGAAAGGTCATGGTTAATTATAATGATGAATTCTTTTACCAACAAGGCCAATCATGCGCTGTCAGAGGCCAGAGCCTCTGCTGCAGAGTTTGGCCATAACTATATTGGGACAGAGCATTTGCTTATGGGTATCCTGCGGGAGGGCACCTGCCTTGCCTGCCAGGTATTGGAAAACCACGGTGTACAGCTGCAGCAGGTGGAGGAAAAGACCAACCAGCTGATCGCCTCACCGTCTGCAGTCCATGTGGCAGAGCCGGCTGGGTATACCCCAAGAGCCAAGCGGGTGCTGTTAAACAGCCAGGAGGAAGCCAGAAGACAGAATTCTACTTTAACTGGTACAGAGCATATTCTGATCGCCATTATCCGGGAGACGGACTGTGCAGCAACCAGATTGTTAAATACATTAGGAGTAAATTTAAGACGGTTGTATGCAGATTTATTTGTAGCAGCAGGACAGGACGTGTCCGATATCAGAGAGGATTTTAAGAAGGTGGCCTCCAAAAAGGAAGGAGAATCCACTACGCCTACTTTAGATCAGTACAGCAGAGATCTGACAAAGCTGGCAGAGGAAGGCAGATTAGACCCGGTGATCGGCAGAGAACGAGAGATCAGCCGTGTCATTCAGATATTAAGCAGACGTACCAAGAACAATCCTTGTCTCATTGGTGAGCCAGGTGTGGGTAAGACTGCCATTGCAGAGGGACTTGCCCAGCAGATCTGCAGCGGTGAGGTACCGGATACCATCAGGGATAAGCGGGTGGTGACACTGGATCTGTCCGGCATGGTAGCAGGTTCTAAGTACCGGGGCGAGTTTGAGGAGCGTATCAAAAATGTGATCCGGGAGGTGGCAGCAGCCGGAGATGTGCTGTTGTTTATTGACGAGATCCATACCATCATAGGCGCAGGCGGCGCAGAGGGAGCCATGGATGCTTCCAATATCTTAAAGCCAAGCCTTGCAAGAGGTGAGATCCAGGTAGTAGGTGCCACCACCATTGATGAATACCGCAAGCGCATTGAAAAGGATGCAGCCTTAGAGCGCAGGTTCCAGCCGGTCATGGTAGAGGAGCCTTCTCCGGAGGCAACCATTGCCATCCTAAAGGGGCTGCGTAAGGCTTATGAGGATCACCATCATGTGCAGATCACAGACGAGGCACTGGAGGCAGCTGTCAAGCTGTCAGCCCGTTATATCAATGACCGTTTCCTGCCGGATAAGGCCATTGACATTGTAGATGAGGCATCCTCCAAGGTGCGGTTAAAGACCTATGTTGCACCAAAGGAAATCAAGGAGATCGAGCAGGAGATCGAGCAGCTGGGTCTTGCCAAGGAAAATGCCATCCGCGCCGAAGCCTATGAAAAGGCCGGGGAGATCAAGAAAAAGCAGGAGCGCAGGCGGGAAAAGATAGAGAAGATCAAAGCACGCTGGGAAAAGGAAAAGACTGGAAAACGCCCGGTGGTAGGAGAAAGTGAAATTGCAGATGTAGTGGCAGACTGGACCCGTATTCCGGTGAAGGCATTAGAAGAAGGAGAGGCAGAGCGTTTAAAGAAGTTAGAGTCCATCCTTCATGAGCGTGTGGTAGGCCAGGAAGAAGCAGTGACTGCTGTATCCAAAGCCATCCGCCGTGGCCGTGTAGGCTTAAAAGATCCCAAGCGTCCAATTGGTTCTTTCCTGTTCTTAGGACCTACCGGTGTAGGTAAGACAGAGTTAAGCAAAGCACTGGCAGAGGCCATGTTTGGTACAGAAAGCGCTATGATTCGTGTAGACATGTCCGAGTACATGGAAAAGCACAGCGTGAGCAAGATGATAGGCTCCCCGCCAGGCTATGTAGGCTTTGAGGAGGGCGGACAGCTCAGTGAAAAGGTGCGCCGCAATCCCTATTCTGTCATCCTGTTTGATGAAATAGAAAAGGCACATCCAGATGTATTTAATATCCTGTTACAGGTGTTAGATGACGGAGTGATTACAGATGCACAGGGCAGAAAGATCGATTTTAAGAATACCATCCTGATCATGACTTCTAACTGTGGCGCTGCAAACATTGTGGAGCCAAAGAAGCTGGGATTTGGTGCTGTTTCTGATGAAAAAGAAAATTATCAGTTTATGCAGGGCAGAGTAATGGATGAGGTACGCCGTACCTTTAAACCGGAATTCTTAAACCGCATTGATGAAATCATTGTATTTCATGCATTAAGCAGGGCACATATCCGCTCTATTGTAGATATTATGCTTGGTACCATTGACCGAAGAGTGCAGAATCAGCTGCAGATGCACATTGATGTGACTGAGGCAGCCAGAGAGCATCTGATGGAAAAGGGGTATGATGAAAAATATGGTGCAAGACCGCTGCGCAGAGCCATTCAGAGTATGGTAGAAGATAAACTGGCAGAGGCCATGTTAGATGGAACCATTGGCAAGGGTGACACTGTTTTGGTGGATACCGGAAAAAATGAGGCAGGAGAAACAGTACTGCAGTTTACCAGACAGGAGGAACTGACAGAGGTGGCTTCTGTATAAAAATGAATTTGTATTTGTCTGCCAGAGCTGCCGGATGGGTGGCTTTGGCAGGTAAGATATATTGCAGGGAAATCCTGCCACTGGGGGAAAAGAGCGCAGCGGCAATCACAGCAGTCTGAAAGCTATTTTCCGGACAGGGAATGCAGAGATGGATCTGCCTGGAAAAGATACATAGGAGGATATACCATGGGGGTAATCACAGAATTGATCCGCACAGAAGCGGACGGAACATTAAGTTTTGGTAACTATGAATTAGCGCAGAAGACAAAGCTTTCTGATTATCTGTATCAGGGAGATGTATACAAAATCAAGACTTTTTGCGAAATTACCAAGTTAGAGAAAAACGGTCTTTTCGTATACGAGTCCGTACCTGGCACTGCAGTCAACGGTTTCTCGGAAGCAGCAGATGGTGTAGAGTTCATGGTAGAGGGACCGGAGGATGCACAGATTACCTTAGGCTTAGAAGAATCCAGAGAGTACGAAGTGTTTGTGGATGAAGAAAGCGCCGGTGTATTAAAGACCAATATGGGCGGTAAGCTGAGCGTAAGCGTAGAATTAAGCGAAGGTATGGCATCCGTGATTCGGGTAAGCAAAATTTGAGGATAAGAGGTCAGTGGTACTGATTTGAACTGTGAAATAACCGGGAACTGCGAAAGCAGTCTTCCGGTTATTTCCGAACTGACCAGACTTCATGAAAGTATCCCTGATACAAGATTGGAGGAAAGATGGCAAAAGCAAAGAATACAGCTTTTTTCTGCAGTGCATGTGGATATGAATCTGCCAAATGGATGGGCCAGTGTCCTGCCTGCCATGCCTGGAACACCATGGTGGAGGAACCGACAGCCAGGAAAGGCCCTGCCGTACATGTAAAACGCCTGAGCAGCCGCACTGCACCTGCCACCCTGGCAGACATATCCGTGGCAGAGGAGGACAGAGTCTCTGCAGGCATGACAGAGTTAGACCGTGTGCTGGGAGGCGGCATTGTAGCAGGCTCCCTTATACTGGTAGGCGGCGACCCGGGTATCGGCAAATCCACCCTGCTGCTGCAGGTGTGCAGATATACAGCAGCCCATGGCAGCAAAGTGTTATATATTTCCGGCGAGGAGTCCCTGCGCCAGATCAAAATGCGTGCCAACCGTCTGGGAGATTTTACAGGCAGCCTGTACTTTCTGTCAGAGACCAATTTAGACCGCATGAGCGAAACCATAGAAGAACTGCACCCGGACATCGTCATTGTGGACTCCATCCAGACCATGTACCGGGAGGATGTGACCTCTGCGCCTGGCAGCGTCAGCCAGATCAGAGAATGTACCAACCTGCTGTTGTCCATTGCCAAGGGACAAAACATTGCCATGTTCCTGGTAGGCCATGTGACCAAGGAAGGTGTGGTGGCCGGCCCCAGAGTCTTGGAGCATATGGTAGACACTGTATTGTACTTTGAGGGAGACCGCAACGCAGTGTACCGGGTGCTTCGGGCAGTGAAGAACCGCTTTGGTTCCACCAATGAGATCGGTGTCTTTGAAATGACCCAGCAGGGGCTTTCTCAGGTAGAAAACCCCTCAGAATACATGCTAAACGGCCGTCCCAAGAATTCCTCCGGCTCAGTGGTCACCTGCGCCATAGAGGGCACCAGACCCATCCTGTTGGAGATCCAGGCGCTGGTCTGCCAGACTGCCTTTGGAATGCCAAGACGTACCTCAGCCGGTACCGATTACAATCGTGTGAACCTGCTGTTAGCAGTGCTGGAAAAGCGTCTGGGCATGAACCTGTCCCAGTGTGATGCCTATATCAACATCACAGGGGGCATCAAGGTCAACGAACCAGCACTGGACTTGGGGATCGTACTGGCTGCCATATCCAGCTTCCGGGATGTGCCCATAGGCGAAGACGTACTGGTATTTGGAGAGATCGGTCTGTCCGGAGAGATCCGGGGCATCAGCATGGTGCAGCAGAGAGTCAATGAGGCAGGCAAGCTGGGCTTTACCACCTGTATCCTGCCGGCAGTATCCATGAAAGGCCTGCAGATACCGGAGGGGATGCGTGTGATCCCCATACAGCATGTGGGAGAGATGTTGGAGTTGTTTTCACGATAAGCTGTCTCATGTTGGTAATGAGCGGATCAATCAGAGCAGCGGGTGCTGTTCACCGAAGCGAGAGCGTGTCAAACGTGTCACATGTGACACGTCGCATCAACAATATGCCCTCTTACTTCCCTGAAACACCACCAGCTGCTATTTTGGAACATTTTTCACAAAAAAAGGACAAGTGCTTTCACACTTGTCCTACAGGGGCAACAGGATTCGAACCCGTATCGACGGTTTTGGAGACCGCAGCTCTACCATTGAACTATGCCCCTTTGTCACTCGACTTGTTTATAATAGCACAGGACGAAAAGTTTGTCAACAATTTATTGGAGGATTTTTGCGAATTTTTGCAACAAATCATACAATTTAACGGGAACAGTTCGGAAAGTGCTGTGTTACAAGAGAAAACATGCCAAAAGCCTGTAAAAAAGTGGTGCCACAAAGAAGTACGCAGTCCCTGCTTGTATTTTTTCGGTACTGTGCTACAATAAAGAGGCAGTTATCAATGCAAAGTGAGTTCGAAACCTTCCTCACTTAAAACAAAACTAAAGGAGAATTGAACAATGAAACAAAAAAACGTACAGTTAATGACCCAGGCAGCTATGATCGCTGCCCTCTATGTTGTATTGACTATGGTTGCCAATGCCATGGGACTGGCAAGCAATGCCATACAGATCCGCTTTTCTGAGGCATTGACCATCCTGCCGTATTTTACCTTTGCGGCAGTGCCGGGAGTGACCATTGGATGCCTGATCTCCAACATACTGGCAGGGGGAGCGCTGCCGGACATCGTATTTGGCACAGCAGCCACTTTGATCGGTGCCATTGGGACGTACTGCCTGCGCCGGAAAAGCAAATGGCTGGCGCCGGTACCGCCTATTGTGGCAAATGCAGTGATCATCCCTCCGGTATTGTACTATGCTTACGGCATTACACCGGTGTGGTTTTCCCTGGTCACAGTGACCATTGGTGAGATCATCTGCTGTGGAGTGATGGGCATGCTGCTGTTAGGCGCATTGGCAAAAAACAGGAGACTGTTTGAGCTGTAAGCGTTACAGGAGGGTACAGCAGGGCTGTATCCGGTATCATGGCGCAGTGTGGCGTGTCGTTCTTGCCGTGCTACTGGTGCAGCAGCACGGCTGTCTTAGGTATCAGGGCGCTATGGAGGCCAGTGTGTTTTGTCAGGAACAATTTCGGGAAATCTTGACAGGAAATGCCCATGGTTTATAATGAAATTGCATTGTATCCCAGGTTCTTTTGAGACAGAGAGCCAAATCGTGGGAACAGTAGCAGGAGGTTTTGTATGAATCAGTCTCAGAAAACAATGAAAATGGTAATGGCCGGAGTGCTGACAGCAGTGATTCTGGTAATGGCCTTTGTGCCGGGTCTGGGGTATATCCCTCTGGGCGTGATCAATGCCACCATTATCCATGTGCCGGTGATTATTGGAGCTATTTTGCTGGGCCCGAAGTATGGCGCATATTTTGGATTGGTGTTTGGTCTCACCAGCTTGTTTAAGAATACCACCAGTCCAAATCTGACTTCGTTTGTATTTTCCCCCTTTTATTCTGTTGGGGAGTTTAGCGGTAACTTCTGCAGTCTGATCATTTGTCTGGTGCCCCGTATCCTGATCGGCGTGGTGGCATATTATGTGTTTACGCTGATGATGGGTGTATTGAAAAAGCTGGCGGCAGGAAAAGGAAAGAGTGTGGTTCAGATGGTATCACTGGCAGTGGCCGGTGTGGTAGGTTCCCTGACCAATACCCTGCTGGTAATGAACATGATCTATCTGTTTTTTGGCAGTGAGTATGCAGCAGCTACAGGAAAGGCTTATGACACCCTGTATGGGGCGATACTGGCCATCATTGTAGGCAGCGGTGTGCCAGAGGCCATCGTGGCTGGTGTGCTGACTTGTGTGATCACCAAGGTGCTGTTCCAGGTGGTGCGGATGAATGGGATCAGGAAGTAGTAGGACTTGGGATTATCAGTGATAGACACAACCATTCAGAGAATACTTAGGAGACGGAGCAAATCTGTTAACGATCATTTCTACCATTGCACCATTTATTAACAGCTTGCTGTTAGTACCGGAGATACAGACACTGCCGGAACAGATATTGATAGCCATGCGGACGATGGGAGCATTATAAAGTATTGGCTCACCTTTAAAATTGATCTGCTTACGTTTCCAGACTAAGTGATGTCTGCAGGATAAAATATTGGACGATCCAAGCCCCCTTAGATAGTCCAATACAAACACTGAATAAATTATGATGCATCCAATGATCCATAGAGTTTCTTCTTGAGGCAGCATGCAGGCACATGCAACATACCAAAGAGGAATCCCTATGGATCAAATACATTCTGCCACTTGTAATTGCAATTTGCAGCACTAAATCAGATGAGCGTGCATCACCTTTCTTACACTGAAACCTTTTAGGCAATTGCGAAGATGCATCCAATACCAGCTTTGGAAAGTATCTGCAAGAAAATGTTTTCTAAGCAGGACTCTTGAAAACGCCGGCACTTTAAATTTTGCGCCACAGGCGCAAAATTTATTAGTACCGCTGCGTTTTTACCGAAGCGAGAGCATGCAAACGTATCATGAATGATACGTCGCGGGAAAATATTTTCTGACAGGCACTTCACAAAGCGTCCGGTATGTGTTTCACAATTGCCAAAATACCCCTCTTATTGTAAACAGCTTATGATAAGCTCCACACATTTTTCAATGCCCAGCTTGCTGCTGTCAAGGCAGAGGTTATAATTTTTCAAATTGCCCCATTCCTGGTCAGTTATGTATTTGTAGTGGGCTGCTCTTTTTTTATCTCTTTTCTTTACATGAGCCTCTGCTTCAAAGTCAGGCACACGATGCTCTGTGATGATTCTGTTGACCCGATCGCTTTCATTGCCATAGATATAAACATTTAAGCAGTCTGTTCTTTCACGAAGGATATAATCTGCACATCTTCCAACGATCACGCAGGAGCCTTTTTCTGCCACTTCACGGATGAATTCTGTCTGATAAGCATTGATCTGCTCTCTTAGGGGCATGGTGTCTCTTTTGGTTGCATCCCATCCGTTGTAAATACCCATAGCAATGCCAAACAGCATGCTTGAGTTAGAATATTCGCCCTCAGTTTCAATGACATCCTCTGCCAATCCGCTGCGCTTTGCCACTTCTTCCAGGATTTTTTTGTCATATAGAGGGACACCCAATTGGGCAGCAACTGCCTGCCCGATGGTATGTCCGCCGCTTCCACACTGTCTGCTGATGGTAATGATTTTAAAGCTCATTTGTTGCTTCTCCTTTCACAAAAATCTTTTTCCAATAGTACGCTGCGACTATGATGCTGATGATGCCTGACAATCCGTCAGAAAATGGTCCCGCCCATAAAATACCTTCTACACTGGCCATATTGCCAAGGATGATGATGGCAGGAACCAACAGTACGATCTGTCTTAGGAAGGACAATGCTGTGGATGGCATTGCTTTTCCTACTGACTGGAAGAAAATGCAGATCACAAGGTTGGAACCGATCATAAAGCAGCAGCACAAATAGGTTCTGACACATCTGACTGCGTATTCCATATAAAGCTCTGACTCCTGACCAAACAGATTGATAATGGGTTTAGGGAACAGTTCAAACAGAAAGAATGCAATGACCAGTATGATGGTGCTTGCTGTGATCGCCAGTTTGAATGTCTTTTTGACCCTGTCATACTGCTTGTTGCCGTAATTGTAGCCGTAGATCGGCTGCGCACCTATGGCGATACCAAGGGCAAGCTGTGCCACAATCATACATAACTTCATGGTGATGCCGATGACTGCAAGTGGGATCTCGGAGCCATATTTTGACTGTTGGCCAACTGTGGCGATCACATTATTCATGGTCATAATGACCACGACAGTTGCCATCTGGGTAATAAAGCTTGGCATACCCAATGTGGCGATTTTGCCAATGATCCTGCGGTTGAAAGCAAACTCTTTTTTGGTCAGTTTTACGGACTGGAAGCCAAACAGCAGATAAATATAGTAAAGGGCATTTAAGACCTGTCCGATGACAGTAGCCCATGCAGCTCCGGCGATGCCCCACGGGATCACCATGACAAACAGATAATCAAGAATAATGTTTGTACCACAGCCGATCAGCATGCCGATCATACTTTCCTTTGGACGGCCATCTGCCCGAATGACGCCAGCCAGTGCATAATTGATCATGGAAACAGGAAATCCGGCGACTATGATCCGTCCGTACTCCATAGCATAAGGTAAAACCTTATCGGTGCTTCCAAATATATTACACAATGGCTCTAAGAACAGCTCAAATAATACGCACAGCAGAATTCCCATGAGTATGGTCAGGGTAATGCAGTTGGCTACGCCCTTTGCTGCTTTTTTACTTTCTCCTGAACCCAGCTGCAGGCTGAGAAATGCTGAGGTACCATCACTCAGCATCACACCCAGTGCGATCTGCACTGTCATCAAAGGCAGAATAATATTGGTTGCAGCGTTTGCAAGATAGCCCACTCCCTGCCCGATAAATATCTGGTCTACCATGCTGTAAATTGCATTTACCACCAATGAAATGCAGCTTGGAATGGCAAAACGGCATAACAGCTTTCCAATTGGCTCTGTACCAAGGGGATTGCTCTTTGAAATCGTGTTACTCATATTTCTTTACTCCTTAAATTTTTTCAATCAAATTATTATAAAGTCTGTTATAATAATAGAGTCAATACCAATTTGGAAAGGATGGATAAACGTGAAGTATGGATTTACCATCAGCGAATTTGCTAAGCTGCGTCATATCAATATCAACTCTCTTAGATACTATGAGAAACTGGGTGTGCTGACACCTGCCTATACCGACCCCAAAACCGGATATCGCTATTATACTCCGGATCAGCTGTCCGTACTGGATGCCATACTTTTGTGCATCAGCCTGGACATCCCATTAAAGCAATTAAGCGACTTTAAAGATGGGAACCGCTATATCCTGAATGACAAGCTGTATGAGACTGGAAAGGAGCTGGCAGAAAACAAGATCCGGCAGATACAAATGGAGCTGGATAAAATCGAATACACCTTACGATACCTGGAAGTCAACAAGCAGTATGTGGATTCCCAGGGCATCTATACACGGCCTATTATTGAAAGGACATTTGTGACGATGGATTATGATGGGGATTTAAAGGATATTAGAAGCATCGAAGAAACCTCTGCCAGACTATATGCCTATGCCCAGCAAAACGATCTTTCTCCAGTATTTCCAGCGGGCCTGATGATCCACATACAAGCAGATCAAATCACAAGCCAGGCTTTTTTTGAAATCGTGCGCAAGGATGTACCTGATACAGGCAATATGATCAAAATACCTGCCGGTGATTTTGTGTGTAAGCAAATCAACCTGACACCGGATACAGACCTGATCGAAACCATTCACAATACCTATGGGTATGAACAGGATATGGAGGTGATCGTATCCAATATGCTGATGGGTAAATTCCAGATCGGCACCAAAAGAAGTGAATTGCAGAAAATGTAAGGATAGGGACAGTGGAAGGCTGTTTCAGTGATGGAGCAAGGGACAGGGGTGCAGGAATTCAGATAAAAGGATAAAAAACAGTTGTAGAAAAGGACAGAAATTATTATACTGTATTTATAAAACAGAACAAACTTTCTGTTTTGATGGATTTATGTAAGCAAAATCAATATGCAGTTTTAACAGAAAGGTTGAGGGGAAATATGGCAAAGAGAGAAGAACAAGTATCAATCCGTTCTTCCGCTGCGGAATATCTGACCTTTGTGGCCTCTACCGGAGACAGTGATGCAAGTGTGGAGATGCGTTATGAAGATGAAAATATATGGCTGACACAGAAGATGATGGCAGTTTTATATGATGTGGATGTCCGCACGGTAAATTATCATATCAAAAAAATATTTGAGGACAGCGAGTTACAGGAGGATGCAACTATCCGAAAATTTCGGATAGTTCAAAACGAAGGCTCGCGCCAGATTGAGCGGGCAGTAAATCATTATTCCCTGCAAATGATCATTGCAGTGGGATTTAAAGTAAATTCGGAACGGGCGGTGCAATTCCGTAAATGGGTGAATCAGATCGCAACGGAATATACCATCAAAGGCTGTGGCGTGTCTGATTTTGACAGGTTTATGTTGGAACTGGAAGAAAAAACAAAAAGCGGCAGCAGTCAGGGATAAATAGAGGGGTTACATGTACAAAGTTTTTCACAATACGATTCGACTCTCCGTTCGAAATCTGGTGGAGTTCGTCTTAAAAAGCGGTGACATCGACAATCGCCGCCGTGCCAGCAAGGATGCCATGTTAGAGGGCGGACGTATCCACCGGATGATACAAAAGCGTATGGGCTCTGCCTATCAGGCAGAGGTACCCTTAAAAATCAACGTCTCTCTTGAACCATACCTGCAGGAGCTGCGCAATGATCCTGGGGATTTCCCTTATGAGATCGGTCAGGAGATCACCATTGACCTGGCGCTGGAAGGCCGTGCAGATGGCATCCTGACAGAGGATGGTCATGTGACCATTGATGAGATCAAAGGCACCTACCGCAGAGTAGACCACATAGAAGCCCCGGAGCCTGTGCATGTCGCACAGGCTGTCTGTTATGGATATATTTATGCCACTGAGCGACAATTAGAGCAGGTCACCATCCAGGTCACCTATTGCAACATAGAGTCTGAGGAGATCAACCAGTTTCAGGAGGTCTATCCCTACGCCCGGCTGGAGGAAGAATTTACCGGCTATTTCAGGGAGTATACCAAATGGGCTGCCTTCCTCATTTGCCACAGGCAGGTGCGCAATGCCTCCCTGCAGCAGCTGGTCTTTCCATTTCCCTACCGTCCGGGGCAAAAGGACCTGGCAGTGGCGGTCTACCGCACCATTGCCAGAGAAAAGACCTTGTTTATCCAGGCGCCTACAGGCATTGGCAAGACCTTGTCTGTTATTTTCCCAAGCGTCAAGGCCATAGGGGAGAGTAAGGCAGAAAAATTATTTTATCTGACTGCCAAAACCATAGCCCGGACAGTGGCAGAGGAAAGCATGAAGATCCTGCAAAAGCAGGGCATGGAGCTGACCTATATGACCATTACTGCCAAGGAAAAGCTTTGCCCTTTGACCGAAATGGACTGCAATCCTCAGTCCTGTCCTATGGCAGCAGGGTATTTTGACCGCAGCAACGGAGCAGTGTATGATATGATTTGCCATGAGCGTGCAGTGGAGCGGGAAACCATTTTAAAGTATGCCCATAAGCATCAGGTGTGCCCCTTTGAACTGAGTCTGGATCTGAGCGAATGGGTGGATGGCATCATTTGTGATTATAATTATGTATTTGACCCCAATGTATATTTGCAGCGGTATTTTGCAGATGGAGAGCGGGGAGAATACCTGTTTTTGGTGGATGAGGCCCACAACCTTGTGGACAGAGCCAGAGATATGTACAGCGCAGCCCTGATCAAAGAGGATATTTTGGAGGCCAAAAAGTGGTACCAGGGGTATCCCCATATCGTAAAAAAGCTAAACCGCTGCAACAGGGAGTTGCTGACCCTAAAGCGCAGCTGTGAAACCTATCAGGTCATTGAGGATCAGGACATCAGCGGATTGCTGCGTGTGTTGGAGCGGATCTTTGCAGACCTGCAGGAATTCCCTGACCTGTACCCGGATGCAGTGCTGCCAAAGGAGGCTGGGGACTTTTTCTTTACAGTGCGGGATTTTCTGCAGATCTATGAGCTGGCAGATGAAAACTATACATTTTATATGGAGCTGCTGGAGGATGGGCGGTTTATGGTGCGGCTGTACTGCGTCAATCCTGCGGGAAATCTGCAAAACTGTATGGCAAGGGGCATCAGTACGGTGTTTTTTTCTGCAACGCTGCTGCCGATCCAGTATTACAGGCGGCTGTTAAGCGGCAACAAGTCAGACTATTCTGTATATGTGCCGTCCCCCTTCCCGGAGGAAAACAGGCTGTTGTGCATTGGCAGGGATGTGACCAGCAAGTACACCAGACGGGGGCCGGGAGAGTATCGCAGGATCGCAGAGTATATCTGGCAGATCACCAAGGGCAGGAAGGGGAATTATCTGGTATTCTTCCCCTCTTACCAGTTTTTGGAGCAGGTGAAGCAGGCATTTGTGACCTATTGTACAGAGACGCTGCATGGGACCTGTGCAGAGCCGGATGGGGGCAATGGGGAGGTAACCAATACAGATGAAATAGAAAGTCCTCACTGCACCGAATCCTGCCGGGTGGAAGCTGCAGGCCGTCAGGTACTGTTGTATGTACAGGCAAGCAGCATGTCAGAGGCACAGCGCACTGCCTTTTTGCAGCAGTTTGCAGAAGGGGGCGATACCGGGCGCATTGGCTTTTGTGTCATTGGGGGCAGCTTTTCGGAAGGAATTGACTTGCAGAAAGACAGGCTTATTGGGGTGATCGTTGTGGGTACAGGTCTGCCCCAGATCTGTACGGAGCGTGAGCTGTTAAAGCGGCACTTTGATGCAGCAGAGGGCAATGGATATGCCTTTGCCTATCTGTATCCGGGTATGAATAAGGTGCTGCAGGCGGCCGGACGGCTGGTGCGTACACCGGAGGATACCGGGGTGATCGCACTGTTGGACGAGCGGTTCTTGCGGAGAGAGTATATGGATCTGTTTCCGGAGGAATGGAGCCGGTATCTGCTGGTGAGCAGGGAGAATGTAGCTGGAGGGATAGCAGCTTTCTGGGAAGGGCTGCAGAAAGGATAAAAAATAAAAATGAAATGATGCAATAGGACAAGTCATTTCCATAATCCAAAAGTACGTATTTGCATAAAAAGAATTATATGATAAAATAAAATTCATTATCCCAAGCAGAAGCCGGTAACAGATTGAGGCTTTTTCTGGGCAGGTACAGTAAGAAAGAGGAGCTGAAAACGAACATGAGAAGATTACAATATCGCTATGATACGAAACTGGAATTTAATGGTTATGTAAGCAACCATACATTTGCACTGCGGTTTCTGCCTTATTGTAATTCAGTGCAAAAACAGGTAGAAGAAAAACGATGGGTGGAGCCGGAGTGTTTTGTAAAATTTGAAGAAGACTGTTTTGGAAACCGCACTTGTCACGGCAGCTGCGCCAGTCCCCATAGTTTTTTTCAGTTTGGTTCAGAGGGGATCGTGGAAATTGATTTATCTGCCAGAGTATGGGAACCGTTGAACCCCCTGTTTCGCTATCCTTCCACACATACGCAGCTGAAAGGAGAATTGTTAGAGTTCGCCAGAGAGATGCCTGGACAGTCAGGAAGTGCATATGAGGGTGCATGGAAGATTATGGAGCAGGTACATCAGATGATGGGGTATGAGCCTGGCACCACCACCATTTATACCCAGGCATATGAAAGCTTTGCCCAGAAAAAGGGCGTCTGCCAGGATTATGCCCACATTATGATTGCGTTGTGCCGTTTTGCAGGGATTCCCGCCAGATATGTGGCAGGAATTGTGTTAGAGGGAAAGGTGACTCATGCGTGGGTAGAGATTTATGAAAATGGGTATTGGATTGGATTTGATCCTACCCATAATATACTGGTAGATGACCGGTATATTAAGCTTTCCATAGGCAGGGATTATCAGGATGCAGCACTGGATAGAGGGTCATTTCGGGGTTTGGTGAAGCAGACACAGAGCATTTGTGTATCCGTGCATGATGTTTAGCTTACTGTCCATAAGAAGCATATGGTATACAAAACTGCCGGAATGAAATCATCACAAATGTTCAGGGGGTTTGCGCTGTAATTTATACTGTGTTATAATAGGAAAGACAGTATATGCAAAAAGCATTTCAATATGCTCCTGCGTCACTAATACGAGATGCGCTGATATTTGCGCAGGAAAGAGGAAAGCATGGTAGAAAATGTAGTATCAGTAGAATTGCCGGTAGACGAGCATATGGTGATTCCCAAGAACCGTCTGCAGCCGGATATTCTTACGGGAGAGGAAAAACGAATCTGTATCGTAACAGGCACCCATGGAGATGAATTAGAAGGGCAGTATGTCTGTTATGAGGTCGTGCGGCGGATCAAGGAACAGAAGGAACACCTAAAAGGCATTGTAGATGTATATCCGGCCATCAATCCACTGGGAATTGACAGTGTAACCAGAGGTGTGCCCATGTTTGACCTGGATTTAAATCGTATATTTCCAGGCAGCAAGCAGGGTCATATGTGTGAGTATACGGCATACAAGATCATTGAGGACATTGCAGGAGCAGACTGTTGTGTGGATATTCATGCCAGTAATGTGTTTCTTCGGGAAATTCCACAGGTACGCATGAGTGAAGAGACAGCACCTGTCCTTCTGCCTTTGGCAAAGCATTTAAATGTAGATTATCTGTGGATTCACAGTGCTGCTACGGTGCTGCAGTCTACATTGGCACATAGTCTGAATGTGCGCAATACGCCTACCCTGGTAGTAGAGATGGGTGTGGGACTTCGTGTAACCAAGGAATATTGTGACCAGCTGACAGCGGGACTGTTCAACCTGATGTCACACCTCGGGATCTGGGACGGAGCGTGCCCGGAAGTGAAAGAACCCATTGTATCTACTGATGGAGAAGTACATTTTGTGAATGCGGAAGCTTCCGGCTTTTTTATTCCATGCGTAGAGCATTGGAAGCATTTGGAACAGGGAGATCATATTGGTGATATTATTGATCCTTTGAATGGAGAAGTACTGGCAAGACTGACTTCTCCCTGCAGAGGAATGCTGTTTACCCTCCGGGAACATCCCAATGTAATGGAAGGTTCTCTGATTGCCCGGGTGTTAGGAGGTGTAACGGTCGATGAATAAAGAAGTTATTTATACAATCAAGTCCCTGTATCGTGAGGATATGGGCATTAATGGATATCGGTTTGGCAGTGGCAAAAAATCTGCCTGTATTGTAGGTGCCATTCGTGGAAACGAAGTGCAGCAGCTATACATCTGTTCCCAGCTGGTTCATGCGTTAAAACAGCTGGAACAGGAGGGAGCCATTGCAAAGGATCATGAAATTTTGGTGATTCCTTCTGTGAATCATTATTCCATGAATATTGGGAAGCGGTTCTGGGGAAATGACAATACGGATATTAACCGGATGTTTCCAGGATACAGCCAGGGGGAAACCACACAGCGCATTGCAGACGGTGTCTTTCAGGCAGTTCAGGGATATGAATACGGAATTCAGTTTTCCAGCTTTTACATGCCGGGGGATTTTATGCCTCATGTGCGTATGATGGAGACAGGTTATCATTCCCCAAGCCTTGGCAGTCTGTTTGGGCTTCCTTACGTAGTACTGCGTCAGCCCAGTCCTTTTGATACGACTACATTGAATTATAACTGGCAGATATGGGATACCAAGGCATTTTCTGTTTATACCAATGAAACCAATCAGATTGATGAAGAAAGTGCCCACATGGCAGTTACTGCTGTACTGCGTTTCCTGACCAGAATGGGGATTCTCCGGTACAGCTGTTGTGCAGGGTATTTGTCCAGTGTCATTAAGGAACGGGAGATGATAACCATATCCTCTGTCTGTGGAGGTATTTTCCGCAGACTGGTACAGCATGGAGAAGAAGTGACAGCTGGCCAGCCTCTGGCTGAGGTGATAGACCCATTTGAAGGTGATGTGAAAAATGTGGTATATGCACCGGCAGAGGGAATTGTGTTCTTTACCCACAACAATCCTCTGGTAATGGAGAACACAGCAATTTTCAAAATTATCCGCAGGGAAAATCTGTAATCTGTACATAGAACAGGGTATCCTGCGAACATAGAAAGAGGAGGACATTTTTGATGAAAAAGTATCAGGAAGATGTAAAGTATTTAAATATGTATCTGAAAGAACTTGAGGAAATCAGTGTCTGTGATGAAGCTGAGCAGGATACCCTGATAAAAAAGGTAGTAATGGGTGATACAGAGGCCAGAAACCGTCTGGTAGAGGGCAATCTGTACCGGGCTTTGCAGATTACAGGCGGTTTTACAGGTTCCGGTTTATCTGCTGAGGATCTGATCAGCGAAGCCAATCTGGCACTGACCATGGCGGTAGAAAACTATGCCAATGACCATATGCCTGCACCCTTGCTTCCTGGACTGGCAGATCCTCTTGCTGCAGGTACACCGGCAGATGGAAAAGAATTTACGGCATATATGGAACAATATGTAAAGGCGTGTCTGGAGGATTATGCTTCTGAAGAAAAGGAAAGCAGCATGGCTGGTGAAAAACTGGCTGCTGTTATGAATCGTATGGATCAGGTTACCAGGATGTTGGCAGAAAAGCTGGAGCGTGAGGCTACCTTGGAGGAAGTGGCAAAGGCTATGGAAATGGAGCCGGAAGATGTAAAAGTATTGATGAAGATGGCACTGGAGGCAGCTTCTTCTAATGTACCCCAGGAATCTGAGGAAGAAATTTATGTGGATGCGGATGACAGCATAGTAGAGTCAGAAGAAGATGATGGGGAAAACGTGTCATGGTAATGGGCGATCACAAAGCCTGTGTGTGAATTGCAATGAAGGTGGGATAACTTGTTTTATGTAAGTTGTCTCACTTATTTTACCCAAAAGCAAAATATTTCTTCCAGTAGGAAAACTTTCTATTGAAACAAAGGCTTAAAATGTTATAATAGTCATGATGGATTCGAAAAAATCCGAATGCATACGGATATCCGTATCATTTGGGAGGATTCGAATAAATACGGAAATATCCGTATAGAGGAAATTACATACGGACAGCCGCTGCCCTGCCATAGTTTAAGGCAATGGACAACCGCTGTACAGAAATGAGGAGAAAATATGAGTGTCAAAAGAGTCTACGTTGAGAAAAAGCCCCCGTTTGCAGTCAAAGCAAAAGAGCTTGCAGACGAACTGAGCAATTATCTGGGAATCCAGACAGCTACCAATGTGAGAGTGCTGATTCGCTATGACATTGAAAATCTGTCAGATGAGACGTATGAAAAGTCCAAAGCAACGATCTTTTCAGAACCGCCTGTAGATATCCTGTATGAAGGAACCTTCCCAAGTGAGGATGGGGATACTATCTTTTCTGTAGAGTATCTTCCGGGACAGTTTGACCAGAGAGCAGATTCTGCGGAGCAGTGTGTACGTCTGTTAAATGAGACCGAAGCACCTGTGATCCGTTCCGCTACTACATATGTGATCTCAGGAGCATTGACTGAGGCACAGGTAGCAGCAGTCAAGCAGCACTGCATCAATCCGGTGGATTCCAGAGAAGCAGACAATGCCATTCCGGAAACACTGGTGACTGTATTTGAGGAACCGGAAGACGTACTTGTTTTTGACGGATTTATTGATATGGGAGAGGCAGATTTAAAGGATCTGTACGATTCCCTGGGACTGGCTATGACCTTTAAGGATTTCCTGCACATCCAGAACTATTTTGCAGGTGAGGAACACAGAAATCCTACCATGACAGAAATCAGAGTATTGGATACCTACTGGTCTGACCACTGCCGTCATACCACCTTCCAGACTGAGTTAAAAAATATTGATTTTAAGGATGGCTATTACAAGGCGCCTATCCAGGCTTCCTATGATGCGTACTATGAGACACACAAGGAGCTGTACGCAGGCCGTGACGATAAGTTTGTCTGCCTGATGGATGTAGCTTTGATGGCTATGAAGAAGCTGAAAAAAGAAGGCAAGTTAGATGATCAGGAGGAATCCGATGAGATCAACGCATGCTCTATCGTAGTACCGGTTGAGGTAGACGGTCAGACGGAGGAGTGGCTGGTCAACTTTAAGAACGAGACACACAACCATCCAACTGAGATCGAGCCTTTTGGTGGTGCGGCTACCTGTCTGGGCGGTGCTATCCGTGACCCGCTGTCAGGACGTACTTATGTATATCAGGCAATGCGTATTACCGGTGCTGCTGACCCCACTGTATCTGTAGAGCAGACCATGACTGGTAAGCTGCCGCAGAAGAAGATCGTAACCACTGCAGCAGCAGGCTACAGCTCTTATGGTAACCAGATCGGTCTGGCTACCGGTTATGTAAAGGAGCTGTATCATCCAAACTACGTAGCAAAGCGTATGGAGATCGGTGCAGTTATGGGTGCTGCTCCAAGACGTGCAGTGATCCGTGAGACCTCTGATCCGGGTGATATCATCATCCTGTTAGGCGGCCGTACCGGACGTGACGGCTGCGGCGGTGCTACCGGTTCTTCCAAGGCACACACCACATCTTCTATTGATACCTGTGGCGCTGAGGTACAGAAGGGTAATGCACCTACTGAGCGTAAGATCCAGAGACTGTTCCGCAGAGAGGAAGTCAGCTATCTGATCAAGAAATGTAACGACTTTGGTGCCGGCGGTGTATCCGTAGCCATCGGTGAACTGGCAGCAGGTCTGGAAGTAGAATTAGATAAGGTACCAAAGAAGTACGCAGGTCTGGATGGCACAGAGATCGCAATTTCTGAGTCCCAGGAGCGTATGGCAGTAGTAGTAGACCCTAAGGACGTAGACAAGTTCCTGGCATATGCAGCTGAGGAAAACTTAGAGGCAGTACCGGTAGCTATGGTAACAGAGTCCCCACGTCTGGTATTAAAGTGGAGAGGTAAGGACATTGTAAATATCAGCCGTGCATTCTTAGATACCAACGGTGCCCATCAGGAGACTGACGTAGAAGTTTCCATGCCTGATCCAGAGGATAGCTACTTTGCACAGAAGCCTGTAGAGGATGTAAAGGCAGAGTGGATGAATATGCTGGGTGATTTAAATGTATGCTCCCAGAAGGGTCTGGTGGAAATGTTTGACGGCTCCATCGGTGCCGGTTCTGTACTGATGCCTTATGGCGGTAAGTATCAGCTGACAGAGACCCAGTCCATGGTTGCAAAGCTGCCTGTATTAAAGGGTGACTGTGATGTAGTAACCATGATGGCTTATGGTTTTGATCCATATCTGTCCTCCTGGAGCCCATACCATGGTGCGATCTATGCAGTCGTTGAGTCTATTTCCAAGATCGTAGCATCCGGCGGTGATTTCTCCAAGATCCGTATGACCTATCAGGAGTATTTCCGCAGAATGGGTGATAAGAGTACATGGGGTGAGCCGTTATCTGCACTGCTTGGTGCTTATGATGCGCAGATGGGCTTTGGCCTGCCGTCTATCGGTGGTAAGGACTCTATGTCTGGTTCCTTTAACGAGATCAACGTACCGCCAACACTGGTATCCTTTGCTGTAGATGTGGCTCATGAAAAGACCATGATCACACCAGAGCTGAAAAAGGCTGGCAACAAGCTGGTACTGTTTGCAGCAGCACGCAATGCGTACGATCTGCCGGATTATGCACAGCTGATGGATATGTATGGTAAGTTCTATGCAGCAGCAGAGGCTGGCAAGATTCAGTCTGCATATGCATTAGAGGCTAAAGGTATTGCAGAAGCAGTCAGCAAGATGGCATTTGGTAACCGTCTGGGTGTGACCATCTGTGACTGTGTATCCAAGGATGCATTGTTTGCACCTGCATTTGGCTCCATCATTGCAGAAGTCAGTGCAGCAGATGCAGAAAGTCTGGAATTTGGTCAGGTAATTGGTACTGTAACTGAGGAAGCTGCATTGCAGTATCAGGATACTGTCATCGATATGGAAGCTGCCATTGCAGCATGGAAGGCTCCATTAGAAAAGGTATTCCCATCTGTATCCGGTGAGGCACAGCCAAAGGTGGATACCGGTCTGTATCGTGCAGACAGCATTTATGTATGCAAGAATAAGGTTGCAAAGCCAACTGTATTTATCCCTGTATTCCCAGGTACCAACTGTGAGTATGACAGTATGAAGGCATTTGAAAAAGCAGGTGCCAATGTAAATATCAAAGTATTAAAGAACATGACCGAAAGCGACATCAGAGATTCTGTAGAGATCTATGAAAAGGCCATCAAGGAAGCACAGATCATTATGTTCCCAGGCGGCTTCTCTGCAGGTGATGAGCCTGACGGTTCTGCCAAGTTCTTTGCAACTGCATTCCGTAACGAAAAGCTGAAAGAGGCTGTTATGGATCTGTTAAATAACAGAGACGGTCTGGCACTGGGTATCTGTAATGGTTTCCAGGCGCTGATCAAGTTAGGTCTGGTACCATACGGTGAGATCTGCACCCAGACAGCAGATTCCCCAACACTGACCATGAACACCATTGGACGTCATATCTCCAAGATGGTTTACACCAAGGTAGTAACCAATAAGTCTCCTTGGCTCCAGGGTGCAGAGCTTGGCGGTGTATACTGTAACCCTGCTTCCCATGGTGAGGGACGTTTTGTTGCAAGCAAGGAATGGTTGGACAAGCTCTTTGCAAATGGACAGGTTGCTACCCAGTATGTAGATATCAATGGCAATCTGGCACAGGATGAAGAATGGAACATCAATGGTTCTTACTGCGCGATCGAAGGTATTACCAGTCCGGATGGCCGTGTGCTTGGTAAAATGGCACACTCTGAGCGTAAGGGCAGAAGCGTGGCGATCAATATCTATGGCGAGCAGGATATGAAGATCTTTGAATCTGGTGTGAAGTATTTCCAGTAAAATAAATGCAGTGATGCTGTAAATGGCCAGCAGGGCTGTGTCTCAGCTGTAACTGAAGTAACAAATCCCCCGAAAAATCCGGCTGCGGATTTTTCGGGGGAAGTTTCAATTAAATGGAGAATAGGAATTGAATTGGATGAAGAAGTGGAACAGGATCTTGAGCATATTACTGTGTAGTACCTTGGTGTTTTCTGCCTGCGGCAGTAAGCCCCAAAATGAGACACAGCATCAGACAGAGGATTCCCAGACAGAAAGTATGTCAGAAACAGAAAAACAGTCTGAGGAAACAGAAACACAGGCAGAGACTGTAACAGTACCAGAAACCGTCACAGAAGATGCATCAGAAGGAGTGACTGGAGATGAAACAGTCAGCCAGGAAAATTCTGAAAGCACCCAGGTGGATCAGTCTGGTACAGTCCCGGATTTTACAGTAATTTCCTCAATTTATGAGGATATCAGTATGGGCTGGGCAGATGTGTGTATGCTGATCCTGGACTGTGTGCTGACTACACCGGTATCCTATGCAGGTGATCCGGTATTTGCCGCCATGTATTGCAATGGTGCGGCAGAACCGCTGTTGATTACCGGCCATCAGACAGCAGATCAGGCAGGCAATTATTATATTTACAGTTTTGTAGATGGACAGCGGGTATATCAGCTGGGCAATTATGTAGGAATTTTCTACTGGAACCAGGAAGCAGACAGGCTTTGTCTGCAGGTGTCCTCTGCTGAGTATCAGGTGTACGCTTACCAGTCCAATCATATGATCTTGCTGGAGACTGTGTCTGCACTGCCGGAAGGATACAGTCTGCTGGGGATGCATCAGCTGAATGTCAGCCCACCGATCACTACGGATAATTTGCGGAATTATATTGGGCAGTTATAATACGATTCTTTCCTTTGAGATGCAGGGGAAGGTTGGATAATCAGAAACAGGTCTGTTTTTGCGGATAGCGCAGGAGGGGCCTGTTTTTTATATATATGAGCAGGAACCTGCTGCAGAAAACGAGGTTGCTGAATCACAGGATGAGAGTGGAAGATCTCTCAGGGAGAGAGCTATGTTTTTGAAAAGCTGGAGGCAAAAAGTTGGCAGAGATTGGCACAACAGTGTCATAGGCATAGGAGAGCGTGTATGATAGAATTCTATTAGAAACCTATGAGAAACTTGGATAGATTGGCGGTATTATTGGTTAGTCAGTTAGTTAGGGAGAACAGTTGTGGATGCTAATTTGCCAATTGCCCAGGGCAACAGAGTGTAGTATAATAGGAGGTACAAAAGAGCATGGGACAGACAGATCTGGCGATGAAAGAAGCATTGAAGCAGGGGGAGTATTTTGCAGACATCTGCAATCTGTTGCTGTTTCAGGGCAGGCAGGTGATTCAGCCTGAAAATCTGACGCCTATGGATACTGCTGAGGAACTTTCTATCCGCAGCAGGAAGCAGAGCTTTTCGATTCAGAGACAGCGTGATGTGTTAAAGCTTGTGGATGTTAACCAGATGGAGGATGAAAAGGCAGCCTATGTAATTGTAGGAATAGAGAATCAGACTGATATCCATTATGCCATGCCCATCCGAAATATGCTTTACGATGCGTTGCAGTACAGTATGCAGGTGCAGGAGTCTGGAGAAAAAAGAGGTAATCATTCCTCCGAGTTTCTTTCCGGAATGACAGCAGAGGATAAGGTCAAGCCGGTGATTACTATGGTGGTGTATACTGGGGAAAAGCCGTGGGACTATCCACTGTCCCTAAGGGATATAGTAGATACTACTGGACTGCCTGGGGAGATGCTGCAATATATACCGGATACCCGATTGCTTCTTTTGGATGTAAGGCATAGTCAGGAACTGGATTTGCTGCAGACTGGTCTGAAACATATATTCAAAGCAACCCAGTTTTATAACAGGAAGAAGGAACTGAAAGAATATATTTTAGATCCGGAGAATGGATTTGCCCATGTATCTGCTTTGTTGGCAAATGTATTTGAACAACTGGTGAAGTTCAAACTGCCGGATCTTGGGGCAGAGAAGGAGGTCAATATGTGCGAAGCGCTTGAGGAATTGATGCAGGATAGCAGAGAGGAAGGTCGTAAGTCCGAATTACAGGAAGTCTGCTGTACCCTCTTTCAAATGGGTACGGATGAAGCTACCATTGCTACATTATTGCAAATGCGCGGCGTGGAGCCGGAGCAGGCAGCCGAGATGATGAAGCAGTGCTGCTGTGAATAGAAAGTGGTAGTCTATTATGTAGGAAGATCTTTCAGTGCGGTACCTTTATTGTACCATATTTTTTATAAGGGACTCTCATTTTGACTTGTACTATTTATATTTTAACACCAATTGCAGTATTTTTATTGCTTGGAGCTGAAATAGTGGCGGTAGATAATATGCCTGATGCATATTTGGATGAGAAAGTGGCAAATCTAATTATCTCTGTGGCTGACCTTATGTTTTAAAACGCCACCAGATCAGCATTCCCAAAGGTTATTGTTACAAAATCCTTTGGGAATGCCCATCTGGCGGCGTCTTTTTCATCCAACTCCCTGCCAAACCTACCATGGTTCTCCAAACAGAAAATCAAAGTAATCCCACAAGCTGTCTTTTTCTTCCTCCGTCTCCTGCTCATATTCGGTAGGGTATTCTGGAACAGGTTCGGGTTCGGTAGATTCCGGTTCTTTAATGGTGTGCCGCGTACAGTAATCATGATACAGGCCTCCATTGTCAGAAAGCTTAGAATCCTCCGTTACATAAGCAGAATCTAAATCATCTGGGTCAACCACCAGTACCACCTGATTCTTTGTATCTGGACAGTAATTTGTTGCCAGCATACCAGTATCTTCACATACCGTATAGGACTTGTGCCTGTTACAGTAAGAAGTAGGAGCAGTACCGGGAACAAAATATTCCTGATAAACCACGGCATCATCTTCTCCATGTCCACAGACCCCGTCAATGGCCAGCAGACCGGACTTGCTGCAGATGGAGACAGTTTCCAGAACTCCGTTGTAAGAAAATGGGATATCGTCTAAATCCTCATGGATACGCTCCATAATTTTCTGCCAGATTTCTTTATGGTATGTCTGGCCGTTGCCCAGGGATTTTTCATCATCATAACCAGACCAGATGCCGCAGGCATAATAAGAAGAATATCCTTCAAACCACACGTCATTGGAATCTGTAGTAGAACCGCTTTTTCCAGCCAGGGTAATGCCGTCTACCTGGCAAGGCAGTCCTGTAGGATCAATGCCAAGGTCATGCCAGGGACTTTCTCCGGTGATGACATCCTCCATGGCAGAGGTCAGCAGTGCAGCAGTAGAAGATTTGATTGCCTGGTAGGTTTCCTGCTCTTTATTTAAAAGCACGTTGCCGTCTTTGTCACAGATTTTGGTATAAAAGGTAGGTGCAATATAAGTGCCGCCGTTTTCAATAGCAGCATATGCGGCAGTCAGTTCCAGATTGGAGACACCATAGGTCAGACCACCCAGTGCCAGTGAAGTTACTTTATCGGTTTTCACAGAGCCGTTAATGGTCTGGGAATCTACAAGAGAAGTAATGCCAAAATGCTGGGCATAAGTATAACCGGTGTCAATGGTCACACTGTCATTGATGCATTTGGCAGCAACAATATTCATAGAATAGGCAATGCCCTGGCGGATATTGGCATAGCCTAAGTAAGTGTCGCTCCACCAGTTGGCAAAGGTCTGTCCGTCGGCACTGTATGGGGCATCATAATAAGTTGTAGCCAGTGTACAGCCTGCAGCATCAATGGCCGGTGCAAAAGCAGCAAGTATTTTAAAACAGGAACCAGGCTGACGCAGGGAATCAGTGGCACGATTTAAGGTACGGCTGGCTGTTTTTTCTCCGCGCCCTCCAACAATGGCAGCCACTTGTCCATTGGAAGGATCTATGACCACAACAGAAGCCTGGGGCTGCAGGGTAGTGGTGAGATTTTCTGATTCTATCCTATCTCCCTCTGCTATGACAGCATCCTTAAACTCTGTGAGACAAGCATCAATGGATTCCTGGCTGTCAAAAATCAGTTTAAATGCAGGTTTGTTCAACACCTGGCGCTGATAGGTGCGCACATCGGTTTCATTGTAAGTAGTGGAAGTACCATCGGCATGCTTCAGAGTCAGAGTATAGGCAATAGAATACTCTGTAATAGGATAGTTCTGTGGATCGCTGGTTTCTTCTTCTACGATCTGCTGGATCTTAGGGTCCATGGTAGTATAGATCCGCAGTCCTCCGCTGTAGAGCATTTTGGAAGCCTGGGTTTGGGTATACCCCAATTCTTCCTGCAGATCCTTCATTACCGCATCAATTACAGCATCTGTAAAATAACTATATACAGATGCTGAGGTGTCTTCAGCTGCATTCTGAATATTCTGGATACGGGTATATACATCATCTGCCATCGCTTCTTCGTATTCTGACTGATTGATATAATGCTGTTCTTTCATATTCGAAAGTACAATTTCCCGCCGTCTTGCATTTTCTTCCGGATGGGTAATGGGGTTGTAAAGAGAAGGATTCTGGGTAATGGCAGCCAGAACCGCACACTCGGAAAGTGTCAGTTCTGATACATCTTTGTTAAAATATTTCTGGGAAGCTGCCTGTACACCCAGAGTATTGCTTCCAAGGTTAATGGTATTCAGATAATATTCCAGAATTTTACCTTTGGAGTTTAGCTGCTGTTCTAATTGAATGGCCAGATACTGCTCCTGGATTTTCCGGGTGATCTGTTCAAAAAAGGTGCTTTCTGCACCTCCGTTAAAAATATTGTTTTTGATCAGCTGCTGGGTAATGGTGCTGGCACCTTCTGAAAAATTGCCTGTGGACAAGCCTATAAAGGCAGCACGGAAGATGCCTTTGACATCAATCCCCTGGTGTTCCCAAAACCGCTCATCCTCAATAGCTACAAATGCATGAATCAGGTTGTCAGGAAGCTGGTTATAAGATACTTCTTCTCTGTTGGAACCGGCCATAACCAGAGTCTCCATAACAGAACCCTCTGCATCATAAAGATAGGTGGCATATCCGGTAGGTTCCACGTCAATGGCAGAAACATCCGGAGTTGCATCTAAAATACTGCGAAAACATCCATATCCAAAAGAAACCAGGGAAATGGCAAAAATCAGCAGCAGAACAAGAAACAGTTTGAAAAAAAACATACAGGTACTGTGCCGCTTTTGTTGTTTTTCCGACTGCAGTTCTGAAAGTTCTTTTTTTAATTTATTTGAAGAAAAATTCATAAGATTCATCCCTCCGTAATGGTTAGCGGGCAGCATGTGTTGATATTTATACATTATACCAGAAGTTTGCTTATAAATAAAGGGGTTACTGGGACAGGTCGCAAAACTGGGTCTTGGTAAAGGGGCTTTTCACCACTTGCCAGTTGCTTCCAAAGGGAAAATTCGCTATAATAGGTGAAACAGCTGCAGTTTTTCCAGCGGCTTACAGGAAGGAACAGTATATGGTAAACGCATATAAGACAATTTACCGGCCAGGTGAGGCCACGATCATAGAAAAAAAATCCCGATTTATTGCCCATATTATTCCGGCAGAAACGGAAGAAGAGGCACTGGCTTTTATTGAAGCCTGCAGGAAGAAGTACTGGGATGCCACCCATAACTGTTCTGCTTACATTATTGGCACAAAAAATCCTCTTATGCGCTGCAGTGATGATGGCGAACCTTCCCAGACAGCGGGTAAACCCATGTTGGATGTACTGGCCGGCCAGCAGCTTTGTAATGTGGCAGCAGTGGTGACCCGGTATTTTGGAGGTACACTCCTTGGTACCGGAGGACTGGTGAGAGCTTATGGAAGATCTGTAAAAGAAGGCTTAGAAGCAGCAGTGGTAGTGGAAAAAAAGCTGGCATGGGAGCTGGAAATTGGTATGGATTATACAGATCTGGGCAAGGTACAATATATCATAGCCCAGGCTGGATTAAATCCCTCTGATATTCAATACAGCGATACAGTATTGATACGTCTGCCTGTACCAGTGGAGCAGAATCAGTCTTTGAAGGCAGAGCTGACAGAAGGTACCAATGGCAGAGTCCAGATACAGGAAATCCGACAGCTCTATTATGGCATGGCAGGAAAGGAAGTACTGCTGTTTGACCATTAAAAGACTGTCTGTCAGGGGGACAGCAGGAAAGTGAGGCAGACATGATTCGAGTGGCAATTTGTGATGACGACCAAAAGTGTATTGGAGAAACCCATACGCTTTTGGAGAAAATGCAGGAAAAGCATCACTATGAGCTGCAGATTGAAGAATACTCTTCCGGCAGAGAACTGCTTGCAGATTTGGAGCAGGGCATCAATTTTGAACTGCTGTATCTGGATATTGAAATGGATAAAATGGGCGGCATTGAAACCGCATCCAGAATCCGGCAGATGGACAACCATATGCTGATCGTATATGTTTCCAGCCATGAAGAATATTTGCGGGAATTGTTTGAGACAGAGCCGTTCCGGTTTCTTGCCAAGCCTGTGGAGCCGGAGCATTTTGAAGATGTGTTTTTAAAGGCCATGAAACGGATCTCTTTCAGCTTAAGCAGCTATTTTCATTTCCAGACGGGCAAAAATGTGATTAAGGTACTGGTGCGGGACATTCTCTATGTAGAAAGTGCAAAGCGCAAGGTCATTGTCCATACGGTGAACCGTACCTATGACTATTATGATAAATTAGACCAGGTGGAGGAAAAACTGGGAAAGATGCGTTTTGTCCGTATCCATAAAGCTTATCTGGTGAATATGGATAATATTGAAGCCTTCCAGTATGACAGAGTGGCTTTGACAGACGGTACCATACTAAGCATCAGCGAAAAAAACAGGCCCAGGATCCGGGAAATGTTCTGGGAATATTGCAAGGAGGACGGAGCAGATGGTTGATTTTCTGCTGGCAGTGGTCACCAATGGATTTTATCTGTACCTGGTAACCGGATATTACAAGCTGCTGTGGAACAGACAGGCTGAGAGAAGGATCCTGCTCATCTGTGCAGCACTGTTTTTTGGAATATTGCTGAATGTATTCTGTTATCTGGTAGATGACGACCACCTGACACTGGCAGGGTTGTCTATGGCAGCCATCGTGGTGCTGATGGTGGGAGGAGTAAGTGTATACAATATTCTTTCGTATGGATTGGAGCGCCAGAGGCTTTTGCGGGAGCAGCTGATACAGCAGCAGATAGAGTGCCTGCAGATACAGTATCATACCATTGAACAGCAGCAGGCAGAGACGCGCAGGCAGAGACATGAGCTGAAAAACATGTATCTGGTTATGGATACTATGATCAAAAAGCAGGATTTAAAGGGACTGCAGGAATTTATCAGGGAGCAGAGTCATATGCTGTATACGCAGCAGGGGAAGGCTGCCACCGGCAATGCAGTGGTAGATGCTGTATTGAATTACAGAATGGAGCAGGAGTATGCCAGAACCATAGATTTTTCCCTGAATCTGAGTATTCCAGTCAGTATGGATGTAAAGGATGTGGTGTTAAGCGGTGTATTAGGCAATGCTTTGGATAATGCCATAGAAGCCAGTTTGCATTTGCCAGAGGATGCCAGAAAGATTTCCATATCCATGTATATAGACCGGAAAAATCTGTTTATTGAAATGACCAATAACTTTGATGGTATGGTGCTGACAGACAGCAAGGGAAATCTTCTGACCAGAAAACAGGAAAAGGAGAGCCATGGATTTGGTATATCTGTAATGAAGGAACTGCTAGAGCAGCACAGCGGCAATATCAATCTGGTATGGAGTGACAGGCAGTTTCAGGTACAAATTTTGTTTTATCATGCAGTGTAGCGGCCTGAATACATATGGTCTGAAAATGAACAGCAATGGTTTTACCCTGCAGAAAACAATGCTTTTTCGCAAAAATTACAAAAATACTCGAAATTATGACAAGTTTTGCACAAACTGCAAAAGTATGCTATACTGTACCCATCAGTGAAAGTGAGGAGAGGATGTTACAGACTGTCCTTACAAAAGTTCCCAAAGAACTGACTGAAAAAAGGAGGGATAGCATGACAATATTTTATTGGCTCATACTATTTGTGGCACTGGTTATATTAGAAGCATGTACTATGCAGCTGGTAGCCCTGTGGTTTGCCGGAGGTTCCTTAGTAGGTATGCTGGTGCTGCTTCTGGGAGGCAGTACGGAGCTGCAGCTGATTGCATTTCTGATTGTATCCTTTGTGCTGTTCATATTGGTAAAGCCTGTTGCAGATACCAAGTTCAAAGGCCATCTGACCAAGACCAATGTAGAGAGTCTGGAAGGAAAGCAGGCAAGAGTCACCAGACAGATTTCTGGCAATGAAACCAGTGGTGCTGCCATTGTCAATGGTCTGGAATGGACTGCCATTGCTGCAGACGGCAGCTCGGTATATGAGGAAGGTACATATGTCATCATTAAGGAAATCAGAGGTGTAAAGTTAGTGGTGGAGGCTGCTCCGGCCAGAATACAGGAGCAGTAAGTAATTATAGGTAAGTCCGCTGGTTAGGATAGCGGCAGAACGGAGGTTTTATGTTAACAGGATCAACTGGAGCTGGATTTGTAGCAATTGTAGTTGTGCTGCTGGTGATACTGGTGATTTTATCATCCTGTATCAAGATTGTGCCTCAGGCAACCGCAATGGTTGTAGAGCGTTTAGGTGGTTATCTTTCTACCTGGTCAGTAGGTGTGCATATAAAGGTGCCATTCATTGACCGTGTAGCAAAGAAGGTTGTATTAAAGGAGCAGGTAGTTGACTTTGCACCCCAGCCGGTTATTACCAAGGATAATGTAACCATGAGAATTGATACGGTTGTATTCTTCCAGATTACAGACCCGAAGCTGTACTGCTACGGTGTAGAGAATCCAATCATGGCAATTGAAAACCTGACTGCAACCACACTTCGTAACATCATTGGTGATCTGGAGTTAGACCAGACTTTAACTTCCCGTGAGACCATCAATACCAAGATGCGTGCATCCCTGGACGTGGCAACTGACCCATGGGGTATTAAGGTAAACCGTGTAGAGTTAAAGAACATTATTCCTCCAGCAGCAATTCAGGATGCTATGGAGAAGCAGATGAAGGCAGAGCGTGAAAGACGTGAAGCAATTCTTCGTGCAGAAGGTGAAAAGAAGTCTACTATTCTGGTTGCAGAAGGTAAGAAAGAATCTGCAATTCTGGATGCACAGGCTGAGAAGGAAGCTGCAATCCTTCGTGCAGAGGCACAAAAGGAAGCTATGATTCGAGAGGCAGAAGGTCAGGCTGAGGCGATCTTAAAGGTACAGCAGGCAAATGCAGACGGTATCCGTTATATCAAGGAAGCTGGTGCAGACGATGCGGTTATCCAGTTAAAGAGCTTAGAGGCATTTGCCAAGGCTGCTGATGGAAAGGCCACCAAGATCATCATTCCATCTGAGATCCAGGGTATGGCAGGTATGGTAAAGGCTCTGACAGAGGTAGGCAAGGATTCCTGATGAAAGGATGCAGCAGGATATTGCGGGCATCATGACTTGTCTGTAACGTTGTATAAAATATAAGACACATACTGCTGTTGCTTTTGGAACATTAGTAAGAGAAGTGAAATGCTCTTACCAATGGGCCGGAAAGTGACAGCAGTATTTTTTTGTGCATTTGTTACAAGAGAATTTGTGCACTGCCAGAAGGAATTTCTCACTTCTGCTCTTGCATAATTGATGTTTTTTAGTATAATTAAAAGTTGTTGTGTAAAATTTATTCAGTAAAACAGTTTGTTTCTTTTGCCCGGATGTGAGGCAGAGACTTGAATGGAGATTGATTTATGATAACCAAGAGAGAAGATGTAAGAAACGTAGCAATCATTGCCCATGTTGACCATGGAAAAACCACTCTGGTGGATGAATTGTTAAAGCAAAGCGGTGTATTTAGAGAAAACCAGGAAGTACAGGAGCGTGTAATGGACTCCAATGATATCGAGCGTGAGCGTGGTATCACTATTTTATCCAAGAACACTGCAGTCTATTATAAAGATACTAAGATCAACATCATCGATACTCCAGGACATGCAGACTTCGGCGGCGAGGTAGAGCGTGTACTGAAGATGGTAAACGGTGTTATTCTGGTAGTAGATGCCTTTGAGGGTGCTATGCCTCAGACCAAGTTTGTATTAAGCAAGGCACTGGAACTGAATCTGTCTGTTATTGTATGTATCAACAAGATCGACCGTCCGGAAGCCAGACCGGAAGAGGTGATTGATGAGGTATTAGAGCTTCTTATGGATCTGGATGCAACTGACGAGCAGTTAGACTGTCCATTTGTATTTGCATCTGCAAAGAGCGGATATGCAACCTTAAATCTGGATGATCCAAAGGAAAATATGATGCCTCTTTTTGAAACCATCGTCAATCATATCCCTGCGCCGGAAGGAGACCCGGATGCAGGTACCCAGGTACTGATCAGTACCATTGATTACAATGAGTATGTAGGCCGTATTGGAGTTGGTAAGGTAGACAACGGAAACCTTCGTGTCAATCAGGAGTGTATTCTGTTAAATCACCATGACCCGGATTTTAAAAAGCGGGTAAAGATCAGCAAGCTGTATGAGTTTGATGGTCTGGCGAAGAAAGAAGTAGAAGAAGCAAAGATCGGTGCCATCGTAGCCATTTCCGGTATTGCAGACATCCATATCGGTGATACCATCTGTTCTACAGAAAACCCGGAAGCAATTCCATTCCAGAAAATTTCTGAGCCTACCATTGCCATGAACTTTATGGTAAACGACAGTCCGCTGGCTGGCCAGGAAGGTAAGTTTGTCACTTCCAGACATTTACGTGACAGACTGTTTAGAGAGTTAAATACAGACGTTTCCTTAAGAGTCGAGGAGACAGAAAGCGCAGACTGTTTCAAGGTATCCGGACGTGGTGAGCTTCATCTGTCTGTCCTGATTGAAAACATGCGCCGTGAAGGCTATGAGTTTGCAGTGAGCAAGGCAGAGGTACTGACCAAACGTGATGAACGCAATCGTTTATTAGAGCCTATGGAACTGGTATATATTGATGTACCGGAAGAATTCTCAGGTAACGTAATCCAGAAGCTCAGCAGCCGTAAGGGTGAGCTTCAGGGTATGGGAACTGCACAGGGTGGTTACACCAGATTAGAGTTCTCTATTCCTTCCAGAGGATTGATTGGTTATCGTGGAGACTTTATGACCGATACCAAGGGAAATGGTATTATGAATACCATTTTTGATGGATATGAGCCATATAAGGGAGAAATCGCATACCGCAAGCAGGGTTCCCTGATTGCATATGAGGATGGAACATCCATTACCTATGGTCTGTTTAATGCACAGGAGAGAGGAACGCTTTTCATTGGTGCAGGTGAAAAGGTATATTCCGGTATGGTAATTGGACAGAATGGCCGTTCCGAAGATGTAGAGGTAAATGTATGTAAGACCAAGCATCTGAGCAACACCCGTTCTTCCGGTTCTGATGATGCACTGAAGCTGGTACCTCCTAAGAATATGAGCTTAGAGCAGTGTCTGGACTTTATTGAGACAGACGAGCTGTTAGAGGTAACACCAGTGAATCTGCGTATCCGTAAGAAGATTCTGGATCCAACCATGCGTAAGCGTGCCAATATCCGTAAGAACAGCTAAAATACAAAAATAAGCATTGTGCCGGCGGAGAGAAATTATGTCACTGAAGCAGCCAAACCCAGGGGGAAAGGCTGTGGCACAATGCTTTGAGGAAAGTGGACAGGGGCTGGAGCCTGGCAGATTGTTTTAACCAGGGCCCCCTCTCACTATAGAAAAAACTTGATCCATACTGCTGAAGTGCCTTGATTCAATGGGAATCTCGATGCTATCTTCTTCTTTGAGAGTACTTGACAAATCATATATAAATGAAACGACCATGGTATATATGCTCTTTGGGCAGCCATGGCCGTTTTTTTATGGCTCTGGAAAGTCAGTTATGCTGCTTCCCATGCTGTATGACAATGAAAAGTGAAGCCAAAGGGCAAACTCAGTATAGATCTGGATGCTGTGGAACCATCTATCAATACAGACCGGAGCATCGTGTTAAAAAATGCCAGACATCCACTGATGGATCGGAAAATCAATATCCCACTGCAATTTGAAATTGAAAAAAATGCCCGGATGGCTTTTGACAAGGAGACCTTAAAGCCCACATATCAGATGATCATTGGTGAGGCTGGGGAAAGCTGTGCATTTAAGCAAAAAATACCGCCGGGGAGATAGTGTGATGATATTCCCTGACAGGAAAATCGGAATTGTGTGTGAACCCATCAATGAAAAGGGGGTTTTGAGGGTGCAGCTGCGGGATAAGAAAATCTGGATGAACCACAAGCGGGTGAAACTGCATGTAGCTGCTGAAAAACTGTATCCGGAGGATTATGATTTCTCTGTTATATTTGATACTGTGGAAAACAGAAAGGCCAGACATGATATGGAACGGAAGTTCACAGAGGCAGTGATCAAGTGGGAAGACTGAAAAAATATTAATTAATTAAGGAATAAAGAGAAATAAAGCTTGCTTTTAATGGGGAAAACAGTATAATATTAAGTATATTTGACCAATAATAGTAAAACATGACCTATACATCAAGGAGGTTCCCTATGGATACAATTGACAAACGGATTATTTCTATATTACAGGAGAATGCACGTACGCCTTTAAAAGTAATTGCAGAAAAAACCTATCTTTCTTCCCCGGCAGTTTCTGCCAGAATCGACCGTTTGGAAAAGGAAGGGATTATTACCGGATATACTGCTAAAGTAGACATGGTAAAGCTGGGATATCATATTACTGCGTTTATTAATCTGAAGGTAGAGCCAAGTCAGAAAGTAGAGTTTTATCCATATATAGAGTCATGTCCCAATGTGTTGGAGTGCAGCTGTGTAACAGGGGAATATTCTATGCTGATTAAGGTAGCGTTTGCAAGCACTACTGAGCTGGATCATTTTATTGGCCAGCTGCAGAAATATGGTAAGACCAGTACCCAGATCGTATTCTCTACTCATGCAGGCCCAAGAGACGTGAAAATAGATGTAGAGTAAGAGCTATATGGCATATCTAAATGCCGGATGGACAGAACATAGTTTAAGATATTGCAGATAGTCAGTTGATAAAAAACAACGGTATATCCTGCAAAAATAAAACAAAAGACAGCAGTACAGCAAAAAATTGCCCTGGTAAAAATGAACCGCCCCCAGGAGTTAGAACATACATCTAACAATTGGAGGCTGGTTCAATTACCCAGGGCAGTTTTTGTGTAATCAAATTGACATGTTTAGCCGCGTTTTACACCTGGCAGCAGTCCGGCTTTGGTCAAAGCAGGTCTTAACAGGTTATACAAGATGACAACACAGATGCAGGAGAGCAGTGCGTTGACAAAGGTGACTCCGGCAGTGAGCTTACCTACGATGTAGGAAAGGTCGGTATCCAGTCCCAGTAAGTATTTATTACGGAAAAAGCCTACCACCGGATCGGCAATGATGTTGATGCCCAGACCGATAGCTGGTGCAATAATACTCCACTTAAAGTAACCTTTTTTGGACTTTTCATTGATGTGGCCAACCTTATGGGCAACAAAACCAGTTACCAGGCCAATGAGCAGCTTTAAAAAGAAAGTAGTGACAGCATAAATGGGTTCACCAGAGGTAATATCTGCCAGTGCCAGACCGATGCCCCCTGCCAGGCCGCCGTATACGCCGCCAATAAGCATAGCACCTAATGCGGCAAATGTATTGCCCAGATGGAAATAGGTGCTGGAACCTCCCGGCAGAGTGATTGGAATCTTAAAGAACTGAAATGCAATGTAGGCAAGGGCTGCAAGAAGCGCAGCTTCAGCTACTTTTAAAATAGAGTCATGATTTTTCATAAAGATACCTCTCTTCTGTAAGAAAATGTGTCTGTCTGTTATCACCCATACTCCATGATCCTGCAGATCTCATTGGAAAACCAGATTGCTGCAGAAAACAGAGTGAAATGATAGCATTTATACTTATATAAGACAGTTACATGGTAGCACTAAGGTGATATTGGTGAAATGACCAATTCCTGTTTTTTTAACAAGGCCAGCCCCCCTTTTTCATTCTGGGAAAAGGGGTTGTACAAGAAATCCAATGAACGGATGTTGCTGCTGACATAAAAAGTGCTGATTTTCCTGAATCATACTGGTACGATCTGGGGAAATCAGCACTTATTCTGGTTTTTAGAAAAAATTAAATATATTTACTGCGGCAGACCATTTCAACCAAATCGCTGTTGCATTTGGTATTGTTAAATTTATCCAGAATCCGCTCGATGGATTCCTCTGCTTTCTGGGATTGTATGGATTTGTGTATGCAGCTGACAGCCATCTGCTCTGCCTCAGACAGCAGCAGATCATCCCGTCTGGTACCGGATTTCTGCAGATCCAGTGCAGGGAAAATACGCTTTTCAGAAAGCTTTCTGTCAAGTACCAGCTCCATATTGCCGGTTCCTTTGAATTCCTCAAATACCACATCATCCATACGGCTGCCGGTATCTACAAGAGCGGTAGCCAGGATGGTGAGACTGCCTCCTTCACGCATATTTCTGGCAGCGCCGAAGAAACGCTTTGGCATATGCAGGGCATTGGGATCCAGACCACCGGATAAGGTACGTCCGGAAGGGGTGCAGGTCAGGTTGGAAGCTCTGGCCAGTCTGGTAATACTGTCTAAAAGGATAACCACGTCACGCTTATGTTCCACAAGTCTCTTGGCACGCTCCAATACCATTTCAGATACACGGCGGTGATTGTCCGGCAGTTCATCAAAGGTAGAATAAATCACTTCTGTATTAGGTCCTTCGATGCTTTCTTTAATATCTGTAACTTCTTCAGGGCGTTCATCTATTAACAGTACGATCAGGTGGATTTCCGGATGGTTTTTTGTCAGAGAGTTTGCAACCTGCTTTAACAGGGTGGTTTTACCTGCTTTTGGAGGGGAGACGATCATACCACGCTGTCCCTTGCCAATCGGGCTGATTAAATCCATCACACGGGTGGCAAGAGAGCCTCCCGGGGTTTCTAACCGCAGACGCTCATTTGGAAAAATTGGAGTCAGATCTTCAAATGCTTTTCTGGTTTCTGCTTCACTAGGCGGACGGTCATTGATCTGATTCACATACAAAAGCGCAGCGTTTTTATCTCCTGGTGTTCTGACACGCTTGCTTCCGGAGATAAAGTCACCGGTTTTCATATTAAATCGGCGGATCTGGGACGCAGACACATACACATCATCTTCTCCCGGCAGGAAGTTAGCAGAGCGGATAAAACCGTAGCCTTCCTGCATGATTTCCAGAATACCATGAGCGGTTTCTCCACTGTCAATATCTGCATAGTTGGCAGGATTAAAGTTATCCTGTCTGGCTTCTGTTCGCTGGGGTGCCCTGAAATAGTTGGTTCTAGGCTGTCCCTGTGCATCCTGAAGTTCTCCGGTTCGTGGGTTGCTGCTGACTCTTGGAGCAGTAGAGGGGGTGCGGCGTATGGTACGGATATTATTGTAACTGCTGCGGTCTTGAGGACGTCTGTTGTCCTGATATCTGCTTTCAGATCTGTTCTCTTGGATTCTGTTGTCCTGATATCTGCTTTCAGATCTGTTCTCCTGGATTCTGTTGTCCTGATATCTGCTTTCAGATCTGTTCTCCTGCATTTTATTGTCCTGGAATCTGCCTTCTGTTCTGCCATCCTGCATTCTGTTTTCTGGAAATCTGTCTTCTGTTCTATTGTCATAATTTCTCACAGAAGTCCGGTAAGAGGTAGTCTGCGCAGTTCCCTGAGGTACAGTATCCTTTGGAGCAGGATTCTCCCGTTTGGTAATTTGAGATTCCGTATAGTAGGAGGAAACCGGAGCGGTTTTCTGAGCAGCAGCTTCTGTTTTTTTCTCTTCTTCTAACAGAGGAATCAGGGCTTCGATCAGCTCATTTTTGCGCATGGTAGTCACATTTTTCATACCATGGGTCTTTCCGATTTCCCGAAGGACAGCGAGGGTTTTTGCATTTAATTCTTCTCTCATAATTGTCTCCATTTATAAAATGTTGTGAAATCTTTGCGGGGTTATACCCAGAATAAAATTGTGCAGGATCAAAACAGCTGTAGAAAGGCGTTTTGATTGACACAGTAAGATAAGACCATCAAAGCATGGGAGATATCTCTGGCATGAGAAATGGTCTTTGAATGATACAATCAATCTGATGATAAAAGTCAATAATCAATAACAAGTAAAATTAAAGTAAGGGAATTATTGTTAAGAATAGAAGAAATTTCAGAATGCGTATCGGTGTGAAAAGTTAATTTTTTCTTCTCTATTATACTCCAGTTTGAGAAAAATGGAAGTATTTTTATAAGAATGTTTTGTTTTCAAATGTCATCTTGACGGCAGAATGCAAAATTGTTATAGTTGTACTATCGTCAAAATGCGTGGGTTGAGAGAGTATGGGGATGGAAGTAAAAAGGGAAAAACCGTATTATGCGCTGGATTATTATCTGCGCCAGGAATTTGGAGAAAAGGTTTATAAGGTTGCACTGAATGCAGGCATGTCCTGTCCCAACCGGGATGGTACCATTGGACGGGGTGGCTGTATTTTCTGCAGCGCAGGAGGCTCCGGGGATTTTGCTGGAGACGTACATAAAAGCATCACAGACCAGATCGAGCAGGGGATTGCCGGGACAGCCAAGTTTCGGGCAGGAGGATATATTGCGTATTTCCAGGCATTTACCAACACCTATGCACCTGCAGAGCGGTTAAGGACTGTATTTACAGAGGCCATTTCCCACGAAAAGATCCTGCTTTTGTCCATTGCCACCAGACCGGACTGTATTTCGGATGAGACCATAGAGCTGTTGACAGAGTTAAACCGGCAAAAGCCTGTATGGGTTGAGCTGGGACTGCAGACCATCCATGAAGCTACAGCTGCATATATCCGCAGGGGATATGGGCTGGACTGCTTTACAGATGCAGTAGCCAGACTGCGGAGAGCAGGGATCGCTGTGATCGTGCATGTCATCCTGGGGCTGCCTGGAGAGACCAGGGAGCAGATGCTGCAGACCATTGCCTTTTTAAATGGCTGTGACATACAGGGGATCAAGCTGCAGCTGCTCCATGTGTTGGAGGGGACAGATCTGGCAGCAGATTACAGGGCAGGCGCATTTCAGGTATTGGATATGGAGGAATATACAGCGCTGGTATGTGACTGTATCGCCCATCTCAGACCGGACATCGTGATCCATCGGATCACCGGAGACGGGCCAAAGGATTTGCTCATTGCGCCTCTTTGGAGTACGGCCAAACGCAAGGTTATGAATGAGATCCATCATCAGATGAAAGTGCGAAGCATAACCCAGGGGTGTATGTGGAAGCAGCCGCAGGAAGTAAGCAGGGCTGCTATGGAGGAAGGTACAGATGTCGGAACAATTGACACTATATAAATTAATGATTTTGTATATGTTAAAACGGGTGAATTTTCCCTTGACATACAAGCACATTACAGAATTCTTTTTTGGAAAAGACTATACCAATTACTTTACCCTGCAGCAGGTCATTGGAGAGCTGAAGGATGCCAACCTGATCCGCTTAGAGACAGTACAGCATGTATCCCGGTGCGAGATCACCAAGGAGGGAGACGAGGTATTGTACTATTTTTCCAAGAAGATCCCTATGGCCATCATTGAGGACATGAATCAGTATTTAAATGACAATAAATTCAAGCTGCGCAATGAGACCGGCATCGTGGCAGATTACTACCAGACAGAAAATCACGACTACATGGTACGGGGGCAGGTCAAGGAAGGCCGGGCTACCCTGTTGACAGTAGAGCTGTCTGTCCCTACAGAGGAGCAGGCAAAGCTGGTATGCGACCGCTGGGGAAGCAACTGCCAGGATATCTATTCTGACATTCTGGGCAGGCTGTTAAAAAATACCGATCAGGAGCAGTAAAATCCTGTGGAAAAATCGTTGAAAATGCTTGCATTTTGGAAAACCACATGATATGATAGATGCGTTATGCGATGTGCTTGCATCGTGTGCGAATCTGGCTGCTGTTCGGAAATCAGCAGTACAATATAAAGAGGTGAGTATTATGAGAGAAGGAATCCATCCAACATACTATCAGGCAAAGGTTGTATGCAACTGTGGTAATGAGTTTGTAACTGGTTCTACAAAGCCAGAGATCCACGTGGAAATTTGTTCCAAGTGCCATTCTTTCTACACCGGTCAGCAGAAGGCAGCTTCCGCTCGTGGTCGTATTGAGAAGTTTAACCGTAAGTATGGTGTAAACAATAACTAGGACAAGATGAGGGCTGTTGTTAACCGAAGGGATAACCACAGTCCTGTTTGTATTACAGATACAGACAGGATGGGGGACCTTTCCGTAACAGACAGCCCTGTTTTTTTGTAAAGATCATGCAGCTGCCTGTAGCAGTCAGCTGCGTCCTGCATATGAAAAGCGTCATGACTGTGGGGACAGCTCCTGATACAGTCAGCAGTACGCAAAGAAAGAGGGATTTTATGAAGTCATCCGGTATTGGGGGTCAGGCTGTCATGGAAGGGATCATGATGAGAAACGGAGATACCTATGCAGTAGCAGTGCGAAAGACCAATCAGGAAATCGAATTGAAAAAGGATACTTACAAGAGCTTTTCCGACAAGCATCCTGTGTGTAAAAAGCCTTTTATCAGAGGAATATTCAGCTTTGTGGATTCTCTGGTGCTGGGGATGTCCACCCTGATGTACTCTGCCAGCTTTTTTGAGGAAGAAGAGGAAGCACAGCCCTCAGCTTTTGAGCAGAAGATGGCTGCTGTGTTTGGAGATAAATTAGAAAAGGTGATGATGGGCATTACCGTATGTATCTCAGTGGTACTGGCCATTGGTATTTTTATGCTGCTGCCTGTTTTTCTGGTAAACCTTTTGGGAAAGGTGCTCCAGTCAGAGCTGCTGTTAGCAGTGATCGAGGGTTTCATCCGTATTGGGATCTTTATCGGATATGTGTCCCTGATCTCCCTGATGCCGGATATCAGGCGCACCTATATGTACCATGGAGCAGAGCATAAGTGTATCAACTGTATTGAGCATGGTCTGGAACTGACCACAGACAATGTAGCCCAAAGCTCCAAGGAGCATAAGCGCTGCGGTACCAGCTTTATGCTGATCGTGATGATCATCAGCATGCTGTTTTTTATGATCGTGCGTGTGGATACCCTGTGGCTGAAGCTGCTGACCAGAGTGCTGCTGATCCCGGTGATCGCAGGATGCTCCTATGAGTTTCTGCGTCTGGCAGGCAACAGCGACAACAAACTGGTCAATGCATTGAGCCGTCCGGGTCTGTGGCTGCAGGGACTGACCACCAAGGAGCCGGACAGAGACATGATCGAGGTGGCGATCCGGGCAGTAGAGGAAGTATTTGACTGGAGAGCATATTTGGCAGAAAATTTTCCGGAGCAGGAAAGTTGACAAAGCTGACAGAGAAGTGGACTGCGGAGACTGCAGTGAATGTATGCCAAAGATCTAACATTGCTGCGTTTGCACCCAGGCGCAGGCGTGTCAAAGATATCATTTGGGATACGTTGTGTAAAAATATGTTCTTACAGATACTTCTCAAAGTATCCCATAGATCATTTACGGAAAATACAGAAAGGCAGGGACAGTTGTGAAAGGCAGTTATCGTATGTTATATGAGCAGGGCAGAGACCGTCTGCTGCAGGCACAGGTAGCAGATGCAGAGACAGATGCCTGGTACCTGCTTTCAGAGTGTTTTTCCATCAGCCGTATGACCTATCTGATGGAGCGTGAGACCATAACAGAGCTGCCCCCAGAGCAGACTGCCAGATATGAAGAACTGATTGCCAGACGGGCAATGCACATCCCCCTGCAGCATCTGACCGGAGAGCAGGAGTTTATGGGACATCCCTTCCTGGTAAACGAGCATGTGCTGATTCCCAGACAGGATACAGAGACGCTGGTAGAGACTGTGCTGGAGCTGACTGCCGGGCAGCAGGAGCTGTCATTGCTTGATATGTGTACCGGCTCCGGCTGTATTGCCATCAGCCTGGCATTAGAGGGACAGGGACGGTTTACCAGTGTCAAGGGCGTAGATCTGTCAGCCAATGCCCTGGCAGTGGCAAGGGAAAATTCCAGACGCTTGCATGTGGAGGCAGAGTGGATACAAAGTGATATGTTTACCAGCATTTTACCGGTCACAGTGGATGTACTGGTATCCAACCCGCCTTATATCAGGCCGGAAGTGGTGGAGACCCTTATGCCGGAGGTACGGGATCACGAGCCACGGATGGCGCTGGATGGAGGGGCGGACGGTCTGGATTTTTACCGGATACTGACCAGGCATGCTCCCCTGGTACTAACCCTAGGCGGTTTGCTGGCAGTGGAGATCGGCCATGACCAGGGCGTAGAGGTCAGCAGTCTGTTTGCAGAGGCAGGACTTACGGATATCTTTGTGAAAAAGGATATGGCCGGATTAGACCGTGTAGTTGTGGGAAGAAAAATAAATTGAGGACTGAATACAGGAGGATACTATGTTTGATAGATTAGACGATATATTGATCCGTTTTGAGGAGCTTTTGCTGGAGTTAAATGACCCGTCTCTGGCTATGGATCAGAACCGCTACCGCAAGCTGATGAAGGAGCATGCAGACCTGTCACCACTGGTAGAGACTTACAAGGCATACAAAGAGGCCAAACAGACCATCGAGGACAGCCTTTCCATGTTAGAGGAAGAAAATGACGAGGAAATGCGTGAGCTGTTAAAGGAAGAGCTTTCTGATGCCAGAGCAGAGGTGACCAGATTAGAGCAGGAGCTGAAGATCCTGCTGCTGCCAAAGGACCCAAATGATGATAAGAACGTATTTGTGGAGATCCGTGCCGGTGCAGGCGGTGATGAAGCAGCCCTGTTTTCTGCAGAGCTGTACCGTATGTATGTCCATTATGCAGAGTTAAACCGCTGGAAGTGTGAGCTGGTCAGCTGCAATGAAAACGGTATTGGCGGCATGAAGGAAGTGGTATTCCAGATCAATGGACAGGGTGCTTATTCCAAGTTAAAATACGAGAGCGGTGTACACAGAGTGCAGCGTGTGCCGGAGACTGAGAGTGCAGGACGTATCCATACCTCCACCAGTACCGTAGCCATCATGCCTGAGGCAGAGGAAGTGGATGTACAGATCGATATGAACGATATCCGCTTTGATGTATTCCGTGCATCCGGTAACGGTGGACAGTGTGTCAATACCACAGACTCTGCAGTGCGCCTGACACATATCCCAACCGGTATCGTGATCTCCTGCCAGGACGAAAAGAGCCAGTTAAAGAATAAGGATAAGGCGTTGAAGGTACTGCGTGCCAAGCTGTATGAGTTGGAGTGTGCCAAGAAGCAGGATGCAGAGGCAGAGGCAAGACGCAGCCAGATCGGTACAGGCGACCGGTCAGAAAAGATCCGTACTTACAACTTCCCACAGGGACGTGTAACAGACCATCGAATCAAGCTGACCTTGTATAAGATCGACTCCATTATGAATGGAGATCTGACAGAGCTGCTGGATAGTTTGATTGCGGCGGATCAGGCGGCGAAGCTGGTGAAGATGCAGGATAACTAGACATGTAATATAGATATTGGTATAATGTTGAAAATCGGATAACGAGATGTAAGAATGAGATGCTCTATATCAGTTTAAGTGGCTGATGTAGGGCATTTTTTGTGTGGAGGTAAAAGGTGAGTTTTGGGAGAGGAGAGGGAGCGAAGGTGTCGGAAAACGGTGTTGTGGAAATGGGTGAGGTATTATATAATGAGTAATATAAATTGATTAGAAACCAATCGAAGTTGGTGTAAACGATAAAGCAGCTTACAACATTTGATAAACTGCCCTATCGTTTACATCAATTTCGATTTTTCTATAGTGAACAAAGTCGCGTCAC
>JBGVQN010000004.1:0-51781 GCA_045127535.1 Lachnospiraceae bacterium | reverse complement strand
ACGAAAACGAAGAATTACCATTTCAATAAACAGCACTCCCACGGAGCAGTCCGTGGGGATTAAAAAATATGGAAAATAAAATGCCGGTAATTATGGAAAAATAATTGCCAAAATTTATGGAAAAGTACTTGCCATTTACATTTTTTCATTTGACCTCCTTAGAAGCACATACAGCTCCTATAAATGCTTTTTCCAAATGTAATGTGATCACAGCTTCATCATATTCCATGGCATTGTTGGCAAACATACTTGCATATCCATGGGCAAACAGAAACAGATGCAAAAAGATCTCCTTTACTTCCTCTCTGCCTGTCTCCATGGCCTGCTGCATCACAGCAAACACAGGCTCTAATTCTTCTGCGTTCACCAGATCCATGAGATTTTTGTCTGAAAACTCATTGGATTGAAACAGAAAACGAAATAGATGCTTTTCATGCACAGCAAAACGGATATACTGCAGACCGATTCCAAGCATTGAATCGTCGCAGTTTTCCTCTACGCGCATCAGGTATTGGGCATGATAGGCATCTGCCTTTGCATAAACAGCTTTTCTAATGTCATCAACCTTTGCAAAATGATACATCACAGGCTGGGTGGAACAGGAAAGCTTTTGCGCAATGGTACGGGCATTGATATTTTCTGCCCCCTCTGTCCTGGCGATCTCAAAGGCTGCATCAATGATCATGTCCTTTGTGATTTTGGCTTTTGGCGGGATGGGGAACACCTCCTTTTATAACTTTTGTTATATAACATAGATTATATTTAAAATTGGGATATCTGTCAAGGAGTTTTTTTAAATGCTTGACAGGGATTCCACAACGAGCATATCTCCACGGTGGAGCATTGCGTTTTTTAAGAGCTTAATACTCTTGCGAACACCAAGAGAAGGAAAACAAAGGAGCGGACTTGCGCCCGCTCCCTATGAATGTTTTATTCGTATCCGTTCTCTTTTGCACCATACTCAGCCTGTTCTTTTGTAAATCCTTCAAATTCAAGCTGCTGAATCAAAGCATCTTTAGAGAAAGAAGAGAAATCAAGATAGGACTTTGCCGCTTTTGCTGCTTGCTCATTCCAATCCGCACCGCAATTATCTGCTCCGTATGTTGCCTGTTCTGTTGTATAGTTCTCAAATTCAAGCTGCTGAATCAAGCCTGTGTAAGAGAAAGCTGAGAAATCAAGATAAGACTTTGCTGCTTTGAGTGCCTGTTCATTCCAATCTGCACCGCAATTATCCGCTGCAAATACCGCATCCTCGTGAGAATATTTTTCAAACTCAAGCTGCTGAATCAATCCCTCATAGGAGAAAGCAGTGAAATCAAGATAAGATTTTGCAGATTTCAGTGCATTCTTCTGACCTGTTGTCATTTCAACTTTAGCCTCGGTTTCTTTGATTTCTTCCTGTTCGGTTGTTTTGGTTATTTCAGTTGTTTTGTTCGTTTCGATTGTTTCTTGCTGAGAAGCTTCTTCTTTTTTGGTGTCAATCTCTTTTTCCGTGGTAGAAACGCTTGACTCTACTTTGGTATCATTGTTGTCTACATTATCTGTATTGGTATCATTTCCAGAAGTTCCAATTGCAATAAACAGAACAACGATGATTACCCAGAACCACCATTTCTTAAAAATGGATTTTTTGTTCTTTGCGCCACAATGCGGACAGGCTTTTGCGCTCTTGGCAATTTCTTGATCACATGCTTTGCATTTAGTCATTTTTTTATTCATAGCATTTTCCTCTCTTTATGTATTCTGCATTAAATTATTAACCGCAAGCCATATCTTCTGCAGTGCTCCTTCCTTTCGCTTGTATTCATACAGCACTTGCGATGTCATGTACCTCTCCCGATGGTTCCTTTTGAAACACATTTACCTTACCTATATTCAGCCATATGCATAATTCTTTTTGCTTCATTTCTGCCGACAAATTCAAAATTCAGCTATAACCTTTGCTGTACACATGGCAAATCACATATAGCGTAAGTAAGATCAGTACACCTTGTCGATTTTCAGAAGCACACACGTTTCCTATGAACCCATACACATCTTTTCTGAATCCATACAAAGAACATGTAATTCTTACAAAACGACAATTCTACTTACAATTATTATATACACGGTTTTACAAAAAATCAATGTTTTAAACAGGAAAGTTCAAATTTTTCTTTATTTTTTTCATTTTTTTATTCAAAACGCAAATATTTTTCCACTTTTCTATTTTACTGTATGTTTTTTTACCAAAAACTCACATGTCTCCCAGTACATTTCGCAGCACACATCACACAAAATGTTCTTCTGGAGATCCTCAAACACAAGCAGAACGACATATGCAGCACTTCTCATTGCACTTAGACCTCTGAAGCAGCTATAAAATGATGCATCCCTGATCTTCTCTATGGATCTTGTGCATATTTTCTTGATTTTCCCTAAAAAATAGTGTATTCTTTAATCATAAATACCAATTTTGATAAGGAGGAATTATCATGGGATTTTTAACTGGAAAGACCGTTTTGATTACCGGTGGCGGCAGAGCTGTGCTGTCTGACGGAAAAGCAGGCTCCATCGGCTACGGTATCGCTACTGCTTATGCTAAGGAAGGTGCAAATATCGTCATTACCGGACGCAACGTAAAGAAATTAGAGGATGCAAAAGAAGAATTAGAGCGTTTATATGGCATCAAGGTTCTGGCTGTACAGGCAGACATTTCTGCAGGCGCTGACAACGCTGCAATTGCTGCTGATGTGGCGAAGCAGGCAGTGGACACATTTGGCAGCATTGATGTGCTGATCAACAATGCGCAGGCTTCTGCTTCCGGTGTGACCCTTGCACAGCATACCACTGAGCAGTTTGACCTGGCCATTTACTCCGGTCTGTATGCTGCATTTTACTATATGCAGGCATGCTATCCTTATCTGGCAGAAAGCAAGGGCAGCGTGATCAACTTTGCTTCCGGTGCCGGTCTCTTTGGCAACTATGGTCAGTGTGCATATGCAGCTGCCAAGGAAGGGATCCGTGGACTCAGCCGTGTTGCAGCTACTGAGTGGAGCAAGGATGGGATCAATGTCAATGTGATTTGTCCGCTGGCATGGACTTCTCAGTTAGAGCAATTCCAAAAGGCTTATCCTGAGGCATTTGAGAAGAATGTGCATACACCGCCTATGGGTTACTTTGGCGATCCTGAGGAGCATATTGGACGAGTTTGCGTACAGCTGGCACATCCTGACTTTAAGTATATGACAGGCGAGACCCTGACATTAGAGGGCGGCCTGGGTATGCGCCCATAATACTTTACTACCATCAATGGATGACTGGAGGGCAAGGATCACCTTGCTCTCTTTTTGATTGCTGACAGCTGCGCACTTGGAGCATCTATTTTGGCACACTTTGGCAGAAGGATGGCATTGATATTTTAGCATAATTATGCTAAACTTTTTATAAGTGATACTTAGATTGGAGGAATGGATATGAATACCATAAGACCAGTTTCTGATTTACGTAACAATTTTGCTGAGATCTCTAAAACCGTACACGAAACCGGCCAGCCTGTGTTTCTGACTAAAAATGGTTTTGGAGATATGGTAGTATTAAGCATGGAAGCCTATGAAAATCTGCAGTTTGAAAGCGAAGTATATACCAAGCTGCAGGAGGCAGAACGTGAAGCCCAACTGACCAATACCAGATATTCTTCTAAGGATGTGTTAAAAGCCATGCGGGAGGCAATCGGGGATGTCTAGTATATATGAGTTAGAATATCTGCCTCTTGCCCGGAAAGATATGGTAGACATTGTACAGTATATCAGTCAGGAGCTATGTAATCCTGATGCTGCTTACAAGCTGGCAGAGGATTTTATACAAGCCGCAGAAGATATGCGCACCTTCCCTTATGGCACCCCAGTGCGTACGTCCATCCGCCCCTTGAAGCAGGAATGCCGAAAAATCATTGTAAAAAATTATATGATGTTTTACTGGGTTGAAGAAAGCACAAAAACAGTTATTGTTGCAAGGGTGCTGTATTGCAAACGCGATCATAAAAAATTGTTATGATCTGATCAATACAAAAGGACAGAACGTTCACCTGCGTTCTGTCCTTTTCATTTACCACAACAATAGAAGTGTTATCCCTGCAATCCTTTTGCCTGTCTTTCCATATCCTCGATCACAATATCGTAAATTTCTCCCAGGGAAGCACAATATTCCAGCACTTTCCAAGGCTCATTGGTATGATAATGAATCTTGATCAGTTCCTCATCTCCTACAGCCAGCAGACAGTCTCCCTTGAAATTCTCTGTAAAATAATCGCTGATGATGTCCTCATCCAAATCTTCTCCCTCGATCAACAGCTGTGTGTCATATCTGTACTCTAACATCGTGTATTCCTTCCTTTCTAAAACACATTGTAGACAATCATTGCCAAACAGTATCCACTATCAGCTTTGTGAAGTACCTGTCAGAAAATACTTTCCGGCAGACACTTCACAAGGCGTCCGATCATGTATTTCCAATTGCCTCTAACAGAAAAACCCTTACCCGTAAACCATATGCCTGCGGATAAGAGTTTTCAATTTACTTGCTGCTTGCCACAGCAGATTTTCTTAAAATTGCTTTTACTGCTTGGTATTCAGGCTGATCAGCTTATCACGCAGCTCTGCTTCCATCTCCTGCATCTTCTGCTCTGCAGCCATACGTTTTTCTCTGCCGTCCTCCTGGATGTGCATCACCTCGTCTAAGGTCTGAATCAGCATTTCATTGGTATGGGTCAGAGTTTCAATATCTACCACACCACGCTCAGATGCCTTGGCAGTATCAATAGTAGCCATCTTTAATGCATCTGCATTCTGACGCAGCAGATCGTTGGTCAGCTGGGTTACCTCACTCTGTGCCTTGGCTGCCTGAGTGGAATGCTCTACAGACAAAGCAATGACCATCTGGCTTTTCCACAACGGAATGGTATTCACGATGGTGGACTGGATTTTTTCAGACATCAGGGTATTGTTGTTCTGTACCAGGCGGATCTGCGGTGCCATCTGGATGGATACCATACGGGTCAGCTCCAGGTCATGGATCTTCTTTTCAAAACGGTTTAACAGGTTGCTTAAATCGTTGGCAGCCTGGGCATCCTCCGGCAGACCGGTTTCTGCAGCTTTGCCAACCAGAGCAGGAAGTTCTTCTTCCCTGACCTTATCGATCTTTTTCTTGCCGGCAATGATGTACATGGACAGTTCCTTGAAATAGTTCTGGTTCATCTGGTACATCTTGTCTAACATGGCTGTATCTTTTAACAGCTGTGTCTGATGGTCATTTAATGCTTCTACGATCTTGTCTACGTTATTGCTGGCAGAATCGTATTTTACCTGCAGACGTTTTAACTGGTTGGTCTTCTTCTTTAAGAAACCAAAAATTCCGCCTTCATCTTCCTCACTCATGCCCTGGAGCTCTGCTACCACATTGGTAAGCATCTTACCGGTTTCACCCAGATCCTTGGTCTTCATATTATCCAGTACGTTCTGGGAAAAATCAGCTACCTTTTTCTGGGCTCCTGCACCATACTGCATGATCTGTGCAGAATTGTTCAGGTCGATTTGATTGGAAAACTGCTCTACCATCTTGCGCTCGTTTTCTGTTAACTTACTTTCATCATATGGATCTGCCTCTGCCTTTTTTTCCTCCACAGCAGGCTTTGTCTCTACTGCTGCTGCCTCTGCAAAACCGTCAAAGGTCAATACCGGTGTCTCCCCACCCATTAAATCCAATTCATCACTCATTGCCTTCTAATACGCTCCCTTCTTCTTGATTGATGTCGGCAAATGGATCCTCTGCCAGACCCTCTCTTGCCAGCATGTTTTGTAACACATAAATATCTGTAGATATATCTAATGCATCCTGCTCAAACAGATTGTCAAGCAGTTTCTCAAAACCATCGTTAATGGTATCTAATGACAGTTCAATTTCTTCCTTAGCTGTCAGAATGTTGCTGCCCTGGATGGAGTTATTTTCAAACTCCTGGTAAGCCTTTACAAGTTTTAATGTAGTAGGCAGATAATATTTCATAAACTGCTTGATTTCCCCTAACTTATCCGGCTGTTTTTCCACGCAGTATAAAATACGGTCTGTTACATCATAAAGTCTGTCTAATTTGGCACTAATGGCCTCTCCTGGCAGAGCTTCATTGGCCTGATAGATTTCCTCTAAGTACCTGCGTCCTTCTGCTACGGTCTCATGTAACTGACGCTGCTCTTCTGTCATGGCAGCCTTGGATTTTTCTGCCTGTTCTGCCTCTTTTTTGGCAGCATCCGCTTCCACCACCTTCTGCTTTCTGATCCGGTCTGCACGAAGATAATCATCAAATACCTCTCTGGTTACCATCAGATAGGTTTCTTCATCATCCAGATGTCCATCGGGGAATATCCCATCTGCAATCATTTTTCGCAGATCCTTAACGGTATACTCCTGAGACTTTCCAATGGCTCTGGCCATATCCCGGATTCTGCCAAAAGGTCTGCCCTGCAGCTCTCTTACATACTTCTTAAAACGTTTTAATCTGCCGGAACGACGACAGCCGGCAATCAGCAGTCCCAGTCCTGTCAGAAGCCCCGGCAGATATAAAAGTAACTGAAATCCAAAAATAGGGCTTCCATCTATCCCCAATGCCATGCCCCAAAACAATTCCAGCATTCCAAAAATACCGGTAAATACCCAGCCCAGTACCTGCATGACTGTTCCACTCTTAGGCGGACTGCAGACGGGCTTTCCATTGTTTTTTTTGTATTTTGCTGCTGTCTTTCTGGAAGCAGTCTGATTTCCGGATCTGCCATGCTGTGTTTTGGAATACATGGTTTGTCCATACACAGCATTGCTTTGGCTGCTGTCTTTCTGGTTCCTTTTGGCCTGCTCGCTCTTTTCCAGCTCCTGATTAATGGTCTCCATGGTTTTACCTACACCCTGACAGATCTTGCTGATCGTCATATTCAGGCTGCTTTCCAGGTCTGCATTCAGAGAACCATTTTGTGCACCTTTAAAAATATCTTCCTGTTTTTTTCCAAAAGAATCTGCTGTACTTTCCCCATTCTGATTCTCCTGTGAAAAATCACTCATACCCAATCCTCCTCAATTTACGGACAATCTGCTTCCCCACATTGTCCTTACTTATATTTATATCATGATTTATTCTGCTCGTCCAGATTAGAACGCTCCAAATCCTGTTGATTCTCTCCAATTTATGTACAAACCATTATTTCTATATGGTCAGAAATTCTCCTCAAGTGCAGTTTTGATTTCCTGACAGATCTCCTCTGGTGTCTTTTGGTCTGTCATAATCTCTATTTCTGCTGCCCTTTCATAAAAAGGTCTGCGGGCCTCTAAGAGCTCTGTCACATGCTCCAGGGTCATATTTCCATTTAACAGAGGCCTGTCTGTACTGTACTTTACCCGGTCAAATACCACCTGGGAGGATGCCTTTAACAGAACCACAGTCCCTTTTTCCTGCATCAGCCTCACATTTTCTTCCCTCATAGCCACGCCGCCGCCGCAGGAAATCACAGTCCCTGCCTGGGCAGAACGCTCCAGCAGTGCAGTTTCCAGACTGCGGAAATATGCCTCTCCTCTGGCTGCAAAAATATCCGGAATGGACATTCCTTCCTCTGCTGCAATGGTCTCATCCATTTCCACCAGCTGCAGACCGTACATGCTGCACAAACAACGTGCCACTGTGCTTTTTCCGGCTCCCATAAAGCCGATCAAATAGATTGCTGTATCTTGTATCTTCATTGTGTCTCCCTTTACTGCTCTCCAGATTCGTTACCTGCGTAACTGTTTTTTCCCAATTCCAACAGGAATTTATTCTCAGCCGGAACCATCCTGCCCTATTAAGAAATGGCTGTGCTGTTATGCAATACTGCCAGCATCTGATATAATTCTTCTATTCCCACCTGTCCCGGTGCAGATGCTTTGCCTGCTGCGCCAAAGGTCATGGCAGAACCAAAGGTTTCTCCTGCCAGACGGCTTACAACGCCCATGCCGGACATGGACATGGTTACCAGCGGCTTTTTGGCATACTGCTCTTTCATTTTTACTGTAGCAGAAAGCAGGGTAAGCACATCCTCTGTGCAAACAGGCATCACTGCTATTTTCAGCACATCTGCCCCTAATTCCTGCATACGGCACAACCTATGTACGATTTCCTCCGCAGAAGGTGTTTTGTCGAAATCATGACTGGAGCAGATCACCCTTGCTCCAGCCTGCTGCAGTTCCTTTACCAGTTTCTTTACAAATGCATCTCCAAAAAACAATTCTACATCTATCAGGTCTGCATATCCGCTGACGGCAGCTGCCAGATTCAATGCTGCATATTCCTCCCCAGTAATGGCCTGTGCGCCCCCTTCTCTGTCTGTACGGAAGGTAAACAGCACAGGGCGAGGTGCAGCGATTCCCGCAACCTGCTCCAAAACTGCCAGAACCTGCCGGGTATCCTGCCACTCCTGAAAATGATCCACTCTCCACTCTACCAGATCCGCTTTCGTAGCTGCTGCTATCCTTGCCTGGGCTATAATAGCTTCCACTGTAGCCCCCACTACCGGAACACAGATCTTCGGTCTGCCTTCTCCTAATGTAACACCTTTCACGGTTACTGCTTCTATCATAAAAAACTCCAATCTGAATATGTACATTTGTTCTGCCGGAAATTCTTTCCACACCATTCAGACAGCTGACAGGGCGTTATCCACTGCAGACTGTCCTTATATTATATAAAACCGGCCGCATCATATCTAGTATACAACGTTTATTCCAATTTTTGAATTGTATTTTAGCAGAAAATCCTTATAATATACTTAAGAAATCTGGATCTATCCAGATTTCCATCCGTGAATATCAATTGCAGAACCAATTTACCATGTTGTAAGACTGCTTTTTCCTAAAATAGTTGTCAAATGCATCTTAAATTTGTTTGCAAAATAGTTTGAACCGTCCATGCACCGTCTGATCATGAACAAGAAGAGGAGTACCCCTATGACATCACAAAAACCAATTTCCGGTCACACCGGACTCATCTGCCTTCTTGGCAGCCCTGTGACCCACAGCATCTCACCAGCCATGCACAACACTGCATTTGCACATTTGGGACTGGACTACCGCTATCTGGCATTTCAGGTGGATACAGACACTTTGCCTGCTGCAGTCAAAGGCTTACAGGCCTTGGGTGCCAGAGGCTTTAACCTGACCATGCCATGCAAAAATCTTATGTATACCCTGTGTGACCAGCTTTCACCGGCTGCCAGCTTAGCAGGAGCTGTCAACACTGTGGTGATTGATCCGGACACCGGAAAGCTAACCGGACACATGACAGACGGTGCAGGCTACATGCGTTCTGTACAGGATGCAGGCCATGATATAATAGGCAAAAAAATGACTCTCCTTGGAGCCGGAGGTGCAGCCTCTGCCATACTGATCCAGGCTGCCTTAGATGGTGTATCGGAAATCTCCGTATTCAGCCGCCGCAGCCGGTTCTGGGACAGGGCTGTGGCACTCACAGACCGCTTGAACCAGGAAACTTCCTGCAAAGTCACTCTGTATGACTATGATGACCCGGATCGATTCAAAGGGGAAATTGCAGAGTCTGCTATCCTGACCAATGGAACCAGCGTAGGCATGGCACCCAATACAGAAGGATGCCTAATTCCTGATGCCTCCTGGTTACATAAAGGCTTAATCGTATCCGATATCATCTACAACCCTGCCAAGACCAAACTTCTTACCCTTGCAGAAGAAGCCGGCTGCTCTGCCTTCAACGGCATGTACATGCTGCTCTACCAGGGTGCCGAAGCCTTCCGCCTGTGGACAGGCCAGGACATGCCGGTAGACGTGGTAAAACGTACCTGCTTCTCCCAAAGCTAGCAGCAAAGGCTGTGGCAAAATGAACGGGCCGCACTGCTCTGCTGCGGGACTGGGTGGGGAAGGCTGCCTGGTGCGTGTTCTACGCAGGACACGCTCTCGCTTCGGTGAAAACGCAGCGGATTCTAAGATTTCGAATTATAACACAACAGGCACAACTGTAATTAGATTTACAGTTGTGCCTGTTGTGTTATAATTCGAAACCTAAGAACCGGCGTTTTCAAGAGTCCTGCTTAAGAACACGCACCAGACGGCCTTCCCCACCCAGTCCCGCAGCAGAGCAGTGCGGCCCGTTCATTTTGCCACAGTCTTAACCCTCCTGCTGTTTCTCCAGCCGGTTTTCTATGGTAGTACTTAATACCAGAATCCCAACCGTACCCAGTATCATCAGGGTAGACAGGGCATTGACATCTGGAGACACGCCCTTCTTTACCATGCCCAGGATCTTAAGAGGCATGGTAGTACTTTCCGGACCGGAAGTAAAGTAGCTGACCACTACATCATCCAAAGACAGTGTCAGTGCCAGCATTCCTCCGGAAATAACTCCCGGCATAATCATAGGCAGAGTCACCCGGAAAAAGGTGTGCAGCTCATTGGCACCCAGATCTCTGGCAGCTTCTTCGATAGACCTATCAAAACCAGCCAGTCTGGAACGTACCGTAATGACCACAAATGGCATTGAAAAGGTTACATGAGACACGATCAGGGTAAACATGCTCATTTCCACATTGATAGAGGAAAAGAACACCAGCATGGCAATGGCAAACACCAGCTCCGGTATCATAATGGGAATATACAGGGCACTGCTGATTACCTTTTTTAATTTAAACTCAAATTTGTACAGACCCACTGCACATAAAGTGCCGATCACCACGGAAATCAATGTGCTGCTCACTGCCACAATAATGGTATTGAAAAAAGAGGCCATCAACTGCTCATTTTCAAACATCTTTACATACCATTCCAGTGTAAAATCTTCAAACACAATGTTTCTGGATGAAGAGTTAAAGGAAAACGCTATGACCACAAATATAGGCAAAAACAAAAACAGATACATGAGACATGCGTACAGCACAGACAGGGGTTTGAATTCTCTTTTCTTTTTCATATTCACTACCTGCCTTTCCTACGCCATATCATCCAGACTGCCTACTCTTGTATACAGCCGCATGAGAACCAGGGTAATTATAATCAATACAATGGCCAGTGCTGCACCCAGAGGCCAGTTTCTGGCGGACAGAAACTGATTTTTAATCAAGTTTCCAATGTACATGGTTTTGCCGCCTCCCATCATGTCTGAAATATAGAACAGACCCAGGGATGGAATAAATGTCTGAATAGAGCCTGCAAAAATACCCGGCATGGTCTGTGGCAGAATCACCTTAGTAAATGTATGCACCTTACCAGCACCCAGGTCTGCAGCTGCCTCTACCAGGGAATGATCCAGCTTCTCAATGGAAGTATAAATTGGCAGTACTGTAAACGGGATCAGGTCATATACCATACCAAAGAGTACTGCTCCATCTGTATACAAAAACTCCAAAGGCTTGTCTATCAGCCCAATGTTCTGCAAAAATGAATTTACAATTCCCTGAGAACGCAGGAGGGTGATCCATCCGTAAATACGTATCATGGAATTGATCCAGAATGGCAGCATCAGCATGAGCACCAGCAGAGATTTCCACTTCTTGGGCGCTGATGCAATGATAAAAGCAAATGGATAGCCCAGCATCAGACAAATGACGGTGGTTTTCAAAGACAGCAGCAGAGACTGTATGAAAATCTTGACATAATCACTTTGAAGCATATCCAGATATCCCTGAATGGTTACAGGGAGAGATACACCACCGTAGGAATTTTTGCTCATAAAACTGATACAGATCACATACAGCAGCGGAATCAGCAGAAACAACAGCAGCCAGATGACGGTAGGTCCTACCATGGTCAGCACCGACAGATTTTTTCCTTTGATACGTGGCTTTTTGGCAGATGTATTTTCCTTAGTCAATGACATCACCTGCTTCCCCGTCATAGACCTGTTCATCCATCATTTCGTTGGTCACCTGCTCTATGGCATCATAAATTTTATCTTCATATGTGTGAAGCACCACAGCATTGCCCCGGTTCCAGTACAGATATACCGGTGTATTGGCCGGATATACAGGTACATCCGGCTGGGTGGTCATTTTCAGTTCCTGACCGTTTACGGTCTGAATAACGGTTTTATTCAAAGAACCCATAAATACGTGTTCCTTCACAACACCACGAAGTGCAAACCCCGGTACTGGTTCTGTGGAAATGCGCAGTTTTTCCGGACGGATGCAGATGTAAAGCATTTCATCTTCTACAAACCCCTTTTCTGTCAGGGTCACCGTACCTGCTTCCAGCACCACATCCATTTTATCCGGATAAATCTTATTGGCATAACCTTCCAGAATGTTGGACTCTCCAATAAAGTCAGCTACAAATCTGGTACGGGGACGATTATAAATCTCCTCTGGTGTACCAATCTGCTCTAACACACCGCCATTCATAACCGCAATCCGGTCGCTCATGGTCAGGGCTTCTTCCTGGTCATGGGTGACATAAATAAAAGTAATGCCAAGACGCTTCTGCAGATGCTTTAACTCAAACTGCATCTGCTTACGCAGTTTTAAATCCAAAGCACCCAAAGGTTCATCTAATAAAAGCACTTTCGGTTCATTGACCAGTGCTCTGGCAATGGCCACACGCTGCTTCTGTCCGCCGGAAAGTTCAGAGGGCATACGCTTTTCCATTCCTTCCAGCTGTACCAGCTTCAGCATGTTTTTTACACGTTCTTTGATTTCAGACTTTTTCACTTTCTTTTCTACCAGCCCGAAAGCAATGTTGTCCGCCACATTCATATGAGGAAAGAGGGCATAATTCTGAAATACCGTATTTACATTACGCTCATTTGGTCTTTTTCCTTCTACGTCTACCCCTTCTAATGCAATGCTTCCGGCAGACACCTGCTCAAAGCCTGCAATCATACGCAGGGTAGTGGTCTTACCACAGCCGGAAGGTCCAAGAAGGGTCAGAAATTCACCCTCACTTACAGACAGATTTAACTTTTTTACTACCTGTGTCTCCCCAAAGGACTTTTCAACATTGGTCAGTTTTACAATGGTTTTTTTCGCTCTTTCTTCCATTTGTAATCCAATCCTTTCGTGTCTTTCTTTTTATTGCAGAGCTGCACCCTTGCTGTCAGCCCTGCCCTTTGTCACCTACTCCCATCTGCCCTGTATAGGACTCGTGTTATGTGTGCATGTTCCGTCAAATTTATTTTTTGCTTTTACAGTGTCTTATATCCACGCTCACCGGTGCGGATACGCATTACAGTGTCTACTGTAGATACAAAGATCTTTCCGTCTCCGGATTCTCCTGTGGTCAGCTGCTCCTGCAGCTCACAAAGAATCTCGTCTACATCCTCATCCCATACAACAGTCATGACCTGAATCTTTGGCAGCAGATTCATGGAAAGGTTCAGCTGCTCAAATTCCGGGATACTGCCTCTCTGGTGTCCACAGCCTAATACATTACTTACAGTCATACCAGAGTATTCATTATGTGCTAAAATCTGCTTGATCTTATCCAGGTTTTCAGGTCTTGTGATGATTTCAATTTTCTTCATGCTTTCCCTCTTTTCTGTGCTGCTTTTTAAGCATATCAAGTTTGCGGCTGCCAAAGCTTTTTGCCCTGGCGATGTACTGCTGTTTTTGCATTGTCTGTCTGCAATCCAAACATAGCATTTTCCAGCTTTGGGACATCTGCAGACAGCCTTACTACAATGTATTGCCTGCTTCGTCCCAAAAATACCTGAAATATATTAGTTCTTCATCTTGGAAAATACTGCATCATAATATTCTGCAGCATCTCCTACATCATCAATCAGGTGCGCTCTGGAGATTTCATCCTCATCCAGGTTTGCTCCTGCATTGTTAAAATAAGTATCGTCTAACAGTTCCTTTGCTGCATCATTTAAGCATACAGCCGGGAACTCCTCCAGACACATTTTGTATACATCTGGTCTTAAAATAAAGTCAATAAACTGGTATGCAGCATCCACATTCTGAGAACCAGAAGACAGTACAAAACTGTCAATCGACATCTCACATGGCTCTTCTGTATAAAGCACATCAATATCCGGATTTTCCTCAATGGCAATGGCTGCGTCCATATTGTATACAATACCTGCAGCTACCTCATTGGTTGCCAGTGCAGAAAACGCCGTGTCGCTGTCATACAGCTTGATATTTGGTGCCAGCTGCTTTAACCAATCAATGGCGCCAGAGATTTCTGCCTCATCTGTGGAATCAGGATCCTTGCCGGTAGCCTTTAAAGCAATGTCTACGATTTCACGACAGTCATCTACTACTACCAGGTTATTTTCCAGAGCCGGGTCTAATAAGTCATTCAGACTCTTGATCTCTACACCCAGTTCTTCACACATAGTCTTATTATACGCAATTACAGTAATGGTAGACATGTATGGTACCGTATATTCGTTTTCCGGGTCATAAGACATTCCCTGCACAAAATCTGCCAGATTGTCAAAGTTCTCCAGTTTTGACGTATCCAGAGACTGAATCAGATTCTGCTCTTTCATGGCATTGACTACATAGTTGCTGGCTACGATCAGATCATACTGAGCAGAGCCGCCGGCTACTAATTTTGTCAGCATTTCTTCGTTGGAAGAAAAGGTCTTTTCCACCACTCGGATGCCGGTTTCTTCCTCAAACATATCATACACTTCCTGAGGCATATACTCAGACCAGTTGTACACATACAGTGTTTCCTGCTCCTCTTTGCTGCCACAGCCGGATAATCCGGTGACCAACAGTACTCCTGCAAGTAACATTACTACTAATTTTTTCATAGTGTTCCTCCAATTTCCCGCCCTATAGGCGAATCGATACGCCGACCCGGTTGCACCTTCTTGCGTAAATATTGTACCTCTTACAGCAAGTTTGCAGTACCTGCCAATTTGGCACAAAAAGCGGAGTACATTTCTGCACTCCGTCTTATATTAACACAGATTGTATTTTACTTGCAATGTATAAATATTGCATTTTTTATTTTTTATCTCTACATGATCCTACCTTCTGTCAAATGGCAGCCAGGCACTGATTTTCCTGCCAGATACAGCCCAATTTATAACAGAGCTGCCTTGTGCAGCAATCACAAAGCAGCCCTGCTTACAGAGATGGATTTTCATACCCATCACAGTTTATATTTTTCACAGCACAGATCTTACTGGATCACCTGAATCCATCCTTCAGGAGCTTCCAGGCGGCCCATCTGGATACCAGTGAGCGTATCATACAGCTTCTTGGTAACCGGTCCCATTTCGTCCATACCACTTGGAAGACAGATCTCCTTGCCATGGTCTACGATCTTGCCTACTGGAGAAATCACAGCCGCAGTACCGCAAAGACCGCACTCTGCAAAATCCTGTAACTCGTCTACGTAAACCTCTCTCTCCTCTGCCTCTAAGCCCAGGTACTCTTTTGCAACAATCATAAGGGAACGGCGGGTAATGGATGGCAGGATACTTGGAGACTTTGGTGTTACTACCTTGCCGTCCTTGGTTACGAAAATAAAGTTGGCTCCGCCAGTCTCTTCAACCTTGGTACGGGTCTTCGCATCCAGGTACATATTTTCTGCATATCCCTGATTATGTGCATCTACGATGGCATGCAGGCTCATTGCGTAGTTTAAGCCCGCCTTAATATGTCCGGTACCATTTGGAGCTGCACGGTCAAAATCACTGATACGGATGGTTAATGGCTTTGCACCGCCCTTGAAGTATGGACCTACAGGAGTTGCAAAAATACGGAACTGATATTCAGGAGCCGGAGCTACACCGATTACAGGGCCGGAACCAAACATAAATGGACGAAGGTATAAAGTGGCACCAGAACCGTATGGCGGTACATATGCTGCATTGGCACGAACCACTGCCTTTACTGCCTCTACGAACTTATCTTCCGGGAATACAGGCATCTCTAATCTGCGGCAGGAATCAGCCATACGGGCTGCATTTAAATCAGGGCGGAATACTACGATTTCTCCCTTTTCGGTGGTATATGCCTTTAAGCCCTCAAAACAGGACTGGGAATACTGCAGTACGCCTGCGCACTCTGTAATCGTTACAGTTGCATCTGTGGTCAGCTGCCCTTCATCCCAGGCACCGTCCTTCCAGTTTGCTACGTAACGGTAATCTGTCTGCTTGTAACCAAAACCAAGATTGGCCCAATCTAAATTTTTCTTTTCCATAGTAGTTACCTCCTTACTGCTACCAAACAGAAAACTGTTGTTCAGTTAACTTCTTTTACAATTAAATATCCTTACAGCTTAACTGTTATATAGGCAATTGCGAAACATCTTAACGGACGCTTTGAGAAGTATCTGTAAGAAAATATTTTCACGCAGGACCCGCTCTCGCTTCGGTGAAAACGCAGCGGTACTAATAAATTTTGCGCCTGTGGCGCAAAATTTAAAGTGCCGGTGTTTTCAAGAGTCCTGCTTAGAAAATATTTTCTTACAGATACTTCCCAAAGCTGATGCTGAATACAGTTTCGCAATTGCCTATAACTGTTATACAGTTTGACTGTCATACAGTTTGACTGCCAAAGGCAGTGGGCTGTCTGATGGCAGTTGCTGTCAAATGGTAGTTGAAACTTGCATGAAACTATAGTAGCACTTTCCATTTTATAAATCAAGAGAGGATCACAAGAAACAGGTAATTTACCATGCAGTCGTATTCCACCTGAATATCCAGATAATATTTTCAGGCCAATTTACGATGGTACCGTAAATTAGCCTGAACCAATTTTTCACTATTCTCCTTTTATGGTCTTACCCAGATAGCACAATGCCAGTGCTCCCGGACCGGTATGTGCCCCAATGACAGGTCCAATATCGCTTACCACGATCTTTGCAGATGGATATTCATTCTGAATCATGTCAACCAGACTATTGGCATCTTCCATGCAGTCACTATGGGATAGAAATACATAACTCAGATTTTCTATATCTGCATTCTTCTTCATTCTTGCAAGCAGTTCATTCAGAGATGCCTTACGGCCTCTGACCTTATCCACACTATCCAGACGGCCTTCTTTGTTTACATTGATGATCGGCTTGAATTTCAGCACAGATCCTACAACAGCAGTCTTTGCATCGATCCTGCCGCCTCTTTTCAGGAAAAATAAGTCATTTACTGTGATCTGGTGATGAATTTTATCTTTGATTGCTTCGATCCGGTCTCTTACTTCTTCTATTGACGCCCCAGACTCTCTTAACACTGCTGCATAGTATACCAGCAGTCCCTGTCCTACAGATGCACAGAGGGTATCCATATGATACATTTTTCTCTCAGGAAATTGCTGCTGTAATTCTTCCATTATCATGACACCATTCTGATAGGTGGCAGACAGCCCGGAAGAAAATCCAAGGTACAAAATATCATTGTCTTCTTTCAGGCACTTCTTCATATGCTCTTGAAAAAATCCAGGAGTCACTGCAGAAGTCTTGGCATTTGCACCGTTTCTTAACTGGTCATAAAACTCCTGAATGCTCACCTGATTATTTAATACTGGAGGCTTATCATCTATGATAACTTCCAGCTGCATCACATGCAGATGAAACTGTTCAATGATCTCTTTTGGCAAATCACATGATGAGTCTGTAAAAATTTCAAATTTTAACATCATTTCTCCTTTATGCAGGTTATTTCGCAGAATATTCCTGTATGGTTTCTTCAATTCTTCCATGTACCAGTGCTGCAAGCTGGGTGGTATTCATATCTTTATACGCTTCATAAGCAATGGGCTTTAAGAAATGAAGCTGGACAGCAACAGGCTTGCTTCCTTTCTGATCCAATACTTTATAACTGTCAATCAGAGCAATGGGTACAACAGGACACTTTGCCTTGGTAGCGCATTTAAAACTGCCTCCATGAAACTCCAGCATCCGGTTTTCATTTTTGCTTCTGGTTCCTTCCGGGAAAATCAGGTAATTTCTTCCCTTCTGTACTTCTTTGGTAACAGAGAGAATGACCTGCATAGACTGTTTCACATCCTCACGATCCATTGGAAATGACTTTGTACAGGCAATCAGCTGCTTTAAAAAGGGGATATTGGCCAGCTCCTTTTTCAAAACAGCTGCCCATGGCTGATCGCAGGCTGCTGCAACTGCCACAATGTCAAAGAGTCCCTGATGATTGGCATACATGATAAAGCCATTTTCCTGGGGAATGTTTTCCTTACCGTATACCTGCAGGTCTATATTGCCGGATTTTACACCAAGCTTTAATATATACTGGATATGTTTGTATTTTTTTTCTTCCGGATATCGATCCGTATGCTTTGCATAATGACACAGTTTTGCATATGCCCACGGTACTCTCCAGAAATTTTTCAGAACCATTCGTACTATTCTGTTCATTTTAATACCCCTGCTTTATTTCTTTCTGTTCTATTCCTTCACTGTCTGTCCTGAATCTTTTTACAGACATTACTATTTTTCCGTTACAGCTCCAGTCCGTTTCATACAGTAACTCCTGATGCATTCTGTATGTTTCGCTGGATAATTCTATCTTAACCCATTTTTATTTCAAATTTGCTAAAAAAGTATTTATAAAATATAAATGATACAATTCTCGTATTTTATGCTGATTGATTATAAAAACCTCCATATCAACCTTTCGATTGATATGAAGGTTTCTATTGTCATCTTATGAGAAAACTATACAGTTTCCTGTCAGATTCAGTTATTACAGAGCGCCAATTGCTGCCTGAGCTGCTGCCAGTCTTGCAATCGGTACACGGAATGGAGAACAAGAAACATAGTTCAGACCAACCTTGTGGCAGAATGCTACAGAGCTTGGATCTCCACCGTGCTCACCACAGATACCTAACTTGATGTTTGGTCTGGTTGCACGACCCTTTTCAGCTGCCATCTGAACTAACTGGCCAACACCAGTCTGGTCAAGACGAGCAAATGGATCAGACTCATAAATCTTTGCCTTATAGTAGGAATCTAAGAACTTACCAGCGTCATCACGGGAGAAACCGAATGTCATCTGAGTTAAGTCGTTGGTACCGAAGGAGAAGAACTCAGCTTCTTCTGCGATTGCATCAGCAGTCAGAGCAGCACGAGGAATCTCGATCATAGTACCGATGTGGTACTGGATGTCAGAATTCTTCTCAGCCTTAACCTGCTCAGCTACAGCTACAACAACATCCTTAACATACTTTAATTCCTTCTTCTCGCCAACTAATGGGATCATGATCTCAGGAACGATATCGTAACCCTTTTCTTCCTTCACTTCGATAGCAGCTTCCATAACGGCTCTTGTCTGCATCTTAGCGATTTCTGGGTAGGTTACAGCCAGACGGCATCCTCTGTGACCCATCATTGGGTTGAACTCATGTAAACTGTCGCAGGTAGCCTTAACTTCCTCTACAGTCAGGTTCATATCCTTAGCCAGAGCAATGATGTCCTCTTCCTCAGTAGGAACGAACTCATGAAGTGGTGGATCTAAGTAACGAACTGTCATTGGCTTACCTTCCAGAACCTCGTACATAGCCTTGAAGTCAGCCTTCTGGAACTCAAGCAGCTCCATTAAAGCAGCCTCTCTAGCCTCAACGGTCTTGGACAGGATCATCTTACGGATCTTTGGAATACGGTCAGCCTCGAAGAACATATGCTCTGTACGGCAAAGACCGATACCCTCTGCACCTAACTCTACAGCCTTCTTGGTATCTGCTGGAGTATCTGCATTAGTACGAACAGCTAATGTTCTGTACTGGTCAGCCCAAGCCATGATACGACCGAAGTTACCGCCGATAGAAGCAGGAACAGTTGTAATGTCGCCTAAATAAATCTTACCGGTAGAACCGTCTAAGGAGATGTAGTCACCTTCCTTGATGGTCTCGCCGCCTAATGTAAAGTACTTAGCTTCCTCATTGATGGTGATCTCACCACAACCGGATACACAAGCAGTACCCATACCACGAGCAACTACTGCTGCGTGAGAGGTCATACCACCACGAACGGTTAAGATACCCTGAGAAGCGTGCATACCTTCGATATCCTCTGGGGATGTCTCAAGACGAACCAGGATAACTCTCTCGCCCTTACCGCCGATACCAGCTTCCTTAGCTTCATCAGCTGTGAAGTAAACCTTACCAGCTGCAGCACCTGGGGATGCAGGCAGAGCGGAACCGATTACCTTACCAGCCTTTAATGCAGCTGGATCGAATGTAGGATGCAGTAACTGATCTAAGGACTTAGCCTCGATTCTTGCTACAGCTTCCTTCTCTGTGATCTTGCCTTCGTCTACTAAATCGCAGGCAATCTGTAATGCTGCAGGAGCAGTTCTCTTACCATTTCTGGTCTGTAAGAAGTATAACTTACCTTCCTGAATGGTGAACTCCATATCCTGCATATCTCTATAGTGATTCTCCAGAGTGCTGGCGATCTCCATGAACTGAGCGTAAACTTCTGGCATATCATTCTCTAACTGGCTGATTGGCTGTGGTGTACGAACACCAGCAACAACGTCCTCACCCTGAGCGTTGATCAGATACTCACCGAAGATACCCTTAGCACCGGTAGATGGGTTACGTGTAAATGCAACACCTGTACCGGAAGTATCGCCCATGTTACCAAATACCATGGTCTGTACGTTAACAGCGGTTCCCCAATCACCTGGGATATCGTTCATACGACGGTAAACGATTGCACGGTCATTGTCCCAGGAACGGAATACAGCCTTAACAGCCTCCATTAACTGAACCTTAGGATCCTGTGGGAACTCCTCGCCCATAGTATCAAAGTAAACCTTCTTAAATCTGTTGATCAACTCCTTCATATCCTCAGCAGTTAACTCAACATCGTAGGTTACGCCCTTCTCTTCTTTAACCTCATCGATGATCTTCTCGAAGTAGGACTTTGGAACTTCCATAACTACGTCAGAGAACATCTGGATGAATCTTCTATAAGAGTCGTATGCGAATCTTGGATTTCCGGTCTTCTTTGCGAAGCCTTCTACTGCAACGTCATTCAGACCCAGGTTTAAGATGGTATCCATCATACCAGGCATGGATGCACGTGCACCGGAACGTACAGAAACCAGTAACGGATCCTCTGTATCACCAAACTTCTTGCCATTGATTTCCTCAATGTGCTTCATACCTTCTTCAATCTGTGCAATAATTTCATCAGAAATCTTCTTACCCTGATTGTAATAATCTGTACAAGCCTCAGTTGTAACAGTGAATCCCTGTGGGATTGGCAGACCCAAGTTGGTCATTTCTGCCAGGTTCGCACCTTTGCCGCCCAGAAGATTACGCATGTCTGCGTTACCTTCTTTGAACAAGTAAACCCATTTTGCCATATTTTACCTCCTAGTAATTTGCGGGCTTGTCCCCCGCTTAGCAATTGTAAAGCACCCTGCTACAGAATGCCTCTGAGTATATTATACCATGGAAAACGGTATAGTAAAGAACCAATTTTATTATTTTTACATGTTTTTCTATAAAATCCCATACTTTTGGCATTCTTTTCCACCCCATTACAGATCAAAAAACAGGTTTTACTGCCAAAAACCGGTTCTGCTTTCCATTTCTTGACCTTTCTTCTAAACTGTTATAAAATATGAAAAAATTGTAACTGTTCAAAAGCTGCTGTTCCTGGACCTTTGCCTGTACCTGTGAGGGCACTGAGCAGATACAAAAGATTTATTATAGAAACGGAGGCCCCCATGACCCAAATCCAAATTCCTCACCAGCACGGAAGCCTGACAGAAGTCCTTTCTGTTATGCCAAAAACCACTGACTTTCTGGAAGCTGCTGACCTGTTCCGCCAGCTTGGAGACGGCACCAGACTGCAGATCCTCTGGCTGTTAAGCCACAGCGAGCAGTGTGTACTCAATATTGCTGCAGCAGTGGATATGAGCGCACCCGCAGTCTCCCACCATCTGAAGGGACTGCGCCAGAGCGGGCTTATCGTATCCAGGCGTGCCGGAAAGGAAGTTTACTACAAGCTGGCTGATACCAATGAGGCCCACCTGCTGCATCATATGATCGATGCCCTGTTTCAGATTACCTGCCCAAAAGGAGAACATGACCATGAACATACCGACTGATCCAATGATATTATTAAGTTTTGTGAATACCCAGCTGCGGGATTTTTATCCCTCTTTGGAGGAATTTTGTGCAGCAGCAGACGTGAATGAAGATGAACTGCGAAAGAAACTTGAGGCCATCGATTATGTGTATGATTCAGAGCTGAATCAGTTTGTTTGAATGATATTTCTGATTGTGATCCATAAAAATGTCCGCAGAAAGACTGTTTTTCCTTTCTGCGGACATTTTTTACATTATAAAATACATAAGGATTTTGCAGCTACCTGGATATTTTGAGGCTGCCTTCAAAACCAGCCAGCCAATTTCCCTTAAAATAATAAGTCACAAAGGTGAGAGAACTCAAAGACCATGTCAGCGGATAAGCCCAGAAAATCACCCGGATATCATGTATAAAATGGGTTGCAATGGTAATGTAGGTAATTCGGATCAGACACCAGCAGATCAGCATCACCAGCATGGGCACTCCGGCCTTTCCTGCGCCTCTGAAAATACCAGCCAGACAATGGGACAAAGACAACAGACAGAAAAACAACGCTTCGATCCGTGTCTGCTGCACACCAAAGGCCACCACCTCCGGATCCCTGTTAAAAAGTCCTACAAGTGCTGGAGCAAAAAGGAACATGAGAACTCCCACGATTTCTGCCATTCCCACTCCTGCAGCCACACCAAATGCCGCACCTTTTTTCACACGGTCTATCTTTCCAGCCCCCAGATTCTGCCCAATAAAAGTGGTCAGCGCCATACTAAAGCTGGTAATAGGCAGAAACGCAAATCCTTCCAATTTGGAATAACTGCCGCAGCCTGCCATTGCCTGAGAACCAAATACATTGATATTAGACTGTACCACTACATTGGCAATCGAAATCACAGAATTCTGCACACCGGAAGGCAGACCAATGCTTAGAATCTCCTTTAACATAGGAAGGTCAATCCTCATCTTTTTCACCCATACTCTGGCTGGTCCAGTCATCCGGGTCAGCTTTACGAAACCAAGTACTGCACTGACCATCTGCGCAATACCTGTAGCCAGAGATGCCCCGGCAATTCCCATATCAAGCACTGCCACAAACAGCAGATCCAGTCCCACATTTAATAGGGCAGACACCACCAGATAATACAGGGGATGTCTGCTGTCTCCTATGGCACGGAAAATACCGCTGGTGGTATTATACATCACAATACCCAGGGCACCGTAAAAATATACTCTGAAATACAACACAGAGTTTGGCATCACATCATCGGGAGTCCCCATCATCTGCAGCATCCATGGTGTGAACACCACACCTACTACTGTCAGCAATATACCTGCCGCAACACCAAAAGCCATTGTAGTATGTACTGCCTTTTCCACGCTGTGGTAATCCTTTGCACCATAATACCGGGAAATGATGACTCCTGCACCCATAAATAATCCCTGTACAAAGCCAACCAATAAAAAAATCAGACTCCCTGAGGATGAGACTGCTGCCAGCGCTTCTTTTCCAAGCACATTTCCTACCACCAGGGAATCTACAATGTTGTACAGCTGCTGGAATAGATTCCCCAGAAATAAGGGAAATGCAAATTTCACCAATTCTTTCCAGATCTTACCTTCTGTCATAATACTCTCCCATTCCAAAGCGATTTATCCCATGGAAACTGCCATGGGAACTTCCAGTTCCCGTCTGCAATCAGACTGTTTTCCAATCATAGTATGTTTTTCATTTCATTTCCCATAATACAATACTGTGATCATCATGGTACCTGTGTAACCGTCCGTTTTTAGGCAACGAAACGGTGTTTTTCTCTCCAAAGCCCTGTTCAGAGAAAAAAACACCGCATAGTTGATTTCTAAACCTGATTAGAATGTAAATTTATCTGCGAAATAAGCATCCAGCTCGTCGATCTTTACACGAACCTGCTCCATGGTATCACGCTCACGAATGGTTACGCAGCCGTCTGTCTCGCTCTCAAAGTCATAGGTAATACAGAATGGAGTACCAATCTCATCCTGACGACGATATCTCTTACCGATATTGCCTCTGTCGTCAAACTCACAGTTGTACTTCTTGCACAGCTCTGTGTAGATCTTTTCTGCACCCTCGTTGAGCTTCTTGGACAGTGGCAGCACACCGATCTTAACAGGTGCCAGTGCAGGATGGAAATGCATCACGGTACGTACTTCACCATTTTCCAAGGTTTCTTCATCATATGCTGCACATAAGAATGCCAGAGTCACACGGTCTGCACCCAGAGATGGCTCGATAACATATGGAACGTACTTTTCCTTTGCTTCATCATCAAAGTAGCTCATATCCTCACCGGAGGTTACCTGATGCTGGGTCAGGTCATAGTCAGTTCTGTCTGCAATACCCCACAGCTCGCCCCAGCCAAATGGGAACAGGAACTCAATGTCTGTGGTAGCCTTGGAATAGAAGCACAGCTCTTCCGGAGAATGGTCTCTTGCACGCATCTCCTCGTCCTTAATGCCTAATGTCTGTAACCAGTTGATACAGAATGCTTTCCAGTATGCAAACCAGTCAAGGTCTGTACCAGGCTTGCAGAAGAACTCTAACTCCATCTGCTCAAACTCTCTGGTACGGAAGGTAAAGTTACCTGGTGTGATCTCGTTACGGAAGGACTTACCGATCTGACCGATACCAAATGGTACTTTCTTACGGGAGGTTCTCTGTACATTCTTGAAGTTGACAAAAATACCCTGTGCGGTTTCCGGACGCAGGTATACGGTATTCTTGGCATCCTCTGTAACACCCTGGAAGGTCTTGAACATCAGGTTGAACTGACGGATGTCTGTCCAGTCTTTCTTACCGCAGGTAGGACAGCAGATGCCCTTTTCTTCTACAAAATTCTTCATTTCTTCCTGGGACCATGCATCTACAGAACCTTCAATGGTGATTCCGTTTTCTGCCATGTAGTCCTCAATGAGCTTGTCTGCACGGAAACGCTCATGACAGCTCTTACAGTCCATCAGAGGGTCGGAGAAACCGCCTAAGTGACCGGATGCCACCCATGTCTGCGGATTCATTAAGATCGCACAGTCTACACCAACATTGTGAGGGCTTTCCTGTACGAACTTCTGCCACCATGCTTTCTTGACATTGTTCTTTAACTCTACGCCAAGATTGCCGTAATCCCAGGTGTTTGCCAGTCCGCCGTAAATCTCGGAACCTGGATATACAAATCCTCTTGCTTTTGCCAGTGCTACAATTTTCTCCATTGTCTTTTCCACGATAGATCTCCTCACAATCTTTCTTATTTTTCAGGTAATTACAAAACATGTTACCGGATGCTTTCAGGAGTGCCTGCTTCCAAGGGCTTTACAGTCAGGCTGTCCTGCACTGCAATTGTTTGCGCAGGACACGCTCTCGCTTCGGTGAAAACCCAGCGGTTCTAAGATATCAACCAGACAAAAACATCCGTAAGGAAACTTACGGCTGCTTTTGTCCGTCTGACATCTAAGAACCGGCGTTTTCAAGAGTCCTGCTTAAAACAATTGCAGTGCAGGACAGCCTGACCGTAAAGCCCTTGGAAGCTGGCACTCCTGAAAGCTGCTGGTACTTACTTTTACAAATACCTGTACTTATTTATGTATTATCGGGTAATGATAATGCTTTCTTCTGGTGTAACCGTTACGGTGTATTCATCGATGATGGTTACGTTGTCGGATACGCAGATGATGGGACGTTCCAGATAGATGGTCATGTCTGTACCTTCTGCCGTAATTTTGTGATATTTCTTTTGGGCAGCCTTTTCTAAAACATCTTCTGCTGTAACAGGCTCACTCTCCGGACTCACAAAGCTGCCTGTTAAGGCATCTGCTTCTGTCATGACAGCGCTGGTGATTTGTACATCAGCAAATGCTTCTTCTGCACTATAGGAAACAAGCTTTTCCCAGCTGCTGTATTTCATGACCAGTATGGCTTCCCTTGTTTCTTCAGTCAGTTTCAGACTCACCAGTTCCATGGCAGAACCTTTTTCCTGAGGGTTTTGCTCGTTATATGCAGCGATTTCTTCTGTAATCATGGTTTTTAATTCTTCCAGGCTGTAGTATTCTTCCCGAAAAGATTCGGTGATCACGTCTGTAAACGTATCATCTCCCCCGATATAAATACTCTGCTCTCCTGCCCGCTCTTTTTCAAGAAGGGCCTCTAACACTGCATCTGTGTCTGCATTTTTCACAAAACACCCCGCTGCCGTAAAGCAGAGCAATCCAGCCAACAGCACAGCCCCTAATTTCTTACTCATCCCCTATACCTGCACCTTTCTTCCTGTGATTGCAATCTCACGTATAGATAGCAAAGACATTTTACCCTTAATCTGGGATTTTTTCAAGTAGATATTACATTTAGCACAGATAAAGAGTGAAATTCCCTGTCAATATACCGCTTCATATGCTGAGATACAAAGGACTGTACCCCCCAAAAAACTGTTCCGGACAGTTGAAACGTATACAGTTTTGACAAGGGAGCCGTCAATATAAACTGCAGGGTATATAATACACTTTCTGATAACTGCACCCATCCTGCAGATTCCAGACTGTAACCTGTTCTCTCACTACTGTCAGCTTTGCTTAACCGGTCTGTACATTCCCTGCAATACAGACTGCTTTTTCTTCTGCTGTACAACCCTTCCATCAGCATCTTACCGCAGCTGCCGCAGGAAAATACCTGTGGACCTTCTCCATTGATTCCCATCATCCGCAGTTCAAATACGGTACGCACCAGAGAATTTTGGATGTTGGGATTTAACAGGGCTTTGAATGTAACAAACAGCAGGTTCATGATCTCTGTGCCATCTACATTTTCTCTGCTGTAGTAATCTGCCAGTTCCAGAAAATAGGAAGCATACGTCATGCCCTCAATATCACTGCCAAATTCATCAAAATACCGCACCGGGGTCATCCCCTGAATTGTATAAGAGCTTCTGCCCTGATACACCCGATATACCCCAAAGGTACAGGGCCTGGCAGCGGACAGCAATGTACTCCCCGGCTTTCTGGCACCTCTGGCAAATGCACTGATCTTTCCTTTTTCCTGCGTCAGCAGCAGCAGTCGTCTGTCATACTCTCCCACAGGCATGGAAGACAGCACCACACCTTTTACTTCAATACTACCTTCCATCCTGTCACCCAAACCTTCCAAATGTCAATGAGGTATCTTGGGTTCTGAGGGTTCAGCCGGTGGGTAGGATTCAAGTTGCATGCAAAACCCCCTCTCGCTCTGAGTCAAACTGTATCCTTCCCACCGGCTGAACCCTCAGCTCCCAAGATACCGGCCGAATTTACTGTTTTTTCAACAGGCTTCTGTCGTAACCGTAGTTTTTGACAAAAAGCTCGTTGTCACGCCATTCCTTACGGACTTTGACCCAAAGTTTCAGATTGACCTGCATTTCTAACATTTCCTCTGCATCTTTTCTGGCCTGGGAGCCGATCTTTTTCAGCATGGTACCGCCCTTGCCGATGATAATGCCTTTGTGGGAATCCTTTTCGCAGACAATGGAGGCTTCGATGTCCATAATGCCGTCATTTCTTTCCTGCATCTTTTCAATGGTGACTGCAATGCCGTGAGGCACCTCATCCTTTAACAGACGCAGTGCCTTTTCGCGAATCATTTCCGCTACGATCTGGCGCATTGGCTGGTCTGTAATGGTGTCCTCATCGTAATAGAGAGGGCCTTCCGGCAGATACTGAAAAATGGTATCCAGCACTGTGTCGATATTGGTGCTGCGCAGGGCAGATACTGGGATCACCTCTGTAAAATGGCACAGCTGGCTGAATACTTCAATGATGGGCAGCAACTCTTTCTTTTCTACCAGGTCTACCTTGTTGATAATAAGAATGACCGGACTTTTGGCTTTGCTCAAACGCTCTGCAATTTCTCTGTCCTGTTTTCCAATGTAGGTGGACGCCTCTACCAGCCATAAAATCACATCTACTTCTCCTACGGTCTGGTTGACTACGCTTTCCATGTATTCCCCTAATTTGTTCTTGGCCTTCTGGATGCCAGGGGTGTCCAGGAAAATGATCTGTCCACGTTCATCTGTGTAGACAGTCTGGATGCGGTTTCTGGTCGTCTGAGGCTTAGATGACGTAATGGCGATCTTCTGTCCGATCAAATGATTCATCAGTGTAGACTTGCCTACGTTTGGTCTGCCCACTAAAGTTACAAATCCTGATTTTACTGTTTCTGTCATAGTACTCCGTTTCCTGCGACTGCAGGCAGCATCCAAAATCCGCTGCCCACAGTATCTATGTTTCTATTTTCAGCAGCCAGACTTTTGATCTCTCCTGATACAAAGCATGTGCTGCTGAACGTAACGATTTCTTATGCCAGGGTTTTCTTTTCTTGAAAGAGCCCTTCTGTTTCTTCTATTTTACCTGCATTGCCCACTACGCACAATACCTGCTGCTGCAGAATGGCTCTCACTGGCTCTGCCAGCTGACGAATGTCCTCTGGTGTACAATTTAAAATTTCCTGACGTTCCTTTTCACACTGTTCTGTAGTAAGGCCAGTGAGATAGCGGGTCAGGGAAATACTGCCCTTCATGGATGGTGTCATAGGTGTATCCATCTCGCTGATGGTACCAATAATAAACCGGGTCATATCATGCTCATCTGCATCAAACTGTTCTAAATATTCCGGAATAGCTTCATACACTGCATTGGTCTGCTCCAGGTTTGGATCTCTGTAAGAACAGAAATAGCCAAATCCCTTTCTGGACAGCTGTGCAAAACAGCCGTAAGCGCCCCCCTGTACCCGCAGCTTGATCCACAGATAGTCATAGCTCATAATGGTGCGGAATACCTGCATCGCTCCTGTATAGTCAAATCCTGCTTTTCTGAAATCCCCTACTCTGGCTACATACTGTACCTGCGAGGATGTCTTAAAGCCCTCATTTTTTACCTGCAATGGGTAGCTGCGCTGTGCCTTTGCCTGGCTTCCCTGCGGCAGTCCCTGCACAAAGGCTTCCAGAGGCTTTGCAAGGGCATCCAGACCTTCCTGGTCTGCTGTATAGCTGACCAACAGTCCCTCTCTGGTAAATACCTGTGCTGCAATGGTGCGCAGCTTTTCTGCCAGCTGGCTCATACGGATGTCAATGTTTTTATACAGATCTGTAATAAAATCATAGTATTCCAGGCCGTTCATCAGGTCACCCAAATATGCATCCTCAAAGCAGTATGCCTTTGCTCTGGAAATAGCTGTGGTATGTCCATTGTTTACCACGGCTGACTGCTGATCTACCTGTTCCTCTGCCACCAGTTCTTTGATACGCTTTTCATCGGAGAAATCAGAGTGTAACAGCACTTCCTGTATGGTTTCCAGTGTCCAGTCCAGCTCTCTGTACAGTGCTTTTGCATTGACCCATACCCATATCTTTGGATTGGAACAGGTCTCTGCACCAGACTGAATGAGGGTGGTAAAGCCCATACCTCCGGTATGGATATTTACTTCATTGCTCAGCTCTCTATAGGAATACTTTTCTGTATCGATATAAGACAACAGACTGGTCAGAAGGGAGAGATACCCCAGATCCTCTGTTGCTACACAGGATGCATCAAAGCCCAGTTTCAAATAGCCGATTCCACTGGTAAATACAGAATGGAACAGCACATCCTGCCCTCCTGCCTTCTTCCAGTCATTGATGGCGTGGAATACCTGATCTGACAGATCAGACCTGTGCAGCATTGGAATCTTATCCAACTCTTCCCTTGGAGACGGTTCCTGCTGGTATGCCTTTAATTGTACCGTATGCTCTGCGATCTGTTCTAACTGCTCCTGTGACAGTCCGGCCTGATACTCTGCCAGTATCTGTGCAGCGGCAGCATCCTGCTCCTCTGTCAGGCCCTGCTTTGGCAGCAGTGTCACCACCGCTCCATGGGTCCCCTGTAGCAGATGCTTCTCAATCAGTCTCTCAAAGTAGTCTGTATCCATCACCTGGCGCAGCCATGTATATACCGGCTCATAACACAACGCACTCATAGGTGCCATTTCATCATAAAACCAGTTTTCCAGCCCCAGACCACACATCAGACCTCTTGGCCAGCGGCCATAGTCTGCTTCCCGGGAACGAAATTCCATGCTGTTGATGCCGCCTAAAATACTCTTTTTGTCCACCCCTTCTGCCACTGCTTTTTCCAGTTCCCGACGGATGATGGCAGTAAATGCCTCCTTCTGCTCTGGGTTGGCGCCCTTGGCAACAATGGAGAAATACGGCTGTCTGATGCTGCTTTGGTATCCTCCCATCACATCCTTGCCAATGCCTGCATCAATCAATGCCTGCTTAATAGGAGCTCCCGGTGCATTTAACAGGACATACTCTATGATCTGGAATGCTGCAGCTTCCTGCATATTCAGGCAATCTCCTGCCAATACACTCCAGGAAAGATACGTCTTATCTGTAAAATCGTCCTCAGTGACACTGTAGTATGCTTCCTTGTCCACCCATTCTGTAAACAGAGGCTCCTGTACCACCTGAGAATCTACCTCCAGACGATCAAATGCCTGCAGATACTCCTGGTCCATCCAGTTTAACCGCTCCTCCATGTCCATATTTCCATAGAGGTAAATAAAGCTGTTGGACGGATGGTAATACTTCTGATGAAATGCCAGAAACTGCTCATAGGTCAAAGACGGAATGGCTGCCGGGTCACCACCGGAAGATCTGCCATAGGTGCCTGTAGGAAACAGGCTCTTTAAGATTTCATAACGCAGTACAGATTCCGGTGCAGAATAGGCACCTTTCATTTCATTATATACAACACCATTGCAGGTCAAATTACCATCCGCCTGCTCTAACTCATAGTGCCAGCCTTCCTGCTCAAAAATCTTCTCATTGGTATAAATATTGGGATAAAATACTGCGTCCATATATACAGACATCAGGTTCTGGAAATCCTTATCGTTACAGCTTGCCAGGGGATACAATGTCTTATCCAGATAAGTCATGGCATTTAAAAATGTATTGAGTGACCCCTTAGCCAGCTCTACAAACGGATCCTTTACCGGATACCTTTTAGAACCGCACAATACAGAATGCTCTAAAATATGTGCCACACCGGTATCATCTGCCGGAGGGGTACGGAAACCAATATAAAATACCTTATTTTCATCCTCGTTTTCCAGCAAAAACACTCTGGCTCCGCTTTTCTTATGGCGAAGCAGATACCCAAACGAATCTACTTCTTTTATCCTTTCAGATGCAATCAGTTCATATGCCTGTAAATGATCTAAATTCATATGTTCTCCCCTTTCTGCAATCTTTCATATTGATTCATAAATCCATCATTACCATTTTTAATAGATTTCAAATTTGGCATTTCTCATTCCAAACTAATGGTTCTTAGTTTCGCCAAGTTTTAAATCAACCCCATCCACTTATCATAAAACACCAGCAGCCCTTCCCTGACTACATAATGAAGTACCATAATCCTGCTGCTGGGTGTACTGACACCATATACTGATTCCAGATCTGCAGTTTTGGCAGTCTGCACTGCCCGGTATACATGATAATCACTGGTAACGATCCCCACCGAGGCATCCTCAGGAATCAGCCGTTCGCTGTACCAGATGCTTTGTCTGGTATTTATGCTTTGCTTTTCCTGCACGATCCGGCTGCTGTTAATCCCCTGCAGGATCAGATAATCACTCATGGTTTTGGACTGGGGAATTGCACTGCCCTCTGATTTTCCTCCTGAAACAATGACCATTGTAGTCTCATTTTCCTGCAAATAAGAAACAGCCCGGTCTAAGCGGCTTTTCAGATGGTCTGTCATATAATCGCTTTGTTCATAGGTCCCCAGTACGACTATATAATCCAGATCTTCCGGAACTCTGGAAATGCTGGCAACAAAAATCTGTACCAGTATCAGCGCAGCCACAAAACCAACTAAATATAGCAGTGTTTTGGCTGCAGTAGTCAGCCACAAAGGCAGAGACATTCCTTCTCCCCTCTTTTTCCGGAACACATATACGCCCAGAAACACCAGACCGGACAGGATGGAAAGCCACAGCCAGAAAGAAGCAAAAACAGTATCCAGTCCATTATATAACACAATCATCAGCCAGTAAACCATGCTGAATAAGGATAACAGTCCGCTTAATATCCACATACTGCCCCTCTCTGTCAGTCTTCCCTGCGGCGCAGAATATCGTACTCCTCTAATTCTGTTCCCAGGTCAATATACAGCACCTGCTTTGGATGCGGTGCGCTGTCTACTGCATTTCCTTCCTCATCATAAATTACCTGTACCGTTACGGACAGATTGCGTCCGTCAGGTTTCATGACCTCAATCACTTCTCCTACAGAAAATTTATTTCTCTGCTCAATACGGTAACGGCCATTGGCATCCTGTTGGCCTACAATCCCCAGATAGGTATAGTTCTTTACATAAGTATTGCTGTCATAAATCTGGGTCTCTTTGTCCGGCTTTCCATAATAAAAACCGGTGGTAAATTCACGATAGGTACACTTGCCAATTTCCTCCCGGTACCATTCCATATTGGCTTCATACAATGCCGGATCTTTTGCATAATCATCCAGTGCCTTACGGTAAGTACGGGCTACTGTTGCCACATACAGAGCAGTTTTCATACGTCCTTCTATTTTCAGGCTGTCCATACCAGCAGCAATCAAGTCCGGAATGTGCTCAATCATACACAAATCCTTGGAGTTAAAAATATAAGTCCCCCGTTCATTTTCATACACTGGCATGTACTCCCCTGGCCTGGTCTCCTCTACCACTGCATACTTCCATCTGCATGGATGGGTACAGGCTCCCTGATTGGCATCCCTGCCGGTAAAATAATTGCTCAGGAGGCATCTTCCGGAATAGGAAATGCACATAGCACCATGAATAAAGCTCTCAATCTCCATATCCTTTGGAATCCGGTCTCTGATTTCTCTGATCTCCTTTAGGGACAGCTCTCTGGCTGATACCACACGCTTTGCCCCCAGTCCATACCAGAACTGATAGGTCTGGTAATTGGTATTGTTGGCCTGGGTGCTGACATGAAGCTCCATATCCGGCAGTTCTTCCCTGGCAATCATAAATACTCCAGGGTCAGAAATAATCAGGGCATCAGGGCCTATTTCTTTTAATTCTCTAAAGTATGCCCTTACACCCTCCAGATCCTCATTATGTGCCAGAATATTGGCAGTTACATATACTTTTACATTATGGTCATGAGCAAAGCGGATGCCTTCCTCCATTTCCTTCATGGTAAAATTCTTAGCCTTGGCTCTCAGTCCAAATGCCTCTCCTCCAATATAAACTGCATCTGCACCAAATATAACTGCAATCTGCAGCACCTCCAGACAGCTTGCGGGCACCAAAAGCTCCGGATGTCTTTTATTGATTCCTAACTCCATTGTGGCTCCTCTCCGTTGTGTTTTCTGCAGGTACCTGCAGAAAGTGCTGAAAGTACCTGTCTGACTGGTCAAAGCGGACATTCGTCCGGAGAGAATGTCCGCTTTGACAAACACGCATATCTATTCTTTACTCTTTTCTGCAGGATCCTTCTCTGCAGGAAGCCGGTAACTTAATGTAATACCATCTCCTACGGAAAGCACTGCTGTCTGCAGCCTGGTATCGTGCTTTAAGGCATAAAGATATTCCCGCATCCTGCTGTGAATGGTACGGTTGCGCCTGGTAACAGCATACCGGGACTCCATCACATCTCCGTCCTGAAGCACATTATCTGATACCAGCAGTCCTCCCGGAGGCAAAAGCCGCATCAGTTCCGGCAGGAAATGGATATACTGTCCTTTGGCTGCATCCATAAAAATAAAATCATACGGACCTTCCAGTCCCTTCAACACTTCCAAAGCATCTCCCTCTATCAGTTCAATGCAGGATCCTCTCTCTGCCAGACGGATATTTTCCCTGGCTACAGGGATTCTGGGTTCATACTTTTCGATGGTGGTAATATGGGCTCCTGCAGGCATACATTCGCTTATTAAAATGGCAGAATAGCCAATGGCCGTACCCACCTCCAAAATCCGCATGGGTCTGGTCATCTGCACCAGCACACGCAGGAGACTGGCCGTTTCCACCCGGATAATGGGTACTCTGTCCCTGCGGGCTTCCTCTCTCAGCCTGCCGCACAGTTCACTTTCCGGCATTTCCAGAGACTGGATATATGCCGTCATTCTATCCTCAACAATCATGGTTCCTCCAAACTGATCATTCTGCCTCTGTTTCACTGAGTGCTTTCAGTATTTCTTTGGTGGTCATTGCATCACTGATCACATGCTCTCCCGGCTGTATGGAATACCCATACAGCTTGGACTGCAGGACAAACACATATGCATTCTCAATCAGATCCGCTTCTTCCAAAGCTTCTCCCATATCCAGGGTACTGCACCCTTCCGGTACTGTAACACTGACGCTGCGGGCAGAATCCGGATGATAAGGCTCATCCTGAAAAATCTGATAGCCAAAGGTATAACTTGTTACAATGCATACATACATCAGACCCACAAGTATAATTCCTATGGTGATCCGCAGGCTTGCCTTTAAAATCCCTCCGGTAAGCGCATCATAATCTACAGACTTTCCAGTCTTTTTTTCCGCCACTGTATCATCCCCTTTCTCTCAGCCTGGATTCAGCACATATGGAAAACGGATCTTTCTGCATCCTGATAAAATCCAATTTCGCAGGTTTTTGACCTTATTTGTGTCTGACCACTTCACACAGGCGGTATCAGATGTTCACTTCCATAATAATTGGCAGAATCATAGGACTACGCTTCATCTTCTTCCAGATGAAATCCCCCAGACTGTCTCTGATCACATTCTTAATCTTGGTCCAGTCTGTGATCCGGCGGTCCAGACAGCTGTATACAGCATCTTCCACCACAAGCCTGGATTCTTCCATGAGATTTTCAGACTCTCTTACATATACAAAACCTCTGGATACAATATCAGGTCCTGCCAACAGTTCATTGTTATAACGGTTCAGTGTCAGTACGATGATAATAATACCATCCTGAGACAGGTTCTGTCTGTCACGCAGTACGATGTTGCCTACATCACCTACTCCCAGGCCATCTACCAGTACAGCGCCATGGCTTACCTGCCCGGTAACTGCTGCGCTGTCTGCATCTAACTCCAGCACATCTCCGGAATTCAACATAAAAGTATCTTCTTCAGCAATACCCAGACTGACAGCAATCTCTGCCTGTGCAATACGATGGCGATACTCCCCGTGCACCGGAATGGAATATTTTGGACGTACCAGAGAATAGATCAGCTTGATTTCTTCCTGGCATGCATGTCCGGACACATGGGTATCCTGGAAAATCACATTGGCTCCCTGCATGGATAATTCATTCATGACTTTGGAAACTGCCTTTTCATTACCTGGAATCGGATGAGAACTGAAAATAATCACATCATCCGGCTTAATGGATACCTTTCTGTGGATACCGGAAGCCATACGGGACAATGCTGCCATAGACTCTCCCTGACTGCCTGTGGTAATCAGAACGGTCTGCTCATCCGGATAATTTTTCAGCAGATCAATATCGATTAAAGTGCCCTCAGGAATCTTAATATACCCTAACTCTTGTGCAATGGTAATGATGGATACCATGCTCCGGCCCTCTACCACTACCTTACGTCCATACTTATACGCTGTATTAATGATCTGCTGTACACGGTCTACATTAGAAGCAAAGGTAGCCACAATAATACGATGATTCCTGTTTTCTGCAAACAGATTGTCAAATACCTTACCTACTGTACGCTCAGAGCTGGTAAAGCCCGGACGCACTGCATTGGTACTGTCGCAAAGAAGTGCCAGCACACCCTTCTTACCCAGCTCTCCAAATCTCTGTAAATCTGCGCTGTCTCCAAATACTGGTGTATAGTCTACCTTAAAGTCTCCTGTATGAATCACAGTTCCCACCGGTGTAAAAATTGCCAGCGCTGCTGCATCTGCAATGCTGTGATTGGTACGAATAAACTCTACCTTGAAATCTCCCATGGTTACCGTCTGTCCGTATCTGACTACTTTTCTCTTGACGCTCTTGGTCAGACCATGCTCATTGAGCTTGTTTTCAATAATGGCCAGTGTCAGCTTGGTACCATATACTGGTACATTCACATCCCGCAAAATATACGGCAAAGCACCAATATGATCCTCATGACCATGTGTAATGACAAAACCCTTTACCTTACTGATATTCTGTCTCAGATATGTGACATCAGGAATCACCAGATCAATTCCCAGCATATCTTCTGATGGAAAAGACAGACCACAGTCCACTACGATAATGCTGTCTCCATACTCAAAGGCTGTCATGTTCATACCAATCTGCTCTAATCCGCCTAATGGAATAATTTTTAATTTCTGTTCCAAATTGCACCTCCATAAAGATACCAAAAGAAAACCGCAATAAACGGCCTGGTATATATTTTTATGTAATAACCGCAGGTGTCCTCCCAATACCTACAGTCAAACCATCTTATTTGTAAAAAAATCTCCCGATCTTCTCCAATTCTGCCTGTAAACTATATTTACCACGCAGTCCCGCAGCTGCTTGACAGACCTGTGCCTGCCACACCTGCTAAATAATCTCCACGTCCTCTAAAAGCTCTGCAAAAACCTTGCTCAAAGCCTCTAATTCCACATCATCTTCTACCGGTACATAAACTGCCTCTGCATCTTCCTTGGCAGATATATCCTTAAACAGGAAGCACTCTCCCTCATCCTCCTGGGAATCTGTAACCAGCAGATACGTAATTCCGTTCAGTTCCGTCTGCTCTATCACATAAAACGCAATTTCATTCCCGGAATCATCTGCAAAAATTATTTTCTCATCCATTCTCTGATAACCTTTTCCTTTCTTTGATTGTGTTCTGTGGCTTTCATCCTTTATTTATCGCAAAGCCCGCCTATATTTGTCAGTCCTGCTCATCAGAATCCTCCTGGCTGTGAACCAGAGAATCCAAATATCCCTGCAAAATAAAAATTGCTGCAATCTGGTCAATACATGCCTTACGGTTTTCCCTGCGGACACCGCTTTCCTGAAGTACTGACTCCGCAGAACGAGTGGTCAGACGCTCGTCCCAGAGCACCACAGGCAGACCGGTGCGTTTTTCTACCATTTCTTTAAATTCCATGGTCTTTTCTGCCCGGTCCCCTAGGGTATTATTCATCATTTTGGGAAATCCCAGTACAATGCGCTCTGCACCGTATTCCTGTGCGATTTCCTGTATTCTGGCCAGCGTTTTACGAAGCTTATTCTCTTCTTTTCTGACAATTGTCTCTACGGGCTGGGCAGTCCACCCAAGGGCATCACTGACCGCCACGCCTACTGTCTTTGAACCATAATCCAATCCAATTATTCGCATATATCTTCTGTATTATTCTCCAAATTGGTGTTAATATAAACCTTTACAAACTCCTCCAGCAGTTCATCACGCTCTACCTTCATAATCAGGCTTCTGGCATTGTTATAGCTGGTAATATAGGATGGATCACCAGACATAATATATCCCACGATCTGACTGATTGGATTATATCCTTTTTCCCTCAGCGCATCATATACGCTGGCAATGATGGTTGCAACATCTTCTCCTTCTTCCTGAGGAAACTGAAAAAACTGTGTATTCGTCATTTCTTTCATTATTTTCACATTCTTTCTGTATGCTATTTCCGAACACAATACCATACTTATTGTAATATAGATTTTCCGTCTATGCAAGCAAAGATTCAATTCTCTTGAAAAACTTCATAGCAATTTTTCTGAATTTACACGTAATTTTGCAATTTCCAAAAGGTTCTGCATCATTTGCATTGTATTAAAAAATTTTTCTGTAAATTCAGCCAGCAGATGGACACAGAAGAACTGGATCCATCTGTTATGCATTTTCTGCTATGGAAGCGGGCTGCAATATCATACATTCTGCAGTCAGCATTCCAGCCAGGTTCCCTGTAACCAGAGAATTGGCAGGTTCTTCTGTTTTTACTGCCACCCGGATATACTCCGGCAGATAACCACTCATATAGGTTTCTCCCTGAATCTCCACAGGTTCCTCTAACAGTACTGTACCTTCTTTTCCCACGAACTGCTTCCGGTAGTGTTCAGACATCTCTGCTCCCAGAGCAATCAGCTCTTTGCTGCGTCTGGTTTTGATTTCTTCTGGTATCTGCTGCTCCATTTTATCTGCCACAGTGCCTTTTCTTCTGGAATATTTAAACACATGCATTTCATAAAAACCGATTTCCCGGACAAATGCCATGGTCTGTGCAAATTCTTCTTCTGTCTCTCCCGGAAAGCCTGCAATCACGTCTGTGGTAATCGCAGGGCTGACAAAATATTTCCGTAAACTATTACAGCCTGCCTTGTATTCTTCAGTGGTATACTTCCGGTTCATCCGGCGCAGAGTGGCATCACAACCGCTCTGTAAAGACAAATGAAAGTGTGGACACAGCTTTGGCAGTCTGGCCAACGCTTTTGCAAAATCCTCTGTTACAATACGAGGCTCCAGGGAACCTAACCGGATCCGGCTGATACCCGGTATATCATGGATGGCCTGAAGCAAAGCCAGCAGAGCCTGTCCCTGCTTTCTATCTGTCTCTTTCCAGTCCAGGCCGTAAGAGCTGATATGGATGCCTGTGAGCACCACTTCCTGGATACCGGAAGCAGCCAATGCTGCCGCCTCTGCCGTTACATCCTCTATACTCCGGCTGCGTACCCGGCCTCTTACGTAAGGGATAATACAATAGCTGCAGAACTGGTTACAGCCATCCTGAATCTTTAAGTAAGCTCTGGTATGTCCCAACTGCTCCTGTCCGGACACCCGGGCAATTGACAGAGGCTCACATTCCTTTTCTTTGCCAATATCAGACACAAAACACTGTTCCTTTTGTGCCAGATAGGCATCTAAAATATCCGCAATTTCTTTCTTGCGGTTGTTTCCTATAATTACATCCACTCCGGCATCCTTTAGTACCTCTTCCGGTGCTGCCTGCACATAACAGCCTGCTGCTGCTACAATCGCCTGCGGATTCTGTTTTCTGGCGCGATGGATCATCTGCCTGGACTTTCTGTCTGCAATGTTGGTTACAGAACAGGTATTGATAATATATACATCTGCCACATCCTCAAAGGATACAATCCTGTATCCTCTTTCTGTTAATATCTGTTCCATGGCATCTGTCTCATACGCATTTACTTTACAACCCAGTGTATGAAATGCTGCTGTCTTCATTTACTTTCCTCCTGTGCCTTCTCATCTGCCTGGATGCATGACTTTGCTGAACACATTGTAATACATTTTTTTCTGTTTGTAAAATCAATGTAACTTATATTTTCCACAAACCTTCCATACTGCTTTTCTTCCAATTCGAACATATGCCCGGTACACTTTCTATTGAACTAAATAAAATATCATTTATATGATTTTTTAGAAATTTCTTCCTTTCTCCACAAATTTTTCTAATAACAATCATAATTTTTTCGCCATATCCGGTTGACTTTTTCCAGTTAAAATATTACTATAAACATAGATTCGGAAGAACCATTTATGATATATAAGGAGGGCTCTACAAGTGCTTAATTTAAAAATCAATTTAGATTCTATTGACAAAGTAAAGAGTTTTGTAAACACCTTAAGCAGATTCAATTCTGACTTCGATTTAGTATCCGGCAGATATGTGATTGATGCAAAATCCATCATGGGTATCTTTTCCTTAGATTTATCCAAGGACATTGAATTACATGTACATGGAGAGGATGATACTGAGGCTTTATTAGAGGCACTGGCTCCATACATCGTAAAATAATCAGATAATCAGAATTGAAACTTCCAACCAAAGTTTCTGTTTTTACAAAATATACAGGATTGGTTTCCCATATCCTGGACATCACAATTTCATATAGTATTGTAAAAGAGATACGATACAAACCGTATCTCTTTTTTTGTTATATCTAAGAAAAGCCAATGCCACATCCCAATGGTGTTTCTGACTTTTCTGCCCTCTTTATCATTATTGGCAGATAATGGTTTCAATGGTGTTCATAGCCTCTTCTACCATTGCATCGATTTTTTCTGCAAGCTTCCGTTCAGAAGACATGATCACATTGAGATTTGGCTTGGTTACCGGATGCTTTGCCACAAAAATGGTACAGCAGTCCTCATAAGGCTGAATAGAGGTCTCATAAGTATTGATTTTTTCTGCCACATCTACGATTTCCTGCTTGTCAAATGCAATGACCGGACGGAATACAGGCAGCGTACATACCTCGTTGGTGGTATTTAAGCTCTGGATGGTCTGGGATGCAACCTGACCAATGCTCTCTCCTGTAATCAACGCCATAGAACCATTTTTCTTAGCGATCATTTCTGCAATGCGCATCATGTAGCGGCGCATGATAATGGTCAGCTGCTCATGAGGACACTGCTCATATATATACAGCTGGATATCAGTGAAGTTGACTACATGGAGCTGGATGGGGCCTGCATACTTGGCTACCAGACACGCCAGGTCTACTACCTTTTTCTTGGCACGCTCGCTGGTGTATGGGGGTGCATGGAAATAGACTGCATCTATGGTCACACCGCGCTTTGCGATCATATAACCTGCCACCGGGCTGTCGATACCGCCGGAAAGCAGCAGGGTAGCCCGTCCTGCAGTGCCAAGAGGCATACCGCCGGGACCTGGGATCTTGATGGAATATACGTTGATAAACTGGTCACGCACCTCTACGCTTAACAGCATCTGGGGCTTGTGTACATCTACCTGCATCTCCGGGAATGCATTTAACAGTGCTTCCCCTAACTGGCAGTTGATCTCCTGAGAGGTGAGCGGGTAATTCTTTCTGGCACGGCGGGCATCTACCTTAAAGGTCAGATTACGATCTGGATGTACTTCTCTCACATAATCTACGATTTTTTCTGCCAGCACATCAAAACCCTCGTCAGGCAGCTGCAGCACAGGGCATATCCATACAATACCAAATACCTTTTGTAATTCTTCAACCAACTCGTCATAGTCATATTCAGACTCTGCATTGACATAGATTCTGCCGTAAGCCTTGGTTACGTAAAACGTTCCTTCTACTTTTTCTAAATGAATCTGGATCTGGCGAACCAGAGCATCTTCGAAAAGATACCGGTTCTTTCCTTTAATACCGATTTCTGCATATTTTATTAAAAAAGACTGAAAAATCATTCCTTATCCTTTCTCCTGCTGGGGTGCTATTCTGCAACTGTTACATTCTGGTGTACTTACGCAGCTTTGGCAGCAGGCGTGCAAGTGCTTCCAGGGTGTAATCTATTTCTTCCGGGGTAGTGAAGGTGCCGAAACTAAAGCGAAGGGTAGAGTCCAGCAACTCTTTTTTTACACCAATAGCGGTTAAGGTACTGCTCACTGCCGGTTTGTTGGAAGAACAAGCGGAACCTGCAGATACATAAATCTGCTCCATTTCCAGGCTGTGGAGCAATACTTCGCTGCGGATCCCTAAGAAACTGACGCTGACGATGTGGGGAGCACCTTCCCTGCCGTCCTGGCTGTTGACTACGGTTCCTTCTAACTGACGGATGCCTGCTGTAAAACGCTCTTTTAACTGGTATAGCTTTTCTATTTTTTCTGTGTGATTTTCATAGATCAGCTCTGCGGCCAGGCCAAGGCCCGCAATACCGGGGACATTTTCTGTGCCGGAGCGCATGCCCCGCTGCTGGCCGCCTCCGTAGATCAGAGGATTGACCTTTGCCTTATCGCTGATATATAAGAAACCTACACCTTTTGGTCCATGTATCTTATGACTGCTGACGGACAGCATATCTATATGGTCTCTCTTTGGACGAATTACATATTTGCCGTATGCCTGAATCCCATCTACATGAAACAGGATGTCCGGATTGATGGATTTTACCAGCCTGGCAGCTTCTGCCACAGGCTCTACAGCTCCTATTTCGTTATTCACATACATCATGGATACCAGAATGGTTTCCGGGCGGATGGCCGCTTTTAATTCTTCTAAAGAGATATGCCCCTGGCTGTCTACTGGCAGATAGGTAACATCAAAACCAGCCTCCTGTAAAAACTTCATAGGATTGCCTATACTGGCATGCTCTATGGCTGTGGTGATCAGGTGGTTTCCTTTTCTGCGGTTGGCAAAAGCACCTCCTATGAGAGCCATATTGTTGGACTCTGTGCCGCCGGAAGTGAAAATAATTTCCTTTTTGTCTACTTTCAAGGTTTTGGCAATCTGTTCTGCGGCTTTTGTCACATATTCCTCCGCAGCCACACCTCTGGTGTGGAGGGAGGAAGGATTGCCATACTCCTCATTCATTGTCTCTATCATCAGCTGCTGCACCTGGGGAAATACCCTGGTGGTAGCTGAATTATCCAAATATGCTTCCATGAAACTCCTCCATGTCTGTCCGTACAATTGGGATCATACTTCCCCCAATCAAAGCAGGCTCCAAATGCCTGATCACTCCATTTCCAGCTGCAGCATCAATGCCGACAGCACTGCCAGTCCGGCAGTCTCTGTACGCAAAATCCGCTTTCCAAGTGAAATAGGTCTGCCGCCAACTGTCAGTGCCTGGCTGATTTCTTCTTCGGTAAAACCGCCCTCCGGGCCAATGAAAATACCAATATCCATACCAGGCTTTACCATTGCAAAAGCTTCTTTTGTTTCTTCCATGCCTCTGGCACATTCATAAGGCACCAGGACCAGGTCCATGTGTGAGGCATATTCCAGTGCCTCTTTGTAGGACATCAGGGTATGAATGGGGGGAATCAAACTGCGCTTGGACTGCTTGGCAGCACTTTCACTGATGCCCTCCCAGCGTTTTCTTTTGGCAGATTCTTTTTTATCATCTAATCTGACTACGCAATTGTGCATGGTTACGGGAATGATCTGGCTGGCACCCAGCTCCACTGCTTTCTGGATGATCAGTTCCATTTTATCAGACTTTGGCAGTCCCTGAAACAGATGGAGTCTGGCAGACAGTTCTCTGCCATCCACATCTGCTTCCAGAATATCTGCCAGCACCTGTTCACTGGTAAGCTCCCGGATCGCACACAGATAATCTATGCCCTCAGGACTGCTGAGCAACAGCCGTTCCCCTACCTTCATCCGCAGTACATTTTTAATATGATTGACGTCGCTGCCTGTAATGACAGCCGTATTTTCCACAGGCTGTTCCTGTATAAAAAAATGATGCATAACTGTCCCGCTTCCTGATTGATTTTTCCAGTTAGAATACATCTTCGTTGTCCGGTTTTGCTTTAGATCCATGGTTCCAAATCCATGCTGCCTGGACCCTTGCTGCATCCGGACTATGATGAATACCTCTAAATGGCTGCGTGATCCAGATGGTCACCCTCCACCTCTGGTTATTTTTTTCTTGCTACGATGGATACCCATTCTCCCTGGGTCACGGTTTCGATCACTTCCAAGGCATCATTGGCGGCAAAAGCTGCCTGTACATCTGCTTCACGCAGGTTGATGATACCGGAAGTAATAAAGATCCCCCCCTGCTTTAAATGAGGTGCTGCCACTGCCTGGAGGGGAATGATCACATCTGCCAGAATATTGGCCACTACAATATCATAAGCCTCATAGCCCACTGCATCCTTTACCTTTTTGTCATCGATCAGGTTGCCGATCATCACCGGAAACTGCTCTGGTGCAATTCCATTTACTTCCAGATTCTCTTTGGCTGCATGAATGGCATTGTCATCCAGATCGGTACCTACCGCCATGCCTGCCCCCAGTTTCAGGGCAGTAATGGCCAGAATACCGCTTCCAGTACCTACATCCAGTACCTTGTCTCCCTCTTTCATATATTTACGCAGACCATGAATACACAGCTGTGTGGTCTCATGCTGGCCTGTACCAAATGCAGTGCCTGGGTCGATCTGGATCAGCAGCTTGTCTGCATGCTCTTCAGGAATGGTCTCCCAGGTAGGCTTAATGAGAATATCATCTACTACAAAAGGTTTGAAATACTGCTTCCAGTTGTTGATCCAGTCTTTGTCTTCTGTCTCACCTGCTTCAATTTCACAGCTTCCACAGTCCATCTGCTGCTTTAACCGCTCCAGGCTTAACATCACCTGATGGAGGGTCTCCGGTACATCATACGTATCGTCCAGATAAAAGCTTACCTTAGCGGAACCATCATCCGGAGGAAGCTCCGGCAGAATGTCAATAAACATGCCCTTGGTTTCCTCTTCTGTCAAAGGAATGTTGTCTTCGATCTCAATTCCTTCAATACCGATCAGCTGAAACAGGCTGCTTACAATATCCACTGCTGCTGTTGTCGTATGCACTGTAAATTTTTTCCACTTCATAACTGTACCAATCTCTTTCTTTTATTTATGACAACAGAAATTTCCAAAAGCGTACTTTCTATTGTTTTTTTCAGGCACAAATGCCCTTATTCCAGTAATACCCCCTGTTCACTAAACAGGTATCCTTTGTTCTGAATGGCAGCATGTCCGGTCATCAGCTGACCACTTTTCTGCACATAGTAGGTCTGACCCTCCCATTCTCCAAAGCCGTCTATGATTTTGTAATCGGCTCCCGCAAGTGTTTTGCAGTTTTCTTCTCCGGTAATACCAGTCTGCAGTCTGCCTTCGCTGTCTGCATAGTAGTTGCCTTCTTCTGATTCAATAAATCCAAAGGCAAGTCTGCCATCATCCTCTATATAATAAGCGTTTCCATCATATGTGACAATACCTTTTTGCAGATTTTGTCCCGTAATCAGCAGATGAATGGTAATGCCCGTGGAATTTCCTGTCTCATCCGTTACATAGCATGCAGCCTGATACCTGCCAGTCTGACCTCCATGATCCGCCAGGGGAACGGTTGCCAAAGCGGTGGTCTCTTCTATCGAACAATCATACCAAACCAGGTCGTCCTGTCCTTCCGCTTCTGACCAGACTGCATATTTTACGCTGGCAGCCCCTGTACTTACCTGGCATTCCAGGGTAAAACTGCTTCCATCCATAGAAACCAGTTTCGGGCGGTAGGCTGCAGGTTTTGCCACATAGGCAGTCCCGGAAATCCTGGACATGCCATATTCGATTGCCGTTTCCATATCTGCATAGTTGCTGCCGTAACCGCTTCCCAACGTTACTACGATCAGATTGTATTCTCCACGTCTCACCGCACTTATCATGGTATAACCGGCATCCAGGGTAAAACCTGTTTTTCCTGCATATACACCATCTACAGGGTAATCGCCATTTACCATCATATGACCCATCCGCAAAGTACGGGAGCCAAAAAAGTTCGTAGGGCTGGTGGTATAACTGTTTGTAGAAAGAGCCAGAGCCGTAACCGGATTGCGCAGTGCTTCCCGCATAATCAAAGCCATATCTCTGGCCGTAACGTACTGTCCCTCTGCATCTAAACCGCTGGCATTCATAAAATGGCTTTGTACTGCTCCAATTTGGACTGCCCTGTCATTCATCATCTGTACAAATGCTTCTTCGCTGCCTCCCACGTACCGTGCCAGTACGATAGCGCAGGCATTGGAAGACTCTAACAGCATACCGTAAAGCAGATCCTGCACAGTAAGCTCCTCGCCCTCACGAATCATAGGTTCCATAGTGGAACTGAGCATAGCGGTGGCATCAATATCTGACCGCTCTACTTTTATCACAGCACTTAGATCAGGACACTGCTCTGCCACGATCAGGGCTGTCAGAATTTTCACAATACTGGCAGGTGCATACATAGCTGTAGGGCGATAACCTGCAATTACCGTCTCGGTATCTGCATCCAGGACACAATACGCAGAAGCACTGATATCCAGTTTCTGCAGCACATCCTGGGAAATGTCCACCTGGGTCTGGGAAGCTACAGACTGACTTTCTTCTTCCGTCATCTGCTCTCCCTGGGTCTCAAATGCATTGGTTCCTGTATCCATCCCCACTGCCATGGTGCCCCCATTGCCTTCATCCACAATGGTCACATCTTCCCAGCCTGTGCTGCAGCCGGTGAGAGACACCATACACAGGACACAGGCAGCCATCCTGCCAAATCTTCTCAGACTTTTTTTAACGTTCATCACACACCTGAAAAATATAAAATTTTAAATACAATGATTCATCTGCTGCCCACAAAAACGGATGATCCGGCGCCTGTGTCCGATACTCCACCTGGCGCAGACGCTTGTGTACATTGGCAGCTGCCTCCCGAATGGTCTGGGTAAACAGCTCCGGGGTCATAAAGTGAGAGCAGGAGCAGGTGGCCAGATAGCCTCCGTCCTTCACCAGCTTCATGCCCCTTAAATTGATCTCTCTGTATCCCTTCACTGCATTTTTGACTGAATTCCTGGACTTGGTAAAGGCAGGTGGGTCTAAGATCACCACATCAAACTGCTCTCCCTGCTTTTCCAATTCAGGCAGCAGTTCAAATACATCTGCAGCCTGGAACTTGACCACATCCTCCAGACCGTTTAATCTGGCATTTTCCTCTGCCTGTGCTACTGCAAGCTCAGACGCATCTACCCCCAGCACGCTCTTGGCGCCTGCAATGCCTGCATTTAAGGCAAAGGAGCCTGTGTGGGTAAAGCAGTCCAGCACCCTGGCTCCGGGGCAGAGCTTGTGGATGGAAGCACGGTTGTTTTTCTGATCCAGGAAGAAACCGGTCTTTTGTCCGTCAGCCACATCTACCATGTATTTGACTCCGTTTTCCACAATGGGTACCTTGGTATCAAAAGGCTCTCCAATAAAGCCTTTCACACGCTCCATCCCCTCCTGGGTACGCACCTTGGCATCGCTGCGCTCATAAACGCCCCGGATGGGCATGTCAAGCTGTGCCAGCTGCAGCTTCAATTCTTCTATAATATCCAGCTTAAACCGGTCAATGCCCAGCGCCAGAGACTGTACCACCAGCACATCTGCAAACTTATCTACCACAATGCCCGGCAGAAAATCTGCTTCTCCAAAAATCAGTCTGCAGCTGCTCATATCCACAGTATGTCTGCGGTAGTCAATACAGTCTGCCACTCGTTTGGCGATCAATGCCCGGTCTACCACCTGTCCCTTTTTCCTGGTCATCATCCGCACCCGGATCTTGGAATGGGAGTTGATAAAACCGGTACCCATTTCATACCCGTCAAAATCCTCCACCTTGACCAGAGTACCGTCTTCCGGCGCTCCGGTCACTGTATCAATTTCATTATCGTATATCCATGCACCGCCTGCCTTTAAAAATCTGCCTTCGCCTTTTCTCAGGCGGACAGTGCCGGTTCTGTTTTCTTTCTCCATAGTATCACTCCTGTCTATCCCTGGCAGCTGCTTTACAGCTGCTGTTTTTATCCGCCAGTCTGTATCAGCGGCTGACCAGTTGCCTTACATACCGTTCTCTACGGCTGCTGCTTTTTGTTCATCCGTCTGTATGGACTGCTCACATTCTGCACTTTCCTTTCAGAAACCGGGCAGCTTATATGCAAAAGTCATCCGATCATACCTGTTTTCTGACCCTTGTGCAGCTGATTTGTGTGCAACAGGACTCTTACAAGCAGCTAGCCTTAGGTTTCTGAGAACAACAGGCAGCAGAAAGCAGCGCAAGCCTGCTTCCTGATGCCTGTGATTCTAAAAATCTTAGTCCCCCGGAGTTCCATACACCCCGGGAAACGCCAACGTATCACGTGGACACGTCCTGTCAACAATGAAACTGCAAAGGGGGCAGTCCTAAAACCGTATGCAGTTCTCTTGCCTATCAACTGGGCAGTTCCTGCCTTTTATTATGACAGAGGTACTTTCAAAAATCAATAGTTTTCTGTGTGCCGGTACAAGGGGCTTGGTGTCCTGACCCCTGTGCATCAATATGGTACGCTTACACCCTGCACTTAGGCAGCATTTTCTTTAAATACTTGCCTGTATAGGAATCCGGGCAGGCTGCCACCTCCTCCGGTGTGCCGCAGGCTACTACAGTACCGCCTCCGTCTCCCCCTTCCGGTCCCATATCAATGATATAGTCTGCAGTCTTGATCACGTCTAAGTTATGTTCAATGACCACCACTGTATTGCCTCCCTCTGTCAGCTGCTGCAGGATCTCTGTCAGCTTATGCACATCTGCAAAGTGCAGGCCGGTGGTAGGCTCGTCTAAAATATAGATGGTCTTTCCGGTGCTTCTGCGGCTTAATTCCGTAGCCAGCTTGACTCTCTGTGCCTCTCCGCCGGAAAGGGTGGTGGAGGGCTGTCCCAAACGGATATAAGACAGTCCTACATCATTTAATGTCTCTATCTTTCTGCGGATGGAAGGAATGTGTTCAAAGAACTTCAAGGCTTCCTCTACGGTCATATTCAGCACATCATAAATGTTTTTGCCTTTATACAGCACTTCCAGAGTCTCCCTGTTGTACCGCTTGCCCTGGCACACTTCACAAGGCACATAGACATCCGGCAGGAAATGCATCTCGATCTTAATAATACCATCACCGCTGCAGGCTTCACATCTGCCGCCCTTGATGTTAAAGCTAAATCTGCCCTTCTGGTATCCTCTTGCCTTGGCATCCTGGGTAGAAGCAAACAGGTCACGGATCATGTCAAACACACCGGTATAGGTAGCCGGGTTGGAACGGGGCGTCCTGCCAATGGGGCTCTGGTCAATGGCAATGATCTTGTCTAACTGCTCCACACCCTGAATGCTCTGGAATTTTCCAGGAATGGTTCTGGCACGGTTTAATTTTTGGGCCAGATATTTGTATAAGATCTGGTTCACCAGAGAAGACTTACCGGAACCGGACACACCGGTCACACAGGTAAATACCCCAAGGGGTACAGACACATTGATCTTCTTTAAATTATTTTCTGCAGCCCCCTTGACCTGCAGCCAGCCTGCAGGAGTCCTGCGGGTATCCGGCACCGGGATCTGCAGTCTGCCGCTTAAATATGCACCAGTCACAGACTGCTCATTGGCCATGATCTCTTTGGCAGTGCCCTCAGCCACCACTTCTCCCCCATGCTCTCCGGCTCCCGGGCCAATGTCCACGATCCAGTCTGCAGCCAGCATGGTATCCATGTCATGCTCTACTACGATCACACTGTTGCCCAGATCACGCAGATGCAGCAGCGTACCCAACAGCTTGTCATTGTCCCTCTGGTGCAGGCCGATGCTTGGCTCATCCAGGATATAGGCCACCCCAACCAGACCGGAACCGATCTGGGTCGCCAGACGGATCCTCTGGGCTTCTCCGCCGGATAAGGTGCCGGTTGCTCTGGACAAGGACAGATATTCCAGACCCACGTCAATTAAAAATTTCAGTCTGGCACAAACTTCCTTAATGATCTCTGCTCCAATGGAACGCTGCATCTCTGTCAGCTGCAGGTCACAGATAAACGGATACATTGCTTTTACAGACAGATCTGTCAGCTCATAAATATTTTTTCCGCCTACTGTCACAGCCAGAGAGGATTTTTTCAGACGCTGACCATGACACTCCTTACAAGGCGTGATCCGCATAAAGGTCTCAAACTCTGCCTTGGTAGACTCTGCAGAGGTCTCCCGATACCGACGCTCCACATTGCGGATCAGTCCCTCAAAGGTCACATCATAAATGCCCTCTCCACGCTGACCTTTGTAATATACCTTTACGCTGCGGTCGGTTCCATAGATCAGAATATCGTGGATCTCCTTTGGATACTGCTCAAAGGGCGTCTCCAGGGAAAAATCAAACTCCTTGGCCAGTGCATTCAGCACTGCTCTTGTATAGCTGTTCTTGTCTGTACAGGACTGCCATCCAAGCACCACAATGGCTCCCTCTGCAATGCTCAGGCTCTTATCCGGGATCATCAGATCCTCATCAAACTCCATCTTGTATCCCAGACCAAAGCACACCGGGCAGGCGCCAAATGGGTTGTTAAAGGAAAAGCTTCTTGGCTCTACTTCCTCCACACTGACACCGCAGACAGGGCAGGCAAAGCTCTGGCTCATCAGGATCTCCTCTCCCCCAATGACATCGATCAGCAGCAGTCCGTCTGTCAGCTTTAATACATTTTCAATGGAGTCAGTCAGTCGCTTTTCGATCCCCTCCCGTACCGTGAGGCGGTCTACAATGATCTCTATGTTATGCTTGATGTTTTTATCTAGCTTGATCTCCTCAGACAGATCATACTGATTGCCGTCCACCCGCACACGGACATAACCGCTGCGCTTGGCCTGCTCCAACAGCTTTTCATGACGTCCCTTTTTGCCTCTGACCACAGGTGCCAGCAGCTGAAAACGGGTACGCTCCGGCAGACTCATGATCTGGTCTACCATCTGATCCACTGTCTGCTTCCTGATCTCCCTGCCGCAGGAAGGACAATGTACGATCCCTATCCGGGCATACAGCAGACGCAGGTAGTCATAGATCTCCGTTACCGTACCTACGGTAGAACGTGGGTTGCGGTTGGTAGACTTCTGATCAATGGAAATGGCCGGAGACAGTCCCTCAATGCTCTCCACATTGGGCTTCTCCATCTGTCCCAAGAACTGTCTGGCATAAGAAGACAGAGATTCCATGTATCGTCTCTGCCCCTCTGCATAAATCGTATCAAATGCCAGAGAAGACTTGCCGGAACCGCTTAATCCTGTCAGCACCACCAGACGGTCTCTGGGGATATTGACACTGATCCCTTTCAGATTATTTTCCGAAGCCCCCCGGATCTTAATATATTTTGTTTCTCCCATAATGTTGTCTCATATCCTTTCTGTCATACTGCAGCTTTTCGGTAATTGTCTGATTCTGCTTTTTTATCCACACCGTCCAGTCAAACGGCCTTGTATTTTGCACAAAAGAATTACTTTATGCACATCTCTCTGCCAAACCGCTGCTCCAGCTTTTCTTTTAAGTGCAGCAGACTGTCTGCCTTGTCGTACAACAGCTGTTCCAGCTCTGCGTCCGGCTGGCTTTGATCAGGTACCATGATCACCGGTACCCCTGCTCCATATGCAGCCCGTATCCCATTGGGGGCATCCTCCACTGCAATACATTCCTCCGGCATAAGCCCAAGCTCCCTGCAGGCATACAGATACACATCCGGCTGCGGTTTTCCATGAGGTACCTCCGTGGCGCAGATGATCCTGTCAAACTTATCGTACACACCGATCTCCTGCAGATAAGCAGTTGCCCGAATACGGTCTGTAGCAGTAGCCACAGCTGTCTGCAGTCCGATCTGGTGCAGATAATCCAGCAATTCCTCCACACCCGGTTTCTTTTCCACACCATATTGTTCCAAATGGGCCTGCATCAATTCCTTCCGCCGGTTCCGCACCTGATGATAATCAAACTCCTGCCCAAAAATCTCCTTCAAAAGGGGCTCTGCATACTCCCCAGCCAGACTCCGCACCATCAGCCCATGCTCCCTGGTAAACGGATACCCAGCCTCCTGCCCCGCCTGACACCAAAACCGTATCAAATACTTCTCCGTATCAATCAAGACACCATCCATATCAAAAATCACAGCCTTTGTTTTCCTCATAATATCCCTTTCCTCACTTACGTTTTCTGCTGATACATCAATTTCAGCAAAACGCTCTATCTTAACTGATTTTTATAATCCTGACTTATATTCTCTATTATTCCAACTTAATTTTTGTATTTCTCACTTACCTTCTCTACACCCCAGCATGCCGGCATGTCTTTGCCATCTCTACACTGGAAACCATGCTAAGAGGCTGTGGCACGTGGGGATTGGAAGGTGTTTTTGGGCGGTGGCTGCAGGTTGATCGTTTTTAAGCAGGACTCTTGAAAACGCCGGTACTTAGGT
>JBGVQN010000003.1:0-26296 GCA_045127535.1 Lachnospiraceae bacterium | reverse complement strand
ATTTCATTGTGATCATTGCAGCCATGCTGGCTGGAATCGGAACCGGACTGGTTGGTTTAAGTGCTGCAACAGCGATGGTTCCGCTGCTGATTGTATTGTGTCCCACGTTTCAAGGAGAACATGGTGCTTATATGGCAACTGCAATTGCCTTGGCAAGCGATATTTTAGGGTCTGCTGTTACCACCTGTGTGTATGCCAGAAATAAGAATATAGATTTGAAACGCGGATGGTTATTAACGGTTTGCATCATTTCTATGTGCGCAGTTGGTTCGATCGCTGCATATTATACGCATCAGCAGGTTTTGGGGGGATTTTCCCTGTTTTTATGTGTCTGTATTGGCATCCGATTTCTTGTCAAACCGGGAGCGAAGGAACATTCTGCCAGCGCTGGTATGACCAAGCTTACCATGAAAGAGATCATCATATCCCTGTTCTTTGGTCTTACAATTGGCTTTGGCACAGGTTTCTTTGGTTCTGGTGGTGGCATGATGATGCTGATTGTATTTACGGCAATGTTGGGCTATGGTCGCAAGACTGCTGTTGGTACGTCTACCTTTATTATGACATTTACTGCGCTGATCGCAGCAGTCAGTCATATATGCATTGAACCAACGATTCTGATGGAATGCTGGGATGATTTACTGATTTCTATTGTAACAGCAACCATATTTTCTATGGTAAGTGCTAAGTTTGCAAATAGGGTAAATGCAGTTGTGGTTGGCAGAGTGACTGGGATCATTTTATTTGCATTAGGCAGTGTTTTAATCTGGTTAAATTATATTGTATTGTAAAAAGGAAATGTTTGTTGGGTGGATCTTGGAGCGTAGGAAAAGCCCATATTGCGGAAACATATAGTGTACTATATAATGGGAATATAAGTAGGGGGGTATAGAATCAAAAGTATTGGGGGGAAAAGCATTTTGAATCGAAGGAAGGCGCTGAGTGTATATTTGTCCGGAACAATGGGACAAATCATGGTTATAGGTATAGTGGTTTTTTTGTTGCGAAGCATGAAAATGGAACTAAATTACTCGACGGGACTGGGGATGTTGGCCATTGGAATTGGTGGAACTTCTTTAGCAGTATGGGGAATTATTGTTTCCATAAAATATAAGAAAACTACGGTGAAAAAAATACTTTTTGATTTTATCAATGTAAAGCAATCATATTCGAGCTATGTATTGGCTGCTGTTTTTCTATTATTAGAATTTTGTTATGTATGCATTGGGGGGAATTTTCAAATCAATGTTTGGTATATGCCAGTTATCATGTTTCTGAAAGCAATTTTGTTTGGCGGTATAGAAGAAATTGGATGGAGATATACGTTTCAACCTGTTTTAGAAGAAAAATTTAATTATATTTTTTCGACGCTAATCACTTTTTTATCATGGGGGATATGGCATTTCCTATATTTCTATATTGAAGGAAGCTTATATCAAATGCAAGCAGGATATTTTCTGCTTGGACTGTTTACCAATTGTTTTATTTTATCTGCTTTATACAATAAGACAAATAGTTTATGGATATGTGTCATGACACATGCACTGATCAATACCCTTTCTCAAATGGCAAGTGATGGCAATGAAAGTGTTGCATTTGCTTGCAAAGGGATCATCATTTTGATGTCCATTATGCTATGTATGAAAGAAAAAGGGAAAGCATAAATTCCAATCTGTGGGGGAAACATAAGATATGAAACAATCATACAGAGGAAAAGTTTGATGAGATCTTTGGATACATAGCAGAGCCTGCAGAATCTTCTCAGAAAATATTTTTTACCGGACAGATTTATGATGCATTCAGTCTTCTGGCAAGTCTCATTGAGCAGGGGGAAAATAACCGGCAGTACCCTCAGCTGCGTGTTCGATATACAGAAGCATTTCATGAAAGGTTTCTGATTGTGGACAAAACCTGTGTGTATCACATTGGAACATCTTTAAAGGATGCAGGGAAAAGATGTTTCGGCATCAACCGTATAGAAGATGAGCGGATCATACCCAGTCTGCTGCAGCGTCTGGGTATGGGAAAAACCGGAAAAGGGAGACAAATTTGCTAAAGAAAGTAAGTTTTATTCAATTAATATTTGCATTATCTACCAAATATGATATACTTATACCATATTTGGTTGAATTGCGTTACTTTACATGTCTGTGTATGAGGGCCGCTGGAAGCAGCAGCGGCAGATTGATTTACCGCGATGCATATAGGACATAGAAAAAGGAAACAGCGTTTCGCAATTACCTGATGGATACTATATCAGGAGGGAGATTTCTATGAATGTGGGTTTAATTGCACAGACACCGAAGCGGACATTGTTGGAGAATTTTTGTATTGCATATAAAGGTATTTTAAAAAAGCATACCATCTATGCCACAACTCTGACTGCTTTGCGCGTGGAGGAGGCTACTGGCCTATCTGTTATCAGGCTGCTGCCGGAGGATATGGGAGGCTATAAGCAGGTGGAGAGTCTTTTGGAGCGTAATGAGCTTGATATGGTGATTTTCTTCCATACTGGCGAGGAGGCAGGAGAGACATTTGAAGAGCATACACAGTTTGGTGAGATTTCCAGATTGTGTGATTTATACATGATTCCTCTGGCTACCAATATTGCCACTGCAGAATCTTTGATTTTGTGTCTGGATCATGGTGATTTGGAGTGGAGAAATTAAGAAAAGCAGCAATGATCCCCGGTTGAAAAGTGAATTCAGCCGGGGATCATTGCTGTTTTTATCCGTTTTAAAAGAAAAAGTCATTATTCTGCCAGGTTTTCCCAAAGCTCGTACAGCTCCATCAGTTCTTCTTCAATGGCACTTTTCTGGGTGTTGATCTCCATCAGCCGGGCTACGTTGGTAAAGACCTCTTCCTGAGACAGGAGTGTGTCCAGTTCTTCATTCTCTGCTTCCAGAGCAGCAATACGGTCTTCGGTCTTTTTTAAGTCATTTTGGCGTTTCCGTTCTCTGGCCTGTTCTTCTTTTTTCTGTTTCCAGTCTGTCTTGCTTTCAGACTCTTTTACAGGTGATGCTTCTTTGGCCTGGATATCATTCTGACCAAAGGTGATCTGATTCATCAGCTCATTTTTTTCCAGATAATAATCATAGTTGCCGATATAGTTTACAAAGGTCTGGTTGGTCAATTCCAGAATGCGGGTAGCTGTTTTGTTGATAAAGTATCGGTCATGGGATACATACAACAGAGTACCTGTATAGTTGATCAGAGCATTTTCCAGAATTTCCTTGGACACCATATCCAAATGGTTGGTAGGCTCATCCAGGATCAGAAAGTTAGAGTCAGAGAGCATAAGTTTGGCCAGGGAAATGCGTCCCCGTTCACCACCGCTTAAGTCTCCAATACGCTTAAACACATCATCTCCTGTAAACAGAAATGCTGCCAGCACATTGCGGATCTCTGTATTGGTCATGGCAGGATAAGCATCAGAAATTTCTTCAAAAGCAGTATTCTCCATGTTCAGTACATGATGTTCCTGGTCGTAATAACCAATTTGTACTTTGGAACCTAAGATGAATTCTCCTGAATCAGCTTTTTCCACGCCATTGAGGATTTTTAACAAAGTGGTTTTGCCTGTACCGTTGCCGCCAATAATGGCTACACGCTCACCACGCTTGATCTCAATGTTGGCACCGGAAAACAGATGATGGCTGCCAAAGGATTTGGACAAATCTGTGACGGTGAGCACATCATTTCCACTGACAATGCGGGGGGTCAGGGTGATGCGCATGGCATCATCCTCTGTAACGGGTTTTTCAATCCGTTCTATTTTATCCAGCATTTTCACACGGCTTTCTGCACGCTTAATGGATTTTTCCCGGTTGAAGGAACGGAGCTTTTCAATGACTTCTTCCTGATGCTTAATTTCCTTCTGTTGGTTGAGATACTGCTTCATCTGGGCATCAAACAGTGCCTGCTTCTGTACGCTGTAATCGCTGTAAGTACCCTGGAAGCTGTGGGACATGCCCTGGCTGATTTCCACGATTTTGGTCACCACTTTGTCTAGAAAATAACGGTCGTGAGTCACTACCAGTACAGCTCCGTTATAATTGGAAAGGTAGGTTTCCAGCCAGGCGATGGAAGTCAGATCCAGGTGGTTGGTAGGCTCGTCCAAAAGCAGGATATCTGGCTTGGATAATAGGAGCTTGCCTAAGGATACTCTGGTTTTCTGGCCACCGGACAGTGTATCTACGGTTTTATCAAATTCGTCCTCTGTAAAACCAAGACCTTTTAATACACCAGTGATTTCACTTTGCAGTGCGTATCCGTTTTCCAGTTCAAACTGATGGTTCAGCTTCACATAAGTATCCATGGCGGATTCTAATTCTGCTCCGGAAAGCTTTTTCATATCTGCTTCCAAGCTGCGCAGACGCTCTTCAATGGTCAGCAGATAGCGCTTGGTCTCTAACAGCTCTTCATAGATGCTGCGTCCGCTTTCCAGATCCTGATGCTGGGCCAGATAACCCATGGTCTTACCCTTGGCTATGATGACCTCACCTTCATCTGCACCTAGCTGATTCATAATGATCTTGAGCAAAGTAGATTTGCCGGCACCGTTGATGCCTACGATGGCGGCCTTTTCATGGTCTTCTATATGAAATGTAATGTCCTTTAGGATGGTCTGATCCAGAAAGGACTTGCTGATATGGTTGCATGCCAGTATCATAATTAAAATTACCTCGCTATAAGAATTTATCAGTTAATCGTAAGTGTTTTGTTGGATATCTATTAAAATATAGAAAGCAAAAAACATATGGCTCAATGCCGAACTTCAAAATGTACATTCAATATCATACTAAAAAAACAGAGGAATGTCCAGTGGTGGAAGAAAGGATATGAAATTTCTGTTTATGTTTGCTCTTTTTTTACTGCGAGAATAAAATGCTGAATAACAGCCATTAAATGTTCTTTTTGATCAGCAGGACATATTATATAGCCTTAAAAATAACAATGATTTAGCGGACATTTCCCCGTTTACTTGTGACTATATGGAAAGTGCAGTCTGTACCTGTGAAGTATAGAAAAGCTACATTGACATTTATTTATCAAATTGCTATAATTTTTATAAGATTGATTGTCAATGCATGACGAATTCGAAGAAATTTTAATAGTTAGATGTATATACACAGGCGGATATCAGAAGGGCTGCCTGTGGATTTCTGGTGTTTGTCATGGGATGAATATGCACATATGCGGAAATGGGGAAGAACATGGAAAATAAGCAGATATCCAGAGCAGTGATTAAGCGTTTGCCACGTTACTATAGGTATCTGGGAGAGCTGATGGAAGAGGGTGTGGAACGTATTTCCTCCGGGGAATTAAGTGAGCGTATGAAGGTAACTGCATCCCAGATTCGTCAGGATCTGAATAATTTTGGGGGATTTGGACAGCAAGGATATGGATATAATGTAGAGTATCTGTATAAAGAAATTGCCAAGATTTTGGGAATCGATAAAAAGCACAACCTGATTATTGTAGGTGCAGGCAATCTGGGACAGGCGTTGACTAATTATACTAATTTTGAAAAGAGAGGATTTATTATCAAAGGAATGTTTGATATCAATCCCCGTCTGGTAGGGATGACTGTACGTGGTATCAGTGTATATCCCATTGAGGAGTTACAGCGGATCATTGAGCAGGAGCATGTGCAGATTGCGGCACTTACCATACCAAAAGCACAGGCAGGAGAGATGGCAGACCGTCTGGTTTCCTATGGAATCAAGGCCATCTGGAACTTTGCCCATACAGATTTAAATGTGCCTGAGGATGTAATGGTAGAGAATGTACATCTGTCTGAAAGTCTGATGCGCCTTTCGTATAAGCTTTCCAGCAGAGATGGGGTAGAGTAGTTTTTTGAAAAGAACCTCTTGTAAAAATGCACAATAAAGTCGGGAATAAAAGTAGGTTATTGTGCCGAACTTCAATGTTTTCAGGATTTTTTGCTTACGAAAGCCAAAAAATTTTGTTACAATTACATTGAAGCGAAACAGAAATGAATGAGCAAACAGGATTGTTTCACTGGGTGGACAGTCCTTTTTTTGTTTCATTTACCTGATGACAAGGAGTTGATTAAGATGTTTGCAGAGGGAGAATACATTTCTTATAGCTGTTACGGAGTTTGCAAAGTAGAGGGAACCACTATGATGGAAGTTCCCGGAACTGCAGAAACACGTAAATATTATGTGTTAAAGCCTGTTTACGGGCAGAATGGCACAGTTTACAGTCCTGTTGATAATGGCAAAGCGATCATGCGCAGAAAGATCCTGACCAAGGAAGAAGCCGGCCGCTTATTGGAACAGACACCGCAGTTGGAACTGATGCAGGTCAGGGACAAAAAGCAGTTGGAGGAAACCTGTAAACAGGCTGTGCAGTCTGGAGAATGTACAGAATGGCTCAAGGTAATCAAAACCCTGATGCATGAAAGAAATCTTCGTCAGAAGCAGGGCAAAAAGATGACGTCAACCAATGAGCGTTATCTGCGTACTGCGATTGATAAGCTGTGTGGCGAGCTGGCCGTTTCTTTAAATAAGGATAAAGTCCAGATCGAGGCAATTTTAGAAGCAACATTAGAAAAAGAAGCCCAGTAAAACAGACAGTATAAAACTGAAAAACGACTTTACAAATGCCAGGGGTGGATGATGAGAAAGAGAGGTTTCAAATGAAAAGGGTAAAAGCAGCATGTATTACACAGACACTGCATTTTTTACTGAAAGAAGATTTAGAGCATGAATATGCGGTAAAGATGGTAGATGAGGAAATCAAAAAGTATAAAGCACATTTAGAACACAACCGTGTACAGCATAAGATTCTCTCAGAAAAGCGTCAGGAAGACGGTTCTATCATCATAGAGATCATCAAACAGTACAATACAACTCCAGTAGGAAAATACCTGGATTAATACAAAACAACAGGCACTAGGATGTGATTTGATATGCATCCTGGTGCCTGTTGTTTTATGATTCTGAAATCCTAGAACCCCATGGCGGTTTCCAAAGGGAGAGCAGATTTTGCTGCCTATATACAACTTCCCAGGGATTCCCGGATGGGAATTCCTGATGCAGCAGTCTTATTTCTGCTCCTTCTGGAAGTTTACATTCCAGTTTCGGTCATCCATTGGGAGGTAATCTTTGTGGTGACCTACATACTTGTAAGCAGGACGGATGATCTTTCCGCCGCTGACAAGTTCTTCAATACGGTGTGCACTCCATCCGGAAATACGGGAAATTGCGAATACAGGTGTAAACAGCTCTTCCGGCAGTCCTAACATGGAATATACAAATCCACTGTAGAAGTCTACGTTGGCACAGACAGGTTTGAATACATTTCTTCTGCTGGTGATCAGGTCCTTGGCAATGCGCTCTACATTTTCATAAAGCTGGAATTCACGCTCTAAGCCCTTTTCGGTAGATAATGCTTTTGCATACTTTTTTAATACATCTGTTCTTGGGTCAGAAACAGAATATACTGCGTGACCCATACCATAGATCAGTCCTGAGTGGTCAAATGCCTGTTTGTCCAGAATGGCAATGAGGTAATTGGTCAGTGCATTTTCATCATCCCAATCAGTTACATTTTCCTTAATATTTTTAAACATGTGCTGTACCTTAATATTAGCACCGCCGTGCTTTGGTCCCTTTAAAGAACCTAAGGATGCAGCAATCGCGGAATAAGTATCTGTACCGGTAGAAGATACTACATTAGTGGTAAAGGTAGAATTGTTACCGCCGCCATGCTCTGCATGGAGTACCAGGGCAACGTCTAAGACCTCTGCCTCTAACTTGGTATAAGTACCGTCTGTGTGAAGCATACGCAGAATATTTTCTGCAGTGGAAAGCTCAGGCTTTGGATTACGGATTAAAAGGCTCTTGCCCAGGTGATAGTGTCTGTAAACCTGATAACCATAAACACTGATTAACGGGAACTGTGCGATCAGTGCCAGACACTGTCTCAGTACATTGGAAACAGAAGTATCATCTGGCTTTTTATCATAAGTGTATAAGGTCAGGACGCAGCGCTGCAGTACATTCATCATATTTTCTGTAGGTGCAGCCATAATAATATCCCGGACAAAGGTTTCCGGCAGCGTACGCATGTCACTGAGAATGTTCTTGAATAAAGAAAACTGAACATCACTGGGCAGCTGGCCAAACAGCAGCAGGAAAGTGGTTTCTTCAAATCCAAAACGCTTTCCTTCAAAACCCTTGATTAGATCCTTTACATTGTAGCCCTGGTAAAACAACTTTCCTGGAGCAGGATATTTCTGTCCATGTTTTACTTCGACAGACAATACATCGGAAATCTCTGTCAGTCCGGAAAGAACGCCCTTGCCGTTGGAATCACGGAGACCGCGTTTTACATCGTACTCGTGATAAAGATTTAAATCAATTTGCGCAGAAAGAGTAGAAAACTCAGAAAGTTTGGAAATCTCTTCCTCGTAATGTAAACTCTCGCTGTAGCTATTGGCGTAATTGGTCATTTGATTGTCTCCTTTCGTTCGTTGCAGAAATTTTAAGATGCTATCTATGTCAGGTGTGACTATTATTTTGTATATAAAAGGTCAACAAAAGAATATCTACACGTAACATGTATGTTCTTTTTATGTAAAGATCCAGTGAAATATCTGTTTTTACATAAAAGCTTTCATTCAGGGAAAAACCCTGAAAAGGAAGCAAAATCCGTTTCCTTTCATTATATACGGAAAGAAAAAGTTTAGCAATGCATAAAATTACAATCCTATGTAGGATTTATGAGGATGAAAATGGATAAAATCAGCAAAATGCCCATATTTGGGCATAAAATCAGGGAAAATCATCTTTATTTTTACTTAACATGTTTGGCAGATTGTGCTAAACTGTAGTATTGAAAAGGAGAGGATGCTGGAAAAACAGACACCTTTGTATATATTTATGAAAGAAAAAGTTAGGCAATTGCGAAACTGTATCCAATACCAGCTTTGGGAAGTATCTGCAAGAAAATGTTTTCTAAGCAGGACTCTTGAAAACGCCGGCACTTTAAATTTTGCGCCACAGGTGCAAAATTTATTAGTACCGCTGCGTTTTCACCGAAGCGAGAGCGGGTCCTGTGTTAAAATTTTTTCTTGCAGATACTTCCCAAAGCGTCCGGCATGTGTTTCGCAATTGCCTAATGGAAGAAAAAGTGACAGAAAGGAGCCGTTATGCGGTATGTAGTAACAGGAGCAGAGGCAGGAGCCATTGACCGATACAGTATAGAGACAGCGGGGATTCCTTCTGTGGTATTAATGGAACGTGCTGCCCTGTCAGTGACAGAAGCTGTTATGAGAGAAGAATCCAAAGACAGCAGGATTGTCATTGCAGCCGGCTGCGGCAACAACGGGGCAGATGCTCTGGCTGTTGCCAGGATTTTATATCAGAAAGGATACAGAAAGCTGGATGTGTTTTATGCAGGAAATCCTCAAAAAGCCACAGAGGAATGGAAACTGCAGTATCACATCCTGGAAAATATAGGTCTGCATCCAGGTATTTATGAACCGGGATGTATAGGGGAGTGTGCGGCAGCTGTTGACGGATTGTTTGGAATTGGTTTGTCCAGAAGCGTTACCGGAGTCTTTGCAGATTTTATTCAAGAGTTAAATCACAGTGGTGCCCGGATCTATGCTGTGGATATCAGCTCCGGTATTCATGCCGATACCGGGGTCATTATGGGAGTTTGCGTAAATGCCTATCGAACGGTTACCTTTGGGTGCGAGAAGTTAGGTAGTATTTTATATCCAGGTGCGGAATATAGTGGTATGGTAGAGACCGCAGATATCGGGTTCCCGGATTGTGCAGTAACAGCTGTCAAGCCAGGGCAGGTAAGGTTCGGAAAAGAAGATTTGTCGCAGCTGCCTGTCCGTCCGGCCTACAGCAATAAAGGTACTTTCGGAAAAGTACTGGTAGTTGCCGGCGGGAAAAACATGGCGGGAGCAGCGTATCTGTGTGCCTCTGCAGCATATGGTGTTGGTGCAGGATTGGTACGGATCTTAACGGTGGAGGAAAACCGGTCAATCCTGCAGACACTGCTGCCGGAAGCCATTTTGACCACCATTGAGGAAGCCCGTTTGGAAGAACAGGTAACCGACTGTTTCAACTGGGCAGGTACGGTGGCTGCCGGCCCTGGACTGGGGACGGGAAAGCTGCAGGAAAAACTGCTGCAGCTGATACTGGAACAGTGGAAAGGCCCTCTGGTATTGGATGCAGACGGCATCAATCTGCTGTCTGCACATCCAGAGTGGACGGCACTTTTACCGGCAGATACCATCCTGACCCCTCATCTGGGAGAGTTGAGCCGCCTGACCGGGCAGCCGATCCATGAGCTGCGCCGGAATTTATTAAATCAGGCCAGGGAACTGGCAGCAAAATACAATGCAGTGGCAGTGTGCAAGGATGCCAGAACCATAGTGGCAGGAGGCAGTGATACAGCCTATATCAATGTAACCGGTAATGCAGCTATGGCTAAGGGCGGCAGTGGAGATGTACTGACAGGCATGATAGCCGGGCTGGCGGCAGGTGGCCTACCGCCATTACAGGCTGCCAGATTAGGTGTATACATTCATGGCCTGGCAGGAGATGAGGTAAAGAAAGCAAAAGGCAGCTACAGTCTGTTGGCCTCCGATCTGATAGGCTGTTTGCCGGAAGTGATGAAAACCTGTCAGTAAGGATCACAGATAGAAGCATACAGATACTCTTGAGAGCGTCCTATGGAATTTTTTCACAGAAAGGAATTGTAATGATGAAAGAGTACAGAAGAGTGCGGGCAGATATTGATTTAGATGCCATTTACTTTAATATGGAAAGCATGAGAGACAGTGTAGCAGAGGGGACCAAGCTCTGCGGAGTTGTGAAAACAGACGGATATGGCCATGGTGCAGTAGCTGTGTCAAAGACCATCGACCCACTGGTATGGGGGTATGCAGTGGCTACCATAGAGGAAGGTATGATATTGCGCAGCCATGGGATCGTGAAACCTGTCTTAATTCTGGGGGTGGCGACACCGGACTGTTTTGAAGATCTGATCACATACGGCATTCGTCCTGCAGTGTTCCAGTATGAGAAGGCCAGACAACTGTCTGAGACAGCTGGCCGTATGGGCAAAACTGCATCTATACATATTAAAATTGATACCGGTATGAGCCGGATCGGCATGCCGGCAGAGGAAGCAAGTGTGGCTGAAATTGTACGGATCGCAGCACTTCCTCATATAAAAATTGAAGGTATTTTTACCCATATGGCTACGGCTGATGAAGTGGATAAGACAAACGCACGGATGCAGGCAGAGAAGTTTGGCTGGCTTTGCAGCGAAGTACAAAGACAGGGAGTGGAAATTCCCATCCGCCATTGTTCCAATAGTGCAGGAATCATTGATATGCCTGATGTAAATATGGATATGGTCAGATGCGGTATCAGTCTGTACGGCATGTATCCTTCTGATGAGGTAAATAAGAAAAGGATGATGCTATATCCTGCATTGTCCCTGGTCAGTCAGGTATCTTATGTAAAAAATGTTCCTGCCAAAACAGCAGTAGGATACGGGGGAAGTTTTGTAACAGAACGCCCGACTGCACTGGCTACCATACCAGTAGGATATGGAGACGGATATCCAAGGGCACTATCGAACAAAGGGTATGTACTGATTCATGGTCAGAAAGCTCCTATCTGTGGGAGAGTATGTATGGATCAGTTTATGGTAGATGTAACAGATATTGAACATGTGGAGGAAGGAGACCGGGTAACTCTTGTGGGAAAAGACGGGGATGCATCTATTTCTGTAGAGGAATTGTGCGCCTTATCCGGTGGGTTCCACTATGAGTTTGTCTGTGATCTTGGCAAGCGGGTCCCCAGAGTATTTCACCGCCATGGAGAAATTGTGGGTACACAGGATTATTTTACAGATCCTGTACAGATTACCTTATAATTTGTCGAATGTTTTTGTCCCTGTCTGAAGCGATAATCTGAAAACAGTAGTATACACTTGAAAAGTTTGAGCATACTAGAGTCAGAAACCTTTTAAGTGGAGAGTGAAGCAAAGTGATTATCAGACGGGGTGACATCTATTACGCAGATTTGCGGCCAGTAGTAGGTTCAGAACAGGGAGGTATCCGTCCTGTATTGGTGATTCAGAATGATATTGGAAACCGGCACAGTCCTACAGTGATTGTAGCAGCTATAACCAGCCGAATGAATAAGGCAAAGCTGCCTACCCATGTGGAACTGGACAGCAACAGCTGTGATATTGTGAAGGATTCTGTAATTCTGTTAGAACAGCTGCGTACCATAGATAAGAAAAGATTACGGGAAAAGGTCTGCCATTTGGAAAAAGACATTATCTGCAAAGTTGATCGTGCACTTCAGATTAGTTTAAATCTGGATACATAATTGACGGATTGTGAGGGAGATGCTATATTTACTTCAGAAGAATAGGCATTCGGTCAGGCCGATACAGTACAGATAAGGGAGTTTTTATGATTGAGGAATGTTTGCCGTGGATGGTTCTGTTGATTCTGTTCATTTTGATCGTATTTACAGTCATGTATGGATTTGGTGCGGCAATTCAGAATATAGGTGAGTCGCTGGTTGCAGAACGTGCTGAAGAAGGAAATAAATCTGCAGCATGGATCCAGAAACAGAAGGAAAATCCGAAAATGCTTGTGGGCATGATTCATTTCATAAGCTTTCTTTTGTGGCTGGCATACAGTGGGTGTGCTTTTGTGTGCATAAAAGAGCTGCACCTGTTTCCAGGTCTTTCCCGTGAATGGGAACAGGTGCTGGCTGCAGGACTGGCTGTCTTTTTGGGACTGCTGATCCAGGCATTGTCCATTTCTTTGCCCAAATATCTGGCAGGAAAATATCCGGAAGGCTGGGTATTTCGCCTGGCAGGGAGTATTCGGGTGCTGTATTATCTCTCGTATCCCTTGGTGTGGATCCAGAACCTGATCTGTCTTTTGGCATTAAGGCTGTTTGGTGAAGATTACAATGCAGCTTATGACAGCGTGACAGAGGAAGAAATCATTTCTATTGTCAATGAGGGGCATGAGCAGGGAGTATTGGAAGCCAGCGAAGCAGAAATGATCAGTAATATTTTTGAGTTTTCAGACATCAATGCCAGAGACATTATGACACACAGGACAAGCGTGACTGCAGTAGAAGGCAGCCAGACATTGCAGGATGTGATGAACATGCTTATGGAGGAAAGCTTCAGTCGGTATCCGGTGTATCAGGAGGATCTGGATAATATCATTGGAGATATTCATTTCCGGGATGTAGTCTGTCTGATGCAGCATCCAGAGTATCACACCATGGCAGTAAAGGATGTACCAGGTCTCTTGCGGGAAGCGTATTTTGTGCCAGAGGCAAAAAGCATCAGTCAGCTGCTCTCAGATATGCAGTCTAAAAAAATACATATCGCCATGGTAATTGATGAGTACGGGCAGTTAGCAGGTATTCTGACTATGGAAGATATTTTAGAGCGTATTGTAGGAGATATTCTGGATGAATATGACGAGGCAGAGGAGAATATTCAGGAAAAAGATGGCATCTTTTTGGTAGAGGGCAGTACACCATTGGAAGAACTGGCGGATTTGCTCCATTTGGAGTTTGAGGAAGAAGATGCGGAAACCTTAAATGGATTTTTGATTTCCAGGCTGGATCGGATTCTCCAGGATGGAGAGACACCAGAAGTCATTGCCTGTGGATATCGTTTCCAGGTGCTGGAGGTAGAAGGAAAAATGATCCGCCAGGTTCGGATCCTGCCTGTGGACCAGTCCCATATCCAGCAGGAAGAAGCAGATGAAGATCATGGAAAAACACTTGCCTAACAGCAATTCCAATGCTATAATATATAAAGTTTGTGCTTTGAACGCACATGGAAAATGTTTTTCACCGTTAGGTGGGGAAAAAGATTGTATTTTAAGAGAAAACCAGGAATAAGCGGAGGTTATTTACATGTCAGGACATTCCAAATTTGCCAATATTAAGCATAAAAAAGAGAAAAACGATGCAGCTAAGGGTAAGATTTTCACAAGAATCGGCCGTGAAATTGCAGTTGCAGTAAAAGAGGGCGGTGCAGACCCAGCCAACAACAGCAAGTTAAGAGATGTCATTGCCAAGGCAAAGTCCAATAACATGCCAAACGATACCATCGACAGAAGCATTAAGAAGGCTGCAGGGGATGGCAACGCTGCCAATTATGAGTCCATTACATATGAAGGCTATGGACCAAATGGTACAGCTATCATTGTAGAAACCTTAACAGACAACCGTAACCGTACAGCTTCTAATGTAAGAAATGCATTTACCAAGGGCGGCGGCAATGTAGGTACTACCGGCTGTGTATCCTTTATGTTTGACAGAAAGGGACAGATTATCATTGACAAGGAAGAGTGTGAGCTTTCTGCAGATGACCTGATGATGATGGCATTGGATGCAGGGGCAGAGGATTTTGCAGAGGAAGAGGATTCCTACGAGATCACCACAGCTCCTGATGATTTTTCAGCAGTACGTGAAGCTTTGGAGAATGAGGGAGTTGCAATGCTCAGTGCAGATGTGACCATGATTCCGCAGACTTGGGTAGAGCTGACAGGAGAGCAGGATATTAAGATGATGAACAGAATTCTGGACATGCTGGATGATGATGATGATGTACAGGAGGTTTACCATAACTGGGATATGCCTGAGGAAGAAGAAGATTAATCTGGTAATGAAGACACAGGGCATAGCCGTATGATTGCGGTTGTGTCCTTTTTGCTGCCGGGAATAAATTCAGGGAAAGGTGTTATCCTATCAAACAAACACTTTGTGCTCACAGGTAATTGGGAAATACATGACCGTATGGTTTTGCAATTGCCTATCTATATGATATTAGGTAATTGCGAAACATATTAACGGACGCTTTGTGAAGTGCCTGTCAGAAAATATTTTCACGCAGGCACGCTTGCGCTTCGGTAAAAACGCAGCGGTACTAATAAATTTTGCACCTGTGGCGCAAAATTTAAAGTACCGGCGTTTTTAAGAGCCTGCTTAGAAAACATTTTCTGACAGACACTTCACAAAGCTGATATTGAATATAGTTTCGCAATTGTCTATATATGTTATAAAAGAAAGGACGGGTATAATATGGCAGTTTTACATGTAACAAAGGCAAATTTTCAGGCAGAGGTAATGGAGTCAGATAAGCCGGTGCTTATTGATTTTTGGGCATCCTGGTGTGGTCCTTGTCAGATGATTGCTCCGGTAATTGAGGAACTGGGGGCAGAGGTGACCAATGCCAAGATTTGTAAGGTGAATGTGGATGAGGAAATGGAACTGGCAGCCCAGTTTCAGGTGATGTCCATTCCTACTTTGCTGGTGCTGAAAGATGGTAAAGTAGTGAAGTCAGCAGTAGGTGTGCAGTCTAAACAGAAAATTTTAAGTATGCTGCAGTAATGTATCATGCCATGGTAAGAAGATAAGATGTTTGTAAAAAACAAATATCTAATCCAGAAGAACCGTCCTTTGTCAAGCAGACAGGGCGGTTCTTTTGGATTGGATGTATCAGCAGAAAGGCAGCCAAAACAGCGTTCGCTTATTTTCTTGGATATACTGTATAATGGTTTGCCTGCAGCACTTCTGCTGCTGTGACGCAGGACTCCTGTTTGTAAAATTCGATTTTCAGCACACCTTCTTCATATTCTCTGTTGTGAATGATTCCAATATTTTTAATGCTGATCTGATGGATAGAAAGCAGTGTAGCAATGGTAGCAATGGCACCTGCCCTGTCCACAATATCACAATACAGGGAATACTCCTGCTGCAGTGGTCCGGAACCTCTCTCAGAAATACTGTTTCGATATTCTCCGGATTCTGCAAATAACTGATTGATTGCCTTGCCGTCTCCATTCTGTATATCAGCCAGGGTGTTTTCCAGAGATGCAATATAATCCTGTAACAAAGCTGCTACATTATCTTGATTGGCCAGACAAATATGCTCCCACATCACGGGGGAAGAAGAAGCAATTCTGGTAATATCTTTAAATCCTCCTGCAGCCACCAGCTTCATATATTGCTGTGGATTGTCAGAATGCTTTACCAGATTGACCAGGGAAGAAGCAATGATGTGAGGAAGATGGCTCACACCTGCTACCGTATAATCATGAGTTTCACAATCCATTTTCAACGGCAGCGCCCCAATATCTTCTACCAGCTGTGCCAGCCGTAAAAACTGCTCTGTACTTGTTTTGGCAGTTGGCGTCAATACATAATATGCATTTTCCAGCAAATGGTCTGTGGCAGCAGCATAGCCGCTTTTTTCAGAACCAGCCATGGGATGTCCGCCAATAAAACAATGCTCCAGTCCTCTTGCGGTGATTTCTTTATGAATTGCAGTCTTGGTACTGCCTACATCTGTTAAAATACAATTTTCTCCCAAAAAAGGGGTGATAATATCCAGATAATCCGGCATAAAATTCACTGGCATACACAGGAAAATAAAATCGCAGGCCAGAAGTTGTTCATCCAGCTTTGTGAGAATTTCATTCACTGTACCATCAGCCTGGGCGGCTTCTAAGTTTACCGGCGCAATATCGTAAGCCAGGATCCGATGATCCGGATGCGCCCGTCTGATCCCCTTGGCAATGGAGCCGCCAATCAAGCCAAGGCCAATAAACGCAATTGTACTCATAGTATAGTTCTCCTTTATTACAGCTTGCCAAGTACTCGTCCAGACAAGTCTGCATATGGTTTCAGGCTGCCGCAAAGATCATCGAACTGCGAAAAGGTGAGAGACTGGGGTCCGTCAGAAAGAGCGCATGCCGGGCATGGATGTACCTCGATCATCAGACCATCTGCGCCGGTTGCGATGGCAGCCTTTGCAAGAGGCATAACATAGTCTCTTACACCGGTAGCGTGGCTGGGGTCAACGATAATGGGCAGATGACTCTTGGCTCTGATAACTGGAACAGCACTTAAATCCAGTGTATTTCGTGTAGCAGTTTCGAAAGTACGGATACCTCTCTCACATAATACCACATTTGGGTTGCCCTGTGCCATAATATATTCTGCTGCATTTAACCATTCATCAATGGTAGCAGATAGACCTCTCTTTAATAATACAGGCAGGCCAGATTTGCCGGCTTCCTTTAACAGTTCAAAGTTCTGCATATTTCTGGCGCCGATCTGCAGCATATCCACATAGCGGACAGCTGCATCAATGGCTCTGGAACTGGTAACTTCACAGATCACACTAAGACCAGTTTCCTCCCTTGCTTCCTTCATAAATTTCAGTCCTTCCTCCTCTAAACCCTGGAAAGAGTAAGGAGAAGTACGAGGCTTGTAAGCTCCGCCCCGAAGAATGGTAGCGCCTGCTGCTTTTACTGCCTTTGCTGTGGAGATCAGCTGTTCTTCACTTTCAATGGCGCAGGGACCAGCCATAATGGTCAGGGTATCAGGACCGATGGTGGTGTTCTTTAAAGTAACGACAGTTGGTTCTGGGTGAAATTTCTTATTGGTCAGTTTATAAGATTCTGTGACCGGGACAATACGGTCAACCTCTGGCAGGATTTCAATATTGCTGTTTACCAGCCTGCCTTTATCACCGATGACGCCAATGATGGTTACTTCAGAGCCTTCAGACAGATGTGTAGACAGTCCGTTGGATTCTACAGTAGTTACAACTTTACGGATGGCATCTTCGGATGCATGAGGCTTCATTACAATAATCATAATAAAAATCTCCTTTTTCTATGAAATCCCAGATGTTTGTTCCAAAGAAAGTATTTTGAAACGATCATGTTGGCGATGGACAACTGGTTTTATACAGACAATGCTGCTGTAAGATTTCTAAATTCATGATGCCTATTATAATGCTTTTTTTGAAGAAAGTCAACGCTTTAAAGCACTGAATTTCAGAACTTTAAACTGCTAAAATGTCGGAAAATCGGATTTTGTATCAGAATTCAGAAGAATTTGAAAGAGAAAAGAGTAATAGAAGACCGTGATCGAAAAAATGCATAGTTTTCACTGAATAAGATAAGAAAAAGTAGAAAATTTTTTAATAAAAACCGGAATCCAGAAAAAAATATTGTATAAAATGCAGTAAACTATTGATTATTTTCAGAATGTTCAGTACAATGTAATCATATAGATGCACGTAGTTTCAACACAAATAGGCATTCCCGGTTTTGACAGGAGAGAAAGGGGCGCAGGAGTGCCTGGAACGCATAGAATGATATGCAGGCAAAAGCCGATTTACATCATAGTATTATGGAGGACACTATATGAAGGTTTATGAAACAGACAAGATCCGCAATGTAGTACTTTTAGGGCATGGCGGGGCAGGCAAGACCACATTAGTTGAGGCGATTGCTTATGTGGCCGGTATTACAAATCGTCTGGGTCGTGTAGAAGATGGCAATACCATCAGTGATTATGATAAGGAAGAGGTTAAGAGGGGATTTTCTATTGGAGCGTCCGTAGTGCCGGTAGAATATGATGATATCAAGATTAATTTTATTGATACACCTGGATATTTCGACTTTGTGGGAGAGGTTGAACAGGCAGTCAGTGCAGCAGATGCCGCGATTATTGTGATCAACGGCAAGTCTGGTGTGGAAGTTGGTACAGATAAGGCATGGGAGCTGTGTGAAAAGTACCGCCTCCCAAGAATGTTCTTTGTAACTGCTATGGATGATGACAGGGCCAGCTATCGTGAGATCATCATGAAGCTGAATGAAAAATATGGACGTCAGATCGCACCATTCCACGTGCCGATCCGTGAAAATGAGCAGTTTGTAGGATTTGTAAATGTAGTAAAGATGATGGGACGCCGCTTTATCGGCAAGACCAGTGAATATGAAGAGTGTGAGATCCCGGATTACATGGATAAGCACTTAACCATCAGCCGTGAGTCTCTCATAGAGGCAGTTGCTGAAACCGATGAAGCACTTATGGAGCGGTACTTTGAAGGTGATGAATTCACCTATGAGGAAATTTCCACAGCACTGCGTGCCCACGTAATGGACAATAAGATTGTTCCTGTATTAATGGGCAGTGGTGTGAATGCCCAGGGCATGAATATGCTTTTATTGGCGATCCGCAAGTATTTTCCGGCACCATCCTATGGTATGGTCAGCGGATATGACAGCAATGGTGAACTGCTGCTTCTGGAATATGAATCAGATAAGCATGTCAGTGCCAAGATATGGAAAACAATTGTAGACCCGTTTATCGGAAAGTATTCCCTGGTTAAGGTAGTAACTGGTGTATTAAAGTCCGGCAGTGTGGTTTACAATGTCAATAAAGAAACGGAAGAAAAGATTGGTAAGCTGTATCTGCTGCGGGGCAAAGAGCCTGTAGAGGTATCTGAGCTGTATGCAGGAGATATTGGTGCCCTGGCAAAGATTGACTCCTTAGAGACAGGAGACACCATTGGGCCAAAGGGTGCCACTGTATTTTATGATGCACCTGAAATCTCCACGCCTTATACATATAAGCGTTATGTAGCAAAGAACAAAGGAGACGAAGAAAAGATTGCCGGAGCCCTTACAAAGCTCATGGATGAGGATAAGACCTTAAAGGTGGTAAATGATGCAGAAAACAGACAGACCTTACTGTATGGTATTGGCGACCAGCAGTTGGATGTAGTTGTGAGCAAGCTTGCATCCAGATACCGTGTAGAGATAGAATTAGAGAAACCAAAGTTTGCATTCCGTGAAACCATTCGTAAAAAGACCACGGTACAGGGCAGACATAAAAAGCAGTCTGGCGGTCATGGACAGTTTGGTGATGTATGGATGGAATTTGAGCCATCAGGTGATTTAGAGACACCATATGTATTTGAAGAACGGATTGTAGGTGGAGCAGTACCAAAGAACTACTTCCCTGCAGTAGAAAAAGGTCTTCAGGAATGTGTATTAAAGGGACCGTTGGCCGGATATCCTGTAGTAGGTGTCAAGGCCACTTTGACAGATGGATCTTATCACCCGGTAGATTCTTCCGAAATGGCCTTCAAGATGGCAGCCATTCTGGCATTTAAGAAAGGCTTTATGGAGTGCAGCCCTGTATTGTTAGAGCCTATCGCCAGCCTTTCTGTAACTGTACCAAATCAGTATGCTGGTGATATTATGGGTGATTTAAACAAGCGCCGCGGCCGTGTACTTGGTATGGATCACATTGCAGGCGGCAAGCAGGTGATTACAGCAGACGTGCCAATGTCAGAGCTGTATGGATATTCCACTGATTTACGCTCCATGACAGGCGGAGCAGGAGAATTTGCATACCAGTTTGCAAGATATGAGCAGGCTCCGGCTGATATCCAAAATAAGGAAGTGGCAGCAAGAAGCGAAGCATAGCATAGCTTATTTCTAATGTTTCATATAAGTATCCTTTCAAACAGAAGGTCGTTGCATTTTAAGGCAACGGCCTTTCTGTTGTCAAAAAAGCTGCTAGAATTTTTCCAGTGATGCAAATGTATTGCTGCCAGCCATCAAAAGAGATTTGGACAGCAGGTATGGGAGCATGATTGTTTTTAAGCAGGACTCTTGAAAACGCCGGTACTTAGGTAGCAGATCAAAGAAACAGGTATCAACAGCGGAAGCTTGCTTCCGGCTGTTGATACCTGTTTCTTTGATCTGGTGCCTTAGCACCGCTGCGTTTTCACCGAAGCGAGAGCGTGTCCTGCGTAAAACAATCATGCTCCCAAACCTGCTGTCTAAATCTCTTTTGATGGTGTGTCCGCGAAATCATAACGCTTTCTTTACAGAAATCGCTTTCACCGGGCACATTTCCTGGCAGCAGAAGCAGGAGATGCAGCCTTTTTTGGGGAAGTGAGCTTTTTTGTTTCGCATGGTAATGATGTGGGGCGGGCAGCTTTCCATGCATTTGCCGCAGCCAATGCACTTGGAGGTATCTACCTGTGGGTAGGATTTTAAGACCCGTTTCATCACAGCCAGTACAGGCTTGCGTACAAGAGGCGGGATCTTATTGCCAAAGTCCAGACGCTTGGTGTCCGGCTGGACAAATACTGGCAGCGTTTCCGGCAGGGCATCACCTACAAGCTGGAGCTGGTCCTCATGGATCAGTCCCTGCTGCTTGGCCAGACGCAGCATTGCAACGGAAAATGGTTCCATACCCATGCAGGAAGCACCAAACCAGTCCAGGGTATACATGTCTTTGGAAGCAAGCAGCAGTCCCAGGTCTTTTGGAGTACCGCCTGTGGGGCCGTTGCCCTCCATGCCTGTGATGGCATCCATGATCACCAGATCAGGGTTTACAGTCTGCGCCAGCTCTAACAGCATGTTGGAAAAATCCTCTAGATCAGGCCAGCGGTAATGCATCTGGGGCTTTTGCAGACCTGGGATGCTGCCAAAAAGATTTTTGATCCCTGCAGACAGACCGGTCATGGCATGGGTCTTTAGTTTGGGCAGGTTGATGATGTAGTCTGCCTGGATCACCGGATGGATCAAGGGGAAGCTGTGATTGGCAAACCCTTCTCTGGTGGTGACAGTCTCAAAGCCAAAGTCCTGGTTTAAAAAGGGCTGCAGTTCAGCACAGGTCAAGCCGCAGGTGGTATAGACAGAACGCATGTGGTCTGCCTGATACAGTCCTCCGGGGCTGTCTGCAATGATGATCTTGGTAATGCCGGCTTCCTGCAGCCAGCGTACCACTGCTTTTAAAACTGCAGGGTGGGTAGTGGCAGCCAGCTCTGGCTTTTTTGCCAGCACCAGGTTGGGTTTTAACAGGACAGTCATGTCAGGGTTGAGTTCCTCTGCAATATGAAGGTGTTCCATATGGCGGCAGAGGGCAGTATAAATTTCAGCTTCTTCATATGTATGGTTTATGGTTACAGATATCATAAAGATCCTCCATTCCAAATTGATTGCACAGAAACAGCCTGCACATTTCAGGGTATTATGCACCTGAACATGTGCAGGCTGAAAGGATTCAGATCCTATCATACCACAAGTCATATCGTTGTGGCAAAGAAAATATTTTCTGACAGCTGCGCTTGGATAAACAGATATGGAATGTGACTTTCCAAGTGTCAATGTTAGAACAAATAGGAATGCTGCCTTCCCATTACCAAGGTTAGAATAGCTATGAATGCAGCCGCCCAATAGCCAATGTTAAAACAGATATGGAATGCAATCGTTCAAGGACTGATGTGACAAAATATATAACGCTGAAAGACTAAAGTACATTAGCTGCGTACAAAGTCAAGGTATCGGGTTCCCTGGAAAGGAAGCTTTCCAAAGTCTCCTTCCACCAGCATGCCATATTCACTGCCGCTGACATGCAGCTCCATGCGATCGCCGCTTTCAACCTGGAACGTGACATAGTAGGTGGTGGAAGTAGTGGTGTGGTATCCATGAGCCCCGGTTGCATCTCCGGCATTTCCATGATGATGATGGGAGACAGACATACGCTTGGATACAACAGTGGCATCTACAGTTAAGCGGGGAGAGTTGTTATTTTTGTTCCATTGACCGATCCCCTTTACAGCAGTAACAATAAATGTGCCAATGATAAATATAAAAGCGATCGTGAACATCATCCCAAAAATAGAAAAACTAAAACCCATATAAAAACTCCTTTCAAAAATCCTGCGATAGGTGATTGCAAAACTGATAGTGAATACTGTTTCGCAATTGCATATAATAAGTAAAATGGAACTATGAGGTATCGGTTCATACCATACAGTTGTCTGTCAATACATGTTGAACTTATATGCTCCTGTATTCATACATGCGATACATACTTTTGGAAAATCTGCCTCCAAAAACGGTTTGGAAGGTCACTCGTTCCATACCATGCAATTCCTGGATCAAACAGGCAGGGGTCATCTCATGTTCTTCACAAAATACAAATCCGGTGTCTGCTTCCAGTACAGCAGGATCATCTACACCGTAAACAACCGTTACACCAACGTCATTGATCGGATTTTTATATTTGGAGATGCGTGCCGCTTTTTCTGTATAACAGTCCATCAGGAGCTTAACAGAGGTAAAATGGCTGCTGAAAGCAGTAAGCAGTTGTTGCAGCTCTGCTCTCTGGAAATACATGCTGACACCCTCCAGCACAACAATGGCACGCTTCCCGGATGGAAGCGCCTGGATCCATCCATCTGTTCTCACATCACAGGCTGCCATATGATAATGGGCATCCTCCTGATAGTATTTTTGACGCTCCTGGATCACGTCAGGAAAGTCCATATCGTACCATTGGTGTCCATGGGTGCCTACTCGTTCTACCCGGCTGTCCATGCCGCAGCCGATGTGTAAAATCACTGCTTCCTCATCCTGCTCCATCTGTGCAGTCAGCCATTTGTCAAAGACAGCGGAGCGCATACCCATGTAGTAAGCCAGCCATTTGGAACGGGACTTGCCTTTTAGGGCAAAGCCTTCCTGTTGCCAGATCAGTTCTGCTTTTGGATCATGCAGGAGGATGCCTTTCCTGCTGACAAAAGCCTTTCCGTATAAGGGGATGTATAAAGTTTTGTTTACATTGTCCATGTGGTTCTCCATTTGTGTGTGTTACGGTTGCCATGTACCAGATCTGAAAGCGCAGTGTCTGTGAGTTCTGCATACAAGTCAATTACCTAGGTTCATTATAAGGGATAGGCAGAAAACAGATCTTACTTTTTTCTTACGAATACTCCTGTGGCAGAAAATCCGGCATATGGTTGACCAGAAAGAGCAGATGGCTGCTGCTAAGTCCTCTGCTGGCTGTTATGTCAAACCTCTGCTAGGAGTGCTGCGCTTCAAACAAAGTATAAATATCCAGACCTGCTTTTTGGTCAAAATAGTTCTTTAAGTCCAAAATGGCTTTCCATTTCAACAGAGTGGTGTCTTTGAAGCCAAATTTCATGACGCTGCTTACCATTTTTTGTTCCGCATAGCAGTATCCGTCAACCAAAGACAGGGCATCGCAAAGCTGGATCAATTTGTCATAGTCATCATATGTAATGCTGCTCAGATAGTCTGCCACAAATTGTTTTTCGTCTGGGCTGCAGTCCCATATATCGTAGATCCCCTCAACGTCCTGATATTGAAAGGTATTATTTTAAAATCATTTTCCACTGACCGTTTTCCACGACATATTGGAATTCATTCAGATCCTCGTCTAACATGACCTGCAGCAACTCACCCAGATCATTTACTGTATTGATACAGGACAGCGCATCCCTGGGGATCCAGTGCATCGTTCCTTCTGCAGAAGACACAAGCTCACCATAAAACTCAGTGGCAGTAAATAAAAATACAAGATAGCGCCCCTCATCTGTAGGGAATTGCTTGATGCCACACAATTTGGGATTCAGGATGGTGAGACCGGTTTCTTCCTGCATCTCCCGGACAACAGCATCTACAATGGATTCCCCTGGCTCAACATGTCCACCGGGCAAGGCAAAGCCCTTCCAGTCTGCCTTGACTCTGTCCTGCAATAAATACTGTCCGTCTTTGTGGATCAGACACAGGGTAGTCAGTTCTGTTTGTTCAGTTCGTTTCATAAAATCTCCATTCTGCCGCTTTCCTGCGGCACAAACCTAAATGCCCGAGGGGCATTGCACTTTTTGCGTATTCCTATTATAATACCTTTTGTGTAAAAAGTCACTGAAAAAAACAGGGAACAGGAGAAACAGATGGCAGCAGTAGGTACAAGAGAAATCGTATTGGAGATTTTATTGGCTGTATTGGAAAAGGAAGAGCTGGGGCATGTAGTGCTGCGTCAGGCACTGGATAAATATGGATATCTGGAAAAGCAGGAAAGAAGCTTTCTCACCAGACTGAGCAATGGCACCATTTCCAGAGCCATTGAGTTAGACTGGATCATTGACCAGTTTTCCTCCGTCCCGGTAAAAAAGATGAAACCGGTCATCCGCAACATTCTGCGTATGACTGTATATCAGTTCAAATATATGGACAGCGTGCCTGTATCTGCGGCCTGCAATGAGGCAGTGAAGCTGGCACAGAGAAAGGGCTTTCATTCTCTGAAAGGCTTTGTCAATGGTGTATGCCGCAGCATTGCCAGAGGCTTGGGGAGCCTGACACTGCCGGAGCATATGCAGCCTGCAGAGCGTCTGTCCCTTACGTACTCCATGCCTTTGTGGCTGGTGGACATGTGGTCAGCAGAATATGGTCAGGAGCAGACCAGGCAGCTTTTAGAAGGCTTTGCTGCACAGGAGGAAAGCCGTGAGACCACAGTCCGGTGCAATTTCAGTCGTGGAGCAAAAGAAACGATTATAGAATCTCTTTGCAGGGAGGGGGTCACTGTGACAGAAGATGCACATTTAGACTGTGCCCTCCACATCAGCGGCTATGGCAGATTGGAAAAGCTGACAGCCTTTGCTGCCGGTCAGATCCAGGTACAGGATACAAGCTCCATGCTGGTAGGCGCCATAGCAGCGCCCCGGAAAGACAGCATCTGTATGGATGTCTGTGCAGCGCCGGGAGGCAAAAGCCTGCATTTGGCAGATTTGCTTTTGGGCACCGGTATGGTGTATAGTTATGATGTCAGCATGGAAAAAGTATGGATGATAGAAGAAAACCGCATGCGCTGCGGCTTTACAAACCTGCAGGCCTCTGTACGGGATGCCCTGTATCCTGCAGAAGCTGACTATGGCAAGGCAGACATTCTGATCGCAGACCTGCCCTGCTCCGGCTTAGGCATCATTGGCAACAAACCAGACATCAAATACAAAGCCACCCGGGAAAAGTGCAGCCAATTAGCAGCCCTCCAGCGGGACATCCTGTCCACCATATGGCAGTATGTAAAGCCCGGCGGGATCCTGCTCTACAGCACCTGCACCATCCAGGCAGAGGAAAACACAGGAAACGCCAACTGGTTTGCCACCCAATACCCCTTTGACATCCTGCCAATGGACGCCGCCCCATACGGACTGTCCCAGGCAGTGACCCCGGAAGGCTACTTACAGCTGCTCCCCGGCAGAGAACCAATGGCCGGCTTCTTCATCAGCGCATTCCGCCGCAGGGATGCCTGACAAAACATATACAATTCACCCACCTTTTTAGAAGCAATTGCGAAACAGTATTCACGATCAGCTTTGAGAAGTATCTGTAAGAAAATATTTTTTAAGCAGGACTCTTGAAAACGCCGGTCCTTAGGTGTCTGACAGACAAATGCAGCAGGAAACTTGGTAACTGGTCCATTTGTCTGTCAGACACCTTAGTACCGCTGCGTTTTCACCGAAGCGAGAGCGAGCCAGACGTATCATAAATGATACGTCGCGTAAAAATATTTTCTTACAGATACTTCTCAAAGCGTCCGATTATATAGTTCGCAATTGC
>JBGVQN010000002.1:0-24908 GCA_045127535.1 Lachnospiraceae bacterium | reverse complement strand
TCAGATTTTTACGGTAGTATCACAGGTGGCTTTAGCAAGTATTTTAGGTGTATATCATGGATATGGTTTTACAAACCAGTTTATTCCTGATTATCTGACTACATACTGTAAAAACTTTATTATGGCACTTCCAGTGCAGTTGTTTATTGCTGGTCCAGTTGCACGCCTGATCTTCAGAACAATTTTTAGAAGAAACGAAGCAAAAGAAACATTATTGTAAAAAACAAGTATAAATGTATCTGAATGCCGGGTAGGGAGGAATGTTCCGTCAGTGGCTTCGTAATCCTGAGTGCCAGGCTTATAATAGTTTTGGTAATAATAGTTGACCAATCTTATTTTAGCGCATACAATGTATAGAAAATAGGGACGGATTGGAAGAAAAGAATATGTGCGGAATTGCAGGAATCATCGATTTTGCAGCTGAGGGTACAGTTACAGAGGAAGCATGCCGCAAAATGATGCACACCATGATACGCAGAGGCCCGGATCAGAATGGGATGTATGCAGAGGGTGCGGCCAGGCTGATGCATACCAGGTTGTGTGTGGTGGATATAGAGAATGGAAAACAGCCATTTATCAGTACAGGTAAAGGAGCTTATGGCAGCACAGAAATTTGTGCTGATACATCAGAAACTTATGTGTTGGTATACAATGGCGAATTGTATAATACAGAAGACATCAGACAGGAGCTTTTCAAAGCAGGACACTGTTTCCGTGGACATTCAGATACAGAAGTGGTTTTACATTCCTATATAGAGTGGGGAGAGGCGTGCGTAGACCGGTTTAACGGTATTTTTGCCTTTGCGGTATGGGAGCAGCAAAAGGAGCGTCTCTTTATTGCCAGAGACCGTATTGGAGTAAAGCCATTTTTTTACAGCGTTCATCAGGGGGCTTTTGTCTTTGCATCAGAGATGAAGACCATACTGGCACATCCTGGGATCAGGCCAAGGGTGGACAGACAGGGGATCCTGGAGATCATGCTCATTGGCCCTGGCAGAACACCTGGATATGGTGTGTTTCAGGGGATCCGGGAGCTTCCTCCTGCCTGCTGCGGTATGTATACCAAAGAGGGGCTGCGTACCAGAAAGTATTGGAGCCTGGCTGACAGAATCCATCAAGAGACCTTTGAGGAAACCGTATATCATGTCAAAACACTGGTAACAGATGCCATAGAACGTCAGCTGGTATCTGATGTGCCAGTGTGTACCTTTTTATCCGGGGGACTGGATTCCAGCATTATATCCTCCATCGCTGAGAGATATTTTACAGAGAGGGGGAAGACCCTGCACACTTTTTCTGTAGGATATAAGGACAACAGCCGCTATTTCAAAACCAGCAAGTTTCAGCCAAACAGTGATGAGGCCTATATCCAAATGATGAATGCATATCTGCATGCAGAGCATCACAGCGTCATTTTAGACAGTGAAGATGTGGCAGAGGCGTTGCTGGCAGCAGTAGAGGCCAGAGACCTGCCGGGGATGGCAGATGTGGATTCTTCCCTGCTGCTGTTTTGCAAGGAGATCAAAAAGCATGCCACAGTGGCATTGTCCGGCGAATGTGCAGATGAGATCTTTGGGGGATATCCATGGTTTCGGGATAAAGAGATCCGTGACCAGGATGGTTTTCCATGGGCCCAGTCTACCGGGTACAGGGCTTCTTTTTTACGTCAGGAAGTTTTGGAGGGGGCAGATCCATGGGCCTATGTCCATGACAAATACTTAGATACCGTGACCTCTGCCTCTGTACGTCCGGACTGTGACGGTGAGGAACGGAGAATGCGGGAGATGGTCAATTTGAATTTCCAATGGTTTATGCAGACACTGTTAGACCGGAAAGACAGAATGAGTATGTACAATGGTCTGGAGGTACGTGTGCCTTTCTGTGATTACAGAATTGCAGAATATCTGTATGCAGTGCCATGGGCATACAAGGATTATCAGGGCAGGGAAAAGGGACTGCTGCGGGAGGCGATGACAGATCTCCTGCCGCAGGAGGTGTTGTGGCGGAAAAAGAGTCCTTATCCCAAGACCCATCATCCTGTGTATCTGCAGGCAGTGTCCGGAATGCTGCAGGAAGTGCTGGCAAAGCCGGCAGCACCGATACTGGATATTGTGAAGCGGTCAGCCCTGGAGGAACTGCTTGCAGGCACAGGAGATGCAAGAGAAAATGTGCCCTGGTATGGACAGCTGATGAACCGTCCGCAGACCATTGCCTATCTGGTGCAGGTGAATTACTGGATGGAGCAGTATGGAGTGGAGCTGGTGTAGGAGAGGGGAGACGATTGATTATAGGTGGGTGGATCAAGAAGGATTTTTGAGTATGTATCATTCGGAAAACTTTGTGGAGAGTTTAAAAATACGACTGGAAGCATTTGCTGTACATCATTTCAGATAGACCATCATAAATGACTCATACAAGCTATCATTCTTTAAGATGAATTATAATGAATTGCTTCATTACAATTTATATTAGGAATGATAGCTTGTATTGTAAAAACCCTGATGCTATAATGAATTGTAGAAAATTGGTCGGGGGAGGGCTGATATGGTAAAAGCAATCGGAATCGGTATTCAAAACTTTGATGCGATTATTCAAAATAACAGCTTTTATATTGATAAAACGCATTTTATTAAGGAATGGTGGGAAAGTCAGGACAGCGTTACATTAATCACCCGTCCAAGACGTTTTGGCAAGACACTGACTATGAGCATGGTAGAGCAGTTTTTTTCCAACCGATACCCAGACAGCACATTGTTTGAGGAGCTTGCCATCTGGCAGGAGGAAAAGTACAGAAAGCTGCAGGGCACCTACCCGGTCATCTTTCTGTCTTTTGCAAAAATGAAGGAGCAGAAGTACACCTCTGCAATCGCCCGTATGGGACAGATCATATCTGCTTTGTATCAGGAGTATCGCTTTTTGTTAGAGGAAGAGGTACTGGACGAGGCAGAAAAGGCATATTTCCGACATGTACAGGCTGGCCTAAATCCGCCTTATTTGACCGAGGAGCAGCTTGTGGAATCTCTGAATCAGCTTTCTGCCTATCTGTACCGCTATTATGGAAAAAAAGTAATTATCCTATTAGATGAATATGATACCCCTATGCAGGAGGCATATGTCTATGGATATTGGGATGAAATGACTGCCTTTATCAGAAATTTCTTTAATGCGGCATTTAAGACCAACACTGCTTTGGAACGTGCCATTTTAACCGGTATTACCAGAGTCAGCAAGGAGTCTGTGTTCTCTGACTTGAATCATTTGAAGGTAGTCACAACCACTACCCGGAAGTATGAAACTGCCTTTGGTTTTACAGAGGAAGAAGTATTTGCAGCGTTGGATGCCTATGGTGTATCAGAACAGAAAGGTTATGTAAAGCAGTGGTATGATGGATTTACCTTTGGCACCATTGCGGATATTTATAATCCATGGTCTATTATTAATTTTCTGGACTCTGGAGAATACAAGTCTCACTGGGCCAATACCAGCTCGAACAGTCTGGTGGGCAAACTGATTCGCCAAAGTGGAAAGGGGATTAAGCATAAGTTTGAAGATTTGCTTCGGGGAAAGTCTGTGTGCAGCGAAGTGGACGAAGAAATCGTATATAGTCAGTTAGAGGAAAGTGAAAATGCAATCTGGAGCCTTTTGTTAGCCAGCGGCTATCTAAAGGTTTTGCGAGTGACCCTTCCGGAAATCGGCACCAGCCTGAAGCGTCCTATCTACGAGCTGACACTGACCAATCGTGAAGTGGAGCTGATGTTTGAGGGGATGGTGAAGGACTGGTTTGGCAAGGCCGGGTCTGATTATAATGATTTTGTCAATGCTTTGCTTGCGGGTAATGTGAAGGAAATGAATGCATATATGAATCAAGTGGCACTGGCAACCTTTAGCAGCTTTGATGCTGGCAAGTGTCCGTATTCACGTGCGCCGGAGTGGTTTTATCATGGGTTTGTGTTGGGACTAATCGTGGAGCTGGGGGACAGGTATTTGATACAGTCAAACAGGGAAAGCGGTTATGGACGGTATGATGTGGTGCTTGAGCCGAAGAATGCTTTGGATGATGCTATGATTCTGGAGTTTAAGGTGTATGATTCGGAAGATGAGCAGACATTGCAGGATACCCTTGCGGCGGCTTTACGTCAGATTGAGGAGAAAAAATATGCACAGGGGTTGATGGATAGAGGAATTGTGGCGGAGAGGATTCGAAAGTATGGGTTTGTGTTTGAAGGGAAGAAAGTGTTGATTGGGTGAGCTGTTGTAAACGGATGGAAATCTGAAAGCCTCATTCTTGTCAGCATGATAAAGCCCTTTGATTGGAGGATTCGTGTGATGTTAAATATTTTTTATGGTCAGATGCCGGAAGCTATATTTAATACTTCTGTTTATTTTAAAAATGTCTATGAAGATGAATGGATTACCGATTCGTTTTCAAAAGAACTGATTCTGGATATAGACCAGTCAGAGGTGTTGGATCAGGCTGTGATTGACAGTCCGATTCTGGGTAAAATCCCTCCTACCAGTCTTTCTGGTGGTGTGAAAACACTGATTTTAATGAAAAATGAGCCGGAAAAGGTGTTTAATGCGTCTACCTGTGGAAATAACTGTGCCAAGTGGATTTTGAAAATAGCAGAGAAGCAGGACTTGACTATAAACCTTCGTCATTTGATGGATTTTGGGGATGGTGAGTTTACGATTCGAATTTTAAATACCAATCAAGTGGTTCATAGTATGAAAGAACTGGTACCGATTGCGGGATTGTATGTGTAATGGGTGGTGTATATGAAAGGGAAACATAGGGTTACGGTGCAGAATAAGCGCATCCGTTATGAGTTTGAAATAAAAAGAAACATTACCATTATCCGAGGTGATAGTGCCACTGGAAAAACGACTCTGGTGGAAATGATTCGGGAATACTATGAAAATGGTGCTGACAGTGGTATTGAATTAAGCTGTGATAAGGTTTGTATAGTTCTTTCGGGCAGAAACTGGGAAATTCAACTTACGGATATTCAGGATAGTATTGTGTTTATTGATGAAGGAAATGCTTTTGTGTCGTCAGAAGCCTTTGCAGTAGCAATACAGAAGTATGATAATTACTATGTGATCGTGACAAGAGAGGGACTTCCTAATCTGCCCTATAGTGTGGAAGAAATTTATGGTATTCGCAATTCAGGGAAGTATGGATCATTGAAGCAGGTTTATAATGAACTGTATCATCTCTATGGTCAAAGAAACTATGGCAGCTCTGAGACATTGGATACTGTAATTACGGAAGATTCGAATTCGGGTTATCAATTTTTTCAGCATGTTTGTGGGAAAAAAGGATATTGCTGTATCAGTGCCGGGGGTAAATCTAACATTTTTTCAACTGTTTTACAGCAGAAGGGAAGAAAAACCTTGATCATTGCGGATGGTGCTGCTTTTGGCTCAGAGATGGAAAAGTTGATGAGCTTGATGAAAGAAAATAATCAAATTTTGCTTTATTTACCGGAGTCTTTTGAATGGTTGATTTTGAACTCTGGTGTGATCAATGACAGCGAGGTGAAACATATCCTGACAGCTCCTTATGAGTATATTGAGAGTCGGGAATATTTGAGTTGGGAAAGATATTTTACCTGGGTACTGGTTCAAAAAACGATGGATAGCTATTTGAAATATAATAAGAAGTCGCTGAATTCTGCATATTTGCGGGAAAGTATTATAGATAAGATATTGGAAAATATGAAAGAAATTGATTTTGATATGAATAATCATAATGAAAATAGTTGGTGAGGAAAATACCTTGATTTAAAAATATGAAAAAAGGTCAGCAAGATAGGTAGTGATATGCCCCCTGTCAAGTAGACAGGTTAAATATCTAAAATGAAGTGCTGATGAACGACCGTACAAAATGTGCGGTCGTTTTTTATGCACACCTTTTTTCTTTATATTTCTCAATTCGTTTGTTCCGAGGAATTGCATATTCTATTGGATGTTCGGCAGAAAGTGCTTCCGTTCGTACCTCTAGCGGTGTTTTGCAATGATACCTATCTTGAGGTCGTTCCTCGCTGTAAAATCTAATGTAATCCAATATTGCAAATCTTAACGAAGTTTCATCTGTAATATCGTACATTTGATACATTTCTGTTTTTATGATTCCCCAAAAACCTTCTGTAGGACCATTATCTATACAATGTCCAACTCGGGACATGGATTGCTCTATTTCATGTTCCTTGAGCTTTCTTTGAAAAACTTTACTAGTGTATTGAAATCCTCTATCACTGTGAAAGAGCGGTTTTGCCTCAGGATTGGCAGCCAGTGCTTTATCAAAGGTTCTAAATACAAGCCTGTTGTCATTTCGGGTGCCAATTACATATGCAACCGGATATCTGTCGTATAAATCAAGGATTGCACTCAGATATAGCTTTTTGTTCTCACCCGGAACTTTAAATTCAGTTACATCCGTAGCCCATTTTTTGTTAGGAGCATCTGCATAAAAATCTCTGCCTAGCTTATTTTCTGCTATAGACTCTGGTGTTGAGGAAGCATATTTCTTCTTGCTTCTGCCATATAGACCTCCCGTTTAGGACAATAGTCCTTAAGTTCTCTATTGGCATTATACAACAAAACCCATTGTCTAAGTGGTTCTTTTGAAGGGATTCCGTATTTAGCAGCAATTGCTCTTAAACTTCCTTTTCCACTGATATAATCTTCAACTGCTGAAATCTTATCAGATGATAAATGAATCCTGTTTCCGATAGGAGCAAGAAAGGCATCTGCTCCATTTTGAAGATATCTTGGAATCCAATCAGTGATAATAGAATTGCCATCTTTGAAATGTACACCATACTTATCACATAATTCCATTTTTGATAGGTTACCAGACAAGTATTCTTCACATATTTTTATAATTATTTTTTTAGAATATTTAGGCATAAAAAACCCCTTAAATAGATTTTGGTTATTTACCTTGTCTACTTAAGGGGAATCATATCATTTTCTTGCAGTATGACTGGTTTTATGATAAGATAATTAGGCAACGAACAGTTAGGGTGCAAATTACAAATAGAAAGAGGTGATAAGTTGAAAAATACTGATGATGATCAGAATATTATGCTTCTTCTAAAAAAACTGAATCTGGGAATAGAATCCGTTATTAACAGTCAGGTGACACCAAAAGAGCTGACCGCTTCCCAGTGCAGACTTTTGGGTTATTTGAGTGAACATAAAGAAGAAAATCTGTGTTCTACCGATCTTCATACCAGACTGCGCTTTTCCAGAGCAACGGTATCAGAAATGTTGAAGCGGCTGCGTCAGAAAGGATTCATCTGTTTTGAAGCGGATCCTGCGGATGACCGGTTAAAATATATCCGGCTGACACCGAAAGCATATGAGATGGAGCGTTTTATGGACAGAACATTTGAAGGTGTGCGACAGCAGCTATACCAGAATTTTACTGTTGCAGAGCAGGAGGAATTTCTGCGTCTGACGCAGAAAATGCTGGGAAATCTGCAGCAGGATTGTTAAAAATGCAGCAGAATTATAGACGGAATATGCGCAATAGACTGCGCAGAAAAGAGGTAGATTTATGATAAAAACATTATTGTCACAGGTGAAGCAGTACAAAAAAGCTTCCCTGATGACCCCTTTGTTTATGATATTGGAGGTAATCATGGAACTGAGTATTCCTATGGTGACTGCCTCCATTATCAATGACGGCATTGAAGCCGGCAATATGCAGCATATTTACGTATACGGAGGACTGATGCTGATTATGGCTATGTTCAGTCTGTTTTTTGGTATTATGGGAGGTAAATATGCCGCCTATGCATCTTCCGGTTTTGCATGTAATGTAAGAGAGGCCATGTATGCCAATATCCAGAAGTTTTCTTTCAGCAATATTGATAAGTTCAGCACGGCAGGTCTGGTTACCCGTCTGACCACAGATGTAACCAATCTGCAGAATGCTTATCAGATGCTTCTTCGTATGTGCATCCGTTCCCCGCTGATGCTGATCATTGCAGTGATTATGTGTCTGAAACTGAATGTGAAGCTCAGCACCATTTTCCTGATCGCCATTGTATTTCTGGGAATCTGTCTGGTTTTTATTACTACAACCACTATGAAGATTTTTGATGAGACCTTTAAGAAATATGATGAGGTCAATGCCAGTGTACAGGAAAACGTATCTGCCATCCGGGTGGTAAAGGCGTATGTAAGAGAAAAAAAGGAAAGTGAAAAATTTACTGCTGCAGCTGACAATCTGTATAAAATGTTTGTAAAAGCAGAATCCAGACTGGCATTTAATAACCCGGTTATGATGATTTCTGTTTATAGCAGCATCATTGCCCTTTCCTGGTTTGGTGCTCACTTTATTGTAGAAGGAAGCTTTTCTACCGGTGATCTGACAGCCATGTTTAGTTATGTAATGAACATTATGATGTCACTGATGATGCTTTCTATGATTTTTGTTATGATGACTATGAGTGTGGCCAGTGCCCGTCGTATCTGCGCTGTATTGGATGAAACTTCTGATCTGGCGAATCCAGAAAATCCTGTTTATGAGGTGGCTGATGGAAGCATTGATTTTCGTAATGTAAGCTTTTCCTATAAGCACAGCGGCAGTGGAAAAGATACGCTTACCAATATTGATCTGCACATCAACTCTGGGGAGACCATTGGTATCGTAGGAGGTACCGGCTGCGGCAAATCCAGTTTTGTCAGCTTGATCAGCCGTCTTTATGATGCAACAGAAGGTTCTGTCTGGGTAGGCGGACTGGATGTACGGAATTATGATATGGAAAGTCTGCGAAACCAGGTTTCTGTGGTATTGCAGAAAAATGAATTGTTTTCTGGTACCATTCTGGATAACCTGCGCTGGGGCAATGAGCATGCCACAGAAGAAGAATGCATCAAAGCCTGCCGTCTGGCCTGTGCAGATGAGTTTGTTGAACAGATGCCAGACAAATACAATACGTTTATTGAACGGGGAGGCACAAATGTATCTGGGGGACAGAAACAGCGTCTCTGCATTGCCAGGGCATTGTTAAAGAAACCAAAGATACTGATCCTGGATGATTCTACCAGTGCGGTAGATACTGCAACAGATGCGAAGATCCGCAGGGCCTTTGCAACGGAGATCCCAGGCACTACCAAGCTGATCATTGCCCAGAGAATTTCCAGTGTACAGGAAGCAGACCGCATTCTGGTACTGGATGATGGTATGGTGGATGGCTTTGATACCCATGAAAATCTTTTGAAAACCAATGCAATTTATCAGGAAATGTATGAATCACAGGTCAAAGGCGGCGGTGATTTTGATAAGCAGTAAGGAAGGAGTGGAGGATTAGAATGGCCAATATGAAACCCATGAGAGGTGGCCCACGGGTAGAAAACCCGGGTGCTATCCTGAAAAGAATTTTGAAACTGGTATTCAAAGAATATAAATTTTCCTGCCTGGTGGTACTGGTATGTATCATAGGCAGTGCTCTGGCAACGGTCCGGGGAACCCTGTTTTTACAGACTTTAATCGATGATTACATTTTGCCTCTGACACAAATGGAAGATCCGGATTTTGGTCCTCTGGCACAGGCTTTGCTGTCTATTGCTGGAATTTATCTGTTTGGTGTCATATGCTCTTATACCAATAACCGGATCATGGTCAATGTGACCCAGGGAACCTTGCGAAACATTCGTACCCAGTTATTTACCCATATGGAATCTCTGCCCATTAAATATTTTGATACACATCCACATGGAGATATTATGTCTGTATATACCAATGATACAGATACGCTGCGTCAGTTGATCAGCCAGAGTATTCCCCAGCTGATCAGTGCTGTGGTCAGTATTGTAATGGTATTTTTCAGCATGATTTCCCTGAATATTCCACTGACAGTATTAAGCATTCTGATGATTGCAGTGATGCTGAAAATCATGGGCGTATTAGGGGGAAAGTCTGGTAAGTATTTTGCCAGACAGCAGAAGGATCTGGGGCAGGTCAATGGCTATATTGAAGAAATGATGAATGGACAGAAGGTGGTAAAGGTATTCTGCCATGAAGAAAAATCCCTGGAGGAATTTAAGGTACTGAATGACAGCCTTCGTGACAGCGCCAACAATGCCAATAAGTTTGCTAACATCCTGATGCCGATCTGTGGCAATCTGGGCAATATCAGCTATGTTTTGTGTGCTGTAGTAGGTGCGCTGATGGCGCTTAGTGGTGTTACTACCATCAATCTGTATGGCTTTACTACGCTGTCTTTGGGTGCCCTTGTATCTTTTATGACACTAAACAAGAGCTTTTCTCAGCCGTTTACCCAGGTGAGCCAGCAGATGAACAGTGTGATTATGGCTATGGCAGGTGCAGAACGTATCTTCAATCTGTTAGATGAGCCAAGTGAAGTAGATGAGGGGTATGTGGAACTGGTCAACGCCAAAGTAGAAGCAGATGGTACTGTGACAGAATCCAGGGAGCGTACCGGCATCTGGGCATGGAAGCATCCCCATCAGGCAGAAGGTACGGTGACCTATACCAGACTGGAAGGTGATGTGGTATTTGATGATGTGGACTTTGGATATACAGATGAAAAAATCGTACTTCATAACGTAGACCTGTATGCCACTCCGGGACAGAAGATCGCTTTTGTAGGCAGTACTGGTGCAGGTAAGACTACCATTACAAACCTGATTAACCGTTTTTATGACATTCAGGATGGCAAGATCCGTTATGATGGTATCAACATCAATAAAATCAAAAAAGCAGACCTGCGCCGTTCTCTTGGCATTGTATTGCAGGATACCCATCTGTTTACCGGCACTGTTATGGAAAATATCCGTTATGGACGTCTGGAGGCTACGGATGAAGAATGTATCCAGGCTGCAAAACTGGCAAATGCAGATGGTTTTATTTGCAGACTGCCGGATGGATATGATACAATGCTTACTGGAGACGGTGCCAATTTAAGTCAGGGTCAGAGACAGCTTCTTGCCATTGCCAGGGCAGCTGTGGCCGATCCGCCGGTATTGATCCTGGATGAAGCCACCAGTTCCATTGATACACGTACTGAAACACTGGTACAGCAGGGGATGGATCAGCTGATGAAGGGGCGTACCACATTTGTCATTGCCCACAGGCTGTCTACTGTCTGCAACAGTGACTGTATTATGGTTCTGGAAAAAGGACGCATTATTGAACGGGGCAGCCATGATGAGCTGATTGCCAGAAAGGGTAAGTATTATCAGCTGTATACAGGTAACTTTGCAGAGGAAACTGCCTGAGTTTTAAGCTTAGCAAAACCCATCCAGTACCCTGGAATTGCTCTTTTCAAGAAGGAAATCACGGTAACAGCAGACAACACAACAGAAAGTACGCTTTGCGAACTTTCTGTTGTCATGAACAATAGAAAATACATAGAAGTACTTTCTGGTGTCATGAATAAAAATGTGCAGTTGATGCACAAACAGGAGGGTTATGAGTCAGAAAATTATTTTAAGTGCAGACAGTACCTGTGACCTGGGCACTGAATTGAAGGAACAGTATGCGGTAAGCTATTACCCCTTTCACATTATACTGGATAGCAAGGAATATCAGGATAATGTAGACATTACACCAGATGATATCTTCCAGGTGTATTATGACAAAAAGCTGCTGCCCAAAACAGCGGCCATCAATGTGCAGGAATATGTAGATTACTTTTCCCAGTGGACAGAGCAGGGATATGAGGTCATTCATCTGAATCTGGGCAGCGGACTTTCCAGTGCCCATCAGAATTGTGTGCTGGCGTCCCAGATTGCAGAAGGAGCATATGCCATTGACTCCTGCAATCTGTCTACTGGTATCGGACTGCTGGTGTTAGATGGGGCAGATATGATTGCAGAGGGAAAGCTTTCAGCAGCAGAAATCGCAGCAGAAATTGAAAAGCGCCGCAGCTGTGTACATTCCAGCTTTATTCTGGACACGCTGCAGTTTATGAGTGCAGGAGGCCGCTGCAGCGCAGTGACAGCCATTGGCGCAGGCATTTTAAATATCAAACCCTGTATAGAGGTAGACAACACCTCTGGTTCTATGCACGTAGGACGTAAATACCGGGGGAAGTTAGAAAGTGTACTGGTAAAGTATACAAAAGATAAGCTGGCTGAATATGATAATATCCGCACCAACCGGATCTTTATTACCCATTCCGGCATTCGCCAGGAGTACATTGATCTGGTAAAGGAAACCATCCAGTCTGTGATGCATTTCGACAACATTTATGTGACCAGAGCCAGCTGCACCATATCTTGTCACTGTGGTCCCAATACACTGGGTATCCTTTTTGAGACAGAGTCATAACGTTTAGAAATGTGTTTAATTGATTGACACATGCATTCATCCTTTGTAGAATAAACTGGACTGCAGAAGCGGTAAGAATCCATTGATCACCGGTCAGTGCTGCTGCAGTTTATGGAAAGAAAGGATGACGTGTCAAATGTATGATATTGTATTAGATAGTGTGTTGGATACGGTGCGGGTAATTCCCTTTTTATTTGTGACTTACCTGTTTATGGAGTGGGTCGAGCATCGTGCCGGCAAAAAAATGGAGCACTGGATGAAGGAGTCCAGGCAGTACGGTCCGGTAGTGGGCGGTCTGCTGGGGGTGATCCCTCAGTGTGGTTTTTCTGCAGCAGCATCCAGTTTGTATGCAGGCGGCGTCATCAGCGTAGGTACTCTGCTGGCTGTGTTTTTGTCAACTTCTGATGAGATGCTTCCTATTTTAATTGGAGAACAGGTATCGGGAGATTTGATCTTGAGAATCCTGGCAGTTAAGGCGGCTGCTGCTATTATAGCTGGCTGTGCCATTGACTGGGCAAATCGCCGTTTTAGAAGGAACCATGACGAAAAAGAACACATTCATGATCTGTGTGAACACAGCCATTGCCATTGCCATGAGTATAAAGGAACAGGAGGCATTTTTATGTCTGCCCTGATACACACCTTACAGGTGGCGATGTTTTTGTTTGCAGCGTCCATCTTGTTGAATATGGCGGTAGAATGGATTGGGGAAGAACGTCTTGGCAGTATGATTTTGAATCGTCCGGTAATTGGCGAATTGTTGTCAGGTCTTATGGGACTGATTCCAAACTGTGCTTCTTCTGTAATTATTACTAAGCTATATCTGGCAGGTGCTATGGGCACAGGCGCTATGCTGTCAGGACTGTTAGTAGGTTCCGGCATTGGTGTTCTGGTGCTGTTTCGTACCAACAGAGACATGAAAAAGAATCTGATGATTCTGGGAACTCTGTATGTGACAGGTGTGGTGCTTGGTTCTTTGGCAGGATTACTGCCGATTTTCTGATAAATGAGGGTATCTGTCAGCTTGGAGATATTTTATAAAAGGAAGTGAGGAGCAGGACAACTCTTGCAGCTTCCGGAAAATTTTCAGACAGAATGCATGACATTAAAATGGAGGACAGTATTATGGAGAAAATTGGATTTATTGGTATGGGAAATATGGCAGCCGCCATTGTACAGGGCATTGTAGGAAAGGGTGCGATTGAAGGCAGCAGAGTGCTGACTTATGACCATCATCCGGAAAAGATGCAGGCTATGGCTGATGATTATGGCATCGGTATCTGTGGCAGTGAGGAAGAACTGGTGGAAGCATCAGATGCAGTTGTCATTGCCATTAAACCGTATTATATTGGTGCATTTTTGGAAAGGCAGAAAGAGCGGCTGAAAGGCAAGGCAGTGCTGTCCCTGGCAGCTGGCTGGACTTATGAGAAGTTTGCAGCTGTTTTGGATCCATCTACCAGAATCCTCTGTATTATGCCCAATACCCCTGCTCTGGTAGGAGAAGGTGTACTTCTTTTAGAACAGACGCATTCTTTGGAACAGGAAGAGTATGTTTATGTGAAGAAGCTGATGTCTGCAATTGGCATGGTGGAAGAACTTCCAAGCCATCTTATGGGCATTGGCGGCACCATCAGCTCCTGTTCTCCGGCATGGATCGCCATGATGATCGAAGCACTGGCAGATGCAGGTGTGATGTATGGTGTACCAAGGGCAACTGCTTATCGTCTGGTATCCCAGGCGGTAAAAGGTACCGCTGCTTTGCAGATGGAGACAGGCAATCATCCTGGAGTATTAAAAGACCAGGTGTGCTCACCAGCGGGAACCACCATCGTGGGAGTCAAGAGTCTGGAAGACAGCGGCATGCGTGCAGCATTTATGGATGCAGTAGATGCGGTCATGAAGAAATAAGGAATGAATTTCTGGGACAATTTAACATTTTCTTAATGTTCTGGATATTGAAACATGGGTATGATTATATTATAATCTAGTTTGATACAGGAACAATAAGGGTTTATAAAGCAAGGTATCATTGACAATTGCAAAACTCATTTTTCGGACGCCTGTCAGCGAAGGCTGTTCATCCGAAGAATGAGTTTTGTAATTGCATAGGAAGAAAGGCAGGCATATTTTATGACAAAAATTGATATTATCAGCGGATTTTTAGGGGCTGGTAAAACCACATTGATCAAAAAACTGTTACAGGAAGCACTTTCCGGAGAACAGATTGTATTAATTGAAAATGAATTTGGTGAGATCGGTATTGATGGCGGCTTTCTCCAGGAAGCGGGTGTGGAAATCCGTGAAATGAACAGCGGATGCATTTGCTGCTCTCTGGTAGGAGATTTTGGAAAGTCTCTCACAGAAGTGCTGACAAAGTATCAGCCTGACAGAGTCATCATTGAGCCGTCCGGGGTAGGCAAGCTTTCTGACGTAATGAAGGCAGTAAATGATGTCAATGCAGAGGCAGGAGTGACTTTAAACAGTTCTGTAGTTGTGGTAGATGCTTTAAAGTGCAAGATGTATATGAAGAATTTCGGTGAGTTTTTCAATAACCAGATCGAAAATTCCAACACGATCGTATTAAGCCGTACTGACAATATGGCAGACAGCAAGATCGAGCAGGTAGTAGCAATGATTCGCCAGCATAATCCAAATGCCCAGATCATTACCACCCCATGGACTGTATTAGAAGGAAGCCAGATTCTGGAAGCGATGGAAAACAGGGCAGAGGATATGGCTGCTGATTTGATGAAGGAAGTAGAGGCACATCAGCATGAAGCGTGCTGCTGTGGTCATGAGCATCATCACCATCATGATGAAGAAGAATGTGAGTGTGGCCACCACCATCACCATGATGAAGAGGAATGTGAGTGTGGCCACCACCATCATCATGATGAAGAAGAATGTGAATGCGGCCATCGCCATCATCATGAAGAAGAATGTGAATGCGGCCACCATCACCACCATGATGACGAAGCGTGTGAATGCGGCCACCATCACCATCATGATGACGAAGCGTGTGAATGCGGCCATCATCATGATCAGGAAGAATGCGGTCATGAACACCATCATCATGACCATGATGGGGAATGCAGCTGTGGCTGTGGTCATGACCATCACCACCATCATCATGCAGACGAAGTATTCACCAGCTGGGGCTTAGAGACTGCTGTTTCTTATGGAAAGGAAGAGTTAGAGGAGATCTTAGGGCAGCTGGCAGATACAGAGGATTATGGTATCGTGCTTCGTGCCAAGGGAATGATCCGTGCCAAGGATAACAATGAAAGTTGGTTCTATTTTGATTTGGTACCAGGTGAGCATGAAATCAGGGATGGAAAGCCACAGACCACCGGTAAGATCTGCGTCATTGGCAGTAAGCTGGCAGAGGATAAGCTCACCGGATTGTTTCATGTAGAAAAATAATCGGGACAACCGGTTATACAGGATAAAGTAAATGTGAACAATAGAAAGCATGTCTACGCTCTTGCTATTGTTGTGAAAAATACGCCCTCTGCTTCGCAATGTCTGAAACAGAGGGTGCTATAGAAAAGAGGAGAACTATGGCACAGGAACAAATTCCGGTATATCTGATCAATGGTTTTCTGGAAAGCGGAAAGACAAAGTTTCTGTCTTTCACCCTGGCACAGGACTATTTTCAGATTGATGAAAAGACACTGTTAATTGTGTGTGAAGAAGGTATTGAGGAGTATGATCCTGAGATACTGAAACGCAGCAATGTGGTAATGGAAGTAATTGAAGAGGAAGAAGATTTTACAGTAGAGACCATGCAGCAGCTGCAGATGCTCCACCGTCCGGGCAGAGTAGTGATTGAGTACAATGGTATGTGGAATATCAAGAACCTGCAGTTTCCTTCCTACTGGGATCTGGCACAGCAGATCACTACTGTGGATGCCACCACTTTTGTGAATTACTTTGCCAATATGAAGTCTATTTTTCTGGAAATGGTACGCCGTTCAGAAATGGTACTGTTTAACCGGTGCAAAGAGACAGATGACCTGGCTTCTTTTAAGAGAAGTGTCAGAGGCGTCAACCAGCAGGCAGAAGTTGTATTTGAGGATGTGAACGGAGAAAACATCGATCAGGTATTAGATGAAGATCTGCCGTATGATGTCAATGCAGATGTGATTGAGATCGGTGACCAGGATTATGGTATTTTCTATCTGGATGCATTAGACAGCCAGGAAAGATACGAGGGCAAGACGGTATCCTTTACCGGTATGGTATATAAGCATTCTTTGTTCCAGCGCAATGATTTTGTACCGGGACGTCAGGTTATGACCTGCTGTGCAGATGATATTGCATTTCTTGGCTTTCTGTGTAAGAGCAGAGAGGCAAAGCGCCTTACCAATCGTCAATGGGTAAAAGTAACCGGTACTATGAAATATGAATACCGGAGAGAGTATAGCGGTCCGGGTCCTGTACTAATGGCAGATTCTGTAGTACCTGCAGAAAAGCCGGAACCTGAGATCCTGAACTTAAATTAAGCACAAAATAAAATGATCATCTGAGAAAAGGAGGAGACTATGGCAAAAACAAAAAAAAGATCTTCTGGGTATTTGGCCCGCATTCTGATCAGTGCTGTACTGATTTTTCTGGATTTTTATTTTACCCTGCCGCCTCTTAACCCTAGAAGCAGTGCTTTCTGGACCTTTGCAATTACTTGTCTGTTTATTGTAGTGATTGTAAACTTTTTTACCACCATTACAGAAGCCATCCGGAATATGATGGGCAGTCAGAGGGGGCGGGCAGAAGATGATAATATTGTCCGCGGGCGTGTAAAGAGAAAAACAACCCTGGCAGATTTTGGAAAACCTATATTGATTGCAGGTGCATCTGTACTGGTGATCATTGTACTGTCTCTGGTAGTCAGTTTTATCGGAATTCCATTCTTTCAGGCAAAGAATTACCGGGATCTGATCACGGTGGAAGAGGGAGATTTTTCTCAGGATGTAGCAGAACTCTCCATGAATAGCGTGCCGGTGGTAGACAGAGATTCTGCCATGCGTCTTGGCAGCCGCAAGCTGGGAGAGATGTCTACTCTGATTTCTCAGTTTGAAATCGATGCCCATTATACCCAGATCAATTATCAGGGAGAACCTTACCGGGTAACCCCTCTTAAATATGCAGATACCATTAAGTGGTTTTATAATGTGAGTGACGGCCTTCCTGCTTATATTACCGTGAATATGGTGACCCAGGAAACAGAACTGGTATGGTTGGAAGAAGGTATGAAGTATTCTGACAGCGAATATTTTTTCCGGGATATTAACCGTTATCTGCGATTCAATTATCCTACCAAAATTTTCTATAATGTCTCTTTTGAAATTGATGAAGAGGGGACTCCTTACTGGATCGCGCCTACGGTGACTTATAAAGTCGGCTGGTGGAACGGCCCTGATATTCAGGGGGCTGTCCTGGTGAATGCAGTAACCGGTGAAAGTCAGTATTACAGTGTGGAAGAAGTTCCTACCTGGGTAGATCAGCTTTATCCTGCGGAACTGATCATGACACAGCTGAATCAGAATGGACTGTATGCAAACGGATTCTGGAATTCTATATTTGGTCAGAAAGATGTGCGTCAGACATCAGAAGGATATAATTATCTGGCCATTGAGGATGATGTATATCTGTATACCGGTATGACATCAGTTTTAAGCGATGAATCTAATATTGGTTTTATCCTGACCAATATGCGTACAAAAGAAACAAAGTATTATAGTGTTCCAGGTGCCACAGAGTATTCTGCTATGGAATCTGCCAAAGGTCAGGTGCAGCATTTGGATTACACAGCCACCTTCCCGTTGCTGGTCAATGTATCCGGCCGTCCGGCTTACTTTATTTCTCTGAAAGATGATGCAGGTCTGGTGAAAATGTATGCTTACGTAGATGTGGAGCAGTATCAGGTAGTAGGAACGGGTTCTACTGTCCGGGAGGCCCGGAATAACTTTGCAGTCTTAATGCAGTCAGAGGATGTGGAACTGGATCCGGGAGAAGTAACTGCAATATCAGGTACAATAGCAGCCATCAGTCATGTAGTGATCGAAGGAAACAGCTATTATTATTTCCTGATAGATGGAGACACCAATGTGTATACTGCAAATATTAATATATCAGTAGATCTGCCTTTTATACAGGTTGGAGACAGTGTAACAGTGGAGTATACGCAGGGAGTGGAGCAGCGCTCTGTTACAACCATTGAACGTCAGTAGTTTCACCGATATCTTTTGTGAATCTTAAACATTTTTTACAGAATGCCAGACACTTTTTGAAGAGTGTTTGGCATTTTTGTAAAATATGTCAAAAAGAATAAAAAATTAATATAAAAGAAACAATTTTATGTTATACTGTGTTTGAATCAGAAGCTTGGATCAAATATTTCAATCGGAGAAAAACTACAGGTATATATATGAATCAGATTTATGCGAAGCAAACAGCGTATTTAAGAAACCGTATAGCATCTGGAGTCAGGACAGCAGCTATCGTCTGCCTGCTTCTTTGTGGTATGTTTCTTTGCGGGTGCGGCCACCAAGAGGAATGGGGCAAATCCAAAGGTGTTTTATACTATTATGATGCCAATGGTGAAATCGTGACAGGGTGTACCCTTGAAATTGATGGCGCAAAGTATCATTTTGATGAAAATGGTATCTATACAGTAGGCTGGTATCAGGAAGGAACCAATTGGTACTACTTTGATGAAGAAGGAAAGATGGTCTGTAACCAGGAATATGCGGTAGAGGATTCTTATTATTTCTTTGCGGCAGATGGAAAGCGTCTTACCGGCTGGATTGGAGATGTTTATTACGGTACGGACGGAAAACGGGGGCGTGGACCTGAGAAAACGGATCAGGGCTGGTATTTCTTTGGAGAGGATGGCCGGATCGTATATGGCGGCTGGAAGAAGTATGATGGCAGCTGGTATTATGCACCGGAAGGAGAAAATCTTTATACCGGGCAGGAGATACAAATAGACGGAAACTGGTACTATTTTGACCAATTGGGCAGACGTTTTTCTGGCTGGCATGAGGAAACGTATTATGGCGCAAATGGTGTCCGATATGGTTCAGGCAGTGTAGAGATTGATGGCAGCTGGTATCTGCTGGATGAAAATGGAAAAATGCGCCATGGCTGGCTGGTTGCAGATGGCCGAAAATGGCTTTATGGTGATGACGGCATAAGGGCGGTCAACAGGCTTTCCTGGTATGATGGCAATCTGTATTACCTGAATGGAGAAGGAAAGAAAGTGTGCAGTTATTTGTACTCTGATGAAACTGGCACATACTATTTTACAGAAGATGGAACTGCACTGCTGAGTACTTTTTCCACAGTGACTGGTGAGCTTCGCTGCTTTGATCAGGAAGGTAAGATGGTTGTAAGCAGGACTTGCCAAATAGATGGAAGTACGTATTATTTTGATGAAAATGGGAACTATATGACCGGCTGGCAGGAAACTGATATAGGCCTCCGTTACTTTGGTGAAGACGGAAAAATGGCCTTAAAAGGAGTACTGATCGGATCGGAATATTATTATTTTCAGGAAGACGGTTCCATGCTTACTGGCTGGCGTATTACAGACAGGGGTAGGTATTACTATTTTGAAGATGGAACCATGGCCATAAATGAAGAACTGACTCTGGATGGGAAGGAGTATTACTTTGGAGAGACTGGTGCTGCCGTAGTGGGGCTGTATAGCAGAGATGGAGCATTATACTTCTATGATACAGACGGATCTATGGTAAAAAATAAGCGGATCATGGTGGATGGAGAGGGATACTATCTGCTGTCAAACGGTAAGGCATTTACCGGCTGGAGTACGGATGAGAATCGAAAGCTGATTTATTACTGCACCAATGGACAAAAAGCAGTTTCCAGACGGGTGGAAATAGACGGTGATCAGTATTATTTTGATGAAAATGGATATGTGGTAACAGGATTGCATCAGGAAGGCGATGACTGTTTCTATTATGATGAAGAAGGCCATATGTATACGGGCGGCTGGATTACCCTGGAGGATAAACAATACTATTTCCATAGTGATGGCAGGATGCAGCGCGGCTTTCTGTACTTGGAGAGCGGCAGCTATTATTTTAACAGTGAAGGTGTGCAGCTCTTTGACCAGAGTATAGATGTGGAAGGGTATCGTTATTTATTGACCGAAGAGGGAACGTGTTATACGGGCTGGCTGTCCAGTGGCAGTAAGAAGTATTATTACCAGGATGACGGCAAGCAATGCTTTGGCAGCAGTTGTATTGAGGGAAAATGGTACTATTTCGATGCAGATGGTTCCATGCACACAGGCTGGCTGAATATAGGCGGAAATTCCTTCTACTATGGTAAGAATGGTGTCCGTTATGAAGGAAAAAGGACCATAGATGGTGTAACTTATATGTTTACGGAAAGCGGCAGCTATATTATCCAAAATTCTTCTGGGAATGCAGCATGGGGACAGTCAGGCAGTATGACAGCTGGTAAGACGGAATATATCGTTGTGCTGGATGCAGGACATGGAGGTATATGGCCAGGAGCCATTTATAATGGTCAGAAAGAAAAAGATTTGACACTGCAGGTAGCCCTTTACTGTAAGGAAGAGTTGGAAACCTACAAAGGGGTAACTGTATATTTGACGCGCAGCACGGATACAGAATTGAATGCCAATCTGAAACAGGATCTGGAAGAACGTGCGATTTATGCAGAAAGCGTTGGAGCAGATATTCTGGTAAGCCTGCACTTTAACTCTTCTGTGAATCATACAGTAAACGGTGCATCTGCTTATATTTCCACAAAGAGTTCAGTGGCCTCCCAAAGCCAGGAACTGGCTAACTGTATTCTTGCACAGTTAAGTGGTCTGGGACTTCGGAATATGGGTTATCTGACAGCAGCCAGCGATTCCTATGTATCTGCAGATGGTACAGCAGCAGATTATTACGCAATAAACCGTCACTGTGCAGCCAGAGGTATTCCAGGAATTATTGTTGAGCATTGTTTTATGGACAATGCAACAGATCAGCCGTTTATCAGCAGTGCAGAAGCGCTGCAGCGTCTTGGTGTTGCTGATGCAGCAGGAATTGCGTCTGCTCTGGGATTAAAAAAGTAGAATGAAAAAGCATTCATTCCTCTGACCGGGGAATGAATGCCTGAAAAAAGACATGAAAAAAAGCTCCCGAGGGGACTCGAACCCCTGACCCACGCATTACGAATGCGTTGCTCTACCAACTGAGCCACGGAAGCTTATCAAAACAAAAATATTGTACTGCAAAAAATGGATTTTGTCAACTGGGATGGAGGAATTATGGGGATTTTATTGGAATTGTTGAATAATAAAATATTGATTACCAGTATTTTGGGCTGGGCAGTGGCGCAGTTTGGAAAGGTACTGATCAATTTGCTGATGACAGGGAAAATCAGATTAGGACTGCTTTTTGCAGATGGAGGAATGCCTAGTGCCCATTCTTCTATTGTAGCTTCTTTATGCTGTTCGGTTGGTTTGTCCCAAGGCTTTGATTCTGCAATATTTGCCCTTTCGGCGATTTTTGCAATGGTAGTGCTTCGGGATGCAGTAGGTGTGCGCCGATATGTAGGTGTACATGCAGTTACCTTAAATAAGGTGTGTGATGCCATTAATGATACCATTGGATTTGAATTGTTCAGCAAAGATCTGAATGAGTCGCAGGGACATACACCGCTGCAGGTAGCAGCAGGATGTTTTACAGGTATTGTAATTGCTGTAATTGTGCATTTGCTGTTTTAATTGGATTTCGAAAGCCTTTTTTCGTAAATACTTTAGAAAAATAAAAATAGGGGTTACCAGATGGGGGAGAATGGTGTATGATATATGTGTGCATGGAGCAGGTGGAATGGACACCCAAATTGTTTGAAGAACAAATAAAAAGGATTCCTGAAAACCGCAGACAGCACATTTTAAATCAGACACGTCCTGCGAATCGATACCAGAGCCTGTTGGGATGGCTTCTGCTTGTATATGCATATGAACAGGAATATGGTACATCCCTGCCTCAAATACAGATTCTGGCACATGGAAAACCTGCTTTTGAAAAAGAAGAAGATGGGTATTTCAGTATAAGCCATAGTGATGGTCTGATATGCTGTGCCCTGGGTACAGAAAAACTGGGGGTAGATGTACAGAAATCCAGAAGAGTCAGTACCGGATTGATTGCACGCTGCTGTAATGACAGGGAGATACAGATGCTGCAGAATGTGAGTGGGGAGCGAGAGCGGGATAGACTGTTTGCATTGCTTTGGAGCAGAAAAGAGGCTATGGGGAAGCTGAATGGCCGGGGAATATCTCAGGATCTTAGAACACTTGGATGGTGTGAGGATTTCAGCAGCCATGGATTATCAGGGTTTAGTTGTATGATTCATTCAGACAGTGCATTGTCTGTTTGCTATGAAGGGGAAAAATGCTCTATACAGGAACAGATAGTTACAGTACCGGTGTCGTCATTTTTTCGTAAGAATTCAGATTGATTTTTGCTTGCATGAGATTTACTTTTCGTGTATATTGAGGATAACATACAGTTGGAAGCGCATTGGGGAGCTTTTGATTGGTATGAATTACATAGCAGTCAGGCAGTAAAGGATGATGCCGATTGCGGATAGGAGAGGAATATGGCATTTTTTGATGATTTAAAGAAAAAGGTATTGGTTGGCAGTAAGCAGGTAGCTGACAAGGCAAAAGAGATGGCTGATGTTACAAAGTTAAAGAGCCAGATCGCTTCCGAAAAGAGCAAGATGAAGGAAGCATATACAGTCCTGGGTCAGTTGTATTATGAGGCACATAAGGATGATGCCGAATCAGAGGATTTTGCAGCCCAGGTGGCAGTAATTACCAAGTCAACTGAGGCAATTGCACTCTTTGAGGAAGAGATTGAACGCATTAAGACAGAAAATGCGACAGAAGAGCCTGCAGCAGAAAACGTTTCAACAGAGGAGGTTTCTGAGGTTTCTGAAGTTTCTGAGGTTTCTGAGGAAGTATCTGCAGAAGAAACAGAAGCTGCTGCACCGGTTGAAGAAAAAAAGGAAACCATTGCAGAGAAGAAGTTTTGTTCCAACTGCGGAGCATCTGTAAAGGCAGATGCATCTTTCTGCAGTTCCTGTGGAACTCCCATTCAGTAATCTGTAAGCAGGTTTCCGATCAGATTGGAAGGAAAGCTTTATCTGGCTTTTCTATATAGAAAGAATGCTGTTATTTCAGCGGAATGAGAGGACATTATGGATAAGAAATTACGTGTAGGTGTACTTGGTGCTACTGGCATGGTAGGACAGAGATTTGTTTCTTTATTAGAGAACCATCCATGGTTTGAGGTGGTTTGTCTGGCTGCCAGCCCAAGATCAGCAGGAAAGACCTATGAGGAAGCAGTTGGCCAGCGTTGGAAAATGACAACTCCTATGCCTGAGTCTGTAAAGAACATGATCGTACTGAATGTCAATGAGGTAGAGGAAATCTCTGCTCAGGTTGATTTTGTATTTAGTGCAGTAGATATGAGCAAGGACGAGATCAAGGCAATCGAGGAAGCATATGCAAAGGCTGAGACCCCTGTTGTATCCAATAACAGTGCTCACCGCTGGACTCCGGATGTACCAATGGTAGTGCCGGAATTAAATCCAGAGCATATTGACATCATTCCAAGCCAGAGAAAGCGTCTGGGTACCACCAGAGGCTTCGTTGCAGTAAAGCCAAACTGCTCTATCCAGAGCTATACACCAGCGCTTCACGCTCTGAAGGAGTTTGGACCAAAGGTAGTTGTTGCAACTACATATCAGGCAATCTCCGGTGCTGGTAAGACCTTTGGCGACTGGCCAGAGATGTTAGACAATGTGATCCCATACATTGGCGGCGAGGAAGAAAAGTCCGAGCAGGAGCCATTAAAGATCTGGGGAACCATCGAGGACGGCGTGATCAAGAAGGCATCTTCTCCAATCATCACCAGCCAGTGTCTCCGTGTACCAGTATCTGACGGCCACACTGCAGCAGTATTTGTAACCTTTGAAAAGAAGCCAACCAAGGAAGAAATCATCGACAGATGGGTCAACTTCAAGGGCGTACCACAGGAGTTAGAGCTTCCAAGCGCTCCAAAGCAGTTTATCCAGTACTGTGAAGAAGATAACAGACCACAGGCAAAGTTTGACCGTGATTTCGAAAATGGTATGGGTATTTCTATGGGACGTCTGAGAGAAGATACAGTATATGATTACAAGTTCGTAGGTCTGTCCCACAATACCCTTCGTGGTGCAGCAGGCGGTGCAGTGTTAACTGCAGAGCTGTTAACTGCAAAGGGCTACATCACTGCAAAATAATTGGCAGGATGCTGGCAGACACATTGCGCAAAATAAAATTGTAAAATCAGGCACTTTCTGCTATACTGGTAGAGCAGTGCTGAGAGGCTGCGTGGGAGAGCTGCGCAGCCTCTTTCTGTTTCATGTTGTGTGTGCTTTGGCTGTGCCTTGCTGCATGCCCTGGGTCCGTGGGATTTCATTTTTGATGAAAAGCCGTAGGAAAACGCCGGTACTTAGGTGGCAGATGATGATAATCATCTGGCGCCTTAGTATCCGCTGCGTTTGA
>JBGVQN010000001.1:0-96588 GCA_045127535.1 Lachnospiraceae bacterium | reverse complement strand
ATGCATTCTTCTTCAAAATATCTTATACTGTTAATCATAGAGGACACCTTCCTTTGTGTGTATTTTGGTCGTACTTAATACTTTATCACAAAGTAATGTCCTCTTTTCATTTATTATCCGAATAAAATTTTACGCTAGCGTCACTGCAGATGTTATTTGCTCCCGGATCCCAGGAATTGATGGTATTCCTTATATTTCACTTCACTCTATATTTACAGATTCCTTCACTTTCCACACACCTTTTTTATAAAATGCCAGCGACATCACCGTACCAATGCTCCAGCCCACCAGCCAGGACATCCAGATGCCCGTGGTGTCAAATGGTATGCACATCACATATGCCAGTACCACACGCAGGATCAGATCGGTAAAGGTAGTGACCATAAACCAGCTCATAGCACCAGAGCCACGCAAAATACCATCCACCACCAATTTGATGGATACCACAAAATAAAATGGTGACACGACCTTTAAAAACTGTATCCCAGTATCCAATGCTGCCGCTGTTTCTTCTTTCATAAACAAACGAATCAAAAATGTGCCCTGAAAAAAGCTCAGCAGGAAAAACGGAACCGCTATCCAAAATACCATGACTGCACCTGCACGGAATCCCTTTTTCACCCGGTCATTATGCCCTGCACCAATATTTTGTGCAGTAAAATTGGACATTGCATTTCCCAAGGTACCAAAGCAGGTCACTCCAAATGTATTGATTTTAATTGCTGCTGAATACCCTGCAATGATAGAGGAACCATACCCATTGATCAGTCTCTGGATAAATATATTTCCCACAGAAACAAAACTCTGCTGCAGGATACTTGGCACTGCCACCAGTCCGATCCGCTTTAACATAGGCAGGGAAAATAACTGGGGCTTGCCTTCGCAGACCACTGTTTTTAACCGGCTCTTTAGCGTAATCATTGCCAATATACAAGCAATCCCCTGGCAGATAAACGTAGCCCACGCCACACCTGCCACATCCCAGTGGAAGATGGCAACAAATATCCAGTCCAGCAGGATATTGCTGAGAGAAGAACCAATGAGGAAATACAAAGGTGTCTTGGAATCTCCCAGAGACGTAAAAACACCTGTCACCACATTATATAAAAACAGAAATACAAACCCTCCAATATAAATACGCAGATACACATCTGCATCCTGAAAAATATTCTCAGGTGTCTGTATGGCATTCATCATATTCCGGCTAAACAACAGCCCCAATACAGTCAATCCCAAGGAAAGCACCAGGGAGGCAAGCAGGGTGGTATATACCCCGGTTTTCATTTCCCGGTAACGTCTGGCACCAAAGAGCTGGGAGATCACCACGGAACAACCTACATTGCAGCCCATGGCAATGGCCATGAAAATCATGGTAATGGGGTACGAAGCACCTACAGCTGCCAGGGCATCTTCTCCATGGGCAGCAAAGTTGCCCACAATGACACTGTCGGCAATATTATAAAACTGCTGAAAAATCACGCTTATAAACATCGGGAGGGTAAACTGCCACAAAATTTTCCTGGGCTCTCCCTGGGTTAAATCTTTTATCATGTGTGTAAACTCCTTTTGCAGAAATATTTTGTAAAGCATTACTTATGATAAATCTGAAATTTTGAAAATTCAAGATTTATCTGGTGTAATTTTGGTTCTTTTCTCTCCTACAGACTTTTACCACCATGATATTCCTGTCTGATACAGGGATCAAAATCCTTTCTGTTCGATCAGGCAGGACACTGCTCCCTCCATACATTCCGGAAGCACCACTGTACAATGCTCCTTTACTTCCTTAGGAGCACTGGCAACACACGCTGCAACTCCAACATGTGCAAATACTTCCAGATCATTATAAAAATCTCCTACAAAAGCCACCTGATGCAGGGGAATATTATTTTCTTCGCAATTTTTTTTCAAGGCGGCATACTTTCCTGCATGCTGGTTCATGATTTCCACAAAATCCGGTGCTGTGTATTCCATCCGGACACCCGGCGGCTTTTGCCGTTCCACTTTTTCTGCAATTTCCGGTGTATATTCCGGGGATGCTGCAAAAATAATCCGATACCAGGGTTTTGCTATTTTTTCTACAGGCAGTACAGGATATTTTTCATATAAAAATCCTTCTCCGCCTGTATCCACCTGCCAATAGCCTTCTCTGTTCACGATCAGCAACGTGATTTCCGGAAAATTCTCTATAAAGTCCAACGCAAAAGATATTGCATGATCTGGAAGAAACAGTTCCTGTGAAGCAGTTTCTGTTTTAAAGTCATACAAAGAACAGCCTCCATTGACAACACAGGGAATGTTCACCGGGATATCCTGTAAAAATTCCCTGGCACTGTCCGGTGCCCTTCCTGTACAGACGCCAAATTTTCCTCCCCGCTCTACAAATGTCTTAATTGCCTGCTTGTTTTTTTCCGGAATCCCTTCTCCCTCTATTCCGAGTGTTCCGTCTAAATCACTAAAGATATATTGTACTTGACTCTGGTTTTCCATTATAAACTCTCTCTTTTTTATTCTATAGCAAGAAATGGCATTGCCACTTCCTGTGTTTATTTTTTACTGCTGCAGCATGGACACATTTATGTCAAAATGTACTTTGTTACTCACTGCCCCCCAGGAATCCACGCAATACACACAGCCCTCATACTTCTTTCCTTTTTCCATTCTTCCCATATGCAATGTATAAGTCTGCTTCATATCTTTGACCTGGTCGCACAGATAAAAATCAGCCAGAATTTTTTTGGTAACCACAGCTTCGCTGCCTGCTTCACCATACGTAATCACATAGTGGTGTACCATTTCATCATCTGTCCCTGCATCAAACACAAGCTTTGCTTCTACTTCTGACTGTCCTGCATCCTCTACAACTACCTGTGCTTTTCCGTTCATAACCGGTGCTGCATTCTGTTCTGCATTTCCTCTTTCAGGTGTATACTTTAACAGGTGTCTCTTATCTTCTGATGGTGCATCTACGATCCAGGCATTTTTAATTTCTGTCCTTCGCATGAAATTCATTCTTGTAATCTGCATCATTCCTTTTCCATCTACCTGGATAAGCAGACCGGAAGATACCTCATTGGCATCATTCATTACCGTATCATATTTCATATCCTCATACTTACCGTCGTCAATCGCCATATATCTGACTGAGCCGCACCCCAGAGACGTAAATTCTTTCTGCATAATGCTTCTTTCATCATGGATTGAAAAATGCAGATGTCCCCCAAAGGTAACCACTTGTGGATATTTTGCAAGAATGTCCATCAGATCAACGGTTTCCCAAAAATCTCCCATATCACTGCCATAGCAGGTATCTGTCATCATAGGATGGGTGAACAAAAATACAAACTGGTTGGGATTCTTCTGGGTCACTTCCTCCAAAGTATCCTTTAACCATCTTTTTGTTTCCTCATGATATGTAATTGCCCGGCTTTTGGTTTTTTGTCCCAGCAGCTCCAGGATTTCTTCCCGGCTTTTTCCTTCCATATTTATATTTGATTTTGGTACTGCTGTCAGGAAATGATACCCATTGATTTCATAGTGATGATCGCCTCTGCTTCTGCCGGCTTCATCTGCCAGGTCTTTTTCAAAATACTGTGGGCCAAACAGCTGTTCAAATGCCTGGATCTGTTCTTTTTCAATGGGATCAGATGTCCATTTTACATCATGATTTCCTAATGCATATATCAGCTGCACGTCTTCCGGATCCAGTACAGATTCATACGTGTCCTTAAATAAATTAATTTGGTCCACAATGGCATGATAGTCGATCAAATCCCCGGCTACACCAACTGCATCAAGACCTTTTCCATGAATAGCTACCCTTTCAGATAAATACTGCAATGCGCTTCTAAATTTATCTGTAGACTCTGTAAATTTAGAATTTATATGAATATCACTTATGGCACCAAATGACACTACGATATTGCTTTCATCAAACCTATTCTTATTTTCCATTTTCTCTTCCTCCGTTTCATATCAAGATAGGATCTCCCTTTATAACAAGAAAAGCTTTTACCCATAGATAATTTCTCACCTATTTGCAAAAGCTCTTTTGTATGATGTATTTACTTATCTACTGAGATTATACAGTTCAATACTTTCATCAACTGCTGCTGCAAAATCCTTCGTTGCCTCTTCCGGACTATACGACAAATCATTAATAACTTTATCAGTATACTCAATTACAATCTCATGGAAATCTGCAAACATAGGTAAGAACGCATTGTAGCAGTCTTCACTGGTTGCATTCTGAGCTTCAATTGAGTAAATTGCGGTAGGAAAATACTCTTCAATAAAATTCTGATATGCTTCTGTCTCATATCCTGCCTTTGTAATAGGAAGGTATCCTGTAGACATTGCAAATGCTGCTGCATTTTCAGGCTCCATAAGGCACTTTAAGAATTCCCATACACCTCTTTCACGGGCTTCATCCCCATTGTTGGAAATGAATAATGCTCCACCGCTGGTACACTGGCCTACATTTTCAGCGCCTTCCGAAACAGTTGGAGATGGATGGAATCCAAACTCTACCTCCCAGTTACACTGTTCACCAATGTAGGTCAGTACAGAAATAGTAGAAAACATAATTCCAATCTTTCCATCTACAAACATCTGTCTCACATCACTGCTTGTTAAATCACGGGATGCAAGCTCCCCATTTGCCTGACGTTCCTGGATGAATTTAAAATATTTGGTTGTTACACTTGCCAGAGGTTCTTCGCTGATCAGACTCTTGGTACAAATGTCAGACTTTCCATTGTCGTTATCTACATAATCCAGACCTTCTGAAGTAATTGGGAAGGTATAGAAAATAGAATTCTGGGGTATATAAATCGGGCACTCTACCCCGTTTTCCTTCAGTTTTGCACAGGCTTCTCCGATTTCTTCGTAGCTGTCTAAATCATTGACTGGGTCAATGCCTGCTGCTTCCAGAACCTCTGTGTTATACCAGAAACCAACTACTGTGTTGCCAAAAGGAATACACATCATATCCCCATTTGCATCAGTATATGCATTGATCAGGTTTGGCATCAGATCACTGATGTCATAATTATCTTCCTCAATGTACTTCTGAGCCGGTACGTAATACTCTGGGTTGTCTGCAAAATATGCCACATACTCTGTACTTGCCATCACCGCATCCGGTCTGTTTCCTTCAGTGGTCGCCTGATACTTGGCAAAGGTTTCTGCATAGGTACCAGAGAACGTAAGGGTAATGTGATACTTATCCTGGGAAGCATTAAACTCATCTGCAATCTCCTGCAGGCAGTCTCCACCGTTACCCGTCCAGATATTCCAGATCTCAATATTCAATTTTCCATCTTCTGTTGTCTCTGCCACTTCTGTTGTATCTGTGACAGATGACGTTTCTGTTGTTCCTGTTCCCTCACCTGTACTGCAAGCTGTGGTAAACAGCATGGCAGATGCCATGATTAGAGACAATACTCTTTTTTTCATAATGTTTTCCTTTCGTATACACAATAATCTATGTTTGTTTATGGGATTTTCCCCGTAAACCTAACCTTTGACAGCTCCCTCTGTCATTCCTTTTACGATGTAATCGTTGCCAATGATAAATGCAATGACAGGAATTATGATGCTAATCATGGAGCCGGCAAGCACATAACCATATTCCTGACTTTCTGTTCCTACCAGCATGGCAATTCCCAATTGAATGGTCTGTACTTCTGCTTTTTGTGCAACAAGCATAGGCCAGAAATACATGTTATAAGCACCTATAAACAAATAGATTGCCAAAGATGCAATCGCCGGTATTGCCATAGGTGCAGCAATGCGGAATAAAAATCTCAATTCACTGCATCCATCAATGACCGCTGCTTCCTTTAAGGATTTTGGGAACTGCATAAAAAACTGCCGCATCATAAAAATGCTTGTTCCTCCTACAAAGGATGTGATGGAAAGTCCCAGATACGTATTGACCAGTCCCATATTCTGCACATTCAGGAAGTTGGTAATAACTGTAGATTCTGCCGGAATCATCATTGCTGCCAGCAATAAGTTGAAGAGCAGATTTTTCCCCTTAAACTCATAAAAGGCAAATGCAAAACCTGCCAGGCAGGCAATTATGACCTGTACTCCCACAATCATCAGGCACACAATAAATGAATTGAAAATATATCGAAAAACCGGAACATAATCCAATACCCATATATAATTATCCAGTGTCAGATTATGGATCACCTCACTAAACGAGGGAACCTTATATAACATCTTATTGGGTACAAAACTGAATATCAGTCCTACCAAAATGGGAGATATGACCATCAGTCCAATCACCATCCGCAGTACATAAGATAAAACATTCAAAATTACTTTTTTCCTGTATTCTCCATTGCATATCATTTTCTTCATCATTGATAATGTACCATCCTTTTCTCACATGATAATTGAATTCTTGTAACCACGAAGATAATTGCACACAGTACAATTGCATACACACATGCAGTTTCAAATCTTCCTCTGTACATAGCATTGGAATACAAGGCATATACCAATATATTTGTAGAATCATTTGGACCGCTTCCTGCCAGGAATTTGATAATTCCAAACTGCTTCAATGCTGAAAGGATATTTAAAAACATCACAAAGAAGATCTGGGGAGATGCAATGGGAATATAGATATGCCTGATCCTTCTGAATATACCTGCACCATCCATTTGGGCGGCTTCTTCCAGTTCTTTTGGAACGTTCTGAAATCCCGCCATGAGGAAGATAAAACTTGCGCCCATGCTGCTCCATATCGTAACTCCCGCTGCAACAAACACTGCAATATTTTCATCGGTCAGCCACCCAATGTCTGTCCCCAGTACCTTATTCAGTACTCCATAATTGGACAACATATAATTGGCTATGGCCGCAAGGGGTGCTGACGCAACCGCCATTGGCAGTGCATACATGATCCGGAATACCTTTCCGCCTTTTGACATGGCACATAACAGTGCCAATGCCATGGATACTGCAAAGGTTCCAATTGCTACTGCTGCGGAAAAACGGAATGTTGCATACAGGGAATTCAGAAATGCATCCGATGTGAAAATTCTGATATAATTTTTGAATCCGACAAAATTTCCTGGATTTCCAAGGCTATCCGTTACAAAAAAAGATAAGTAAATATTCTGTACAAAAGGTATCATGGTAAATACAGTAATAAACACCACAACCGGCAGCAATAATACATAGGGTAAAATATTGATTTTGTTTCTGCGTTTTCTTCGAGCCCTCATTTTTTCACTCCTGATCTCAATCTTTATTGCGACTAAAGCATAAAACATTATGGAGTTTTATTCTATCTTCTTCTTGTAAATATGAAGTAAAGTTTTATTTACATTTTATTTTGTATTTATGGACAATTCTTCCAATGGACCCTATAATGTCATTAAATGATTCAATTCTGGAGGTACCATTATGAACACAGAAAGTAACTGCCTGGTGAAACTCCAAAGCACCTTGCCTTCTCTTCGGGGCGTAGAACGTAAAGCAGCTGACTATATCCTGGAGCATCCCACCAATGTATTAAACAGTCCCATTGCCACATTGGCTGCGCAGATCGGCATTGCAGAAAGCAGTATCATCCGGCTTTGCCGCAAGCTGGGATACAGTGGCTTTTCAGCTTTTAAAATCAATCTTGCCAGCAGTATACACCAGAATGTTCGGTATACACTTGATGATCTACCTTTGACCAGTGACGCGTTAGATGCCCCGCAGACAATGAAGCATGTTTTTACCCAGACATGTGTGGCTTTGGAGCAAACACTTCAGATCATCAATTATACAGAGTTTGAACGTGCAGCAGATTTATTGCGTACAGCAAAGTCCCTGGTATTTTTTGGAGTTGGTTCTTCTTCTCCCATTGCCCAGGATGCATATTGCCGTTTCTCCCGTCTGGATCTGAATGTGACTTATGCCGTGGACCCTTATGCTATGCTGTTGACTGCCAGCCATCTGACAGATGACTGTGCAGTAATCGGAATCTCCCATACAGGACGTTCCAAAGAGACTTTACGTGCCATGGAAAAAGCAAAGGAACAAGGTGCGCATACCATCTGCATTACCAGTTATCCGGACTCTCCCATTACAAAATATTCTGATGTGAAACTGGTTACTTCCGCATCAGAGAACAATGTCATCCACGAGGCCATTACTTCCCGCATTACCCATATTTCACTATTAGACAGCATGTATACCTTCTTGGTAATCCATAATTATCATACCTCTTCCCAAAAGCTGGAGAAGCTCAACGAGTTTATGCATCAGGCAAGGCAATGACAAAACAGGATCCACATAAAAATTGAGGAATAGATCCCCATTGGATCTATCCCTCAATTACATAACAAGATACCATAAGCAGCCTTTAACGGATTTTCATATTCGGCCACACAAATTCAATCAATTCATCATCATAGTGCACATCCAGAAATTCTTCCACCACATGATCTGCCGGATCCATTTCCTGCCGTTCCAAATACCGCTGCATGGCTGCCACAGAAATGAATGCATTACAGCACATAAATATTACCATGATCCAGGTAATGACCTTTCCCACAACAGGATGTATCTTTTCAATAAATCTGCTTAAACGTGGATAAGCGATCTTCACCCATGCAACTGCCAGAATTCCCCAGAAAACGCAGAATAACAGATTGGTCCTTCCTCCAATATTAAATGGAACATGACTATAATCCCAGAATACCGTCCCAAGGAATACTTCTGTAAACACACTGCAGGCATACTCGTATACACCGCCTAAGAAGAAACCTGCCAGAAACACATACCGATCTTCCTTATCGGCCAGCTTCTGGAGTACTACCGTGAGTATTGCAGCCCCCAGTCCCCATACAATACTGAATGGGCCATAAATCACGCTGGAACGGCTCATCCACACACCAGCAGTCATTCTGCAATACAGCGTCTCAATGATATCTCCAAGAAATGCGCAGATTAAAAATATCCAGATGATTTTATCCAGGCAAATGCCTGTGGCAAAATCATATTTCTCATCTGCTTCTTTGCTATCCATCTGCTCAATGTTGGGATATGCTTTCTCCAGCCGGCTCCACACCAGCAGATAAATTCTGTCTGCAAAGCTTAACTTGCCTCCCTGACGTGCTTTCCAATAAGCTTCCCGTTCCTCTGCGTTCTTCTTACGATAAATGGCATAGAGAATACTGAAAAAATCCAGCACCATCATAACACCCAGAGTAATGCACACAGTCCACAGCAGCCACTTAGGCAGCATATGTATTACAAAGAAAACCAATGGATGCAGCACTTCTACTGTCAGCCAGAAAGCACCTGCCACAATCAGTGCCTGCAAAACAGTACGTTTATTTCCTCCAAACAGGCTATTTTCTTCGTACTGCCACAGCTTCTGTCTGCTGACCCGCTTTGCCAGAGAACCTGACAGGAAAAACACCACTGAGGATACCACCAGTACTGTTATGAATTTAAACAGATATTCTCCTTTCATGGTTGGCATCAGCACGATCAAGATGTCCATAATCACACCATATGATAAACAAAAGGGCAGATTCAAAAAACCTCTGTTGCAGAACCGTTCCTGCATCAGGGTCATCACAAGGACCTCTATCAGCCAGCCGAAAAAAGAATAAATCATAAAGAAGCTGAGTAATTCTAAATATGTATATTCCATATGCAACCTTTCTCTTATTTTGGTAAAATCAATTTATGGTTCTTATTATACTCTATTCATTTGCCATTGCTCAATATCAATATACACCAATCCGTTTCGTAGTACTCCTGCCCTGCAGATTTCACTTCCTCCATCGCCTTTCAGTCTCCCTTTGCCCCTGCCATAAGCCCCACTCCATAAAACGGACCACCTACATATATTGGCAAATGTTTCTTTTCCATCCTTATTGCCTCCTATCTTCTTCCAAAGTATCTGCTGGTGTGGCTGCGGTACTGGTCATAGGCTTCTCCAAACATCCTGTGCATATGGACTTCCTCCTGCAAAATCTGCAGGTGCAGCATCACTGCCGCCCACACAGATACCAACACCAGGGGGATATTGAAAAAGATCAGACACATGGATAAATATAATAAATCAAAGCCCAAAAAGGCTGGGTTTCTGCTCCATTTATATATGCCCTCTGTCACCAGGGATGTCTTTTCTTCCGGGATCCCAACTCTCCAGCTGCTTTTCATAGTGATGGTTGCTGATGCAAAGAATACCACTGCAAGGATACCGATTACGATTCCTGCAATTCTAAGCGCTGGCAGGACATACTGTTTTGATAAAAAGATACTGGATACACTCACAACACATGTGAGCACAGTGGCAAGGCTCATGATCCGCTCAATTAGGATTACTTTCCTGGGCTTATTACCGATACCCATTTGATTGGTTTTGATTGACTGTTTCTTTTGGATTGCGATTTTTGCAAAATAAAATACATAGAAAGCTGCTAATATTAAAATAGATGCTATTTGATAAAACATAGTTACCTCCAATTTACTTCACAATTTATTTCATATGGACAATTAAACATTTATTTAATATTATAATAACATTTAAACATATGTTTAAATGTTTGTCAATGCTTTTTCTTCATACACCAAAACACATACCTAGAAAATTTTCTGTTGTCATGAATAAAAGAAGCAGCCTTTCGGCTGCCTCAAATAGTCAATATTACAAATACACAATCCATCTCGTATCTACTCGCCAAGAACTCTTTGTATTTTTCTGACATCCAAGACCCGTTTGGCAACGAGTCCCCTCCAGATCCAGAATATCGGTATTAGGATTTATTTACAATATTTTTCCATCAATTTTCTAACCTGCCCGATCCCATATGCAATATCTTCATCAGACGGCAAAAATAACTAAACCGCATGCTGGTCTGGTTATTCTAACTGATTTCAGAAAACATTCTTTCAACAATAATGGTATCACCAGGATTTACAAACCTTACTTACCAATTCACCCGGTAAAGCATCCGCAGCTGGCAATCCACCTGCAAAAGAAATAAAGCGGCCCTCCTGCTCATTCATTCTGCACACTCTAGCGCATTTCCTCTAATATCTCTGTTAAATACTGAATATACAGCTTACAATGTTCCGGTTTGCCCACAGACACACGGTTTGCCCCTGCCTGTGCACTGATCATAATGCCCCGATCCATCATCTTATCTGCAACCTCCTGGGGATCCACATGTGGATCAAAGAATACAAAGTTGGTCTGGGATGGATATACCTTACATCCAAGCTTCTCCATTTCTTCTGAGAGGTACTTACGCCACTTTGCAACTTCAGATTTTACATAAGCGCCATGTTCCAAATCCCGCATTGCTTCTGCTGCACCAGCCTGTGAAGCCTTGGACAGTGCAAACTGGGTTCCACATTTGCTCAGCCACTCAATCAGCTCCGGCTGTGCAAGAATATAACCGGCCCGGATACCTGCCATACCATAGAATTTTGAGAATGTCTTTAGCAGAATAATTGGCTTATCCTTTAATTCCTTCATGGCATCTACCATTTCCAGACAATCTGGTGCTTCTGCAAATTCAATATAAGCTTCATCATATACCTGAATTACATGGTCAGGACATTTCTTTGCAAACTCCATCAAAGCGTCTTTTCCAATATAAGTACCGGTTGGATTGTTTGGATTGCAAATATATACCATCTTTGTCTTTTCATTTATTGCTGCATACAATGCATCCAGATCATACTTCAGATCTTCTCCCATAGGAACGATCACAGGAGTTGCACCATTCATCTGTGCAGTATCGATAATTGCAGGAAATGTTGGCATACATAATGCAAGCTCATCACCAGGTTCTAAAAAGGCAATGCCAAGAGCATCTGTCAGGGAACTGGAACCGCAGCCTGTTACAATAAAATCTGCAGTCACACCATAATGCTCACCAATTGCTGACTTTAAATCCTTCTGTGACCAGTCCTGATAATAATTGCCAGCCTCTGTAATTTCCTTCATTGCCTCAATTGCCTTTGGTGACATGCCAAACACATTTTCATTTAAACCCATACGAATGAGCTTGCTGATATCCACAGCCCCCATTCTGCGGCTTGCGCGCTTTGTTTCTGGCTTTTCTCTTAAGGTTTTACATAACAAATTCTTTACTTCCATTTTCTTTTCCTCCTGCTGCTTTATCAAAAATTTATCCTGATTTATGCTTATATCACAACACTTGTAGGATGCCCGTCTTTCCAATTTAAGAAGTTCTGGCATCCCAGCCTGATGCTTCGTATTCTGGCTTCTATGGGTTCCCATGCGATATGCTCTGTAATCACTGTGTTTTTGCAGTTCATCAGTTCACATGGTGCCTGCAATGGTTCTCCCACTACTACATCCAGTCCGGCAGCATACACTTTTCCGCTGTTTAATGCTTCCACAAGAGCCGATTCCTCTATGATGTCTCCCCTTGCAGTATTGATCAGAATTACCCCATCCTTCATCTTGCTGATTGACTCTGCATTTATCAGATTCCGGGTCTCTTCTGTCAGCGGGCAATGAATGGATATTACATCGCTTCTCTCTAACAATTCGTCCAGGCTGACCTGCTCAATAAAATCATATTTTTCTCCCTGCTTCTTATGTCTGCTGTAGGAGATCACCTTCATTCCAAAGCCAGCTGCCATCTGTGCAGCACAGAACCCAATATTTCCAAGCCCGATGATACCAAAGGTCTTTTCATAAAGCTCAATTTGAGGAGTCCTTGCCATCATCCTTTTATCACTGTTTTCCGGCAGCCATTTTTCATGTTTATAATAGTGGTCATTTACACCAATGTTATGGCAAATATCCAATAACAATGCAATTGCATACTGCGCTATGGTTACATCTCCATATACGGTATTGGTAACTGTCACACCATGTCTGTGACATGCTTCCCCATCAATTCTTCCAAATCCATGTGACAATGTGGACAAGTATTTCAGCTTTGGATGATTTGTAAGCAGGTTCTCATTGATCATGTCATCTACAATCCACAAACCAATGACTGCATCCAAATCTGCTGCCGCCTGATCTAAATCTGCAAGCTCTCTTCTGTCCAGCCAGACTACCTCATCTTCAGGATCCAGCTTATCAACCAGACTTTCCTTCCACAGTTTTTCAAAAAAGGCAGAATTATATTTCTTTCCATATAATTCTTCCATAGAACCAGTTTTTGCAACTCCAATTTTCATTCTCTTCTCCTCAAACAATAAAACAAATTTAGAGCATTTTTTTACAAAAAAGGCGCTATTCCCTAATGGAATAACGCCTTTGTTCTCTAAAATCTTATGGGACTTATTTTAGCATGATTTTTTGAAAAGGTAAACTTAGGATTTTGCATAATGTTTTTAATGATTATTTTGAATTGTTGTAGTTGTTTCACAAAATTCTCATATGCGCAGCAGGATGCAGTCACTCCGGAATATTATAGTTCTGCAACGCCATCTCAGGAAGTCCGGGATGTTCTCAAACCCATTGCTGTGAATGATCTTGATTGTCTATTCTCTTACCCGTCTCCAGCTGATACCAATTTTGAAAATCACTAATACATCTTTCTTTTTCAACTCCTGTTTACACTACCCTTTTTTATGACTTCCTACAATCTGTTCCTTAAAATATTTTGACTGTTTACGCAGCTCCTGATCCAGCTCGCTTAAACCGATTTCCTCTGCAATGGTCTTTTGTCCAGAAAACAGGTTCACACCCAACCCAAGCCTGTCTCCCTGGATCCTGGCACCCATTGCACTTAAAATCGTGGGATACATGTCAAAGCTTGTAAACAAGCGGTTTTTATGATGCTCTGTCTGCACCGCAGAATGAATAAACGTATTGAATACGGTACGGTCATACTTCTTATCATATGTACTGTTGATATATTCTGCTGCCATGCTGATATGATCTCCAATGATCAAGATCGTGGTATCCTCATAAAATGGCTGCTCCTTTAACCATTCTACAAATGCTCCCACCTTTTTGGAATTGCCTCTGATGATATTAGACAGCCGCTCTGGATATTCCTCCTGGTAGCCTCCATCCGCATATCCGTGAGGATGATGGGTATCCACAGTCAGCATGGTAAAATTAAATGGTTTTCCACATTTTGACAGCCTGCTGACCTCTTCTTTTGCAAATTCAAACAGTTTTTCATCCTCATATCCCCAGAACACCCTGTAGTCCTCCGGAAGCTTTCCCTGCTTTTTTGCTTCTTTGATGTCAAAGATCTTATATTGACCGTGGGTATCATAATAAAACTTCCTGCCGCCAAAGGGCGCATCAGAGCCAATGAGAAATTCCTGCTCATATCCCTCTTTCTGCAGAATATCCCCCAGACAATAAGCCCCCGGAAGGAACTCCACTCCCTCTTTATAATTGGGTCCATTGAGCGGCACACACAATGGCACACCAGCGCTTTGTGCCACCAGCCCTCCAGTAGTCCATCCTGTGCCTGCTACCACATGGGCTCCACCCAGCTTCTCCTGATGTGAAAAATTCAAATGCTCCTTGGCAAGGGCACTGATCTCCGGAATCAAATCCGTTGGATAGCCGCCGCCGTTTTCTTTGGATGTATATGTCGTCTCCATGGATTCCACATAAAGCAGGATCAAATTGCGCTTTTTTTCCGGAAAAGTGATCTGCACATCCTTTCCATTGACATAGTATTGCTCATATAAATCGGTGGTGCGGAATTGGTTGATCACATATTCTAGGATCTGTATTTTCAACAGTCCGTATAGAATGCAGACTGCAAAAACAAGCTTGCAGATCATTCCATAATAGCTGCTGTAAATTGGCAGAATACATGGTACCACTAACAGCAGGGCAATGACCAGTCCTTTTAAGAGGCACTGGCGGATCCAATCCTTGAATACCTGGGGATTGGTTCCCTCAAGTGGCACTTTTAAATGAAATATGATCTGCTCGAAGCAGGACAGGCCGAAATAATCGTAGGCCCACTTGGAGCTTATGGCTAGTGTAAATCCGATTGCTGATAAAATGAACATGGGGTCTCCTTTGTATAATCAATTAATTAGTTTTATTAAGTTCTATTTTCTCTCTGTTCCAACTGTTCCCTGGCATTTGCTATTGCCAATGACAACGTTTCTTCTAACAGTTTCTTAGGAGGCATTTTAGTCAGGTATTGTCCTACATGGATACTGCCGGTTGCTTTGATATTGCAGTACGCTCATACAGCATCGATTTTTTGCATGAAAAATCATAGATGATATATCTGAAAATATGATATCTATATCTGTCTCTTTCACCAAATCCTCTGACACTTTTACTTCCTTTCCAAAAGTGGCGACATGTCGCCATTTTTATAAATACACCGCCTTACTAATCCTGAATTATTGATGATCATTCATTTGACAGTGGCGAAAGCTGCATCATTACAGTGTTTTAAACAAATATTACATTTAATGTACGTCCTTCTCCACCATTTGTGTTTCAAATAATGAAGATATCTTATATCCGAATATATCCGGTAGATGGTCCTGCTCCAACCTTTGCAATATATCCACTCTTTACCAATTCTGTCAGTGTTCTTTCTACAGTGACTTTACTTATATCTGGACATATCTCCATAATTTCTTTCTTGGTTATCTTTCCAATCTTCTGGTCAATTACATGTTTGATTCTATCTGGTTTAGAAAGATTACGATGTTTTAAATGCACTACCCTGCTTTCGAACTCATTATATGCTTTCAACATAATTCCCAGATAATACCTTACAAAAGGTTCATAATCATTTTCACCTTCATGCCATCTAAAGGAACTTGACCGTAATGCTTCATAGTATGTTTCTTTGGTTTTTTCTATCAACATCTCCATACTGACATATTTTCCAACAATATAACCGGCTTTATAAAATAGAAGAAGTGTCAACAATCGGCTCATTCTGCCATTACCGTCATTAAATGGATGGATACACAGAAAATCAAGAATAAACATTGGTATCAATATTAATTTGTCTATACGGTCAGCTTCCCATGCCTCAAAAAAACGTGTACATAATTCACCCATTGCTTCAGAAGTCTGAAAAGCAGGAACCGGAATAAAACGAACCTTCTGATTGCCCTCCGCATCTCTTTCTGTAATTACATTGTCTGAGTTTTTATAATTTCCACCAGTTGTTCCTTGAGAATATGAATACAAATCTCTATGAAGCTGAAGGATCACATTTGGTCTTGGCATAATATATTCATAGCTTTCATGAATTGTGGCAAGCACTTCACGATAACCGGCTATTTCCTGTTCTGAACGATTACAAGGTTCCGCCTTCTGACTTACCAGCTCTTCCAAACGCTTATCGCTTGTAAAAATACCCTCAATTCTGTTAGATGCACCTGTGCTTTGAATAAGAGCAACTTCTAAAAGTGTTTTTAATTCATCAATATTTGCTTCCAGAAACAGTTCTTGCTTTCCTTTATGTTCATGAATGCTTCCTATCATTTGAACAATTTCTGGGGTCAACAGTTTTTCAGAATTTTTTGTGTAATTATAGTTTTGCATTAAAATCTCCATCATATCTATTGCTATCTCCATCATTTTAACACAAAATGATGGAGATAGCAATAGATATGATGGAGATAGATAGTGTAAGTCTCTATCACTTCATTCAATCTGCCGCTGCATTTTCTTACCAGTATCTTTATCAGATGATTTTCCTCCTGCATGCTCCGGCTTGTATGAATCAATCACATCTTCACCCTATTTTTTATCAAATCATTCCTATATTTTCCCAAAAAAGTAATGCAAAAAGGCAGATAATCCCATTGATTATCTGCCTAATCACATTCTCTATGGTAAATCCAATTTACTCAAACTCTTCCCGAGGTTTTTATCGGCAACTCATAAATGCTGATATTTCCTGAATTTTTGGCACTTCTATTTCGCAAAATATCGCTCTTTTCACATCGTTTTCAATACTTTTAGTAGCAAATTAGTTGCAGTATCTGCACCAAAAATTTTTCCATCGGCTTGATATAATCTACTTTTTAATTACTCACAATGAATAAATTCCTGTGGCTGTCAGGTTATCTATTCCGCCTGCTGCCACAGCCCAAACGAAAGGAGCATTACCATGAGCAATCAACATAAAAATCCAACCATCAGCTTCAGAATTTCTGATGCTGAACGAAAACAAATCGAAGCTCGGATTATTGCCAGTGGAATGATGAAGAAAGATTACTTTGTCCGTTCCTGCATCTATAACCGCATCTGCGTTGTTGGCAAGAAAGAAACTATATATCCTTTGGTGCAAACTGTGAATGCTTTGTATCTGCAATTACTTGAAATGCAGAAGGCATTTACCACAACCGACAGAACCCCTTATACACTTCCTTCTTCAGATGAAATTAAGGAATTACAGACCGAATACACCAATATGCTTTCAGCTATTATCGACCTGCTGGATGGTGCAAAATATCTATGGGAAGGAGACCACCATGAACAACAATTTTAATTTTCAATTTGGTATGTATGATTCTGCTACGGACTCCATCATTGTTAATACTGGCAAGAACTCCATTCTTGTTATCCGTTGTAAAGAATGTAATTCCAAAGTTATCTTTGGTGACCCGAATGACATTGTATATCTGTATTGGTTGGCTGAGGAAACATCGCTTACCTATGCCAAGCTGGCATTAAAAGAAAACGGTTTACAGGATTATGTGGATGCTATGAATGAACTTAATTAACTCATAATGTATTTTTTATCTCCATCATACTTTCACAAATCTCCGTCATTTTTGGTGAAAATGACGGAGATTTGTTTTATATACGAACATATCCTGTAGATGGTCCTGCTCCAACTTTAGCAATATATCCACTTTTTACCATATCTGTCAAAGTTCTTTCCACAGTAACTTTACTTATATCAGGACAAAGTTCCATTATTTCTTTCTTCGTAATTTTCCCCACCTTTTGGTCAATTACATTTTTTATTCTTTCTGGTTTTGAAAGATTACGGTGTTTCAGATGTTCCACTCTATTTTCAAACTCATTATATGCCTTTAACATAATTCCAAGATAGTATTTGACAAAAGGCTCGTAATCATTTTTATTCTCATGCCATCCAAATGAACTTGACTGTAATGCCTCATAATATGTTTCCTTTGTTTTTTCTATTAGCATTTCCATACTAACATATTTTCCAACAATATAACCTGCTTTATAAAATAACAAAAGTGTTAACAATCGACTCATTCTGCCATTTCCATCATTAAACGGATGAATACAGAGAAAATCAAGGATAAACATAGGTATAAGGATTAATTTATCTATTCGGTCAGCTTCCCATTCTTCTAAAAATCGAGTACATAATTCATCCATTGCTTCTGATGTTTGAAATGCTGGAACAGGTATAAAACGGACTTTTTGATTTCCCTCTACATCTCTTTCTGCGATTACATTATCTGAATTCTTATAACTACCGCCGGCTGCTCCCTGGGAATATGAATATAAATCCCTATGTAATTGCAAAATCACATTAGTTCTAGGCATAATATATTCATAACTTTCATGAATTGTCGTAAGCACTTCTCGATAGCCGGCAATTTCCTGTTCTGAACGATTACGTGGTTCAGTTTTTTGACTTACCAGTTCTTCCAAACGCTTATCGCTTGTAAAAATTCCTTCGATTCTATTAGATGCACCTGTACTCTGAATAAGAGCCACTTCTAACAATGTTTTTAATTCATCAACATTTGCCTCCAAAAACAACTCCTGCTTACCCTTATGTTCATGAATACTTCCAACCATCTGAACAATTTCTGGATTTAGCAACTTTGTTGGATTATTTTTAAAATCAAATTCTCTCATGAAAATCTCCTTCATTTTTAAATTATCTCCATCATTCTACCAAGAAATGACGGAGATATCAATAGACTTGATGGAGATACAAACAACTCTGTTATTTGCTATATAGTTTTTCAAGTTTACTGTAACAGCTACAACCGTATCTGCGTTGTTGGTAAGAAAGAAACAATTTATCCACTAGTGCAGACAGTCAATTCTCATTATCAGTTGTAAAGAATGTAATTCTACCGTTAGCTTTGATGATTCGAATGATATTGTCTACCTGTACCAACTAGCATAGGAAGCGTTTTCGCATGAAAATGCCGGAGTAGCATACGCCTTGTCCGGGATCACTTACCGTTGAGTTTCACGGATCTAGGATTTTTCTAATCTATTCCCAATTTTGAACGTGCCAGAAATAATCTGGATAACAATTCCGATGCCTCTTCAGTATTTTCCTCATCTTTATTTTCAAGATAATAATAGAAAATGTGGTTTTGGACTGCTTCCAACAAGGGCAACGCTTTTTCATGATTTCCAAGCGAATGATGTAAATCAATAAGGCTAAAATAGTCATAACACAGAGCATATACAGAGTTTTTTTCACCAACCCCCATCCTTTCCCGTGATTCAATACAATGCACTCTCGCCTGGGTTGCCTTGTTTAGATTTCTAACAGCCTCTGTGATTTCGCCACACTCAATCTGTAAATTTGCAATAAACTCCAAAGCCTCCGCATATTTAAAGCAACGAATTAGTTCCTGTCTTTCCAGCCAGGTCTGTCTGGCATACTCTAACATATTCAAAGCATAAGACATTGCCAGTTCTGCATTCTTCTCCCGATATAGTTTAGCAAGGCTTTGATAGCATCCAAACAAATCTGTGCGGGATTCATAACAAGGATACTTATTATCTGCATCCTGAATTAATTCCAGTGCCTTCAGATATTCTCCAATCCTCTCATCTAACGTAGCCCCATAAAAACTCATAATCTCTGCCATACGCATAATTGGCGTATATATATATCGTTTTGCCTTAAAAGAATCCACCATATCCGCATACATCAACGCATAACGGTGTTCCATGATATAACACAAGCGTTCTTTTTCTAAATTTTCTTCTGAAAAATGATTAGAAGAAGCTCTTACAATGTAATAAATATCGCTATAACAATCACACCAGATAATAGCTTTTTCCAACATCTCTGTGTCATTTTCCCAGCCATCATTTTCCTCCAGCAGGCAACGAATTTCATCTAAACAAACTACCACACTATTTAAGTCAGATGCATCCCTATAATAATGGCTAAGTCGTAACAAATGCCCAATATACGTTTTCAAAGTATCCAGCGAATATTTTTCACTGAACCTATGCCCATAGTAATCCTTTAGGTGCTCCTGCCAATAAATGACCATACGAATATCCAGATCCTCCATATACAACCTGATTATAGTATCCATTGCTTCAGGCAATCCCCATTCTGCCACACTTTTTATCAATCTGAGTCCATACTCTTTCTCTTTTTCAACACCAATACCATAAACGTATGCAAGTCCGAGATAATAATCGTGTTTGTATTTTTCTTCTTCATTAAAAAATGTTTTTTTCTTAATATATTCCCCCATAACAAGAGGCAGTGTACTAATATCTTGCAATCCTATATAGCGATTTCCTTCCATAAGATAAGCTGGCAAAGTATGATTCTCTGCAATCATATCCACTATAATAATATTCTTGTTTAATTCCTTTGCTCTCTTATATTCTTCCCGGATTGCATAGTTATCCTCTTTGAGCATATTATTGGTTACAAGAAACAAAAACACCTGACAAAAATCTATATAGGATTTTATCTCCTCATCATAAGATTCGCCTGCTGTAAGATACTCGTCGTACCAGATTGCAAAATCCCTGCATTCTTCCTTCTGATGAATAAGCTTAATTAAATCAACCGCAACCTTTCTGTCTGCTTTTCGATAACTAAGGAACGCCGAACCACTGAAATTCTGATAGATACGTTCCCGTTCCGCATTTTCAAGCAACTTCCCCTGCAAATGCTCCTGAAAATAATCTTCCAATTTCTGTGAAAAAGAAAGTGCTTGTATCTCCTGCTTATTCGGATATAATACATGCATTTTTTCCATCCGGTTTAGTATACAAAAATCACTAAACTTTCCACCAACTCCATCTTCAATGGCAAGTGGTAAAACCGGAATTTTATTCTTATATGCTATAAATAACACTCTGGAAATAGCATCACACATACTATCCAAAGCTTCGTTAGTAAGTACCAAAACCACTAAATCCATCCCACAGATTTCCTGTTCTATGGTATTCTCCGTATTGTTTTGGTCATCATAGTAAATTGCCACATCTACGTTATGTAAAATATGTTTCGAAACATCATGTAGATAAGAAAAATCCTTTTTACTTGCCGCATAATAAAGCCGCTGTTTCCCAATTGGATTTGACTGTCCTCTTGTCACATAATTCATCATCTTTTTCTCTCCTATCTTTATCTTCCCAGCTTCTTTAATTCTGCTACAATCTCAGGTGTCAGCAGTATACCATCTTTATTCTGTTCCTCCTCAGAAAGTTCCTCAAACAGAATCAAATCCTTATGTATCATAGCAATGTTTCTGATATCCTTATCCAATTTACCAAGCGCATCCATTATCTCCCTAGATGCCACCTGATATCCCATGGTTCGTGTATACATATTCCATCGCATATGTTCATACATTTTCCAGTTTTTGTCTTTACTTAGCAGACTATAATCCGATTGATAATTCTGTTCAATTAAATCCACTTTGTACTTTAACGCAAGCGTTCTTGCATAAACAGAGTGTCTGTTATATTCATTGTTACAATATGCCACCCAGCTTTTAATATTCAAATCGGGAGCTTTTTCTTTTCTTTCTTCATTGCGAACCTCATGAATTGCAGCGGAACACTTTTCAATGGCTGACATAGTAACAAAATCATAGTGGTATATTTCACCAAACATTCCACTTGGTACAATATTTTTCATTATAACGGAATTATAATTATCCAAAAATTTCTTGCTCGCAACATTTACCTGAATGATATATCCATTTTTTTGTCCCGCTCTACACTTAACCGCATTTAGTCTCATGGCAATACCGATATTCTTCAAATCATCCTCCATACCTACATATGCCCAGTTAAAATCTATAAACTCTTCTTTCACAATAGTTTCTAATGCACAGCTATCCAATGATACATTTTCTTTGTATATAATAGAATACCATGCATCCCCTACAACCTTACAACTATCCTTTACTTCTGGCATTTTCTGCCAAAGCAGTTCTCGATTTGCACCTGCATCCAGCACCATAATATTCAGATGATATCCTGGCATCTGGGCCAAATGTAAAACAGCCTTCAAAAACTCAAAATTTCTTCTGTTCATACCAATCAATAAAATATTAATATCTTTGCACTTTTCTGCAGGATTCTCAATGGAATTTTCGAAAATAGAATAATGTAAAAGATTATTATACACATAATTCTCTTCTATTCTGATATAATTTACTACCGTCTGTTCCTGTTCTCCATTTTTAAGTTTTTCTACCAAATCATCGTACAGACTCCATGGAGTATCTTGTATTTCTACATAGATTTTCTTTTTACATCCACATTCCAGTAATCCTCTGCTACTTATTTCACCTAAATGAAAAAGATTATCCCTTTCATTGTCCCCAAATAGAAACAATTCCATTTCTTTTGACCTACGGTTTAACTCTTTTACCACCTTGTCAAGGGAAAGCTTCACATAACATCCATCTATTTCCTGAATTTTTTCCTTAACCAGATCGTCCAGCTTCCCGTCAGACACAAAAACAATGTTTTTCTTTCCCATTTTAGGAATACTCTTCGCAATAGATAATGCTTTTTCATTACATTCAGAGAAAATATATTGCTTTCTGGCGGCTCTTTTTTTCATAGCAAACCATTGTGCAGGTCCATCCATGAGAGTCACCAAAAAGCCGGTTGCAAATACAAATAAAGCCATATATACAAGTATTCTCACTATGGAATATACACTTGTAAACACTAGATTATCCGTATAAGCATATCTCTCATATCCACCACCCAAATACATATTAAAAGTTTTAACAAATGCTGTACAAATACTTTCTACTATATAAAGTGCATCATTGGTATAGTGAATCTCATTAAATAACTGATTCGGTAAAATCAATATCCATTCTGCCATAAATTCCATACAAGCTGCCTTAATAAAATGGTGTTCTTTTAGCCTTTTTTGCAAAAGAAGATATATCATTCCAACTAAAAAAACAATCCCCCCCATTCCCAAAGTTATATACCAAGTGATTGCTTCATATGATATATTAAATTTCATTTATACAATCCAACCTTTCTTTCAAAATTCATCAATGAAGTATGAAACCTTTTTTATTTGTTATTTTAGTTTCTTCTCCACCTTCTCCAATTCATCCAACAATGCCGTTTTCCTTGGATATGTCTGCTTCAATTCATCTATTAACAACTTAGCAGTATCATTCCCCTTCCATTTTATAAGCTGTGCAATCTGCTTCGTCACCTTCTTATATTCTCGTCTATCCTTTGCCTGAGCACAATTCTCACTTATTTCCTTATAACACAACTCATAAACCTGCTCCGGATATTCCTTCACTAAATATTTTCCATAATAAAATAAATCAGATGGATTCTCCATTACATCTTCAAGCAATCTCTTCTTTTCATTTTCAGCAACAAGAATACTGCGATAGCATATGGTTCGCTTACTGTCCTTTAATTCATGCAACAAGCTCTCATAATTCTCATCCCATGTACCACACTCAATAAAAATCTGTTTCAAAACATCCCAGAACTTCTCATTTCCCATTAATAATAACTTTTTCGCCTGTGCAATTTGCTTATCAATGTTGTTTGCTGTCTTGTATATGTCATATAGCATATTATTCCAATCTTCCGGATCACTGCTACGATAATGCCAAGATTCTTCTTCATTTGCTTTCTCTAAACAAAGTTTCTCTGCTTCATCGTAATTCTTGCCTTCCATAGCATCCTTAATAGCTATAATACGGAGTTCATTTATCGAAATATTCTGATATAGTTCGTCCTTTGTATGCTTTTTACCATACAAATGTCTATGTATATGATATCTTACAATCAAATCTTTCTCTTTCTTGTATTCTGGAAAATAATCTTCCTGTGTATCTTCCAACAATGCATCCAATGTCTTTTCGAGTTTCTTTGCACTCTTTTCATCACAAAGGCAAATCCCGCATTTCAACAAATCATAACGCCAGTCAGTCCAACCATCAAATACTTTCTTCTTTGACTCTTTTATAATCAATGCAAGTGCTTGATCCCGCATTTGTTTATCCTGTTTTTCAATTTCTTTTGTACATTTATCTACAAGTTCATATGTACACATGATAACATCTGTAAGCATTCCTGAACTACTATCTGCATGAGATGCCAGTTTTACACCAGACACCAAGATGTATGTAGCAGCTTCAAGTGCAGCCATATAACCACACATTTCTAAAGTCTCAGCACACATATCCAGGCAGTCTTTCATGTCCATACAAATATTATCGCAACTGCTCCAACCGATATATCCGCGATGAGTATTGCATTTAATTGATGCAGCAATTGTGTTTTTCACTATTGGTATAATCTCTTCTGTAGGCAACATAGATACACCTCTTTCTTTTATTCAACAATATCAATCTTATGTCTCTCACACCATTGCCTTGCTATTCTTTCATATGCACTATCCTTATAGGAATACCATTGTTGCTCCAGATTCAAGTCATACAATTTATCCTTAAATCTTCTAAAAGCTCCTCTTCCCTGCATTGCCCTTTCCAGTACATCCTGATTCTTTCCCTGTGGAAGTTCATATATGAACTCTTCCATTATTCGATACTCGTTGATATCGTATTGTCCCGGTAATGGTATATAATCCTCGACAAATCCCTCACTGATATCTTCGAAGAGTTCCGGATCGTCCTCGCCATCCACCATTCCATCAAACAACATCAGAATCCTTTCGTTCTTAGTGTCATAATAGTATTCTGTTTCCATATCGGCAAATTCCATTGCCTCGATTATCTCTTCTAATTTTACTTTCATCTTTTATCCTCTTAATCTGTTCTTCGACTTGGGTAACAATGTTATCGCACATTTGTATTATTCCCTAAAATACACTTTATTCTTTGTTCTTTCCAATTCGGACATTGATTTGGACATTGATTCGGACATTGTCTCATTTCTCTCAAATCCATCTCTTAAAACCTTTCCGCTTCTGCCTGACCTTGTACTTTTTTAACCTTCTGTTGTATTTAATAATTATCTACTACACGATATACCGTATTATTCGTACTTCCCTCAGCTACCACAATTCCGGTAGCAGTAAGTAAACCTAGATATCTCCTAACCGTTGCAGATGATTTACCACACGCACTTTCAGCCTCCTTTGGTGTCACAATACCATTTTCTTCTAATATTTCTATTATTGGTAACACTTTATCAAAATTCTTTTTAACTAAAACTTCGCTCAAAACTTCGCTCAAACTTCGCTCATTTTTTTGAGCGAAGTTTGTTTCTTCCTGTTTTTTCCTCTCCTTAACCATCTTCAACACAAGTGTCACCTGATTAAGATTCGTATCCTCCATAAGCTCCGGTGTCACCCATCCCTCTTTCTCCCATGTATCAAGAATTGTAGGAAATCCCGAACCGGCATTATCACCAAAACCAACTAATCTAAGCATTGTCTGCATATGTGGATTTCTTGATTTAGAATTCCCCCCACGGTAAATATCCTCAAGTGGCAGTTTCAATATTCCCGGATTCGTAAATTCAAATTCATCTGACCTTTTGATTACCTTCAAAACGCCCGCATCCATCAGATAATCTGCATGAATAATCAGATTAACAAATGCCTCTCTTACTGCTTTATGCACAGGCGTCTCATCTATACGCTGTATACCCTCAAGCTTAAATGGTTTCTTCAAATCTTCTGTTAATTTGGGTGTAACCTTTGTAAAAAAATTAAACAAGTTATTCTCCCATGTTCCATCATACGTAATTCGGTCATTCCAGCGAATATCTGCGGTTACTTCGCTCTCATTACGATAATCCATAAACACATTATCGAATATTTCACGAATAGCCTGTCCCGTACCAAACATCATAAATCCAGCAAGTGTAAGTCCCTCTACTCCCGTTCTTCTGTCTTTCCTGTAGCCGCCAAGCTTTTCAAGAAATGCTTTATCATCCAGAGCATTCCATACATGACCATCGTTTCTGATTTCAAAAATCTGACGATACCTTCGAAGTGTTTCCTTATCAATATCATCCATGGTGTAATATTCGATAATCATGTTATCATTACCTTCGGGATTCTGATCTCGTATCATTCCCCTGACTTCATGCTCTGTTGCATGATAATCACCCTCATGATTTCTTTTATATGTTCCCTTATATGGATTTTCTCCAATATACACCGGACGCATATTAAAATCAGCTCTTGGCACATGGATTACAATAAGACTGATTCCATCTTCGTCAACAACATAAACATCTTCGTCTTTTAAAATGTTTACATTGACCTTGCTGCCGTTAATGGTATTCCAGAAATCTTCTTTTTGTTTCTCCGGATTATCAATGCCCTGTATAATAAATCTTTCTTCTGGATTTATTTTCGTCTTATCTTCCTTAACACCAAGGATAATGTATCCACCTTTTGTATTAGCAAATGCAGAATATGACTCATACGCAGACTTCGGTACACTGTTCTCTGCTTTTTTGCACTCTATATCAACTTTCTCACCCTTGTAGATAAGTTGCTTTAATTCCTGCATATCCATTGCAACACCTTCTTTCTCATTCATGCTAAATTTAATAATTAACTCCGTATTATTTTTTTACTCTATATAAACAACCTCTAGCAATCTTTATATTTATGCATCCAAAAAATCATCAGATTGGATATATTCAATAATCTCCTTATCCCTAATACCTTCTTTTTCAAATACACTACATAATGATTTATAATCTTTTTCATCATGCCAATAAACAGTCCACTTTGTATCATTATCTATATTTCGAATTATTTCTTTCAGATATGGAATATCTCCCCCACCAGACCATCCGAAAACAACTCTTCTCACATCATTAAGCCTTCTAAAAAAATCACCATTTAAGAGTATGCATTCTCTTGTATCCTTATATATTACTTCAAGATAATCAGCCACTGCATCTAATACTCTTGCTTCTGCTTCTAAATATTCCACATCCACATCTTTTGCCCATTCTCTATGTTGCTCAATATCTTTCTTATTACAATGTCCCATAATTGGTGGAATATCGCAAATTGAACTTACTCCACCATAAATATGTAGAACATTTTCAATACAATACGTCTTCTCTAATATATCCGTACAATTAAAACTGAAAAAAATCATCACTGCCTACCATGCTTTTCTTTTTACACTTAATATTACTTGTATTGATATTTTCTATCCACTCTTTTACGTAATCCTGCAATTTTGATATAAAACCAAATTGCTCTTTCCAGTAAACATCCATATGATTCCTAATACCAACGGACGGCATTCTTTCTGTCGCAACTTCTAACTGTCCTATCATTTCCATAGTATTAGGCTCCCCTATAGATTTTTCAAATTTACTCCATAATTTCCTGTCAACAGCTTTATTCCATCTTTCCTGAGCAGTATCTGTATACCATGGTTCTGTATCATCGAGTGGTTGGATATCATATAAATTTTCAAATGCATTAAAAAAAATGAATCCTTATCCTCTAGGAATTCCCTGAATTTCCAATAGTTAGTTTCTAATCCATGTGCCAAATCAAATCTATTTCCAATTATATATAACGTGTTGTTCCTGTCATCTCCGCAAATATATATTTCTATTATTCTACCATTATCTGCAGTCCCTTGTGAATATCTAGTACAAGACCCTATGTAATTAATAAATCACATAGGGTCTTGGCATAATGTATTCATAGATTCCATGAATTATCGCAAGCTCTTTTTGATCCCCTGGAATTTTCAGTTCTGAACGATTATATGACCAAGCTCTTTTTACTTAACAATTCTTCCAAACGCTTGTCACTCGTAAAAATCCCTGCGACTCTATTAGATGCATCTGTACTTTGAATAAAAACTATTTCTATTCGTTGTCTTGTATTTTTTCAAATTATCTGTACAGATGCTATTTAACATGCTAAGCAATCAACCATAAAGCTATAAATTATTACACCTCATTACTAATTATATCTCCTTATACTCTGGCATACTGTCTATTAAATCTTGAGTCTTTATACTGACACCTATTACAGATATCAGTAAATCAAAAATATATTTACTGTCTTTATAAGTATTTGGATCATCTACTATGCCTGATGCCTTATTAACTGTTACTGCATATCTTTCAAGAAGCCACTCTATAGCAGATTTACCATTTATAACATATTCAAATGCTCTTTCGGGTATATTGCTAATTGTAATGTAGTCATTGTATATGATGGTATCTTTACAAGTCTCTTTACCTTGTTTTCTGAACTTCATCTTTGTGACCCTATATTCAGGCTTATCCATCTGAACAACTAATCCTAACTCATCAGGTGAAATAATTCTTTCATAGTTCACATGCAAGTCTGCCAGTGCTTTACCTATCTCTACATAATCCATGAATTTATCTAACATCGGTATTCTTGGCATCTCTTTGGAGAGATTGTCCTCGTATGCAGATATATACCCTTTACATTGCAACACAGCATATATGTAATAAAAGATAGCATCCTTATCTACCCTATTTCCGTATACCTCTTGGAACTTCTTTAATGACGCATCTGATATTGCATACCTTTTCTTATATTTGGGCTTATACTTTACATCTTCCTCAAGAAAGTCAAACAATGTCAGTTCATTGTAAAAACCTTCATCAATCCTATCATACATATACATAGGCATACATAACGAATGTTCCATAAAGTTCAAATCTTGAATACAATTTGTCATTAAAACAGAAAAACCTTTTTTTATAGGAGCACCTGATACACACATAACCAAATTATCTGTATCACTTTCAGGATATATTTTATCCCACTTAGAGGGCATTTCAATTATAGAAGAATTATAACTTAAATTCTTTTTACAAAATGGTCTATAACCTACTTTTCTAATATCTTCTGTCATCTGAATTGATTCGTCCTTACAGAATTTCTTAAACAGTCCCCTTGACCAACTTATCTTTGTCTCATCATTTGACCTAATATTCTGTATATATGTCTCTCTCGCTTTAACATCTGACAGACAAATACCATTGGTCACACTTTCATTAAACATCTGATGACATCGTTTTCTTTCCTTATTATAAAAATCTATCATTCTATCTGCATTCTCTTTTGATTTTTGTTCAGAAAAATTATATACCCATACATCACGATTTGTTGACAATCCCGATGCATAATTATCTGAATATACACTTACTTTTTCCCTCTTCTTTTTGTCACCTAACGCGATGAAATTCATAAAATCAGGGTTTCTCTGATTCAACCAATCATTATTATCATTTGGCGTCAAATATTTCCAAGTTATGTTTTTAATACTTCCAAATTCACTAATAATATTCAATTTGTCTGTCCTTGATAAGTAATCGCCTATATCATAATATCTGACAAACCCATCCTTCTTAACACCTTTCTTCCTGATCAAAATTGTGATTGCAACAGGTGTACGGGAACCTGATCCAAAAATCTTACCACCTTCTTTTCGGGAAAGTTCACCTGATGTACGCTGATTGCCTCTAAGATTAAATACATACACTGAATTAAAGTCTTCTAACAAGCATTGCCTAAAACCATCTAATGCAACACTGTCCAAATATGCGCCATTACTAACAAAACCAATCACTCCGTTATCACCGATTCTATCTGTAGCCCATCTGAATGCTTTTATGTATGTATCGTATGCATTTCTGTTAAGTGTAGCTTTTGACTTTGCTACATATGTGTCCGCAAGGGTCTTATCAAGGTGTTTATATGATACATTTTGATTGTTGTCATTACCTGACTTTTGTCCTACGGAATAAGGAGGGTTACCCACAATAACTGTTATATCTGTCTCTAACTCCTTAGTAGCACGTTCCGAATTCTGATGGAACAAAAAGCTGTCTTTACTCAATGGTTTTCCATTCTGATCATCCCAATTCTCTGACAATGCAAACGTATCCGTCAATACAATACCCTCAAATGTAGTATATTCTTTTGCCCCCATCAAATCATGGAAGGTCTCTTCTATGTTTACGGCCGCTATATAATATGCAAGCAGCACTATCTCATTGGCATGTACTTCATTACAGTATTTATACAATAAGTTTTCCGGCTTAATTATCCCACTTCTAAGCAACTGAACAATAAATGTTCCTGTTCCTGTAAACGGGTCAAGGATATGAACACCTTTATCGTTTAAGCTACAGCCAAAGCGTTCTTGCAATATATCCTCAACACTTTTTAGTATAAAATCAACCACCTGAATAGGTGTATATACAATACCTAATTTTGCAACCTGTTTAGGTAATGCATTTTTAAAGAACTGCTCATATAACTCAATTATAATCTTCTGTTTACCCTCTGAATTATCAATACCTTTAGCCCTTTCCTGCACACTCAAATAGAATTTATCTAATGTTTCCTGTTCTTTGTCTAGTGCCTTTTCATCTAATATATCTAACATATCCTGCATTATTACTGATACAGGATTACTCTTAATGAACTCATAATCCTCAAAAAGTGCATCAAATACAGGCTTTGTTATCATATGTTCTGCAAGCATCTCTATCGCATCATCCTTTTCTATAGATGAATTGAGGTTGTTCTTTAATGCAGATAAAAATTCATTGAATTTGTCAGCTATTTCAGACTTTTCAATCAGTATATTTATCTCATTAATGTGTCTATTAGCAATTTCAGCTATATCTTTCGCCCAGTTTTCCCAATATTTTCTTGATCCACACTTTTTTACTATCTTTGCGTATATGCTGTCTTTCCATTTTTGGAGTTCCTCAAATTTCATCGTAAGCTGACGATACGATTCCTGCTTGCCTGTACCTGTCTCATCATCGCCACTACCTGTTACACCAATAATCTGAATCCTGTCAGGCTTCTTTCTGTTCAATTCAATTTTGTTTACCGTATTATTAAATCTATCATCATGTGCCCGTAATGCCTGTAAAACATCCCAAACTATCTTATATTTTCTATTATCATTTAAAGCTTCTTCTGGCTCTGTTCCAGCAGGAATACCTATAGGTAATATGATATACCCATAGTTTTTACCCTCGGACTTACGCATTACTCTTCCTACTGACTGTATAATGTCCACAATAGAATTTCTTGGATTCAAAAACATAACTGCATCCAATGCAGGGACATCTATACCTTCTGACAAGCAACGTGCATTCGACAATATCCTACATTTTCCATCTAGAGTATCTGTCTTTAACCAATCTATGCACTCTTTACGATAAAGTGCATTTTGAGTACCATCTACATGTTGTAACTCAACAGATACCAAATCATCATCTGCTCCATATATTTTTAGTTCATCTTGGATTTCTCCAAATAACTGAACAAATTTCTTTGAACCTTTTATATCACTACAAAATGCGACAGCTCGCTTCATCTTGTAGGGGTCATTTTCAAAATAATTTTCTTCTCCCTCAAAAATTGTTTTCTTAGATAATCCATTCAAACACCCAATAATTTTCACACTGTCATCTAACGTAAGTTCGCTATCTAAATTAGTTATTAAATTCTGTAATGTCCTACTTACATACCCCTCGTCAACTGCCAAAACGATAACCTTATAGTCGGACAACAGTCCCATTGATACTGCCTCTGCAAACCCTAGAACATGAAAATCCTTACCATATACCGTCTCATCGTCCATAGAACATAACAATGCACTATTATCGGCTGCCTTTTGTTTGCTTGAATCCCCATATATACGAGGTGTAGCAGTCATATATAATCTTTTTTTGCTATATATGAAACTATCATCATGTACTTTTACAAAATTGCTTTCATTCTCACCAGCTAAAGTTACACCTGTAGTCCTATGAGCTTCATCACAGATAGTAATATCGAATTCTACACCTGTTAGTTTCTGAAACCTTGAAATTACATCTATTGACTGATATGTAGAGAAGAAGAAGCTGATACTCTCTTTATTACTCACATTCCATAAATTAGTGTACCCTTCAACTAAACTTTCCGCATTCGTTGTGGCAGGTACAATGGTATCTGCTAAATTATCTACAGTTTCTGAATTTGTCTTCGTTACCTTTGGATCTGAACAAACAGCATACACTTGATAATTATAACTACACTCCTTAGTCCATTCTAATAATGTTTGATTTAATAATGATATTGACGGCACAAGAAATAATACATTACCATTCCCCTTTGTTATCGCCTCAACAATCTTCAATGCTGTATATGTCTTACCCGTTCCACAAGCCATGATCAACTTGCCTCTATCAGCCGTTTTATACCCATCTAATACCTTTGAAATAGCTACCTTTTGATGTGGGCGAACTGTCTTCTTTTTCGACTGTTTCATCGAAGACAGATTATCTATTGATGTACTCTCCCAATCAATACCAATTTCCTTTAAATCTTTAAGCCTTATACGTGTAACCGCTGGTATCTGTCCTTCAATTATCTCATTAGCGGTGCTCGACCACCTATCTGTTGTAGACACAATAATTTTGCCTGCATATCTAACAGGTGTACCTTTAATATAAAATGGCTTACCAGACGCAGTTAAAAAAGTATCTACATCACTTTTTGATACAGAATGCTCCTCATCATAAAACTTACATTGAATTGCATAATATTCATCTAAATCCTTTGCCTTGGCAACCAAATCTATACCATAATCATGCCTGCCTCCGTTATACGGAAACTCTGCCCATGTCCAAACATTCTCATATATCTCTTGATAGACTGGTGATGATAAAAATACATGTTTCATAAAATTTTCAAACCAGGCTCCCTGTTCTGATTTATTTCTACTTAATCCTTTTACATATACCAACAATCGTTCAAACTGTCCCATTTTTCCCTCCATGTAACACCATGTGTTTGTATTGCATTTTGCTTTCGTTCTTGCCAAAGTCGCCTTACTTATCCCTGTCAGTTCTATTACCTGCAAATAACTATGATTTTCAAACAACACCAATGCATGCTCCAACTGTTTCTTCGTATATTTTCTAGATCTAACTTCATGATAATTAGTTTTTTTCCTTGCTATCGCTCTGCCCTCTTATGTTCTCTCCACAATCATATCTTGCTCAAATTCTACAATCGCAAACATAATCTGGCAGATTAATTTTTTCCAGTTGGTGTATTATCCATTTTTCCCATATTTTAAGACATGGACAAAGATTTCCTTATCAAGCATCTCTAAAACCTTCTGAAGCACTTCTGGCAATTCTATCAAGCTTCGCTATCATCATTGTATCTCCGGCTTCTATTTTGGCCATCAGCTTATCGAATTCCATTCTTTCTGTGTTGTACCAGAAATGCCTCTTTATAGATTTTCGAGGTTCCTGCACCTTTTAACGCATCCTCCTGAGCTTCCAAGCTATTTCCGTCCTTTGCCTGTGTTTTTGTACTTACTCTTGTATATCCACAAATCATTTCTTATCCCCTTTTTCTTGCAAAAAAGGTCTCAAAACATATCATGATTATGATACCATATTTTGAGACCTCTATAAACCCTTATTTTTTGCTTTTCTAAAATTAGAATTATGCATTTATTTCGAAAATGTAAAATATTACGCACCATTTAATTAGTACAGTTCACTCCACCTTTTCAAAATTTTCACATCACCTACGCTGCATCTTACATTCCACCTTCTCCTCTCGCATCCCCTCCTCATAAATCCTGTCAAACACTTCATACCGTTCCTGATGTGCCATATCAACACCGAGCCTGTCAAGCACCTTATTAAACAGCTTAATCCCAGTATAATACTCCATATCTTCAAAACCAAACACCATAGATAACACATCTGATGAATACTCTGTAATCTTCCCTGCATCAATCCCCATCATATCAATCTTTTCTATTACCTGTTCTGTTCGTTCCCAAATAAATCCTTCTGCTTTCTGTTTCTCATAACACTCCGTCAGAAGATTTGCTTCTTCATAGACAGAGTTAAAATCCGTACTCAGCCCCACAGTTTCAAAATACGCCTTTACCACCTCGAATGCCGCATCTATTCCCCTTGTATCAAATGGATAACAGCGAACTTTTTCAGCAACACTCATTTTCATATATTCAGCCTTATTTAATGGTAATTTTGCTTCTTCTTTGTGTTCCTGAACATCATCCTGTACCAAGTCGAATTCATCACTCATAGTAGCAGATCTTACCTCATCATCTCTAACAACTATTGGCTCATCCACAAAGGTAATCATTTGAGTTTCATCAGTTACCTCCATGCCAACATTCATCATTTCCATACCTGGAATAACAACTTCCACCTTACCAGACATTCCTGTTCCACTATCATGAATACCATTGATATCATCCGCATTCTTTACTGCCACTTCTGTAACCTCTGTAAATATATCCATTTCTCCAACTGCTTCAACCTCACATGTCTGAATTACATCTGCTACCACAATCTCATCTACAACCGGCTCTGACACCGCCGATATATTTTCTTCCAATACTTCCACTGTTTCCTGCTCCCGATACGGATTCGCCGGTACTTCATCCCATGCAATCTCCTCAATATCCTCCATATCACCAACCGGTATCCGGTACTCTAGTTCTGTCTCCAACAAACTTCCATCCCTCACAAGGCACCGCTCCACCGCTTTCAATTTCTTAAGATTATCCTTCTTTTGAAGTTTTATCTGTTCTAGTCGTTCCCGATAATCGTCCTCAGAAGCTTCAAAATAAGCCATATCTTCTTCTGTCTTACAGGACCGCTTTTGTTGTGCCCGGTCATGATACATTTTCTTCTGCACCCTGCATAGTTCCTCATCCACTCTCTGTAATCGCAACTTTAGCTCAAGCAAATCAATATAAGATTTCACATCATACTTAACTATTACCAGATACTCTTCATGCAACTCATGCATTTTCCTAATCTGCTCATACAGATACGCAGATTTATAAGTAAAACGTTTTTTCTCTGCCAATCTCAAACGATACATTCTTGCATAGCACTTTTTCTGATATGGTGTAAGAACAGTTTTCCTTACTAGCGGAAATGATGTGGTACGATTTACCGGATGTAGCAGACTCGCATCACCATATTTAAACATAGCTTCCAAATTTTCTCTGCTAAAATCCTCTGAAATGGTATCCAGTCTTTTAAACCGCTTCATCCCCGGAACCTTCACAGCGATATGCTTCCCCTGCTTCACTTCAAATCCGGACTTTTCCAGAAGAAAAATAAAATGCTCCATATTTTCCGCATTAATGGCACAAACAAAAGCATCCTGTTTTATCCATTCAGAAAATACCTGTTCCCGTTCCCACTGTGGTCTTGCCATGTTCTTCGGTTCCTTACTGTATTCAGCCGGAGTGATATGCAGTCCGTATTCTTCACAAAGTTTATTGGTAATGGGCTGAAATTTGTATTTCCAGTCACCATCCCGGCACTGAAACTTATATCCCGTCACCATATTCACACTGTTGATCACGATGTGTGCATGCAGATGTTCCCTATCCGTATGGACAGCCACCACAGCCTCATACTCTCCACAAAATGCCTCCTTGGCAAATCTCATGGCAATATCATACATAATCTCCGATGTACCTTCTCCGGGCTTTAGGGATATGACAAAATGATACCCCTGCCTTCCGCCGGTCTTTCCAAACATCTGCTTGGTTGCTTTCATCTGCTGGTAAGACATATCCGGCAGGCAGTTGATACCGCCTGCCAGATTGGCATCTCCGAGTTTTTTCGGTTGTAATATATAGGTGATGGAATGCTCCAGATGAATGTCTATTCGAGCCTTATTGCTCGCCTTCATATGCATCATCTTGGTTATTGCCATCCGTTCACCACCTCCTGTAGTAATTCTTTTATCTGTTCAAGCAGCTGATTTCCCATCCTCATGGTACCGTCAAGTACATAACCACACCCATTGGCAGTTCTTGTCATCTGGTTGTAATTGTTACAAAGACCGGAAATCTGACTTATCAGATTCCGTCTGTCATGAGCAAGTGTTATATCCACCCTGCCACCATGAAGAATCAGGTATCTTACATAATCTGATAATTTCATGTTGTTGGCTTTTGCATCATACTCTGCCTGCTCCCGTTCCTCATCCGACAAACGGATGGTAAAATTCTTCCTTGGTTCAATCAATTGTCCTCTTCGTCCTATAAGCAATCCCTTCCTTCGTTTCTTTGAACAGTTCAGCCGAGGGGCTGTCCTGTTATGTTTTTTTCTTTATCTGTCATTAGCAGTTTCCTTCAACTGTCCAAATTTCAAAACCTGTGTGTAGAGAATTTGCCAGATACGTAAAACGCCATGCGTTTTACAAAATCTGGTTAGGGGGATGAGAAATCCCCCTAAGACCCTCTGTATATATGCCCCTGCGGGGCAATTTTCTGTAATACGCTCCGCATTACAGAAAAATACCTGTACTACCGCTGGTATTACAACTTAATAACCTGTATTACACATGGTATTACTGTCTAAAATCTTTGTAATACCATGTATATAAAATGCTCACAACCTGTCTGTTACAAATTTTCCAGAAAAGCCATTACATCTTCTGACACATCTTCACCGGAACTTTCCGGAACCTCTCCAAAACATGGATCAGGTTCCTTATTCTCTTTTTGCGTTAATTCTGACATTTCAGAAACTTTCTGCTTTTCCTTAGCAATCTGTGCTCCTACAAGTCTTTCCGCTTCCATTTTGACAATCAGCTTCACCGCATCAATAATCCGGTCTGCTTCCTCAGACATAGAACTCTGAAGTACAGTCCTCTGGGTATTCATTTCACAAACAATCCGATTTTCATTCTCTTCCCGTTTTATTCTCTGAATTTCCCTTATCAACGCACTTTTGATAAACTTGCTCTTATCTCCGAAACAGAGTTTCATAGCTTCTCCTGAAAGAAATCTTTGGATTTCCCTATCTTCTTCCCTCTTTAGATTCAAACGGAAACTGACTGTCACACTGTCATCAATCGCCATACTGCCTCCCTTCCGGTACCTACTGCAGCTTACGTTTCAACTGCTGGTGTGCCAGATACTCGTATCCAATGGCATTTGCCTTGACATCTTCAATGTGCATGATGTGTCTTCCAAAGACGGAGCCAAAACGTTTCATCACAGTTGCACCGCCACCCACATACACAACCGGTGTCATCTCCGGATCAAAACCATGCTCCTTAAGAGTTGCTTCCATTCCCTTTGCAAATACCTCCAGTTCTTCTTTCACAATCTGAACCATCTTATCCGAATATGGTGCATTCCCATATATCATTACCTGCTGTATCTGCTCCTCGGTCAGTGTCCGGTTAGTCTTTCTGTAAACAACATTGTTGATATTTGCCATACATTGGATCAGTGCTGATGGAATGGTGATACAGTCACTTTCCACAGGCACATGTTTTCTTGTATGGATTATATCCACCGTCTTACTTCCGATATCCACGATCAGAAGCTCTGCAGGCAGCTTTCCCAGTCGGTCAGCTACCGCCGCATAACACTGTGGATACAGAAAAACCTCCCTGCAGGTGATATGATAATCCCTGCCGTTGTACTGAAATTCCATACTGCCCGGATTCAGATACTCCTTGAATTCTGCCTTTTCCTGTCCAAACCTTGTAAATGGTAATCCGGCTGCAATGCAAATCTCCGCATCAGTTAATCCGTAATAGTCCATTTCCTTCGCAATGGCTGCCAGAGTTAATAAGAAGTAATCCTCATTCTCCACCTTGGTATCCTTCAGGGGAAGCCTTCCTTCACCAACCTTGAAATATTTCCCATCTATTTTCATAGTGTTGGTTAGAAGTGAAGCTTCTCCTCCCAGTTCCTTCACTCCATTTTCGAATACAAAATGAGCGGTTTTCATAGTAGAAAAACCATGGTCAATGCCACATAATAAAATCTTCTGTTCTTCCAAATACATACATTACCTCCTGCCTCACGGCTTAATCTTATTGTAACCGTTCAGCCCCTGGCTGATCAGTTACATCTTATTCTGCTCATAGTATAATTATCGTTGGCAAACAAAAAAGGGAAGAAGCCGAAACCTCTTCCCAATCATACAGAAATGCCTTATGATTAGGTTGACAAGAAAAAAACGTAAGGAGTCTGTATGATGAATACTATAATAAAGGAAAACTGCATTACTTTCAAGGAGTTAGAGAAAAATATTTTTCAGAAAATCTGCGAGATAGGAAGAGATATCACAAAAGAGGTTCTGGAAAGCTATGACCGTTCGTTAATGGTTAGCAGAGATACCAAAATATACCGAAACAAAGGACTGCGCAAGACCACCATAAAAACCATCTACGGAGAGGTAACATATCGAAGAAATATCTATAAAGTCAGAAGTGAGGATCACACAAAAAAGTATGCCTATCTTCTGGATGAGGCACTCCAGTTGGAAAATACAGGTCTGATTTCTGCGAATCTGGCAGAACAGATCGTGTCAGGAATTACAGAAATGTCCTATCGTGAGTGTGCAAAGAAAATATCGTCCATGACCGGTCAGAGTATCAGCACCATGGGTGTGTGGAATGTAATCCAGTCATTGGGAGAAAAAGTCTGCAAAGAAGAAACAGAGCTTGTAAAGGATTATCAAACAGGTAAGCTGAGAGGTACAGAAGAAGCTCCTGTATTGTTTGAAGAAGCAGATGGAGTCTTTGTAAACCTGCAGGGAGAAGACCGAAAAAGAACCGGTCAGAAGCATGCAGAAATAAAAGTTGGGATAGCATACGACGGCTGGGAAAAGACAGGCAAAGACAGTTACAGACTGGATGGAATAGTGGTCGCAGCAGGTTTTGCAAAGGCAAAAGAATTTCAGGAGTACAGGGAGGCAGTTATTGCAGAAAAATATAACCTGGATGAAACCGAAGTACGTATACTGAATGCAGATGGCTCGTCCTGGATAAAAGGAGTCAAAGATAAGAATACGCATTTCCAGTTAGACCCGTTCCATAAATACAAAGCCATAAGAGAAAACATACCGGACAAGAAAGCCGCTGTGGATATCCGGGAATTGCTGGATGCAGGAGAAATTGATGAGATGTTCCGGTATCTGGAGTTGTATCATAACAGTCTGCCGGAAGAAGAAGCAAAAAAGGTGGAGGATCTGATACGCTATTTTAAGAACAACCGGAGGGGGCTATTGCCTTATCAGAAACAGGGGATAGACCTGCCAGAGAGTCCAAAGGGTCTGGAATACCGCGCAATGGGAACAATGGAAAATCATATATGGAGTATAATAGCCAAAAGGATGAAACACAATCATACGAGTTGGAGTACGCAGGGTGGAAATCATCTGACAAAGATACTGGTAAGAAAATGCAGCGGCAGACTGAACGAAGTGACAGAGAAGCAGAAAAGAGAGGTATTTGAAGAAGAAAAGATAGAAGAAATTCAGGAACAGATCCTAATGGCAGCCAAGGCACCAAGAAAAGATGGAAAGGGATACGCATATCCCATAACAGGCCATTTGGCAGGTCTGGACGGAGCGATCCGAGGTGACAGGAAGAAACTTTTAGCAATGGCGGGATATTAAGGCATACTGTATACAAAGAAAGGTTGCCAACGATTACTTGACAGAGACAAATATGTAAAATAATTGAAATAGATATTCCATTTTAGGGAGAAATAGGGTATAATAACAATATCTATGCGTCAGTGCATGGAAGATTCTTGTTATATAGAATGTTCTGATATTGATTGACGGCCGATGTGTTCCCTTTCGTCTGTGCAGTCAGGTTGATTTTGTAAGACCGGTGCAGAAAGGGGTTCTGCAGGGCAGAATGGAGGAATATATGAAAGGACAGATCAATAACCAGTTAGGCGCTATTACAATTGACAAGGAAGTCATTGCCATGTTTGCTGGCTCTGTTGTAGTAGAGTGTTTTGGAATTGTAGGTATGGCAGCTGTCAGCATGAAGGATGGACTGGTAAAGATTTTAAAGAAAGAAAGTCTGACCCATGGTGTAAATCTGGAAATTGTGGATAATAAAATCAGAGTTGGTTTTCATGTGATTGTTGCTTACGGTGTCAGTATTCAGGCTGTGTCAGAAAATCTGATGGAGAATGTGAAGTACCGTTTGGAAGAATTCACTGGTTTAGAGGTGGAGGAAATCAACGTATACGTAGATGGTGTAAGAGTCATCGATTAATAGGAAATGGGGAGTGAGGCATTTATCCCACAGGCTGCAGGCTTCACTGGACCCAGAAGGATAAGGATGCTGTAAGGAGGACAAAAAAGTGTCAACGAGTACAATAGATGCTGCACTGCTGAAGAAGATGTTTCTGGCTGGTGCAAAGAATTTGGAAGTCAATAAAGAGTGGATCAACGATTTGAATGTATTTCCTGTACCAGATGGCGATACAGGTACAAATATGACCCTGACCATTCTTTCTGCTGCAAAAGAGGTTAGTGCCCTGGAAAGTCCAACCATGGAAACTTTGGCCAAAGCCATTTCTTCCGGTTCTCTCAGAGGTGCCAGAGGAAATTCAGGTGTAATCCTGTCTCAGCTGTTCAGAGGCTTCACAAAAGAAATCAAAAAGGTTACAGAAATTGATACAGTAACTTTAGCAGCAGCTTTCGTACGTGCAACGGAGACAGCTTATAAGGCGGTTATGAAGCCAAAGGAAGGTACCATTCTGACTGTGGCCAAGGGAATGGCAGATAAGGCTTCTGAGCTGGCTCAGACTGATATGGAGTTAGAAGAAATGATGCAGGAGATCATCGCTTATGGTGATGAGGTGTTAAGCAAGACACCGGATATGCTTCCTGTATTAAAGCAGGCTGGAGTAGTGGATTCCGGCGGACAGGGTCTGATGCAGGTGGTAAAGGGTGCAGTAGATGCCTTTATGGGCAAGGAAATCGATGTGACTTCCTTTGAAAGCACCGGCAGTGCATCTGCAGCTGCAGCAGCTGCTGCAGGCAGTGAATTAGAGACTGCTGATATTAAGTTTGGCTACTGTACAGAGTTTATTATCATGTTAGAAGAAGGTAAGGCAGAGTACAATGAGTCTGAGTTAAAGGCATTCTTAGAGTCTATTGGTGATTCTATTGTATGTGTATCTGATGATGATATCGTCAAGATCCATGTGCATACCAATGATCCAGGTCTGGCGATCCAGAAGGGACTTTCCTATGGTTCTCTGACCAAGATGAAGATCGACAACATGAGAGAGGAACATCAGGAAAAGCTGATCAAGGACGCTGAAAAGGTTGCTGCACAGCAAAAGGAGGAAGCACCTCTTCCACCAGCAGAGCCTGACAAGGAATATGGCTTTATTGCTGTATCTGTAGGAGAGGGACTTTCCGAGATCTTTACCGGTCTGGGTGTAGATTACCTGATCGAAGGTGGTCAGACCATGAATCCAAGTACAGAGGATATGTTGGAAGCCATCCACAGAGTTCCTGCCAAGAACATATTTATTTACCCTAACAATAAGAATATTATTCTGGCAGCCGAGCAGGCAAAGTACCTGACTGATGACAAGAATATCATTGTCATTCCAAGTAAGAGCGTACCCCAGGGCATTACCGCCATCTTAAACTTCTCACCGGAAAGCACTCCAGAGGAAAATGAAGAGACCATGAAGGAAGAGATGCAGCTGGTCAAAACTGCCCAGATTACTTATGCTGTGCGCAATACCGTGATTGACGATATGGATATCCATGAAGGTAATATTATGGGTATTGGTGACCATGGCATGCTGGCAGTGGATACTGCAGTAGAGCCAGCAGTGCTCACTTCTATTGAGAAGATGGTAGATGAGGACACTACATTGATCAGTGTATACTACGGAAAAGACGTGACGGAAGAGGAAGCAGAAGCATTGGGTGAGAAGCTTGGTGAAAAGTATCCTCATATGGACGTAGAGCTGAACAATGGTGGGCAGCCGATTTACTATTATATTGTATCTGTAGAATAAACAGGCATTTGCAAAATACATATGCAAGAGCATTTGTGTATGTGTTCTGCAATTACCTATAAAGAATAATAAGCAATCGTAAAACTGTATTTCGTATCAGTTTTGGGAAGTATCTGTAAGGTGTTTCACAATTGCTTATATAAAGAATAAAATGAATGAGGAGTATGCTGTCAGAATGTAATACATTTTGGCAGCTTTTTCACATATGGATGATACAAGCCCAATTGAGCAGATAAAAGGTATTGGGGAGAAAACAGCAGTCCTTTTTCACCGGCTGAATATTTATACAGTAGGAGAATTGCTGCAGTATTACCCCAGGGTATATGATGTATATGAAGAACCGGCAGCTCTGGCTGATCTGGCTGAGACCGATGAAGGTACTGTGCTGGCAGTGGTCTGGGAACCTATGAAGTTAAACCGTGGGGGAAAATTGCAGATTACTACAGGCAAATTTGCAGATATCAACGGACAGATACTGCACGCAAAGTGGTTTCGTATGCCTTATTTGTGCAGTACCTTTCGTAAAGGCATGCGTGTGGTGCTAAGAGGCAGGTTCAAAGGCAGCGGGGAAAAACGATCTATGGAGCAGCCGGAGATCTTTCTGGAAGAGAATTATCGGAAGCAGTTAGGCTATCTCCATCCAGTCTACGGTCTTACTGCAGGCCTTGGGAATAAGACCATTTCCAAAGCAGTAGGACAGGCACTGGAGTCTATGGGGCAGCTGCCGGAAACCTTTTCACCAGAGCTGCTGCATCAATATGACCTGATGGCTTATGATGCAGCAGTTCGTCAGATTCATTTTCCAGGCAATCAGGAAGAATTTCAAAAGGCACGTACCAGACTAGTATTTGAGGAATTTTACCGGTTTATCATCGGTGTACGCAAGATGAAGGAGGAAGTTACCAGACTGAAAAATCATTTTGCCATCGTGCCTCATTATGAGGTGGAGCAATTTATAGAAAAGCTGCCTTACGATCTTACAGGTGCCCAGCTGCGTACCTGGGAGGAAATCGTACAGGATATGACTGGTGATGGGATTATGAACCGTATGGTGCAGGGAGATGTAGGCTCCGGGAAAACCATTGTAGCCATATTGGCCATGTATCTGACAGCTCTGTGCGGTTATCAGGCTGTGATGATGGCACCTACTGCAGTGCTTGCAGGACAGCATTATGAAAATATATGCCGCCTTTTTGCAGAACAGGGCATTCCCCTGCGAGTGGCATTGTTAACAGGCAGTATGACTGCTGCCAAAAAGAGAGAGCTTTACAGGCAGATTGCAGCCCATGAAATAGATATTATTATTGGCACACATGCCTTGATTCAGGAAAAGGTCACTTATGCAGACCTGGCACTGGTTATTACAGATGAACAGCATCGGTTTGGTGTAAAACAGAGAGAGGCTTTGAGTCAGAAAGGACTGATACCTCATGTATTGGTCATGAGTGCTACTCCTATTCCACGTTCCCTGGCAATTATATTGTATGGTGACCTGGATATGTCTATTATTGATGAAAAACCGGCCAGACGACTGCCTATTAAGACCTGTGCTGTAGGGATATCCTACCGCAATACCGCCTATAAATTCATCCAAAAGGAAATCGCAGCTGGTCATCAGGCTTACGTGATCTGCCCTATGGTAGAAGAAAGCGAGGTGATGGAAGGAGAAAATGTAGGAGATTATGCAGAAAAGCTGTCCTCCATCTTCCCACCTTCTGTGCACATCGGTGTCCTCCATGGAAAAATGAAGCAAGCTCAAAAAGACCAGGTCATGTCCGATTTTGGCAAAGGAGACATTCAAATACTGGTGTCTACTACAGTAATTGAGGTAGGCATTGACGTAGCCAATGCCACAGTTATCCTGATAGAAGATGCCCAGCGTTTCGGCCTGGCACAGCTCCATCAGCTAAGAGGCCGGGTAGGCAGAGGCAGCAGCCAGTCTTACTGCATCCTGATCAACACCTCCGGATCCAAAGAAAGCAAAAAACGCTTAGACATTTTAAACCAGTCCAACGACGGCTTCCATATTGCCTCCGAAGATTTAAAACTGCGGGGGCCTGGCGATTTCTTCGGCGTAAGACAAAGCGGCGAACTGCAATTTCGCTTAGGAGACGTATACACAGATGCCGCCGTCCTCAAACAAGCCGCCGAAGCTGCCCAGCTGTACCCGGATGCAGCTGTAAAATAAGCTGCTGCAGATATTTGCGAAATACATGACCGGACGCTTTGAGAAGTATCTGTAAGAAAATACTTTCACGCGACGTATCATAAATGATACGTTTGGCGCGCTCTCGTTTCGGCGAAAACGCAGCCCATATTTGCGGCACTGATTTTTTGTGAGCCCGGCAGGCATACATTTTTGATGAAAAGCCGTATGGAACGCCGGTACTTAGGTGGCAGATGATGAAGATCATCTGGCGTCTTAGTATCCGCTGCGTGGAATCAGAGCGCAAGCGTGCTTTTTATGAAAATGTATGCCTGCCGGGTTCACAAAAAATCAGTGCCGCAAATACCTCACAAAACATTTGCAAAAATTCCCAGTGTAGTTTTTGTGAAAGGGCACATAATAGGGTTGTAACAAACTTTCATGAAAGAGCCGTTACAAAACCGGCATCTTCTGAAAGCATAAAATGGCAGAGTTTCAGTATCCAGCCGTCATGATTACAGATCTTGCAATTATGGCAACAGAGATCCTGAATTCCGATATTGTAATCATAATTGCAATGTCCGTAATCTGCTGACAGCAAACAGAAGATGCGCACATTAAAGGAGGACATGTAATATGGCAAACTCAAATTCTAGCAACCGTGTGGTAGTACCGGAAGCAAAATCCGCAATGGACAAGTTCAAAATGGAAGTGGCAGATGAATTAGGAGTACCTTTAACCGACGGTTACAACGGTAATTTAACTTCTTATCAGAACGGCAGCGTTGGCGGCCATATGGTTAAGAAGATGATTGAGAACCAGGAAAAGCAGATGGCAGGTAAGCAGTAATCAGAGTCACTAAAGGTGACTCAGTCACTAAAGGTGACTCAGTCACTAAAAGTGACACAATCACCAAAAGTGACTCAATCACTAAAAGTGACACTGTCGCTGAAATGGCATGATTGCGTAAATAACTGGGATGCAAGTATATCTCAGTGATCAGCATAATTCTGCATGAAATGGAACTCAGGCTAAGTTTTGTTACAGAACTCTTAAGAGCCTGTAAAAATGCGCGAAAGCGCAGGCTCCGTATGGACCAGGCGCGGTATCCAAAAGGTACCGCGCTTACATAAGTTTATGCTTGCCATCAAGGGGAAAGCATATTATAATGAAAATAATACAGCCACGTTGTTTGTAAAAGGCAGTATGGCTGCAGCAAAAAATAACCGGTAAGAGAAAAGTACAGTTGCTTTTCACAAAATCACCGGCGGCAGGGATAGGAGCAGCTATGAGAGTAATTGCCGGAACGGCAAGAAGTATGCCATTGAAGACCATAGAGGGTACAGGTACCAGGCCCACTACAGACCGTACCAAAGAGACCCTGTTTAACGTGCTGCATCAGGATTTGCCGGGAGGACTGTTTCTGGATCTGTTCAGCGGCAGCGGTGCAATAGGGATTGAGGCATTAAGCAGAGGTGCAAAGTGTGCTTATTTTGTAGAGCAGAATCGTGCAGCTTTATCCTGCATTCGCGAGAACTTAAACTTCACAAAGCTGGCTGACAAGGCAGTGGTTATGGAAGGAGATGTGCTGACAGTTCTAAGCAGATTAGAGCATAAGACGGATCCTTTTGATATTATTTTCATGGATCCCCCATATGACCAGGGACTTGAGATGCAGGTACTTGCTTATCTGAAGAATTCGGTGCTGGCAGATGGGGATACCACCATTGTAGTGGAAGCATCTCTAGAGACTGATTTTGAGCAGGTACAGGATTATGGCTTTGAAGTATATAAAGTAAAGCGTTATAAGACAAACCAGCATGTGTTTTTATGCCGGATGGAAACCGGGGAAGTTTAAAAGCGTGACGGTTTCACCTTTGATGGATTGGAGGACTTTATGGTAAAGGCAATCTATCCGGGCAGTTTTGATCCGGTTACCCTTGGACATTTGGATATTATCAGGAGAGCCAGCCGGGTGGTAGACCATCTGGTAGTAGGTGTGTTAATCAACAGTTCAAAATCCCCCATGTTTACCGTAGATGAGCGGGTGGCAATGCTGCGTCAGGTGACACAGGATCTGCCTAATGTGGAGGTGCAGTCCTTTCAAGGACTGCTGGTAGATTTTGCCAAAATGATTGATGCCAATGTAGTGGTAAGGGGACTGCGGGCAGTCACAGACTTTGAGTATGAACTGCAGCTTTCCCAGACCAATAAAATCATTGCACCAGAGGTGGAAACACTCTTTTTTACCACCAGTCTGGAGTATGCATATTTGAGCTCCAGTATTGTGAAAGAGGTTGCAGGATACGGAGGTAATATTGACCAGTTTGTACCACCTCATGTAGCGGCATGTGTAAAAGAAAAAGTAGAGGAGAGGAAACAAAATGAGCAGCATTGAGCAGTTAATTACAGAAATTGAAGAGTACATAGACGGATGTAAGATGTCACCATTTTCCAGCAACAAGATCGTTGTAGATAAGGATCAGTTAGATGCGCTGTTGGTAGAGCTTCGTCACAGAACACCGGATGAAATTAAGAAATATCAGAAGGTAGTGAGCAATAAGGAAGCCATCCTAAATGATGCCAAAGCGCAGGCAGAAAAGATCAAGACAGATGCTTATAAGGAAAAAGAATCTATTATCAACGAGCATGAGATCGTGCAGGAGGCATATGATAAGGGTAACCAGATCATTGCAGAAGCCAGAGAACAGGCACAGCAGATTTTGGATAAGGCAGTGATTGAAGCCAATACAGTACGCCAGAGTGCTATGGAGTATACAGATGATTTACTGGAACATGCACAGGGAGTACTTGGCCAGCTGTTAGAGGGAACTCGTACCCGTTATGAAAGCTATGTAGGCGTGATGAATGATACCTACAACATGATCGTACAGAACCGTCAGGAACTGAAGCCGGCTGAAGAGGAACAGTAAACCTGTCAGATTTTTCTTTATGATCAGGACAAAAACAGAAGCTGTTCGAAAGAGAAGTAATTATACTATATATAAATGATATACTGCGCCAGGCAGCCAAACGCAGGCTGCCTGTTTGGCATATAAATAACCGGTTAAAGTATTTGCAGAAGCAGGAAAAGGATCAGATACAGTCCTGTTGCCAGAGAAGCATGAAGAATGCGGCCAAATAAATATTTTTTTCCAAGAAAGGCAGCATCTCCTAATGCAGAAAGAGACTGCAGATAAGTGGAAATGCCTCCAAATACGGCAAAAAAGAGCATAAGGCAGCTTAAAGGCAGCAGGGGCAGTGTCAAATCTGCAGCCAGTAATACACCATTGGTCATTTCCAGTATGCCAATCAGTATGCAGAGTATCAGAGGGGGCAGCTGCAGATAATGGAGGGCAAAGCCGGCAATCATCTGAAACAGCATAATATACAGTCCTACCATCAGCATAATCCGCGCGGCTGTGAACAGGGATGGCTCTAAGACCTGAATCAGTCCATTCTTTTTCGGCGCAGGCGGTTCAAAAGAATGCCTGTCTGAAATAGGAGAGCAGCCATCTTGTGCCGTTTCTCTGGTAAGAAAACCGGTCAGACAGCCGGAAAGGTAAATGACCGGTAAAAACAGCCATACAGGAACCTGCCCATTTAAGCTTCCAGTCAGCAGAAAGCCGGTCAGAAACATAGGTGATGGATAATTACAAAACAGCAGCAAGTGTCTGGTCTGTTGTGCAGTAAGACGTCCCTGATGATACAGTTCACCGGCTACAGCTGCCCCGGAAGGATATCCACACAGCATTCCTGTGAGCCAGGCTGAGGCTGCTTCTGCAGGCAGATGGAATACCTTTTGAAACAAAGGTGCAGCAATGGGGTTTAACAGGGTACAGGCATCTGTCCGTACCAGAATGCCTGTAAAAATCATGGCAGGCAGCAATACCGGCACAACGCTGGTATACCAGGCAGATAGCCCTGCAGCGGCACAGGAGGCAGACAGCTTTGGATTGGAGAGCATAAGGATAAACAGCCCCAGAGGCAGAAGTTTTTCCAGAAAAACCGCAGCAGTGGCTTTGTTTTTTTCGGAAACATTTTCCTTTACCGGACTGAAACCGGGGGTGGAAACAACTGATTTGTTGCAGTCAGGCATAAAAATCCTCCATTATGATTGATTGCGTAGCCACCCATCAGGTGATTGTGGAACCCTTTGGCATAAATAATCTGTAGTATTCTAATACCAAAGTATTCTGCCATCGACTGTGAAATGCCTTGATTTCATAAATTGAATGTATTTTATGTAGGAAAATCAGAATTTTTTATTGTATATAAAGCAATTTGTGGGGCATCCTGTTTCAAAAACAGGATGATTTCAAGCAGGAAAACAGACACAATTGATAGGCGCAAAAATAGCACAGAAACGAGGAAAAACATGAACAGAATTTTAGAAAATTTCGAACCGGCAGATGTACTTCAGTATTTTGAGGAGATCTGCGCCATTCCCCATGGCAGCGGCAATATGAAAGCCATCAGCAGCTATGTAGCAGAGTTTGCCAAAAATCACGGCCTGCAGTACAGACAGGATGATTCTTTGAATGTGATCATCTGGAAGCCTGCGTCTGCAGGATATGAAAACCGTCCTGTGGTAATGCTGCAGGGACATATGGATATGGTCGAAGCCAAGGAAGACTGGTCAGACCATGATTTTGCTACCCAGGGACTGGAGCTGTTTGTAGAAGGAGAGTATCTTGGCGCAAAAGGCACCACGTTAGGCGGAGATGACGGCATTGCAGTGGCATATATGCTGGCGATCCTGGCAGACGAGACTCTGGCCCATCCGGCGCTGGAATGTGTCTTTACAGTAGATGAGGAGACAGGATTGTTAGGGGCTGCTGCCCTGGATTTGTCTGACTGTAAAGCCTCCTATCTGATCAATCTGGATTCAGAGGATGAAGGCATCTTTTTAAGCTCCTGTGCAGGTGGCATGCGGGCAGAGCTGACACTGCCGGTGCAGAGAGCAGAAGCACAGGGCAATCTGTATCAGATCACAGTGGAGGGGCTCCTTGGAGGACATTCCGGAATGGAGATCCAAAAGGAGCGTGCCAATGCCAACCTGCTGCTTGCCCGTGTGCTGAGAGAGCTGCAGTGGAGCGTAGATCTGGAATGGTCTCTGGTATCCATATCCGGCGGTGAGGCAGACAATGCAATTCCAAGAAAGTGCAGTGCAGTGATCGTATCTCCTGCAGAGGAAGCCTTTGTGGCAGCAGCACTGCAGGCTGTCAGCGCCCCAATTTTTGCAGAATACAAAATCGCAGACCCTGACATTACCATACAGGTACAGTCTCAGGGCAGCGGTATGGTGGAGGCTATGACGCCGGTTGCCACAGGAAAAGTATTCTTTTTACTGAGCCAGTGCCCAAATGGCGTCCAAAATATGAGCCAGGCCATTGCAGGACTGGTAGAGACTTCCTTAAATCTGGGTATGCTGTCCACTACAGAGGAAGAAGTAAAGGCAGTATTTTCTGTCAGAAGCTCTGTAGAAAGCAGGAAGTTTGCTTTGTATGACAGATTGGAGTTTCTGATCGAGTTTTTGGGAGGCAGCAGTACATTCTACGGAGATTATCCGGGATGGGACTATAAGGTAGATTCCAAGCTGCGCACCCAGATGGTAGAGATCTGGAACGGTATGTATGAGGATCGACCAGCCACAGTAGAGGCCATCCACGCAGGGGTGGAGTGCGGACTGATCCTGTATCAGATGCCTGATCTGGACATTGTATCCCTGGGACCGGATATGAAGGATATCCATACCCCCCAGGAACGTCTGAGCCTGACCTCTGTGAAGCGTGTGTATGCATATGTGAAGGAAGTGCTTCGCGTGTTGGAGTAAATACTGTATGATAACAGCCCTGAAGCTTGTGTGCAGCATAGGCTTCAGGGCTGTAAATATATAAACCTGTGAAAGTTGATTTAGGAGGATGGGTATGAGTGAAGTTATGTATGTCAATCAAAAGCCATATATCATTGTAAAATTATTGGGCAAGGGAAAGGGCGGTTATTCCTATCTTGCAGAGCAGGATGGAAAGCGGTATGTGTTAAAGCAGATCCATCACGAGCCCTGCGACTATTATACCTTTGGCAATAAGATCGAGGCAGAGCAGAATGATTACAACCGGCTGCTGGCTACAGGCATCCGGATGCCCAGAATGCTGGATCTGGATAGTACAGCTGAACGGATTGTAAAAGAATATATTTGCGGGCCTACCATTTATGACCTTGTAAAAAATGACCAGATGAAGGACTGCTATCTGCAGCAGATGAGAGAAATGGCAGCGCAGGTAGCTGCTGCAGGACTGAACATCGATTATTTTCCTACCAATTTTGTGGTGCAGGAGGAACAGATTTATTATATTGATTATGAATGTAATCCATATATGGAGGAATGGAACTTTGAGAACTGGGGGATCAAATATTGGTCTAAGACCCAGGAGTTTTTGGAGTATGTGCGTGAGCATTGAGTGGATGCAGCAGGTGCGCCTTGTTGGTTATAGTGCTGCATAGAAATACAGGGAGGTTGGCATGGGTAGGATGTCTCCAATGCAGGCTGGTGCTGTACCAGCCTTGTCTACGGAATATCATACTGTACCAACCTCCCTGCTGGTGATGGATCAAAATCTCTGAATGATATCCATCAATTCCTCCACCGCTGTCTCCACAGAAACTGCTGCAGAAAAGCGCTTATCTCTGGAAACTACTTCCACCACATTCTGCTTCAGATTTCTGGGACTGACAATGACCCTAAGCGGCACTCCAAGCAAGTCAGCATCTGAAAACATAACTCCGGCGCTGACCACACGGTCATCATAAATCACTTCGATACCCTTGGCCTGCAAAGCCTGGTATAACTGGTCTGCACAGGACTTGATCTCCTCATGGTCTGCACGCACTGCACACAAATGTATCTGCCATGGAGCCACAGACATTGGCCAGATCGGGCCGTGTTCATCATGATGGGCTTCGCAGATGGCAGCAGCCAGACGACCTACGCCAATGCCGTAACAGCCCATGATGGGATGCTGTGCATTGCCCTCCTGATCTACATAGGTCATATGCATGGACTTGGTATACTTGGTGCCTAACTGGAAAATATTACCGACTTCAATGCCTCTGGAAATGGTAATGGCAGGTTTTCCGCAGTGAGGACAGATGCCGCCCTCCTGTATTTTTGCAAAATCATGGAACTGGGCATCCGGTACATCACGCTCCATATCCAGGCCGGTATAGTGATACTCGTCTGCATTGCCTCCGCAGGAGAGGTCATTGCGTCCGGCAAGAGAGCGGTCATAGAGTACGATAAAATCTCCCTTTAGATCAACAGGTCCGATATAGCCTGCATGCAGTCCGCATTCCGGTGTGATCACTGCAGGATGGATGTCGCAGCCCAAATAATTGGTCAGCTTTGTTTCATTGACCTCCAGATCCCCTCTGATAAACAACACAATATACTGATCGTCAGAATTTCTCTGATATACCACTGCCTTACAGGAATCAGACTCCTCTGTGTGAAGAAAATTGCACACTTCCTCGATGGTATGAATACCTGGTGTGTGTACCAGGGTCAGCGTCTCAGATTGTGCCTTACGCTGTGGCGGGATCACACTTTCTGCAGCTTCCATATTGGCGCGATAATGACACTCCTGACAAATGGCAATGGAGTCCTCACCGATTGGAGTCAAAAGCATAAATTCGTGGGAAATGCTGCCGCCCATCATACCGGAGTCGGAAGCAACAGAAATCACCTCCGGCAGTCCCACTCTTGCATAAATGCGCTCATAAGCCTTGTGGCACTTCTCGTAATAGGCCTCTAAATCCTCCTGACTGGTGTGGAAAGAATAAGCATCCTTCATGGTAAATTCTCTGACCCGGATCAGTCCGGCTCTTGGTCTGGCCTCATCTCTAAACTTGGTCTGAATCTGATAAATCATAAAAGGATAGCGTGTATAGCTCTGTGCATAGTCCCGCACCAGATGTACTGCAGCCTCCTCATGGGTCATGCCAAGGACATGTGGACTGTTGTTGCGGTCGTGAAAACGCAGCAATTCCTTTTCAATGCTGTCGTATCTGCCGGACTCCTGCCAAAGCGCAGCCGGCATGACCACCGGGAACTGTACCTCCTGTCCGTCCACCGCATCCATTTCCTCACGGAGGATCTGTTCGATTTTACGGGTGATCCTCTTTAATGGCATGTAAGAGGAAAAAATACCGTTGGCTACGTATTTCATATAGCCGCCGCGCACCATAAGGGCATGGCTGTCTACTGCGCAGTCTGCCGGTCTTTCCCGGAACCGTTCTCCTACAAGCTTGTCAAGTTTCATGTCTGATACCTCCATCCTGAGGCAATGCAAATCAGTCCTTTGGTTCCTGATCTGGCCTCATAGTTTTTGTTTGAACGCAAAAAGCCCTAAGCTGACAATACATCAACTTAGGGCGAACTATCAACAAGTCCGTGGTACCACCTAAATTCGGAATACATCCGCACTCATCGGTACAGGAAAGCTCCGATACCGTCTCTCTGTGACGGGAGAACCCGGTGAAGCTTACTAATGATGCCTGTGCAACAGATGAAGCACCTGTGCCACAGGATATATTCGGCTCACAGCTCAAAGAGGGGTTTGGCATTTCTTCAATAAAGGCTCACACCAGCCGCCTTCTCTCTGAAAGATTCAAAATGCTTACTATTTCTTATCATAGCTTTTTGTGTTCAATTGCCGTCATCTTACCATAGATGGTTTTAAAAATCAATCCCTGAATCAGAGAAAACAAAATGACTCACGTTTTTTTGTAAAAAAATTTCCTGTGTTGTCACATGCATAGGGATGGCAGCCGAATTTGACAATATCACACCGATACTGCTGCCAAAATCCAGGATTTTTGATCGTGAATGTCTCCTAATTGTGTCCATAATATTTTTTGAGCATGGCAATAGTATTTAACATAAGTGCCTCCTATTGTGTTATTTTTTGTGCCGGCAGATAAAATCAATTCTGACCAGCTTCTTACCGTTAGGCAAAGGATGTTCTGAGATAAACATCATGCCTGACACATAGGACTTAAAATCCCATCCGTATACGCTTCCACGCAGGCCGTCAGCTATCGCTCATATTGCACGATGAAGTTCATCTCTTTCTTGATCTTTTCTAATATCAGCCATTGTCTAATCTCCTTCTATGAGGCATCAGTCGTAGCTTTGATCTGATCTATCGCATATAGGGGCAGATTGACGAGCCATTTTTCTTTTTTGTAGTCCGTCATAGATGTGCGGATAGAAACTTCAGGTGAGAATTTTTCCTGATAGGTCTTTAGGCTCTTAGCTCTAAGGTTTACTTCTGCCTTTACTTCAACGGGCACGATCTGCTCACCTGTATCAACGACAAAGTCAACTTCGCAGGAACCTCTGTCATTGGTGTAGTAATAAACATCCAAATCTTCGATGGTTTTTAGCTGCTGACAGACATACTGTTCTGTAAGAGCACCCTTGAACTCAGTAAAAAGGTCGTTGCCATCAAGCAATGTGTGCTGACGAAGTCCGGCCATACAGCCAAGGAGTCCAACGTCTACCACAAACAGCTTAAATGCTTTCAAGTCCTCATACGCCCGTAAGGGGATGCCTGCTGCATTGACACGGCTGACCTTATGAACAAGACCGCAATCGCTGAGCCACATAATTGCGGTTTCATAGTCCTTCGCACGAGCCCCTTCACGAACAAGACCGTAAATAAACTTCTTATTTTCTTTCGCCAGCTGAGAGGGGATGCTGTTCCACAGCATACGGAGCCTCGGAACGATTTCGTTGGGAGCGTGCTTAGAGAAATCTTGTTCGTAGGCCGCAAGGATTCGCTTTTGAATTTCACGAACCTCGTTAAAGTTTTTGTTCTCTGTGAAACTTTGCACAGCTTCAGGCATACCGCCAACAAAGTAATAGTACTTCAAAGCATCAATATATGTTTGCTTAAAGCTCGTAATCATTTGGAAATCTCGCTGATCAAGCAGTTCGGCAAATCGTTCTTTATCGGTTGCCATCAAAAACTCCTTGAAGGAAAGAGGATAAAGCTTTAAGAAATCCACCTTGCCAACAGGGAAAGATGTGCCTTGGTGCAAGGCAATACCGAGCAACGAACCGGCGCAAACAATGTGATACTGGGGCGCATTTTCATAGAAATATTTAAGAGATGTCAACGCTCTTGGAACTTCCTGCACTTCATCAAAAATCAGCAAAGAATGGTCAGGATTGATTTTACGTCCCACATACAGTTCCAAGCCCATAATCAAGCGCTCCGTATCCAGGTCAGAAGCAAATAACTCTGCCATTCTGGAATTGGAGTCAAAATTGATATATACGGTATCCGCATACGCCTGTCTGCCGAATTCTTTCATCAGCCAAGTCTTGCCAACCTGACGTGCACCTTCAATAATCAAAGGCTTACGGCGTTTGCTTTGTTTCCATTTTAATAGCTTTTCAATAGCAATTCGGTACATACACGCACCTCCGTCATCATAATGCAAATATAGTATAGTACACAAACACAAAAAATACAACGAGTTTTAGGAAAGTAAATACACTTTTTACAATGAATAAAGTTGCCAAACTCCGAATATTCTTTGAATTTATTAAAAACAGACATGGACCACCCTTCATGCTTTTTCATAACAGCAAAACAGTGCAGTTCACTACAGCAGTATAGAGATCCGCTGTATAATTGACGTGTTTTTGCATATATTAAACCTCAGTTACTGCAGTGATCCGAAGAAAGCTGCAGTGCCATGTCCGGTACACTGCCCAGTGCGGTGTGTTTCAGGCAAAAAAGAGTGTTTGTGGAGGTAGCATATGGGTGAGTTTTCCATAAAAAAGGTGTGGGCGCGTCAGGTATTGGATTCCAGAGGCAATCCAACAGTGGAGGCAGAGGTGACACTGCAGTCCGGCATGATAGGCAGGGCATCTGTCCCAAGCGGTGCGTCTACCGGGCAGTTTGAAGCAGTGGAGCTGCGTGACAAGGACAAAGCGTACCACGGTCAGGCAGTGACCAAAGCAGTCTCCCATGTCAATGAAAAGATCGCTGCTGCCCTTGTGGGAATGGATGCCAGAGAGCAGGAGCAATTAGACAAAAAGATGCTGCAGTTAGACGGCACATCCAATAAAGCCAGTCTGGGTGCCAATGCAATTTTAAGCGTATCTATGGCAGCAGCCAAGGCAGCTGCAGCAGGAGAGGAAAAGGCACTGTACCGCTACTTAGGCGGAGAAAACGGCGTCCGCCTCCCGGTTCCCATGATGAATATATTAAACGGCGGCGTCCATGCTGCCAATACAGTGGATTTTCAGGAGTTTATGATCATGCCTGTGGGTGCCTGCTGCTTTCAGGAAGGCCTGCGTATGGGCACCGAGGTATATCACAGTCTGAAAAAGCTGTTGTCCAGAGACAATCTGTCTACAGCAGTAGGAGACGAGGGCGGTTTTGCACCGGATATCCGGGATGCCTTTGCAGTGTTTGATTATCTGATGGAGGCAGTACGTGCAGCTGGCTATGAGCCTGGTAAGGATGTGGTCTTTGCCATGGATGCAGCTGCCAGCGAGCTGTACCAGCCGGATGCAGGCATGTACTATTTCCCGGGAGAGAGCAAGGCAAAGCAGCTGTCTCAGAAAGGCTTAAACGGTGCCCTGATGCCTGATACCAGAGAGATGGAGGTCATGCGCAGTACAGATGAGATGATTGGGTATTATGAAGAACTGTTAAACCGCTATCCTTTGGTATCCATTGAGGACGGACTGGATGAGGAGGACTGGGAAGGCTGGAAAAAGCTTACAGAGCGTCTGGGAAGCAGAGTGCAGCTGGTAGGAGATGATTTATTTGTGACCAACACAGAACGGTTGTCCAAGGGCATTGCACAGGGCGTAGGCAATGCCATTCTGGTCAAGGTAAACCAGATCGGTTCTCTGACAGAAGCCTTTGCAGCGATCCAGATGGCGCATCACGCCGGTTATCGGACTGTGATCTCCCACCGCTCCGGTGAGACAGAGGATACCACCATCGCAGATATTGCAGTGGCCATGAACTCCGGGCAGATCAAGACCGGTGCCCCTTGCAGAGGGGAGCGTACTGCCAAGTACAACCAGCTGCTGCGGATCGAAGAAGCCTTGGGAGAAAAAGCAGTATATGAAAATCCATTCTCTGGGAAAATTTAAATTGAATATTGGATGAGAAAAAGTGTCATGATGCAGCAGGAAATGTTGAAGCATGGCAGCAGTCAGGAAGACAATCCCCTTTTTCAAGCGGCTGAAAAAGGGGATTGTCTTCTTTTAATCCATAACGATAAAAATAGTTAGAAAAACTTTTGTAATTCCAAACGAATTTAATTTATGAGTTAAGTCTAACGAATAGGTGGTAGGTTTATATGCTGCATTTGACATATGCACAAAAAATTTGCAATGCTCTTTTTTTCTATACAAATGAAAGGAAATATGCTACTATATACATGTTGAAACAGGTCGGAAAAAATAGAAAGGATACAAGTATAGGTAAAACAAATGAGGAAGAAAATAATGTCCCTGCTGATCGCACTGCTTGTGGGATTTTGTCTTGGGGTCTGTGTTGTATGTATGGGTGCTTTTTTTAACAGGTCAGGGAAAGAAGAAGCAGAGTCCATTGATGTCACAGCAGGAGATGTAATTGAAGGAGAGAACTTTATACTGACGATTTCCCAATTGGAAGATGTATTAGAACCTGCCTGTGATTTGATCACAACAAAATATTATTATACAGATGCAGATTCTTATGAGAACTACAAAGAAATTTATGGTGTCAAAATTCCCCTGACCACGGAAAAGGTAGTATTCACGTATAGCGGAGTCATCAGTATTGGCATTGATTTGTCTGCGGTGGTATACGAAATTGACAATAAACTGCAGACGATTACCATTCAGCTGCCGGAAATCAGTGTTCTGTCAAACGAAATTGATGCAGACTCCTTTGAATACCACTATGTTTCCAATGCGGTTTTTAATACCACAGAAATGGAAGATTACACAGAGCTGATCAGTACCTTAAAGCAGCAGAAGGCTGAGGAGATCGCAGAAAATACCGAACTGAAAAACCAGGCTTTGGAAAATACAAAGCAGATTTTCAAACAGCTTTTATCTATGTCAGATATGACAAAAGATTATACGATACAGTTTCAATAATATGCAATAATATCTAATAATATCCATAGCCATATCCGCTTATCCATCAAAGTCCTGTCCTCGGGATCATACTGCAGGAGAGCGGAATGATGCCAATCAGGCAGTTCCACTCAGACGGGGAATCTGGCAAAGGGAGATGCTATCTTATTTGTGATATATCGGAACATGATCATAAATAGGCGGTTTTTGCTGATTTTGACAAAATAAAAATTGACTCCATGTATAAAATTTCTTATAATAGAAACAATGTGTTTAAATGGAGGAACTAATGATGCAAAGAGAACATCTGGGAAGCCGGCTGGGTTTTATTCTGCTGAGTGCTGGCTGTGCCATTGGCATAGGTAATGTATGGAAATTTCCATGGATGGCAGGGCAGTACGGCGGAGGAATATTCGTACTGATTTATTTATTCTTTCTGCTGATCCTGGGAGTACCGGTATTGACTATGGAGTTTGCCATAGGACGTGCAGCGCAGAAAAGTCCTGTCCGTATGTATCAGGAGCTGGCACCCAAAGGGAGCAAATGGCACATACATGGATATTTGTGTCTGATAGGCAATGTACTGCTGATGATGTTTTACACCACTGTGGCTGGTTGGATGCTGCAGTATTTTGTAGAAACCGCTTCTGGCCAGTTTACTGGACTGGATGCTGCAGGAATAGAGGGGATGTTTGTGGATATGCTGGCTGACCCGGAAACCATGATCATCTATATGGGTATTGTAGTGGTGGCTGGTTTTGCTGTCATTTCCCTGGGTGTACAAAAAGGATTAGAGCGGGTAACCAAATGGATGATGCTTGCACTGATCATACTGATGGTGATACTGGCATGCAACAGCATCTTTTTAGAGGGCGGTCTGGAAGGCTTGAAGTTCTATCTTCTTCCTGATTTGTCCAGAATGACAGAGATTGGGATGGGCAATGTCATTGTAGGTGCTATGAATCAGGCATTCTTTACATTAAGTCTTGGCATTGGTTCTATGGCAATTTTTGGGAGCTATATCGGTAAGGCGCATGCATTGATGGGTGAATCTGTACGGGTATGTCTTCTGGATACACTGGTGGCTCTTTGTTCCGGTCTGATCATTTTCCCTGCCTGCTTTGCCTATGGTGTGGATGTGAATAGTGGCCCGGCGTTGATTTTCATGACTCTGCCAAATGTATTTAATCATATCAGCGGCGGTCAATTTTGGGGCAGTCTGTTTTTTGTTTTCATGACTTTTGCAGCATTTTCCACCGTGCTGGCAGTATTTGAAAATATTGTTTCCTGTGTGGGTGAATTGACCGGATGGAGCCGTAAGAAGACCTGTATGATCAGCTGTATAGGTATTTTTCTGCTGAGTATTCCATGTATTCTGGGATATAATGTATGGAGTGACAAGACTTTCATTGCAGGGCGTGATGTGCTGGACAGTGAGGATTTCCTTGTAAGCAATCTGCTGCTGCCTGTTGGTTCTTTGATCTTTGTTCTGTTTTGTGTCAGCCGTTATGGTTGGGGATGGGATAAATTTATGGCAGAGGCCAACGAAGGAAATGGCCTGAAAGTTGCCGGATGGATGCGGCCATATATGACCTACGTGCTGCCGGTAATTGTTGTAATGATTTTAATTGTAGGATTAATTTCTTTTTTCCAGCAATAGTGGAAAAAGTACCAAAATATAGTTGAAATTTGGTGTTATGTATGTTAAGATAGTTGTGTTTTCCATAGGAGGTGTTAAGATGGAACCATTATTTGTCGTACAGGTAGTACTGACAGTTATTTTTGTTATTGTTAGTATTGCATTATCTGCAATTGTTTTGCTTCAGGAGGGTAAGTCCGCTGGATTAACTGGAGCGATCAGCGGTGCTGCTGAATCATATTGGGGCAAGAACAAGGGACGTTCTATGGAAGGACGTTTGGAAAAGGCGACTAAGTACTTGGCAATTGCATTTTTTGTACTTGCCATCGTATTAAATTTGGGCGTATTCCCAGGTATTTAATGAATTGGTATAAAAAGCACTCCAGGCAGATGCATGGAGTGTTTTTTTTTGCGGATACTGTGTATAAAGGCTTTGTGCAGTGTTGTAAATGGGAGAGTATTGCCAAATATGGAAAGCAGGCACTGCAAAGTATAACTGGCAGGAGATGTGATATCTTTTGTGAATGAATATGCAGCATACCACTGTGTTGCCGGGATACGGAAATGGAGAATATATGGAGTTAGAATTATTAAAAGAAAGAAAAGAGATGATATTAAACCTGTTTTCAGACCCATCCTATAAGCCCATGCGTCTGAAAGAACTGTGTATGCTGTTGGATATTCCAAAATCCTCCAGAGAGGAGTTAAAGGAGGTATTGGATGCTCTTTTGAACGAAGGGAAGATCAGTGTATCTGAAAAAGGAAAATATGCCAAGGCAGATGTGTTTACGCCTGTAGGGGTATTTGAGGGCAATGCCAGAGGGTTTGGCTTTGTAAAGATAGAGGGAATGGAGCAGGATATTTTTATTCCTGCTGAATATACCAATACAGCCATGCATAAGGATAAAGTAAAGATTGTAGTGCTGCCCGGTGAGACTGGCCGTTCTCCGGAAGGAAGGGTGGTAAAAGTTGTAGAGAGGGGAACTACAGAGCTTGTAGGTACCTTTCAGCGGAGCCGGAATTTTGGCTTTGTGATACCAGACAATCAGAAGTATGACCACGATATTTTTGTGCCTGTGGAGCATTCTATGGGTGCTGTAACAGGACATAAAGTTGTGGTAAGGCTGACCGGATATGGTGAGCGTGGACGAAAGCCAGAGGGCAGAGTGGTAGAAATTTTAGGACATGTGAATGATCCGGGTACAGATATTTTGTCCATTGTGCGTGCGTATGAGATTCCTATGGAGTTTCCACAGGAGGTTATGAAGCAGACAGAAGACATTGGGGATGAAGTGACCGGCAAGGACATTGCCGGCAGAGTAGACTGCCGCAGCTGGCAGACGGTGACCATTGACGGAGAGGATGCCAAGGATCTGGATGATGCCATCACATTGACCAAAGAGGGTGACCGGTATCGTTTGGGGGTACACATTGCAGACGTGACCCACTATGTAACAGAGGGCAGTCCTCTGGACGCAGAGGCTTTAAAAAGAGGCACCAGTGTGTATCTGGTAGACAGAGTGATCCCTATGCTGCCTCACAAGCTGTCCAATGGGATCTGTTCCCTGAATGCAGGTACAGACCGTCTGGCGCTGTCCTGTATTATGGACATTGATGCGAAGGGCAATGTGATCGACCACCGTATTTGTGAGACTGTGATCTGTGTAGACAGACGTATGAGCTACACCTCCGTAAAGAAGATCCTGGCAGATCAGGATGAGGCAGAGATGCAGGAGTATGCAGAGCTGGTGCCCATGTTCCGTCTGATGGAGGAGCTTTCCGGTATTTTGCGTCAGAAGCGTTATGCCAGAGGCGCCATTGATTTTGACTTCCCGGAGGCAAAAATTTATCTCAATGAAAAGGGCATTCCTACCGATATCAAACCTTACGAGCGCAATGTAGCAACCAAGATCATTGAGGATTTTATGCTGTTAGCCAATGAAACCATAGCAGAGGATTATTTCTGGCAGCAGGCGCCTTTTGTATACCGTACCCATGAAAATCCAGACGAGGAGCGGATGATGCGGTTCTGCACGTTTGTCAATAACCTAGGCTATTCTCTGCGCATGAGCAATGCAGCAGTCCATCCAAAGGAACTGCAGAAGCTGTTAAACAAGGTGGAAGGTACCCCGGAGGAAGCGTTGATCAGCAGAGTCATGCTGCGTTCCATGAAAAAGGCAAAGTATGCACCGGAATGTCTGGGACATTATGGACTGGCAGCCAATTATTATACACATTTTACTTCCCCCATCCGCAGGTATCCGGATCTGCAGATCCACAGGATCATTAAGGACAGCCTCCATGGAGGGCTTTCTGAAAGACAGGCTGCCCATTATGAGGGGATCCTGCCGGAGGTCTGTGCCCAGGCCAGCAGCACCGAGCGCCGTGCGGATGAGGCAGAGCGGGAGACAGAAAAGCTGAAAAAAATGCAGTATATGAAGCGGCATATGTATGAGGTATTTGAAGGTGTAATCTCCGGCATTACCAACTATGGTATGTATGTGGAGCTGCCCAATACAGTAGAGGGTATGGTACACATCACCACCCTGACAGATGACTATTATACCTTCTATGAGGATCAGTATCTGTTAAAGGGACGGAGCAAGGGCAACGAATATCACCTGGGAGATAAAGTGTATGTGCAGGTCATTGGTACCGATGATCTGATGCACACCATTGATTTTACAGTCTGTGACGAGGAGGGCAACCTGCAGGCTGCTATGGAAAAGAGAGAGGACAGAGGTCATGGGAAAAGAAAGCATTAAACTGATCGCCAATAACAAAAAGGCATATCATGACTTTTTTATAGAGGACACCTTTGAGGCCGGCATTTCCTTAGCCGGCACAGAGGTAAAGTCTCTGCGTATGGGCAAATGCAGCCTGAAGGAATCCTTTATCCGTGTGGAAAAAGGCGAGGTATATGTATACGGCATGCATATCAGCCCCTATGAAAAAGGCAATATATTTAACAAAGATCCCCTGCGGGTGCGCAAGCTGCTGCTCCATGGGTATGAGATCAACAAGATGATCGGTAAGATCGCCACCAAAGGATACACCATCGTGCCCCTGCGGGTATATTTCAAAGGCAGTCTGGTGAAGATGGAAATTGCCCTGGCAAGAGGTAAGAAGCTGCACGATAAGCGGGATGACCTGGCAAAGAAGGATCTGCGCCGGGAAACTGAGCGTGATTTTAAGGTGAAAAATATCTAAGGAAAGGCAGACACTTCTGTTTCAGGAAAAGCGTATATTATATTCAGAATGTGTCATGCAGCTAAAGTATAGGGCTGCACTGTACTTGTAAGAATAAATGACAGGCATCCCGGTGAAAACAGCCATAAAAAGCCTTGACTGCAGAAAATGAAAGGGATGCCGTTGGTGTTTTTTTGAAACGATAACCATCGGTGAAATGGAATGGCAAAGCATGTACATAAGATCATGATAAATAAACAAAAGGGAAACAGACATTTTACATATGATTTTGGTAATACCAAAAATATATTCATTGATATGTCCCGAAATGCCATCTGCATTACAGCAGAGCTGACCAAAGTGTATGACCGGGCAGAAATGCTTTCTCAGGGCAGCTATCTGTTTCCGGATGCCATCAAGAAAGCGTTGATGCTGCATCTGATTTTGTACTCTGAAAATATCAATATCAAAACCATCTCTGTCCAGATCGATGATGACTGTGAGACCATAGTGGATACAGCGCAGGGACATATACCGCCCATTTATTCTCTGGTGATCGGAAAGCTGGAGCATCCCTTTGTGACAAGCTGGGACAACACTGCCCTCCAGGGCATATTGTCGCAGACAAAGACAAAGGCAGACTCCCGTATGGCAGCCTTGACTGCTTTTATTATCAGCAAAAGCAAGCATTTTGAATCAGAGCGGTTTATCTATCTGTGGATGGCTTTTAATGGAATGTATGGATTTTTTGCAAAAAAAATCTCTGAGACCCATAATGACCAGCCTGTAAAGAGAGAGTATAAGCAGATCATCTATATGCAGGAGCTGTTGGGGATCGGGTGCGAAACCATCCAGGAGGAGGATAAGTCTATCATTGCCCACGAGGTCATAGCGCTGATCCGCAGATGCAGCAATGAGCCTGCCACCCGAAACGCATTGGAAGAAGGCCATTACAGAGAACTGGCAGCAGCCATTGAAGACAAGCTGGTGCGAAAAGAAACGCTGAAACCATACCAGCTTTCTGCATATGGCTATCTGCTGACCCAGTTTTCCTATTATTTCCGCTGCAACCTGATCCATGGCAACAAGCCTCTGGCATTGTTTAGTTATGCAGATGAGGTGGAGTTGAAGTGCCTGCGGATGATCAATGGATTGCTGGAGGAATTTATGGAAGAAAACCTGCATCGGTGGTTTGATGAGGCATACGTATGTTTCCTGACAGATGAGGCGGCGCAGATCAAGCTGTAAGTGAGGCGTGTAAAGGATGATACACAAATCAATGGCTTAAATCCAAAGCAGATTTGCAGCTCCTAATACAACAGGATAACTCAAAATACACAAAATGGTACTCAGGCACACATCTTTGACTGCCTGAGTATCATTTTGCCCATGCAGGTTGGCAAAGATGGCTACATTGGCTCCAACCGGAGCAGCAGCTGCGATCAAAATGGTCTGCTTTAGCACCAGATAGTCCTTGGGCAGCAGAGATAACAGCAGGATCGTGGCAAACGGAATGACCAACAGGCGCAGGAAGGTACAAAAGTAAACGGTTGATATTGACAATATCAAAGTATGAATCCAGAAAGCTATGAAATTCCACTAAATTATATTTCAGATGTGAAAATAGTGCTAAACAATTGCTGGGATTGTTATGGAATAACAGACTGTTATTTTTATAAATAATCTGCCGGATCAACATACGCAAAAGCGGATTGATGGACGTATGTACAAAGAGTACACATGTCAAATGATAGGCTGATAAAGCAATCATCCATACGGAGATAGATCCAGGGGATAAAAATGTGTAGGGCTCGTTGGCTGAGTATTTTGAAAATGTACGTGCATACAAAGAAGAACCGTAATGTATTTAGCTTTAGAGGCTGAGGTGTTGTGGTTCTTTTTTGTTGATAATTACAAGAAAAATCTATTGGAACATAATAGCATAGGTACTTGACGTACGCAAAAGCGTACGTTATAATGAAGGTGACATATAAAATCTCGTCATTCAAATGGAAATGGCTTTATTGCAAAGTCACATTTATGGGCAGTTGTAATAAAGGGATGTACGAGAAAACAAAAGGATTGCATTCTTTTGGGGAAACATATATAAAATAAATCAAGAGAGTATTGGGAAAAGGAGATTTTTATGTCAACGATTAATATAACAAATGCAAGAAAGGACCTCTATAACCTGGTTGAAGCTGTCAGTCGGTATCACGAACCGACGCTAATTGTTGGAAAAAAGGCAAATGCAGTACTGATATCAGAAGAAGATTGGAGTGCAATACAAGAGACACTATATTTGGATTCTATTCCAAACATGACACAATCTATTTTAGAGGGTGCAAAAGAGTCTATTGAGAATTGCATTTCAGAGGATATGGTAGAGTGGTAAATGTACAGAATTGTATACACGAAGCAGGCGTTGAAGGATTTGGATAAACTGAAAGCAGCAAACATTGCACATAAGGCAAAAGCATTGGTTGAGCTGATACGTGAGAATCCGTATCAGAATCCTCCCAGATATGAGAAACTGGTTGGAAAGTTAGACGGTATTTTATCAAGAAGAATCAATGTACAGCATAGGTTGGTATACCAGGTCTACGAGGATCCTTTTTTGGAAAATGGTATTGAATATCGTGGAACAATCAAAGTAATTAGAATGTGGACGCACTATGATGATGTGAGATAAGGGTGAACTCTATCGGAAATGTAAAGTTTCAAAAAATGATTGACAGAACTGCTGCCATATAGTAAAATGAAAAGACCATTCAGGAAAGAATGGTTCGTCTGTAAACCACACTGCTTCTTAGGGGTTGTACTGGTTTCGACGGGGGTTTTGAATTTATGGTAGCCATCCGTGATCCCGGAATCACGTTAATCGCCGGACTTTAAAATTAAACGCAGACGAAAATCTTGCATTCGCTGCCTAATGGCAGCTGTCAGCCTCTGACCACCCGCTGTTAGAGAACCTGGCATCGACTTTGCGGGGCCCTCTGTTGCTTAAGCTTTGCGGCAGCAGAAGATTGATGAAGCTACTGAATCATTCAGCCTGTCTCTCGGCGGAATGAGGAGGGAACGTCAAAAGAGTGACTGTGATGGAAGAAGCTGTAATGGATGGGCTTTCGGACAGGGGTTCGATTCCCCTCAGCTCCATTGAGAAATGGAATAACAAAATAATATGTAATCTGGGAAGTGTATTGGAATGATATACTTCCCTTTTTACATTCAGACCTCTGCCGGATATGCATACAGATTGGGTAGCATATCGGCAGAAGTAAAAACTGTATGGGATATACAGGAGACAGGCTTAATTCAGGCCGTGATAAAGGTCGCTGCGTCTGTTTTCCAGACAGGAAAGCTTTTTGCGGACTTCATATATGCGTTTGGTATCTACGACACATGGAATGAGTCTGTTTCCTTCGCCTCCGCATGCAAAAGGAACGCCCATAGGGTCTACTGCCATACTTTCTCCCATATAGGTATCCTGACTGTATAAATCACAGCCCAGTACATATACCGTATTTTCCAGGGCTCTGGCAGTAAGCAGGGTTTTCCAGTGGCTGCTTTTTAAGTCCCCTTTGTTCCATGCTGCAGGCACAATGAGGATTTCAGCCCCTTGCAGTGCCTGAATTCTGGCAATTTCCGGGAAACGCAGCTCATAGCATACAAATAGACCTATGCGTCCAAAAGGAGTGTCTATAGGTGTAAAAAGAGCGTCACCAGACTGGTACGTATCTGTTTCCCTGGTGCCAAAGGCATCGTACATGTGGGTCTTGTGGTAGGTCTTGACAATGGAGCCTTCGGAATCTAAGATAACAGTGGTATTATAAGTTCTGTCATCAGATGGATTGGCAGCAGGTTCTGTCATACCAAAAATCATCCAGATGTGGTATGTTTTTGCAAGCTGCTGCATGCCCTGTACAAAGGAACCGGATAATGGCTGGGCGGTGGAGAGAATCTGTTCTCTGGGGGTCTTTGCCGGATGCCCGTCCATATAGACTTCCGGGAAAATAATCATATCTCCATGATAGATTTCAGCAGCTTCTTTGACTGCCAATGCAGCTTTTTGCAGGTTGAGATCTGCATCAGGAGAGGCTTCCATCTGTGCCAGAACAAAAAGACTTTTCATAATGTTTCCCCCTATAACGATTATTTGGCAATGAGGAATACTGATCAATTACCTGGTCATTATTATAAATCAAGAGAATGCAGAGGGCAATAGTAAGAATGTAATAAGAAGCTTGCCCCAAGGAGGAGTTTTATGCATGACAGAATGACACAAAGTGATATTGATAAGATGAAAGAGGAAATCGAGTACCGTAAACTGGTGGTGCGCAAGGAAGCTTTGGAAGCGGTAAAAGAAGCACGGGCACAAGGGGATCTGAGTGAAAATTTTGAGTACCATGCTGCCAAAAAAGATAAAAACAAAAACGAAAGCCGTATCCGCTATCTGGAAAATATGATTAAAACTGCAGTGGTGATAGAAGACCACAGCTCTGCAGAGGAAATTGGAATCAATGACAGGGTCACATTGTATTTTGAGGAAGATGATGAGACAGAAGAAGTTAAGCTGGTCACCACCATGAGAGGAGATTCCCTGCATGGACTGATTAGTATTGAGTCCCAGCTTGGAAAAGCAATCAGAGGCTGTAAAGAAGGGGACAGAGTTTATGTAAAGGTGGATGATTCCTATGGTTATTATGTAGAAATCCGGAAAATTGAAAAATCCACAGGTGAGGATTCTGATCCCATCCGCAGTTATTGATACATTTCAGGCTGCCAGGGCATATAGTATTTTGAAGTCTTTTTGCGGATCCAAAGGGTCTGTGGAAAAGGAAAACTGTAAGGCAGGGCAGTTCATATGTCTGGAAAAGTATGGACAGAGTTCCGGGAAAGACCGGAGCTGGAAAATAGGAAGTATACGATTACCCATGATGACGCAACAGGTGATTTGTTTGTTACCATAGGGAGCAGCTTCGCCAGAGATTTGTACAAAACTGCACGGGATGAAGTGATTTTGCAATGGGTGAATCTGGATGGAGTGCCTGTACTTCTTGGAAAAGTGCTGGTATCCGGTGAAGGAATTGAGGATAGCAAAGGTATTCGTAAAAAAATCTTTATGAAAGAGATGGAGACAGCACTGGACGCTCTGCGTCAGGGAGATGAAGCGTTATTTCAGAGTCATCCTAAACTGGAGCAGGCTCCGGTATTGATTTATTTTCAAGAGGCGGGTGGAGGCTCTTTTTACTGCTTTGACTTAAAAAAGGAAAGGCGGTGAGCACATATGACAGTGATTGCAATTGCAGGTAAAATGGATTATACTGTCAACTATGTCAATGCGCTTTTATATGTGGGAAAAAGGCCGCGGGTCACGTTATGTCCCGAGGAAGTCTCATGGTGTGATGGGCTGGTTCTGCCCGGAGGCGGTGATATTGCTCCTTCTTTCTGGGGAGAGGAGAACAATGGTTCCCGGAATTTAGATCCAATGCTGGATTCAGCCCAGGCGGTGATGTTGCAGCGGGCCATAGAGGCTGGCATACCGGTACTTGGCATTTGTAAAGGCCATCAGCTGATCAATGTGTATTTTGGAGGAACGGTAATACAGCATATTGGGTCTGCAGACCGTCATACAGGGAAAGAGGGAAAAGACAGCATTCATCTCATACAAAACTGCCCGGGAAGTGTGTTAGAACAGATTTATGGGAAGACCATGATGGTAAATTCCTGGCATCACCAGGGTGTAGGAATGGTACCAGACTGCCTGAAAGTCAGTGCTTACTGGAGAGATGGTGAGGAATATGTCATTGAAGCCTTGGAACATGCATATCTGCCCATTCTTTCTGTGCAATGGCATCCGGAGCGGATGAGCTTTGGCAGGCGCAGGCGGGATACGGCAGATGCAGCAGATTTATGGGAAGCATTTTTGGGGCTGGCATAGTTATGAAAAAAGAGAGTTTTTTGCAGAAAGAAGATCCGCCGGGAACGAGTGCTGTTCAAAAATACAGAAGTGGAGAACATTTATGAACAATACAAAGAAAAATAGGAATCCAGAAGAAAGTCTTCTGGAAAGTCAGGGAGAAAAACAGAAAGCAGATTTGCTTGTGACAGATCTGGAAATACAAAGCAGGGAGCTGTTAGAAACGGCAAAACAGACAAGAAAGCAGTTAGAGGAATATTATGTCCGGATAGTTGAGGAAGAACATACAGAAGCACTGCAGAAAGAAGTAAAGAATAGATATAAATCTTATAAACGTGCATCCGCTAATATGGTAAAGGCATATTGTTATACCGCTGATATGAATGATGAGCTGGATGCCCGTTGGAATGATGTACAAAAAAGCAGAAAGAAAAAAATCATTCCTGGCCCTCCTGCCAATGGAGTGATTGATCTGGAAGAACAGAGAGCCAATCATTTTGCCCAGGGGATTAATCTGTATAAGATTTTACTGATTTGTTTTGTAGGCAGTTTTGCAGGAGTGGTTGTGGAACTGCTCTGGTGCCTGCTGAAAAATGGATATCTGGAAAGCCGTTCTGGTCTGGTATATGGACCTTTTAATTTGCTTTATGGAGCCGGTGCAGTGGCTTTGACCCTGGCATTATACCGGTATCGCAACAAGGGAAACTGGATTTCCTTCCTTGGGGGGATGCTGGTAGGCAGTGTATTAGAGTATGTATGCTCCTTTGGACAGGAAATGCTCCTGGGCTCCCGTTCATGGGATTACAGCAGTATGCCGTTTAATATAAATGGAAGGATCTGCCTGCTGTATTCTGTGTTCTGGGGATTTTTAGGCGTTCTATGGGTAAAGAATATTTATCCCCGAATGGCCAAAGTGATATTGAAAATCCCAAACAAAGCTGGTAAAATCATCACATGGATTCTGACTGCATTTTTTATTTTTAATATTGTGGTGACCTGCCTGGCTGTGGGAAGATGGAGCCAGAGAATAGACGGTTCGGAACCATCCAATGCCTTTTTTGCATTTATCGATGAACGGTTCCCCGATGAACGAATGGAACGCATCTTTGCAAACATGGAATTTAACCAGAAATGATCCAGGTACATTTTTACATACCTGCACGTTCGTCAGAATCTGCCTGCGAGCGTTATAGTTTAGGGGAGAAAGAAACATGAAGAGTAAAACAGAAAAAGAATATACCAATAGAATTATAACCATTCCCAATGTAATGTCAGTATTCAGGCTGGCATTGATTCCTCTCTTTGTCTGGCTGTATTGCGCCAAGGAAGAGTATTTGTGGGCAGCGTTGGTGCTGTTTATATCAAGCGCAACAGATGTAGCAGACGGCTGGATCGCCCGCAAGTTCAATATGATCAGCGAGGTAGGCAAGGCGCTGGATCCCATTGCGGATAAGTTAAACCAGATCGCAGTATTGATCTGCCTCATGACCAGATTTCCAATGATGCTGGGATTGGTGATTTTCTTTGTTGTCAAAGAATGCATCATGGGCATCACAGGGCTCCTTGTCATCCGCAAAACCGGCAAAGTCTACGGTGCTGACTGGCACGGCAAGCTCAACACCTGCCTTTTATACCTGGTTATCACGATCCATATTCTCTGGACAGATATACCAGTGACACTTTCCGATGTCCTCCTGTGCATTTGTTTCGCTGCAATGACGGCTTCCCTGGTTTTATATGCAATGCGAAACTGCAGGATCCTAAAAGAAAAATAGTTCGAGACAGCAGAAGGTTCTTAATATACAGACCATTGTCATCAATCCAAAAACGTTGTGCCAGTCTGATCCGATCTCCCAACTGTTAGATGTTTAACTGATTTTGGGACGGTTCAGAAGATGCCCCAACGTTTTTTTGTTTATGGCAGTGAAAGTTTGCAAAACGTTCTTTTTATATAACCACATCTCTCCAGTTCCGGAAAATGGGTCTTTGGACTTCCCAGTTCATTAAAATGTAACAATAAGTACTTTTTTGCCGCTTTTGGTCGCAATGATGCGATTTTTTTTCATTGAAGATTGTCAAATTTATCCATATAATGATTTCGTGGGGAGACTAGGAACTGACAAAATCTTCTCTGCTTACAGAAAAACGACAGAATCAGACACAGTTTACCAATGACAAAGTCCTTCCAAAAAGAGGAAACAGGGAAATGAATCCAGCAGGAGGCGCGTTATGGAACAATTGAATGTTGCAATTGCAGATGATAATCAGAGGACAATTAGCATTTTGGATAAACTGTTAAAGGAAGATAAAGATATTAATGTAGTGGGGACTGCTACAGATGGAGCTGCGGCATTTGAGCTGATTCGGGATAAAAAGCCCGATATTATGCTTTTGGATCTGATTATGCCCCGGATTGACGGTTTGAGCCTGATGGAAAAAGTGCGGAATGAGCTTTCGGATCGTAAAGTACCACGCTTTATTATTATGAGCGGTATCAATGCGGAAAATGTGACAGAGCAGGCCATGAATCTTGGGGCTTCTTATTATATTATGAAACCGTTTGACAATGCCATGGTGATTAACCGGATCAAACAAATTGGTGGTTGTACTGAGTATCGGGAAACCAGGCCAGTGGATCACACTCTGCTGCGGTCAGCTGCTGCGCCGGAGCCGGATAATCTGGAACAGGAGGTAACAGATATGATACATGAGCTTGGGGTACCGGCTCATATCAAAGGATATCAATATCTGCGGGAAGCCATTATTATGTGTGTAGAAGATATGGATCTGTTAAATTCTATTACCAAGGTGTTGTATCCGGATATTGCAAAAAAATATCAGACTACGCCCAGCAGAGTAGAGCGTGCCATCCGCCACTCCATTGAAGTGGCCTGGAGCAGAGGCAGAATGGATACCATAGATGAGATGTTTGGGTATACAGTTAACTCCGGGAAAGGCAAGCCTACCAATTCAGAATTTATAGCACTGATTGCGGACAGGATCAGATTAAAGTACCGCAGGAGAAAGTAATTTTTTGAATTTTTATGCATAGATTCATTTCTGTAAGAAAATTGCTGTAATCTTATGGATATTTTTCTTTTATTTTTATGAAAAGTATAGTATACTGTAAGCAGATAGCCGCTGCCAGTACTGCAGCGGAAAATGTCAGAATGAAAATACGTGATCTGGAGGAGAAACTATGAAAAATATACTGTTTGCAGCATCTGAGTGTGTACCCTTTATTAAGACAGGAGGACTGGCTGATGTAGTTGGTTCCCTGCCGAAATATTTTAATAAAGAGGAATATGATGTGCGGGTGATGCTGCCCAAGTATCTGTGTATTAAGGATACACTGCGCAGTCAAATGAAGTATGTAACCCATTTTTTTATTGATTATAACTGGCGCAGCCAGTATATAGGTGTGCTGGAGATGAAGTATGAGGGGATTACCTTCTATTTCATTGATAGTGAGTTTTATTATGGCGGGCCATGGCCTTATTCTAATATGTATGAGGATATTGAGAAGTTTATATTCTTTGACAAGGCCTGCCTGTGTGCATTGCCTCTGATCGGATGGAGACCGGACATCATTCACTGCCATGACTGGCAGACTGGTCTGATTCCGGTATTTTTAAATGATTCTTTCCAGGGCAATCCATTTTTCCACAACATTAAGACGATCTGTACCATTCACAATCTGAAATTCCAGGGCGTCTGGGATATCAAGACGATCCGGGAGTTTTCAGGTCTGTCAGATTATTATTTTACCAATGATAAGTTGGAGGCATATGACTGTGGAAATATGCTCAAAGGCGGTCTGGTATACGCTGACCGGATCACTACTGTCAGTGAAACCTACGCAGAGGAAATTAAGACCGATTTTTATGGTGAACGGTTAGACGGACTGCTGCGTGCCCGCAGCGGCCAGCTGAGAGGTATTGTAAATGGTATTGATTACAGCTTTTATGATCCTATGAAAGATGAAAATATCGCTGTACCTTATGGTGCAGACAATATGCTGGAAGGCAAAAGAGCCAACAAGCTGGCATTGCAGAAAGAATTGGGACTGACTGAAAATCCGGATGCGTTTATGATTGGTATCGTATCCCGCCTGACAGATCAGAAAGGCTTTGATCTGGTAAACTATATGATGGAAAATATTTGTCAGCCAGATACCCAGCTGGTGGTATTGGGTACAGGAGAGTACCGTTATGAGCAGATGTTCCGTTATTATGCAGGACGTTATTCTGACAGGGTTTCTGCCAATATTTATTACTCTGAGCCGTTGTCTCACAAAATTTACGCAGCCTGTGATGCATTTCTGATGCCGTCTCTTTTTGAACCTTGTGGGTTAAGCCAGCTTATGAGTCTGCGATATGGTACATTGCCCATCGTCAGAGAGACCGGCGGACTGCGGGATACAGTAGAGCCTTACAATGAATACACAGGGGAAGGTACAGGATTCTCTTTTGCAAACTATAATGCACATGAAATGATGAATATTATCAATTATGCAAAGCGTACTTATTATCAGAATCGCCAGGCATGGAATGTGATGGCGGAAAGAGCCATGAGAAAAGATTTCTCCTGGGATGCATCTGCAAGAAAGTATGAAGCGTTGTATGAGGAAGTGTTAGCTCCCGAGCCTGCAGTGGATGTTGTAGAAGATGAGGCAGAGGACATTCTGGAAAAAGTCACAGATGAGGCTGCAGAAGAAGCATAAGGCATTGGTCTTGCATGGCGGTGTCTGCAAAATTTCCATCAAGGAAGTTGATTTTGCTGGTATCTGTGAGAGTACTGAGCAGGTACAAAATATGAAGAAAAAGGAAACAGGAACACAATGAATGAATTAATGGAAGTACTGGAATATACCGGAATCGGCTATCAGCCGATTCTGGTCCATAGGGACTGGAGGATTGCCATTCTCAACTATCATCCGGAACTGCTGCCAGAAAATATGACGAGTTTTCAAAAGCATATGCTCACGGATGCGTCTTTTGTGTTGCTGAAAGGACATTGTATTTTGTTTCTGGCAGAGGATGAGACGCTGGAAAAGATTCATCCGGTGGATATGGAGTCTGGCAAGCTTTATCATATTAAGGCTGATACATATTATACCTATACTTTATCACAGGACGCCAGGGTGCTGATTGCAGAGGGAGGCAATACCTGTGATGAGAATTCTCATCAGGTATTTCTGGATGATGCAATGCGTGCCAGAATGGAAGCTTTGACAGCAGAGATGATACTGTCCAGATAAAAGTATTTTTGAAAGAGACATAAAAAGGATATCCTTGGGACTTGATTCCAGGATATCCTTTTTTTAGAATTCATTATAAAGATTTAATAATAAATTAGCACTCGTTTATTGAAAGCGCTAATACTTTGTGCTACTATAAAACAGCATTAAGATATCAGTGAAGATCCTGGACGGTTTTAGACGGATCGGGATCTTTATGATTCATGACAACGGAAAGTTCCAAAAGCGTACTTTCCGTTGCTTTTCGCAAGCTATCTAACTGGGTTAGCTAATTGAGCGTCATAGGCAATTGCAAAACTGTATTCAATATCAGCTTTGAGAAGCAATTGTAAGAAACTGTTTTCTAAGCAGGGCTCTTGAAAACGCCGGTCCTTAGGTGTCTGATAGACAAATGCAGCAGGAAACTTGTTTACTGGTGCATTTGTCTATCAGACACCTTAGTACCGCTGCGTTTTCACCGAAGCGAGAGCGTGCCCAGCGTGAAAACAATTTCTTACAATTGCTTCTCAAAGCGTCCGTTACGATGTTTCGTAATTGCCTAAACTAGATCTATGAAGAAAGGAGAAAAATGGCAACAAGGGAACAGGTAGAACTGGTATGGGAGCATTTGCAAATGGCACATCCTGCTGCTTTTTTTAAAACGTTAAGTGAAGGAAATGCTGGTATTAGCGCAGTGCTGCGTATTTTATATGAATCTCCCAATGATATGACCGCAGGCAATATCAGTGAATTTATGCATGTGAGTACTGCAAGGGTAGCCGTACTTTTGAAAAAGCTGGAGACCCAGGGGCTTATAGTAAAAGACTGCGATGTAAATGATGCCCGCATTACCATTGTCCGTCTGTCTGAGACAGGAAGACAAAAGGTGGAGCAAATGCGTGAGGAAGTATGTGCAGAATTGGGAGCAGTGATTGACAAAGTGGGAATGGAACGGATGATGGAGTTTATTGCAATTTCCGATGAAATAAAATCAGCCATAAAAGTCCCTGATTTTCAATTTTAGACTAAAATAAGGAGATAATACCTGATGTTAAAAATTTTTAAGAAATTTAGCAAACAAGACTTGGCATTGGTGTTTTTGGCATTGGCTTTTATTGTGGTATCGGTGTGGGCAGAATTAACCATGCCTGAATACATGTCAGAAATTACTGTGCTTGTACAGACACCTGGAAGTGAAATGACAGATATTCTGATTGCTGGCGGAAAAATGCTTTTATATGCGCTGATCAGCCTGGGAGCTACCATACTCACCTCAGTATGTTCTGCTAGGCTTGCCACCGGAATTGGTGCAACCTTGAGAGGATGCCTGTTCCATAAAGTTCAGTCCTTTTCTATGGAAGAGATCGGACGTTTTTCTACAGCAAGTCTGATTACCCGTACCACCAATGATGTAACGCAGATACAGATGCTGGTTGTTATGGGTCTGCAGATGCTTTTGAAGGCACCTATTATGGAAGTCTGGGCAATTTGTAAAATTGTGAACAAATCATGGCAATGGACTTTTTCTACTGCTGCGGCTGTTGCGGTCCTTTTGTGTGTGGTAGGATTTTGTGTAGCCATTGCACTTCCTAAATTCAAGAAAATGCAGCAGCTTACAGATAACCTAAACCGCGTTACCCGTGAAAACTTAACAGGTCTTCGTGTTGTTCGTGCTTACAATGCGGAAGAATATCAGGAAAAGAAATTTGAAAAGGCAAATGATGAACTGACTTTCACAAGCCTTTTTACACAGCGTACGATGGCCTTTTTGATGCCAAGCATCCAGTTGGTAATGAGCGGATTGTCACTGGCAATCTATTGGGTTGGATCAATCTTGATCAATGATGCAGGACTGACTGGTAAGATTACCCTCTTTTCAGATATGATGGTGTTCTCCCAGTATGCCATTCAGATAGTTATGTCCTTTATGATGCTGGTTGTCATTTTTATCATCCTTCCCCGTGCTATGGTTGCTGCCGGCCGTATCAATGAAGTTCTGGATACTGAGCCTACCATTCGTGACGGCAAAGAGACGGAAGGAGAGAAAGGCAAGGTTGGAGAAATCGAATTTCAGAATGTCTCTTTCCGTTATCCGGATGCAGAGGAATATGTACTGCAGAACATTTCCTTTACTGCAAAAAAAGGAGAGACAGTTGCTTTTATCGGTTCTACCGGCTGTGGAAAAAGTACTGCGATTAATCTGATTCCGCGTTTTTATGATGCTACCGAAGGTGCAGTGCTGGTGGATGGGGTCAATGTAAAAGAATACACCCAGAAAGCTCTTCGCAATAAGATCGGCTATGTATCTCAAAAAGCGACTTTGTTTACAGGCACCATCAAATCCAATGTTGCGTATGGAGATAATGGACAGCAGGTACCTGATATGCAGACGGTGGAGGAGGCTGTAGCGACAGCCCAGGCCACAGAGTTTGTGGAAAATATGGAAGATACTTATGAAGGTTATGTAGCCCAGGGCGGTTCTAATTTGTCCGGAGGTCAGAAACAGCGTATTTCCGTTGCCCGTGCCATTGCAAGAAATCCGGAAATCTTTATTTTTGACGATTCCTTTTCTGCATTGGATTATAAAACTGACCGCGTCCTTCGCAAGACTCTTGATGAAAAATGCAAAAATGCAACGAGAATTATTGTTGCACAGCGTATTGGTACCATTCGTGATGCAGATAAGATCATTGTGCTGGATGAAGGAAAGATTGCCGGAATGGGCAGACATGAGGAGTTGATGCAAAACTGTGAAGTATATCGTCAGATTGCTTTGTCTCAGCTGTCAAAGGAGGAACTTGCATAATGGAAAATAAGGAATATAAACTTGGAGAGTCAAAAATGCAAAGAAGAAGGCCGGGACCTGGAGGTCCGGGGGGCGAAAAGGCAAAAGACCTGGTGGGAACCTGGAAAAAGCTGCTTGGTTATTGCCGCAAATATATTGCTGTGATTATCATTGCATTGCTTTGTTCCGCAGTAGGTACAGTACTGACTTTAATTGGACCAGATAAATTGTCTGATATGACAGAGTGTATTACAGCAGGTATTACACCGGATGCAGAAAAACTGGAGGAGATCACTGCTTCCGTATCGGACAATATTTCTGAGAATTTAGAGCTTGTAATCAGTGATATGACTGCCAATATCAGCGATCAAACAAAAATGAGCCAGAATGCGGCCCAGGTCCTTTCATCAGATGCTGTATCAGATGAAGATAAGATGGTTTTTCAACAGACGCTTATGAGCATGAGCGAAGCTTCCTCTGAGGAGGAAAGCCAGGCTATGCTGATGTCACTGCCGGAAAGTGTACTGGAAATTTTATTGGATGAGATTAATGTGAATGGATCTGTCATTTCCGGTTTGGATCAGATGCAGACATTGACACTTCTGGGCGGTCTGGATGAAAATGACAGTGAGGCTGTACAGAATGCTTTAAGTGAGCTGCCGGAAGCGGTACAAGATGCATTGTACACAGAAATCGTTGTGGATGGCGTAAGTATATCCGGAGAAGATCAGACTGCAATGCTGGAGTGTTTTGGAAATATGGACGCAGATGATACAGAAGCATCTATGGAAGTGCTTGAAAGTCTTCCAGACTCTATATACAGCTTGATCAAACCATCTATTGATATGGATCAGGTGCGTACCATAGGACTTACCTTGGTGATAATGTATGTATTAAGCTATATTTTTTCTGCTGTGCAGGGCTGGATCATGGCAACCGTAACACAGCGCGTATCCAGGCAGATGCGTAACGATATTTCCGGAAAAATCAATCGTCTGCCTATGTGGTTTTATAACAAAACCACAACAGGTGATGTGCTTTCCCGTGTTACAAATGACGTGGATACCATAGGACAGTCCCTGAATCAAAGCATTGGCACTCTGGTCAGCGCTGTGATTCTCTTTGCAGGCAGTTTTATTATGATGCTTACCACAAATGGCTGGATGACTCTGACTGCAGTGACTGCAAGCCTTATGGGCTTTGTGTTCATGTTTTTGATTATGGGAAGAAGCCAGAAGTATTTTGCCCGTCAGCAGAAAAACCTTGGTGCGATCAACGGACATATTGAGGAAATGTATGCAGGACATACGGTAGTTAGAGCTTATAATGGTGAGGAAAAGTCCGGTAAGACCTTTGATGAATTGAACCGAAAGCTTCAGGAAAGCGGATTCAGAGCCCAGTGTCTGGCTGGTATGATGCAGCCCATTATGTCTTTTGTAGGCAATCTTGGTTATGTTGCAGTCTGTGTGGTTGGTGGTGCTATGGCATTGAAGGGTAAGATCGGTTTTGGTGTCATCGTGGCCTTTATGATGTATGTACGTTATTTTACACAGCCTCTTTCCCAGATCGCGCAGGCCATGCAGTCACTTCAGTCTGCGGCAGCAGCAGGTGAACGTGTATTTGAGTTCCTGGAAGCACAAGATATGGAAGATGAAAGCAGTAAGAGCAGAAAGCTGGATCAGGTAAAAGGAACGGTTGAATTTGACCATGTGAAGTTTGGTTATGAGGATTCTGATACGACGATTATTCATGATTTCTCTGCTGCAGCAAGACCTGGTCAGAAGATTGCAATCGTAGGCCCTACTGGCGCAGGTAAGACCACTATGGTCAATCTGCTCATGCGCTTCCATGAAATCCAGGGTGGTGAGATCCGCATTGATGGTGTTTCCACCAAAGATATGAGCCGTGAAGAGGTACATGATCAGTTTTGTATGGTGCTGCAGGATACATGGCTGTTTGAAGGCACTGTAAGAGAAAATCTTGTATACTGTGCAGAGGGTGTCACCGATGAAAAAATCACCAAAGCCTGCAAGGCAGTAGGATTGGATCATTTTATTCGTACACTGCCTAAGGGATATGATACGGTACTCAATGACCAGACCAATCTTTCCCAGGGGCAGAAGCAGCAGCTTACCATTGCCCGTGCAATGATCGCAGATAAGTCTATGCTGATTTTGGATGAAGCAACAAGCTCAGTAGATACCCGTACAGAGCAGCTGATTCAAAATGCAATGGATCAGTTGATGGAAAACCGTACTTCCTTTGTCATTGCCCATCGTCTATCTACCATCAAGAATGCTGATCTGATTCTTGTGATGAAGAATGGGGATATTATTGAAAGCGGAACCCATGCTGATCTGTTGGCAAAAGGCGGCTTTTATGCGGATCTTTACAACAGCCAGTTTGAACAGGCATCCTGATTTGAGGAGGTACAAGAATATGAAAATCAAATATATTGCAATTGAACGTGAATATGGAAGCGGTGGCACCCAGATTGCCAAACAGCTTGCAGAAGAAACAGGAATTCCCTGCTACGGCAGGGAGATCCTGGAAGCGGTATCCGGTGCCTACAATCTGTCAGTGAACGATATTGAGCAGTATGAGGAAAAAGTAACAGGCAGTTTTCTGTATACCTTTTATGCAATGGCACAGGCAAGCAGCGGAAAAACAGATATGCTTACAAAAGAAGGGTACCTCTTTGTAGCAGAGCAGGCTGAAATCAAGAAGATGGCTGCAAACGGGAAGTCTATCTTTTTGGGACACTGTGCATCGGAAGCACTCAAAGAGGAAAAAGGAGTGGTAAAGGTATTTATCCGTTGCTCTGATGAAGATAAAAAGCGCAAACGGATCACAGAAGAATATGGTATTTCGGAATACGATGCAGAAAAAACAAGAAAACGCTTTGATAAAAAGCGTGCAAACTATTTTTATGCAAATACTGCAAAAAAGTGGGATGACTACAGCAACTACGATCTTGTACTGAATAGTGCTGTTCTGGGAATTGATGGCTGTGTTGCAGCGTTGAAGGGCCTGCTTGGCTAAACAGCTTTCATACAGCAGTCATTTTTACATAGGCAGCAGGAAAATGATAAAAATTGCAGCTATGCTGCAGTTATAGTTACTTATTACAAAAGGTCCGCAGCAATTTTGGCTGCGGGCCTTTTCCCATGGCATGGTTATTTCATAAATTATAAAACCTGTTCAATACCATCAATATTTGGTACGGACATCATAGAATAATTGGTATGATAAATCACAAATCCAGGAGCGCCTCCCGGTGTCTTTTTTACCTGTTTTTTTTCTATATAGTCGATCTCTACTTTATCACTGTCTCTGCCCTTGGAATAGTAAGCAGCCAGACGTCCCGCTTCCTCATAAGTACGGTCTGGCAGTTCCTTTCCAGAGCATTTGACGATCACATGGGAGCCGGGCATTTTTTTGGCATGGAACCACATGTCTCCGTTGTCTGCAAACTGAAAGGTCAACTCGTCATTCTGATAATTATTCTTTCCCACATACATGTGGAATCCGTCAGAGGAAATGTAGTGGTAAGGCTTACTGGTTACTTTTTCTTTTCGATTTCCCTTGCCCCCCTGGGCATGTTTTTTCAGATATCCGTATTGTACCATTTCCTGGCGGATCTGGGCCAGATCTTCTACATTCACTGCCATATCAATAGAAGCAGCAATGGATTCCAGGTGTTCGATTTCTTTCTGTGTTTCTTCAATTAAATCGGTCAGCGCCTCATAGGTACGCTTTAACTTGCCGTAGCGGGCAAAATAGCGCTGGGCATTTTCCTGCGCAGTCTGATCAGAGTCTAAAGGAACGGTAATGGTTTCACCTGTGTAGTAATTTAACAGGCTGGCATTCTTTGCACCGTCCTGGATCTCATAGCCATAAGCGTTAAGCAGTTCTCCGTAAATACGGTACTGTTCTCGTTTTTCTGTATCTTTTAGCTGGCTTTGCTGCAGGGAATATTTTTTGCGGCTGCGATCCAAATGGGTCTGTGTAATTTTGCGAAGTTCCGCAGTTTTCTGTCGGATACGGGTGAGGCGGTTACGGGTGGCATAATAGGTTTCCAATACCTGGCTGACAGAGGAGAATGAGTCGCTCTGTTCCTCACCGTACACTTCTAGAAAAATGGAGGAAAACTCAATGGGCGTTTCTCCATCATACACAATGTTTGGCTCAAAATGATTTTCTCTGATGTCCTCTAACAGCAGGAAAAAAGTGTGTGCCAGATGGTGACGCTCTGTCTCTGTAAGAGACGCTGCAGGCAGCGCAGAATCCAGACCTGCCCTGTATACAATGTCCTCTGCCACTACAGGACTGATGCCGGTAAAGCCGGAGTAAATGGCTTTGGCCAGGGGGATATTGCACTGAAGGGCAGATACAATGGTGTCTTCATCTGCTGTAAGCGGATCGGTTTTATTCATGGTGTCTGGTATGAAATATGGTCTGCCGGGCAGTACCTCTCTTACAGAGCTGACTTGAGCTGGAACATGCTTAATACTGTCTAAAATCCGCCAGCCTTCTTTGCCATTTTCAAAATCATATGCCATATCTTCACTGCAGAAAATAATATTGCTGTGCTTGCCCATGAGCTCGATGATCAGATGCTTCTTTTTTAAATCTCCCAGTTCATCTAAATGTTCTACTGTAATATCAATGATTCGTTCCAGGCCGGGCTGGGTAACGGATATGATCTTACCATTTCCGATGTGCTTGCGCAGCAGCATACAGAAGTTGGGGGCAGTCAGAGGATTGGGTTTGGTGTTCTCTGTAAAATAGGCCAGAGGCAGGCTGGCAGAAGCAGAGAGAAAGAGTTTGTGGGTGTCTTTTTCTTTTTTTATAGTTAAGATCAGCTCATCTGCTTCAGGCTGTGCAATTTTACTGATGCGTCCTCCAGTGATCTTTTCATTCATTTCATACACCAGGTTGTGTATGACAATACCGTCAAAAGCCATAATAACTCCATTCCTGCTGCTGGAAGGCAGCGATTGTGTGATGCAGGTCAGTTCTCAAAACGATTTACAAAGAAAAGCCTGTGCTGTACGCTTTATTATAGCAGATAGCAGGGAAAAACCAAAGAAAATATTTAATGATCAGATCTGATTTTATTTCTGTAAAATTTTTTAACTGTTTATGGTGTGTTCAAGAATTATACATAATCCCGGATTATACTGTAACCATACTGAAACAAATTGAGGGTTGTTTTCAGGGGAGAGCTGCAGATACAAACTGTATTTCAATTTCATAAGGACGATGGGGGTCTGTATAGCAAGAGAATTATTTGAAAAATATTGTAGCTGCAAAATATTATAGGTAATTGCGAAACTGTATTCAATACCAGCTTTGGGAAGTATCTGTAAGAAAATGTTTTCTAAGCAGGACTCTTGAAAACGCCGGCACTTTAAATTTTGCACCGCAGGTGTAAAATTTATTAGTACCGCTGCGTTTTCATCGAAGCGAGAGCGAGTCAAACGTATCAAGGATACGTTGCGTGAAAATATTTTCTTGCAGATACTTTCCAAAGCGTCCGGTAATGTGTTTCGCAATTGCCTAGCAAAATATTATTTTGAAAGGAAATGAAAGAAATGAATGTATTTAGCTTATTACAGCCAAAGTGCGAAATTACATATTTAACAGAAGAGGATGTGTTGGAGGATGCAATACAGGTGCTGAAAGAGAGCGGCTATACTGCTGTGCCTGTTTTGCGCAGGAATGGAGAGTATATGGGAAGTATCAGTGAGGGGGATTTTCTTTGGGCGATTATGAATGAAGGAGAATCCATCCTCCAGCGTGCCAAAGTAAAGGATATTGTACGCAGAGGATGGAATCCGGCAACAGATGGAAGAGCCAGCATGGAACAGCTGTTAAACAGATCCATCAATCAGAATTTCGTTCCTATAATAGATGACAGACAGTATTTTATAGGAATTGTGACGCGCAAGGACATTATTAAAAACTGCAGCAAAATTTATAGTGCAGCAGTATAAAAGAGCAGGTGCTTTTTATCAGGAATGCTCTTTTACCTTGTATTTGGAATATACGATGATCTGCTGCTGGTAAAGGCTGCGATAGCCGGAGAATGCATAACTGACGGCAATAGCGATCAGAATATAATAGACACCCTGGAATCCAAACAATTCAAATCCCATGAGCATGGAAGAAAGAGGACAGTTGGTGGCACCACAGAACAGGGAAACCATGCCTACAGCAGCACACAAAGAAGGAGAAATACCCAGGAAATGTCCTAAAAGGCATCCTAATGTAGCGCCGATAAACAGGGAGGGGATAATTTCTCCTCCTTTAAAACCGGCACCTAAAGTCAATGCAGTTAAGAGCATTTTTATAAGGAAAGCATACCAGACCACTTCACCTTCCATGGCTCGTTCGATCACCGGGATGCCAGCACCATTATAGTCTCTGGTCTGCAGCAGCAGAGAAATAACGACTACAAGGACACCAGCTGCAAAAATGCGTACATAAGGGTTCTTGAAGAGCTGTGCATATTTCTTATGGACCAGATCCAGTAAAAAACAGAAACATGTACTTGCAATGCCGCAGATCCCTGCTACCAGAACGATTTTCAGACCTGGAACCAGGGTTAGAGCAGGAATGTCCACAATGGTAAAGGCCTCAGGCGCAATGCCCATAGTGGCGGCAAAATGAGAAGCGATCAGGGAAGAAAAAATACAAGGTAGCAGTGCGGAATATTGCATAATGCCTACGCTGACTACTTCCAAAGGAAATACAGCAGCAGCAATAGGAGTGCCAAACAGTGCAGAAAATGCAGCACTCATACCACATAAAACCATAACTTTTTTATCGTCATCATCCAGATGTAAGATATTGCCAAGGCCGTTGCCAATGCTTCCCCCCAGCTGCAATGCTGCACCTTCACGTCCGGCGGAACCTCCAAACAGGTGGGTCAGTACAGTAGAAATAAAAATCAGGGGAGCCAGGCGTAACCGTATTCTGGGAGAGACATGAATGGCAGATAATATTTGATTGGTTCCTTTATCGTCCTTCATGTCTGCAATCTGATATAGAAATACAATGAGCAGACCAGCAGCAGGCAGAAAGAAGATCAGCCAGTCATGTGTCATACGCAGGTTGGTGACTGTAGTCATACACCAGGAAAATACAGAACTGAATGCACCTACGGTCAAGCCAGTAATAGAGGCAAGTACCAGCCAGCGCAGACTGGAAACAATATAGTATCGGTGATGTTGATAAACTCGTTTCAAAGGAAGAGCATATTCGGGTATTTTCATATGATGTCAAAACTCCTTTATAAAAATTGTGATGTAAGGACCTGAGCCTGTATGATAAGAGTCAGGGATTTACTTTGCCCTAAAAGCAAAACATATTAATCATAACATAAAGTTTTGCAAAAACAAGTGGTAATTATAACTTCCCTCTGGGGTGGTATGACCAGATAGGATTGTTCTCCAGGGCAGGGAAAATAGAATCACGTTGCGGTATGAACGGGATTATGTTATAATTCAGTTAATATTTTTTAAAGAGGAACATCATGGACATTAAGGATAAGTTAAAAAAGTTTATAGGAAAAAGGCCTCAGGTAGTGGCGGCATTTGGATATGGCTCCGGCGTATTTAAGCAGACAGGCTATGATGAAAAAAGCCTGCCTCAGATTGATATGATACTGGTGGTAGAAGATGTACGGGGATGGCACAAGGCCAACAAAAAGAAAAATCCCGGGGATTATTCCTGGACAGGTGCCTGTCTTCTTCCCAGTCCTCTGGTAAAAAAAATGTCTGGCAAAACTCACATCATTTATCAGAGCAATATTGAGGAAGAAGATGGGGTTTATAAATATGGGATTATTTCCAAAAAAGACTTCTTTACATGTATGACTACCTGGGAAAGCTTTTATGTTCCAGGCAGGTTTCAGAAACCGCTGCTGCCAATCGTGATCAATCCGGACGTGGAGACGCTGATTCAGGATAACCGGAAATGTGCAGTCATTGCAGCGGCCTGCTTTCTGCCGGAAAAGGCAAGCTGTTTTGATTTGTATATGTATGTGTGCAGCCTTTCTTACTTTGGAGATTCCCGTATGTATATTGCAGAGAATCCGGAAAAGGTCAGAAATATTGTGACAGGCAGTTATGACCGAATTCACGAAATCTACGTGCCTGTGATGGAAAAATGTGATTTCCTAAGGTTTGATACGGAGAAGGAGCAGCTGGAGATCGACAGAAAAGCGCTGTCAGCAGCCTTAGAACAGCTGCCAGTGACTTTAAGAGATGATCTGAAAGAAGGTGTGCGGAATTGGCAGGATATGGAAGAAGTGCAAAAGGGCATTCGTACTTATCTGGAAAAGGTGAATTTTAACGAAAGTGTAGGACAGACCGCCAAAGGACTGGTATCTAACGGACTCATCCGTTCTGTGGCATATGTGATCCCGAAATTGAAGAAAAAGTTTAATTCCAAAAAGTAACAGTTCTTTGGCTTGCTTTTCCATGGTGATATGTTATAATCATACTGAGAATTCTGTTTAGATAGTAGGTTGGGCCAGATATTTATATGCCCGATAAAGGAAAGGAAAATAAGAGATGAAGAAGCGCAGAGTGCTTTTAAAGTTAAGCGGAGAGGCTTTGGCTGGTGAGAAAAAAACCGGCTTTGATGAGGCTACCTGTAAGATGGTGGCAGAGCAGGTAAAGGCATCCGTAGATGCAGGTGTAGAAGTAGGTATTGTCATTGGCGGAGGCAACTTCTGGAGAGGCCGTTCCAGCAATGCCATTGACAGACCAAAGGCAGATCAGATCGGTATGCTGGCCACCATTATGAACTGTATTTATGTGTCAGAAATCTTCCGTTCTACAGGTATGGATACAGAAATTTTCACTCCTTTTGTGTGCGGTTCTATCACGAAGCTGTTTTCCAAGGATGATGCCAATCAGGCATTTGCCCAGAACAAGGTGGTATTCTTTGCAGGAGGTACGGGACATCCTTACTTCTCTACGGATACTGGCATTGTACTCAGAGCCATTGAGATGGAAGCAGATGTAATTTTGTTGGCAAAGGCTATTGATGGCGTATATGACAGCGATCCTAAGACCAATCCTGATGCTAAGAAGTATGAGTCTATCTCCATCGATGAGGTAGTTGCAAAGAAGCTGGCAGTGATCGACCTGACAGCATCTATTCTGTGTATGGAAAACCGCATGCCATTACAGGTATTCAGCCTGAATGAGCCAGACGGTATTACCTATGCCATGAATGGTGAGAATCATGGTACTCTGGTAACAGCCTGATGATCGTAAAAGTAGAACACGGAATAAAACTCCAGGATTTGAGCAAGATCCTGTGAAAAGTACAGAGAAATATATGAATGATGCTGTGATTCAGAGTGTGGCAGCATGCAGAGAGGGAGGCTTTATGAGCGAGCAGTTAAAAGAGTATGAAGATAAAATGGGTAAGTCCTTACAGGCACTGGAGAATGAGTATTCCAACATCCGTGCAGGCCGTGCCAATCCACATTTACTGGATAAGATTACAGTAGAGTATTATGGTGTGCCTACTGCCATGCAGCAGGTTGCTAATATTTCCGTGCCAGAAGCAAGAATGATCCTGATTCAGCCATGGGAGAAGTCTTTGATTAAGGCCATTGAAAAGGCAATCATTGCTTCTGACCTGGGCATTACCCCAAGCAATGACGGTAAGGCAATCCGTCTGGTTTTCCCAGAACTGACGGAGGAAAGACGTAAGGTACTGGCAAAGGATGTAAAGAAGAAAGGTGAAGCTTCCAAGGTAGCCATCCGTAACATCCGCAGAGATGCCAATGATGCATTTAAGAAGATGATCAAGGCAAATGAGATCACAGAGGATGAGCAGAAAGAGTTAGAGACCAAGGTTCAGAAGCTGACTGACAAGTATGTGGAAAAAATTGACAAGCTGATTGAGGACAAGACCAAGGAAATCATGACTGTATAATGTTTTTTTGCTGAATAATCGGATAGAATGTATATAGAGAAGTACATTTGTCTGACGGGGGACCGGGCTGCTGCATTTATGTTTGCGGCGGCCCGGTTTTCGTAAAAGATCAGAATAGGCAGTTGGCAAATGATGTTTCGCAGCAGCTTTGTGAAGCATCCGGTAAATTGTTTCGCAAATGCCTAAAAGATAAGAATATTTGGAGGGTGTATGAGTATAGAAGGGCTTGTAATACCAAAGCATGTGGCAATTATTTTGGATGGTAACGGACGCTGGGCCAAGGCCAGAAACCTGCCCCGTACCATGGGACATAAGGAAGGGTGTAAAGTAGTAGAGCAGACGGTAGAGGATGCAGCCAGACTGGGAATTGAGTATCTGACTGTGTACGGTTTTTCAACGGAAAACTGGAAGCGCTCTGAGGAAGAAGTATCTGCCCTGATGTCATTGTTCCGTTATTATTGTAAGAGACTGCTGAAAATTGCAGTACAGAACAATGTGCGTGTCATTATGATCGGTGACAGGAACCGCTTTGATGCAGATATTATTGAGGGCATCAACCGCTTAGAGGAAAAAACCAAGGATAATACCGGTCTGACCTTTGTCATTGCAGTCAATTACGGCGGCCGTGATGAGATCCGCCGTGCAGTGACACAGATGACCAGGGATGCCATGGATGGCAAGCTGGTGCCAGAGGAGATTACAGAGGCTACCATTGCAGGATACTTAGATACCAAGCTGATTCCTGACCCGGATCTGCTGATCCGTACCAGTGGGGAGATCCGTCTGTCCAATTATCTGTTATGGCAGCTGGCTTATACAGAAATCTATGTAACAGATATTTTCTGGCCTGATTTTAACAATGATGAATTGATCAAGGCCATTGAAGCATATAACAAAAGAGACAGACGTTACGGCGGTGTGAAAAAATAAGTGCAGGGAGAGCTGACCAATGAAGAAAATTGCAATCCTGGGTTCTACCGGTTCCATCGGAACCCAGACGTTAGAGGTGGTTGAAAATAACCAGGATATAGAGGTGGTGGCCATTGCCGCAGGCAGAAACATTGACCTGTTGGAAAAGCAGATCAGGCAGTTTGGTCCAAAGCTGGCTGCTGTATGGGAGGAATCCCACGCAAAGGAGCTGGCGCTGCGCATTGCAGATCTGGATACAAAGGTGGTATCCGGCATGGATGGACTGATCGAGGTTGCCACTGCACAAGAGGCAGAGATCGTGGTCACCGCCATTGTAGGAATGATTGGCATCCGTCCGACCATTGCAGCAATGAAAGCTGGTAAGGACATTGCCCTGGCCAACAAGGAGACACTGGTCACTGCAGGACATCTGATCATGCCTCTGGCAAAAGAGACAGGGGTTAAGATCTTACCGGTGGACAGTGAGCATTCTGCCATCTTCCAGTCCTTAAATGGTGAGCGTCACAACCAGATCCATAAGATTCTGCTGACTGCTTCCGGCGGCCCATTCAGAGGCTATACCAGAGCCCAGATGGAGCATATCCGGGTGGAAGATGCCTTAAAGCATCCAAACTGGGCTATGGGTCAGAAGATCACCATTGATTCTTCTACCATGGTGAACAAGGGTCTGGAGGTCATGGAGGCCAAGTGGCTTTTTGGGGTAGAGTATGATCAGGTGCAGGTAGTGGTACAGCCACAGAGCGTGATTCATTCCATGGTGCAGTTTGCAGATGGTGCAGTCATTGCACAGCTTGGTACACCGGATATGAAGCTGCCCATTCAGTATGCACTGTATTATCCGGAACGCAGATATCTGCCGGGAGACAGACTGGATTTTGCTGCTCTTGGACAGATCACCTTTGAGGCGCCGGACTTTGAAAACTTTGTAGGGCTTAAGATGGCATATGAAGCAGGAGAAAAGGGCGGCAATGCCCCAACTGTATTCAATGCAGCCAATGAAAAGGCAGTGAGCCTGTTTTTACAGAGAAAGATCTCCTATTTAGGGATCACCGATATCATAGGGGAATGTATGGCGCAGATTCCATGGATTGCCCAGCCTGATGTGACACAGATTCTGGAGACAGAGGCTGCTGTATACGAATATATAGAAAGAAAGCATTCTGACACAGGGATACTGGTGTAGATGCGTAAGGTTTGGAGGAATTCATGAATTTCATCAGTATTATTCTGTTTCTATTGATTTTCAGTCTAGTGGTAGTGGTACATGAGTTTGGTCATTATCTGCTGGCACGAAAAAATGGAATTAAGGTAGAGTCCTTTGACATCGGTATGGGCCCGGAGCTGATCGGTATTCAGGGTAAGCATACCAGATTTTGTCTGAAGCTGGTACCTTTTGGGGGTGCCTGCATTATGAAAGGCAACGATATGGGACTGCCGGATACAGAGGAAGCAAAGGAAGAAAATGCTGCCATTGCTGCAGCGGAGGACAGTTTTGCTTCCAAGTCTGTATGGGCAAGAATTTCAGTGCTGTTTGCAGGTCCTTTGTTTAATTTTATTCTGGCATTTCTGGTGTTTCTCATTATTGTAAGTCAGTCCGGTGTAGATAAGCCTATTGTAATGGATGTCATTGACGGCTACCCTGCACAGGAAGCTGGTCTGGAAGCGGGTGATACCATTGTGAAGTTAAATGGTGAGCGCATCCATTTTTACAGACAGATCACCTTAAACAACTATCTCAATCCTGGCGAAGAAATCCATCTGGTGTATGAGCGGGACGGCGTACAGTATGAGACTACCATTCAGCCGGAGTGGAGCGAGGATGACCAGAGCTATCTCATGGGTGTGTATGGAGGACAGTATTACGAGGCAGAGGGACTGGAGGTCATTACCTATGCATTCCACGAGGTTGGTTATACAGTGGAAGTAGTGGTAAAATCACTGGTACAGATGTTTACTTCCGGCTTTTCTCTGAACAATTTTTCAGGACCGGTAGGCATTGCCACCACGGTAGATACTTTAGTAGATGATGTGCAGGAAGTGACCAAGGATGAGTCTGCCTATACACAGTTTATGACCATGTTCCTGACCATGGCCAATTTCCTGGGCATGATCAGTGCCAACTTAGGTGTAATGAACCTGCTGCCCATTCCGGGATTAGACGGCGGCCGTCTGATCTTCTGCTTGATTGAAGCACTGAGAGGCAAGCCGGTTGCAAAAGAAAAAGAAGCATTTGTCACATTTATTGGGTTTGTACTGCTGATGCTTTTGATGGTGGCAGTATTGTTTAATGACATTAAGAAGTTATTTATCTAATCACAAAAATCTGCAGGCAGGGATACCCATAGCTGGTGTCCCTTTCGCTGCAGTTTTTTATAGGTAATTGCGAAACTGTATTCCATATCAGCTTTGGGAAGTATCTGTCAGAAAATATTTTCACGCAGGACACGCTCTCGCTTCGGTGAAAACGCAGCGGTACTAATAAATTTTGCGACTGCGTCACAAAATTTAAAGTACCGGCGTTTTCAAGAGTCCCGCTTAGAAAACATTTTCTGACAGATACTTCCCAAAGCGTCCGTAATGTGTTTCGCAATTACCTGCAGTTTTTTAAACAGGAGGCAGATTATGTTTCGTGAACATACAAAAATAATTAAGATCGGAGACAGATATATTGGGGGCGGCAATCCCATCCTGATCCAGTCCATGACCAATACCAGGACAGAGGATGTGGAGGCAACTGTACGCCAGATCCTGCAGTTAGAGGAAGCAGGCTGTGAGATCATCCGCTGTACTGTGCCTACCTTAGAGGCAGCAGCAGCTGTTGCAGAGATCAAGAAGCAGATCCACATTCCTCTGGTGGCAGACATCCATTTTGATTACAAAATGGCATTGGCAGCCATAGAAAATGGTGCAGACAAGATCCGCATCAACCCAGGCAACATAGGCTCCCTTGCCAACGTACAGGCAGTGGTAGAAAAAGCCAAGGCATACGGTGTGCCCATCCGTGTAGGCGTCAACAGCGGCTCCTTAGAAAAGCCACTGGTCGAAAAATATGGCGGCGTCACAGCAGAAGGTATCGTAGAAAGTGCCTTGGATAAAGTACGCATGATCGAGGAATGCGGCTACGATCAGATGGTAGTGAGCATCAAGTCCTCAGACGTGATGATGTGCGTCCGTGCCCACGAACTGCTGGCACCAAAGACCTCATACCCACTCCACGTAGGCATCACCGAAGCAGGCACCCTCATATCCGGCAACATCAAGTCCTCCATCGGACTGGGGCTCATCTTAAACCAGGGCATCGGCGACACCATCCGTGTCTCCCTCACCGGCGACCCGGTAGAGGAGATCAAGTCTGCCAAGCTCATTTTACGTACCTTAGGCCTGCGCAAAGGGGGCATTGAAGTAGTATCCTGCCCAACCTGCGGCCGTACCAAGATCGACCTGATCGGTCTTGCCAACAAAGTAGAAACCATGGTCTCCGGCTTTGACCTGAATTTAAAAGTAGCAGTCATGGGCTGCGTAGTCAACGGCCCCGGCGAAGCCCGTGAAGCCGACCTAGGAATCGCCGGCGGCGACGGAATCGGTCTCTTAATCAAAAAAGGCGAAGTCATCCGCAAAGTCCCCGAATCCGACCTCTTAGACGCCCTCTACAACGAGTTAAAAAACTGGCAGGTAACCGAGTAAAAAAACAAGCAATGATTCATACAGTGATTCATACAGTGATTCAATCAATGATTCATAGAACATATAGCCAGGCAACAGCGAAACTCACATTTTGGGAGAGGTAGTGGGCATAGAAACATGGTGGCTGGAATGGGAGAACGACAGAGGGGACTGTGGAGATCGTTTTTAAGCAGGACTCTTTAAAACGCCGGTACTTAGATGTCAGACAGATTGTGATGCAGGCAGAAGCTTGCTTATGCCTGCATCACAATCTGTCTGACATCTTAGCACCGCTGCGTTTTCACCGAAGCGAGAGCGTGTCCTGCGTAAAACAATCTCCACAGTCCCCTCTGTCGTTCTCCCATTCCAGCCACCATGTTTCTCCATTCACCGCCTCTCTCAAAATGTGAGTTTCGCGTCCCCTTTATATCAAAGAAAGAAGATGATAGATTGGAAAAGAAGTTTTTTGAGACTTTTCCGGGTTTGATATTTGATGAGAAACTGCAGGAACTTCTAAACCTGGTAACAGTGACCCAGATTAACTACACCAGAGATAGAAAAGCCATACGTGTTTATATACAATCTCCCAGACTGATACAAAAGGAAACCATATACCGTATTGAAAAACAGATGCAAAAACAGCTTTTTGGCAGTGATGAATTAAAAGTCATTCTGATGGAGCGTTTTCACCTGTCTTCCCAGTATACCCCGGAAAATTTGTTCCAACGGTATCAAGACAGCATACTGCTTGAAATGCGCAATGCCAGCGAAGTAGCCTACAGCCTGCTTCACCATGCAAAGTGGCAGTTTGAAGAGGGAAAGGTGCGGGTAGAGGTTGAAAATACCCTTTGGGGCAGACGTCTGGCACCATCCATTGGACAGCATCTGGAAAAAATTTTCTGTGAGCGCTGCGGTTTCCATCTCATAGTAGAGATGGCATATTACAAAAAAGACAACAAAAAACAGGAAGAAGAACGAAAGAAGCGTGAGATTGAAATCGTACGCCAGCGCCAAATTGAGAGAGTCTCTCAGGAGACAGCTGCCACAAAAGAAACCACAGAGCTTCCGCCCTGGGAAACTGCACCATCCCAGACACCTCAGCCCATTCCTGCCGCTGCCAAAGAGCCGGTTGGCAAGGCTGCGCCTCAGCCCAGAGAAAAAACAGCCGCTGCAGTCAAGGTGCAGTCTGCAAAACCCCAGTCAGGCAGACATGAGTGGAAAAAGGAAGGTCAGGGCAGACAGGGAAAAGGTTCTTTCCGTGGCTACAAACGTTCCGAAAACCCGGATGTGATATATGGCAGGGACTTTGAAGGAGAAGTTACTTCCATTTGTGATCTGGAGGAAGGGTTTGGTGAGGTAATTGTCAAAGGTAAGCTCCTCTCTCTGGAAAAAAGAGAACTCCGGGGAGGCTTGAAGTTCATTCTGATTTTTACTATAACAGATTATACAGATACCATTGTAGGAAAGATCTTTATTGAGTCAGAGTTTGTAGATGAATTGTGTGCCAATCTGAAAGAGGGAGAATATTACACCGTAAAAGGTGTGTGCCAGCAGGACAAGTTTGACAGAGAGCTGGGACTGACCTCAATTGCCGGTGTAAAGAAAAGTGCAAGTATTGAAAAAAAGCGCATAGATAATGCGCCTAAAAAGCGGGTAGAGCTTCATTGCCATACCAAGGCCAGTGAAATGGACGGCGTGTCTGATGCAAAGGTACTGGTCAAGCAGGCAAAAGCCTGGGGGCATCCGGCACTGGCCATTACAGATCATGGCTGTGCGTATGCTTTCCCGGAAGCCTTTCATGCAGTAGACAGAAAAGATACCTCCTTTAAGATTATTTATGGAGTAGAAGGATATCTGGTAGATGATACCAAGGAAATCGTGGCAAATGAACAGGGGCAGACCCTGTCAGATACATTTGTAGTGTTTGATATTGAGACCACAGGTTTCAGTCCTATTTACAACCACATCATAGAGATTGGTGCAGTAAAAATTTCAGAGGGAAAAATAGTAGACAGGTATAGCACTTTTGTGAATCCCAAGGAGCCAATTCCCTTCCGTATTGAGCAGCTGACAGGTATTAATGATGACATGGTCATCAATAGTCCGCAGATAGATACCATACTGCCGGAGTTTCTGGCTTTTTGCCAGGACGCAGTACTGGTAGCACACAATGCATCCTTTGATGTAAGCTTTATCTGTCAGAATGCTGCGAATCTTGGCATAGCGTATCACCCTACCTATATAGATACGGTGGCCATGGCCAGAGTGCTGCTGCCCAAGCTGAACAAATACAAGCTGGATATAGTGGCCAAGGCACTGGATATCACACTGAAAAATCACCATCGTGCAGTAGATGATGCGGAATGCTGTGGTGAAATTTTCTTAAAACTTGTCCATATGTTTCAGGAAAAGGGTGTGGAAACGCTGGCAGATATCGATGCCATGTCCAAGCTGGATGTGGAGGCAATCCGTAAGATGCCCTATTACCACATTATACTGCTGGCAAAAAATGAAACTGGCCGGATCAATTTGTACCGGCTTATTTCCCAGTCCCACGTGACTTATTTTCACAGACAGCCCCGTATTCCAAGAAGCTTGTTAAATCAGTACAGGGAGGGACTGATCATTGGTTCTGCCTGTGAGGCAGGAGAACTATATCAGGCACTTTTACGTGGTGAGCCTGATGCAGAAATTGCCCGTATTGTAGAGTTTTATGATTATCTGGAAATACAGCCTACGGGTAACAATAAGTTTATGATTTTGAAGGAAGACATTCCTGCCATCCAGTCAGAAAAGGATATTGAAGATATGAACCGCCGGATCTGTGATCTGGGTGATCAGTTTCATAAGCCTGTATGTGCTACCTGTGATGTCCACTTTATGAACCCTGAGGATGAGGTATATCGCAGAATTATTATGGCAGGAAAGGGCTTTAGTGATGCAGATAACCAGGCACCGTTATATTTTCGTACTACAGAGGAGATGCTGGAAGAATTTCAGTATCTTGGCAGTGAAAAGGCAGAAGAGGTGGTTATTACCAATACCAACCTGATTGCAGACAGTATTGACCGGATCGAACCAGTGCGTCCGGATAAGTGTCCTCCGGTTATTCCAAATGCAGATGTTGACCTGCGGGAAATGTGTTATCACAAGGCACGCTCCATATACGGAGCATCACTGCCTCCTATCGTAGAGGAACGTCTGGAGAGAGAATTAAATTCCATTATTAGTAATGGATTTGCCGTAATGTATATCATTGCCCAGAAACTGGTGAATAAATCTAATGAGGATGGTTATATGGTAGGTTCCAGAGGCTCGGTAGGTTCCTCCTTTGTAGCTACTATGTCTGGTATTACAGAGGTAAATCCCTTAAGTCCCCATTATATCTGTTCCAACTGTCACTATAGTGATTTTGAGTCGGATGAGGTACGTGCCTTTGCAGGAGGCGCAGGCTGTGATATGCCGGATAAAAACTGCCCTGTGTGCGGACAACCGCTGCAAAAAGAGGGATTTGATATTCCTTTTGAGACATTCCTGGGATTTAAGGGAAACAAGGAGCCGGATATTGACTTGAATTTCTCCGGAGAATACCAGAGTAAAGCTCATGCTTATACAGAAGTGATTTTTGGAGCAGGACAGACTTTCCGTGCAGGTACAGTAGGCACTGTGGCAGATAAAACCGCTTTTGGATATGTAAAAAACTATTTTGAAGAGCGTGACATTCATAAGCGCAACGCTGAGGTGGTGCGTCTGGCTGCTGGCTGCGCAGGGGTGCGCCGAAGCTCTGGCCAGCATCCAGGTGGTATTATTGTATTGCCTCTGGGTGAGGAAATTAATTCTTTTACCCCGGTACAGCATCCGGCCAATGATATGACCACCAATATTATTACCACCCACTTTGATTATCATTCCATTGACCACAACCTGCTAAAGCTTGACATACTGGGACACGATGATCCGACCATGATCCGTATGCTGGAAGATCTGACAGGACTGGATGCCAGAAAGATTCCTCTGGATGATCAGAAAGTCATGTCCTTGTTTCAGAATACATCTGCACTGGGGATCACACCGGATGATATTATGGGATGCAAACTGGGGGCACTTGGTATTCCGGAGTTTGGTACAGATTTTGCCATGGGCATGTTAATGGATACCAAACCACAGCATTTTTCTGATCTGGTACGCATTGCAGGTCTTTCCCACGGTACAGACGTATGGCTGGGCAATGCCCAGACACTGCTGCAGGAGGGCAAGGCAACCATTTCCACCTGTATCTGTACCCGAGATGATATTATGACCTATCTGATTAATAAGGGAATGGACAAGGAAGAGTCCTTTACCATTATGGAAAGTGTGCGAAAAGGCAAAGGATTAAAGCCGGAGTGGGAAGAACATATGATTGCCCATGATGTGCCTGACTGGTATATCTGGTCCTGTAAAAAAATCAAGTACATGTTCCCGAAAGCCCATGCAGCGGCATATGTTATGATGGCATGGAGAATTGCCTATTGTAAGGTTTACCATCCCCTTGCTTATTATGCAGCTTATTTCAGTATCCGTGCTACCGGTTTTACGTATGAGCTGATGTGTCTTGGAAAGGCAAAGCTAGAGGCGCATATGCGGGACTTCCAGCAGCGGAAGGATAGTCTTTCTCCAAAAGAAGAAGTGACTTACAAGGACATGCGTGTGGTACAGGAAATGTATGCCAGAGGGTATGATTTTGTTCCAATTGACATTTACAAGGCCAAAGCCCAGCGGTTCCAGATCGTAGATGGAAAGCTGATGCCTTCTTTTGCAGCAATTGACGGTCTGGGTGAAAAAGCTGCACAGGGTATTGAGGAAGCGGCATCCTTTGGTGAATTTTTGTCTCTGGATGATTTCAGAGAGCGGTCCAAGGTCAGCAAGACCATGATAGATAAAATGGTAGAGCTTGGAATTTTAAAGGGACTGCCCCAGTCAAATCAGTTGTCTCTTTTTGATATATAAGAGGAAAATACTCATTTTTGGTGAAATTGTACCGGAAAAGGGTTGTAGGAAAGCGTTTTTTTTTGTATGATATAGTCAGTGGGGTTTGCAATCAAGAAATAAGAGCGGCAAATAAAACTGAAATGAGGAATGGTTATGGGATTATTGACAGACATATTAAAAGGAAAAGGAAAGCCACTTGTGGCACCGGTTGATGGTGAACTGATTCCCTTAAGCCAGTTGGATGATGAGACATATGCCAATGGCCTGTTGGGAGAGGGAGTGGCCTTTTATATGAAATCCGGAACTATTCTGGCACCGGCAAATGGTGTGGTCACGTTGATCATGCATACGGGTCATGCCATTTGTATTAAGACAGAGCAGGGGGCTGAGATCATCCTTCATATAGGTCTGGGGGTTCCTCAGGAAAATGAATTTTCTATTGAGATTTTTGTAGAACCTAACCAGGTGGTAGAAGCAGGCGACGTGATCATGCAGATTGATTTAGAGAAGATGATAGAATCAGGAGCAGAGCCAATTCTTCCTATGGTGATTCCAAACCCTGAGAAGTTTACCATTACAAGGCTGACAGAGGAGACAACTGTATCTGCAGAAAGTCCTATTTTGCAGATACGTCCTAACGGGAAATAATGAATGAAATTGGGAAACCTATTTTCCGGAAGCGGGGAAAGCAGGTTTCCCAATCTGCTATAAATATGCGTAAGAACCCTATCTGTGGGGTTGACAGTAATCACGAAAATAGATGACAGGGAATTGTGAAACTGTATTCACTATCAGTTTTGGGAAGTATCTGCAAGAAAATATTTTCACGCAGGACACGCTCTCGCTTCGGTGAAAACGCAGCGGTACTAATAAATTTTGCGCCTGCGGCACAAAATTTAAAGTGCCGGCGTTTTCAAGAGTCGTGCTTAGAAAATATTTTCTTGCAGATACTTCCCAAAG